>JADYYK010000238.1 GCA_020853705.1 Deltaproteobacteria bacterium
CGCGCTCTTCCGGCGCCTTGTCGATCTGGTCGTACGCCATGAACTGCGCACGGCCCTTGGTCGCGCAGTGCTTCGTGATCGCCGCCGTCAGCGTGGTCTTGCCATGGTCGACGTGACCGATGGTGCCGATGTTGACGTGGGGCTTGTTGCGTACGAATTTCTCTTTCGCCATGGCTTGGCCTCTCCGACGAGTGGTCTGTAACTGGTGGAGCCCGCTCCCGGAATTGAACCGGGGACCACCTCCTTACCAAGGAGGTGCTCTACCTCTGAGCTAAGCGGGCGGGTGTGGGTGGTCGGTGTCTGGGTCTTCCTCTGCGAAGCGGCGGGTGGTCGGAGCGGGCGACGGGACTCGAACCCGCGACATCTAGCTTGGAAGGCTAGAGCTCTACCAACTGAGCTACACCCGCAATCGGGAGTGGAGGGAGAAGGAGTCGAACCTTCGAAGGCTTGCGCCGGCAGATTTACAGTCTGCTCCCTTTGGCCACTCGGGCATCCCTCCGTATTTTTGTCTCGCTTTCGGCTTGTTTTGTCTCGTTTGGTCTGTGCTGGCGATGGGACTTGAACCCGTAACCTTCCGCTTACAAGGCGGGTGCTCTGCCAGTTGAGCTACGCCAGCGAAGCTCCGTGCCGAACCAGGACCCGCTTCTGAAGAACGGGACCTTTTACGCGGCAGCCATGGGGCTGTCAAGGCCAACGTGCGGACACTCCAACGGAGTCGGGGTCGATGAGCAAGCGCGCTTACGGGATTCGGCCTGACTCTGCGCGGAGGCTAGCCAGCGATCACCTTGACCAGGACCTTGCGGCTGCGCGGTCCGTCGAACTCGCAAAAGAAGACCGCTTGCCAGGTGCCCAGCAGGAGCTTGCCCTTCTCGATCGGGATGCTGAGCGAGCTGCCCACCAGGCTGCCCTTGATGTGGGCGTCGGAGTTGTCCTCACTGTGCACGAAGCCGGCGTCGCGCGGCACCATGCGCGCGAGCTGGGCCAGCAGATCCTTCTTCACGTCGGGATCCGAGTTCTCCTGCAGCGTGAGGCCGGCCGTGGTGTGCGGGCAGTAGACGTAGCAGATGCCGGCATCGACCCCGAGCTTCTTGACCACCTGGCGCACCAGCGAGGTGATGTCGATGGTCTCGTCTCGGGTCGTGGTCTTGAGGTCGATGGCCTCGATCGGGGTGGGCCCGGGCATGTCCATCAGGTACCATGCGGCGCCCGTGGCGGCAATTTCGCTGCTCGGGGCCTGTGCCCGCGCATGATAAGTTGCTCGCTTCCAGGAGAGCGGAGACGCGGATGGCGGCCGAGGTCCAGGACACGCAGTGGGCGCAGGTCAGCTACCGCGCCTGCGAGATCGAACATCGCTACGGGACCAATGTGCACATCCTGCACGACCCGCTGGCGCTGACGCTGCTGGCGCGCCTGTGCCAGAAGGGCACCGTGCAGCCCGAGGTCAACAACCTGGTGCGCGAGACCTACCGCGCGCTGGTGCACGAGGTGCTGGCCAGCGAGCTGCCGCGGCGCAGCGTGGCGGTGCCGACGCGCATGATTGATCACACGCCGCGCGGGGTGTGGCGCGGCGAGGCCATCGCGGCGGAGACGCCGGCGGTGGTGGTCGCGGTGGCGCGCGCCGGCCTGTTGCCGTCGCAGGTCACCTACGACTTCCTGAACCAGGTGCTGCAGCCGGAGGGGGTGCGCCAGGATCACCTGGTGCTGGGGCGGCAGACCGACGAGGCCGGGCGCGTCACCGGCGCGGCCATGTATGGCTCCAAGATCGGCGGGCCCATCGATGGTGCGGTGCTGCTGATCCCGGATCCGATGGGCGCCACCGGGTCGACGGTGTCCAAGGTGCTGGGGCACTACCGCGACGAGGTGCACGGCCACGCGCTCAAGGTGTGCGCGCTGCACCTCATCGTGACGCCGGAGTACCTGCGCCACGTGACCAGGAATCATCCCGAGGTGAAGGTGTATGCGCTGCGGCTGGACCGCGGGCTGTCGACGCCCGAGGTGCTGGCGACCATGCCGGGCTCGCGCTGGAGCGAGGAGCGCGGCCTCACCGACAACCAGTACATCGTGCCGGGCGGAGGCGGGCTCGGAGAGGTGATGAACAACAGCTATGTTTGAGATCCCTGACAAGAAGCTGTCGATCCTGATCTCGGCCGACAAGATCGCGGCGCGGGTGAAGGAGCTGGGCGCCGAGATCACGCGCGAGTACCGCGGCAAGGAGGTCGTGGTCGTGGGCGTGCTCAAGGGGTCGTTCATCTTCATGGCCGACCTCGTGCGCCACATCGAGCTGCCCATCACGCTCGAGTTCATGGGCATCGCCAGCTATGGCGACGAGACCAAGTCGTCGGGCGTCGTGCGCATCACCAGCGACCTGACCAAGCCCATCGACGGCAAGCACCTCATCATCGTCGAGGACATCATCGACACCGGGCTGACCATCGACTACCTGCTCGACAACCTGACCACCCGCCACCCGGCGTCGGTCAAGATCTGCGCGCTGCTGCACAAGCCGGAGCGCGCCGTGAAGCAGGTGCCGATCGACTACCTGGGCTTCAACATCGCCAACCAGTTCGTGGTCGGGTACGGGCTGGACTTCGCGCAGAAGTATCGCAATCTGCCCTTCATCGGGCTGGTCGAGGGCGCGAGCGAGTAGCTGTGAGCACGGGCGGAGACAAGCCGGAGGGCGGCAAGCCGGGCGACAGGTCCGCGGATGCGGAGCCGGGGGCGCGCGCGCTGACGGCGACGGATGAAGGCTGGACGGCAGAGCCGGAGGAGAAGGTCGTCGTCGCGTTGACGGCGGAGGCGGGGCCGGAGGCGGGGCCGGAGGCGGGGCCGGAGGCGGAGAACAGGCGACAGGCCACAGGCGACAGGCCACAGGGCACGGGCGACGCGGGGCCGAGTCCGAGCACGAGTCCGAGCACGAGTCCGAGTACGAGTCCGAGCACGAGCACGGGCACGGGCACGGGCACGAGTCCGGGCACGGGCACGAGTCCGGGCACGGGCACGAGTCCGAGCACGGGCACGAGTCCGAGCGCGAGCACGCCTGCGAAGACCTCCCCTGCCCCGGAGCCGTTCAGCGGCTCGGTGCCGCCGCGTGAGGCGCGGGCCAGGAAGCCGGGGGCGCCCGACGCGGCCGAGAAGAAGGAGCGCTCGAAGTTCAGGCTCTATGCCGCGGGGGGCGGGCTGCTCGCGATCGTCATCGTGATCGTGTGGCTGCTGTCGTGGCGCAACAGTCGCTATCTGTACCTCGAGTGTCGCGAGGACAAGGTCATCGCGGCGCGCGGGTCGAGCTGGCCGTGGGGGCGCCAGCAGCTCGGCGGCGCGGCGTACCGGCCCATCAAGCTGCCGCCCGAGGCCGACTGTAGATCGCGCACCTTCACCGAGACGCTGGAGCTCGAGCGCTCGATGGTGGAGCTGCTCATCGTGCGGGCCCAGGCCGGGCTGCGCTCGAAGAAGGCCGAGGAGGTCGCCGAGGCCAAGGCGCAGCTGACCCAGGCGCTGCTGCTGTCGCGCTCGTACACCGAGCAGAAGCCGCTGATCCAGCACCTGCAGGGCGACCTGTCCTATCGCGAGGGCGGACAGTCGGTGGCCGAGGCGCAGAAGAAGATCGAGGAGGCCATCGCGCGCTTCAAGGACGCGGCCGCGCGCCAGCCGGTGCTGTTCAAGGACAACGACGCCTGGATCGAGCACCTCGAGGCCGCCAACCAGGCCCTGCGCGACGGGCCGCGGCCGATCGAGAAGATCACCGAGGCCGCCGATCAGCCGGCGCCGCCGCCGGGTGCGCGGCCGCGGGTCGATCGCGGTGTGCTGCCCCAGCCGAGCGCGACGCCGGACGCCGCGGTGCCGGCGGCGCCCAAGCCCGACGGCGGCCTGCCCTCGGGCGGTGTGCTGATGTAGCCGTCCCGCGCGCGGCGTTCCGCGCGCCGCCGGCATCGAACGCCAACCCCGCTGCCCCGAGAGAGACGCCGATGGCCGACGACCTGCCCAAGCCCGAGCCCAAAGAGATC
>JADYYK010000299.1 GCA_020853705.1 Deltaproteobacteria bacterium
AACATCGCCTGCACGGCAGGAGGCAGGTCCTTCACGACCTGGTCGAGGTCCTGCTGGCCCTTGATGCTCGGATAGAACGCACAGGTGAAGGCTGCCAGGGCGAAGAACCCCAGCGCCCACCAGAACGCGGACTTTCGGCGGTCGCGCAAGAAGTAGCGCAGGACCGTCACTGCGGGCCCTCGCCGCCGTAGAAGGCCATGAACATCTCCGCGAGGTCGTCGCCGGGGGTGCTGATTCGCGTGACGGTCATGGTCGCGGCGACCTTCAGGACGCCGTCGACGCTGCCCTCGACCACGACGTCGATTGCGGACCCGTCACGCGTGCTCGAAACAACGCCGGGGGCCGCGAGGAAGCGGCGCGCGTCCGCCTCGCCTTCGACCAGCAGCCGAAGCCGGTGGCGCGCGCGTTGCCGCAGCGCGTCGATAGTGGCGATGGTCACAAGCTGTCCCTGCCGGAGCACCGCCACTCGTCCGGCGAGCGCCTCCACTTCCGGCAGCACGTGCGACGACAGGAAGACCGTCGCTCCGGAGGCTGCCGCTTCCCGCACGAGGGAGACGAACTCGTTTTGCAGCAGCGGATCGAGCCCGGCCGTAGGTTCATCCAGGATGAGCAGCTCTGGCCGGTGCATGAACGCCTGGAGGATGCCGACCTTTCGCCGGTTCCCGGTCGAGAGTTCTCCCGACGGCCGCGCCAGGTCCAGGTCGAATCGGCGGGCGATCACTTCGGCGTACCCGCGGTCCACGCCGCCTCGAAGGCGGCCGAAGTAATCGACGATGTCGTTGCCGGAGTACCGGCAGTCAAGTTTCAGGTCACCGGGAAGGTAACCGATGCGCCTTCGAAGAGCGGGGTTACGCACATCGCCGCCGAGCACGCTCAGGCTCCCGGCAGTCGGACGGAGGAAGTCGAGGAGCCTGCGGAGGGTGGTGGTCTAGCCGGCGCCGTTCGGCCCAAGGAAGCCGAACACTTCGCCAGTTTCGACCGCGAGGTCCAGGCCGTTCACGGCGACGAGGCTGCCAAAGGACTTCGTCAGACCGCGGGTTTCGATAGCAGCAGGCATGCTGGACGGAGAGCATACGCTTCCCGGCTCGCCCCTAACTTCTTGACGAAACAGAATCCGTTATGGCCAGTCCCGCTGCCCACAAGACCGCTGACGCTTTCCTCGACGCGTACCTGCGCGAGCTCTCAGCCGTCGGCAACCGCTCGGCATACACCATCCGGAACTACCGGACCGACATTGGCGGCTTCCTCCGCTGGTGCGCGGAGCATGAACTTGAGCCGCTTCGCACGACACGGGCGCTCTTCCGCGAATACCTCACGGAATTGAAGGACTCCGGCATCGTCGCGGCCTCGATCACGCGCCGGACCAGCACCGTGCACGGCTTCTACAAGTACTTGCTCCAGGAGGGTGCTACGGAGCGCGACCTGCTGTACGGCGTTGCGCTCCCCAAGCGCCCCAAGCGCCTGCCCAAGGTGCTCGATCCCGCCCTTCTCGATGCGCTGCTTTCCGCGC
>JADYYK010000239.1 GCA_020853705.1 Deltaproteobacteria bacterium
CCTTCGTCGCCGCCGCGCGCGCCGCCGCCAGCTCGGCGCCGCGCTGCTCGGCCTCGGCGCCGGCCTTGTCGGCCGCCGCGCGCGCCGCCGCCAGCTCGGCTGCGCGCTTGTCCGCCTCGGCGCCGGCCTCGGCCGCGGCCCCGCGCGAGCTGGCCGCCTCGCGCGCGATCTTGTCGGCCTCCGCCTTGGCCTGCGCCGCCTCGATGCGCGCGGCGTCGCGCTCGCGGGTCAGGCGATCGACCTCGCTCGACAGCTGGGCGCGCTCGGTCTGCGCAGCCTGCGCCGCCGCCGCGGCCTGCTGCTCGACGCTGGAGCCGGCGCCGCGAATCGCCGCGATCTCCGCGGCCAGCCGCTGCACCTCGGCCTGCGCCCGCTCGGTCGCCGCCTTCTCCGCCGCCGCCTCCGCGCTGGCCTTGTCGGCCGCCGCCCTGGCGCTGGCCGCCTCCGCGATCGCCTTGTCGGCCGCCGCCCTGGCGCTGGCCGCCTCCGCGCTGGCCTTGTCGGCCGCTGCCCTGGCGCTGGCCGCGTCCGCGGTCGCCTTGTCGACGGCCGCCTTGGCCGCGCCGCTCTCGCCGCCAGCCTTGTCGGCCGCCGCCTTGGCCGCCGCGGCGTCCGCGGTGGCCTTGTCCGCCGCCGCCCGGGTGCTGGCGACCTCGGCGCTGGCCTTGTCGGCCGCGCTGCGCGCGCTGGCCAGCTCGGCCGCCGCCTTGTCGGCCGCCGCCTTCGCGCTGGCCGCCTCCGCCGTGGCCTTGTCGAGCGCCGCCTTGGCCGCCGCCAGCTCGGTCGCGGCCTTGTCGGCCGCGGCCCTGGCCTCCGCGGTCGCCTTGTCGGCGGCCGCCTTGGTCTCCGCCGCCGCCTTCTCCGCCGCCGCCCTGGCCGCGGTCACCGCCGCGAGCTCGGCGCCGAGGCGCGCCACCTCGGCGGCCACCTTGTCGCGCTCGGCCTCGGCGGCCTTGATCTGCGCCGCCGCCGCGCCGGCGCCCGCGGTGCGGGCCTCGCCGAGCTCGCCGCCGAGCCGCTTCAGCTCGGCCTCCAGCTTGGCCTTGTCGGCCCCGGCCGCCGTCGCCGCCGCGCGCGCCTGCTCGAGGTCGGCGCCCAGGCGCTTGTTGTCGTCCTGCGCCTTGCTCTGCTCGGCGCTGGCCTTCTCGGCCGCGGCGCGCGCCTCGGCGACCTCGCCGCTGAGGCGCTTGCCGTCGTGCGCCAGCCGCTCGACCTCCTTGGCCAGCTTGACGCGCTCGGCCTCGACCGCGCCGGCGCTCTCGCCCGCGCGCCGCGCCGCGACCAGGTCGGCGGCCAGCTTCTTGTCCTCCGCGGTCAGGCGCTCGACCTCCGCGCTGAGCCGCTTGTTGTCGGCGGCCAGGCGATCGAACTCGCCGCTCAACATGTCGCGCTCGGCCGCGGCCGCCGCCGCCGTGCTGGTGTGCTCGGCGTTCGACTTCTTGAGCGCCTCCAGCTCGGCCTTCACCGCGGCCAGCTCCTGCGCCGCCTTGCCGCTGCTGCCGGCCTCGGCCTTGGCGGCGTCGACCGCCGCCTGCAGCTTGGTCGCGCTGGCCTTGGCCGCCGCCAGCTCGCCGCTGACGCGCGCGACCTCCTCGACCAGCTTGCTGCGCTCGGCCTGCACGCCGGCCAGGGCACCCTGGCGCAGCTTCTCCGCGGCGGCGCCGTCCTGCTTGAGCTTGTCGAGCTCCGCGGCCAGCTTGGCGCGCTCGTCCTGCGCCTTGGCCAGCTCGGCGGCCAGCTTGCCGCGCTCGGCCTCGAGCTCGGCGCGCGCCTTCTTGTCGCCGCCCTCGGCGCGCACCGCGCGCAGCCGGTCCAGCTCCTCCGACAGTGCGCGCACCTCGTCCTGGATCAGCGCCTTGTCGACGTCGGCCGCGGCCTGGTAGGCGACGTGCTCACGCTGCGCCTCGTCGAGCGCCGCGCGCAGCGCCGCCAGCTCACCAGCCGCGGCGCCACCACCCGCGCCCGCGCGCGCCAGCTCGGCGCGCAGCGACTCGATCTCGCGCTGCGCCGCGCCGGCCTCCTCGCGCGCGCGGCGCAGGCCCGCGGCCAGATACTCGACCTCGGCCGCGGTCGGCCCCGCGGTCTTGTGCTGCTCGTGCAGCTCGAACACGCGCCGGCCCAGGTTGTCGCGCTCGGCCTCGACCTCCGCGCGCGCCTTGCGCTCCTGCGCCAGGCAGCCGATCAGCTGCGACGCCGTCGCCCCCGCCGACCAGCCCGGCATGGCCTGGCCACCCGGGGGCGGGTTGACGAACATCACCAGGCTGCCGACCAGCACCAGCTCGCTGGGCGGCACCACGCCGCGCTGCACGCGCTCGCCCCCGACATAGACGCCGTTGACGCTGCCGAGATCCTCGACCCAGACCTGGCTGCCATCGAAGCTCATGCGCGCGTGGTGGCGGGACAGCCTGCCGTCCCCGCTGCGCACGTGGCAATCCTCCGCCCGTCCCATCACGACCGGGTCGGCCCCGAGTTCGAAGCTCCGGTCCACCCCGTCCGAATCCTGATAGATCACCGTCGGCATGGCGGGCCCACCGTAACACGATCCCGCCAGCCCCGCGCGCGCCCGTCCCTGCGCGAGTCGAGGCTAGCCCGACAGCCTGGCCGCGATGGCCCGCACCAGCCGCTCCAGCGCCGCTGGCGCCTCGGCCAGGAACAGCGACGGCTCGATGAGCTCGAGCTCCATCAGCACCGGGCTGCCCGCTGGCCCGGGCGCGACGTCACAGCGTGCATAGAGGAGGGGTGGCGCGGCGGGCAGCCCGAGCGCCGCGCCCGCCTCCGCCAGCACGCGCTCCGCCAGCGCGGCCTCCTCGGGCAGCGCGGCCACCGCGGCCGACACGCTCTCGGCGTCGCCCGCGAAGCGCGGCTGCTTGCGCACGGCGTGGGTCAGCGCCCCGTCGATGTGCACCAGGGCGCGCTCGCCGTGGCCCTCGACCGCGGGCAGGAAGGCCTGCACCAGCATGTCGCGCTCGCCGAGCAGGCGCCCGAGGTGCGCCGCGGCGACCTCCCAGCTGGGCGCGCCGCGCCGCGCCCGCAGCGTCGCGAACGAGCCCGCCGACACCGCCGGCTTGACCACGACCTCGTCCCACTCTCCCGCGATGGCGTCGAGCCCGCGCGGGTCGCCGCGCCGCACCAGCGCGGTCGGTGTCACCGGCACGCCGCGCCCGGCCAGCTCGCAGAGGTAGCCCTTGTGCCAGTTCCAGCGCACCACCTCGGCCGGGTTGTCGAGCGCGCTGACCTCGGCCACGTGCTCGGCCCAGGCCAGGAACGCCGCCGCGTGGTGCACATAGTTCCAGGTCGAGCGCAGCACCACGCGGCGCGCGCTGGCCCAGTCGCGCGCGGGAGCGTCCCAGGCCCAGACCTCGGCGCGCAGGCCGTGCGCACGCAGCGCCTCGAGCAGCAGCACCTCGTCAGGATCCGCCTCGGGCAGCGTCACACAGCTGGCCAGCGCGACGTCGATCATCGCCGCATCACTTCAGCGCCCGAGCAGCCGGCCGTCGGTGGCGCGGCGTTCGGCCCGGCGGCGCTGCAGCTCGTTGTGGTGGTGCACCGCGTTGCGCGACCCGAAGAAGTCCAGCGCCAGGCCGCCCACCAGCGCGCTGGCACCCGCGAACAGGTGGCCGCTGATCAGCAGCGCCAGCCCGCCCAGCTCGGCCAGCGCGACGACGACACCGCCGAGGCGCTGCCCGGCCGCGAAGCTGGCGGCGCCGAAGGCTGGCACCAGGGCACGGCGGCTGACCTTGGCGGCGTCCAGGGGCGGCTCGGGCGCGGCATACTCGTGCTCGACCTTGCTGCTGGGGCGCCGGTGCGGCGTTTCGTTACCTGCGGCATGGTCGTCGCCGGCTTCGTCCCCAGCCGCCTCGTCGTCGCCCAGCCCCTCCTCCAGCTCGCCACCGGTGCCCTCTCCACCATCGCGAAATGGGTAGCCGGGCAGGCCCTGGTTGAACGCGGTCTCGAGCTCGCGCGCCTTGTCGAGGTCACTTCGCCGCACCTCGAGGCGGACGTCATAAAAGCCGTAACGCAGCGTGGCAGCGACCTGACCGCCACGCTGAAAGCACATGATTCCATTGGACTCCAGGAAGGCCTGCAGGCTGTCCACCTCGAGCCCGACCGCATAGCTGCCGAGGGGAACGAAGTCCGCTCCGGGGTCCTCACCTCGATCACTCATGGCCTGTGCCGGCCTCGCATACATTTTTGCCGCACCTGAATTCGCGTAGTTCCTGTCTACCCGGCTGGGTGCGAACACATTAACCTCAATTTGTGGGAGGTCACGCGATGCAAACCGAGTCGGAGCGCCAGGGGCGGCCAAACGGTCAGGTTCGATCTGTACTCATCACTGACGATGATCAACTCGTGCGCGAGTCACTGGCGCGCAGCTTCCAGGCCCGCGGCTGCGAGGTCCGCACCGCGTCCTGTTACGACGACGCCATCGCCATCGCGGCCAGCTGGGAGCCCGATCTGGCCGTGGTCGACCTGTGGATGCCCGAGCACACCGGGCTCGAGGTGCTCGACGGGCTGCGCCAGCTGCACCCCGCGCTGCGCATGGTGCTGCTGTCGGGCAACGTGGACCTCGAGGAGGCGGTCGACGCCGCCCATGCAGGTGCGGTGCGCGTGCTGCGCAAGCCGGCCGGACCGGACCAGATCCTGGCCGCGCTCGAGCGCAACGTCGAGCCACGCCTGGGGCCGGCCGCGGCGCCGCTGCCCCCCGGAGGGCTGGCCGCGGCGGAGTGGATCCACATCCAGCGCGTGCTGGCCGCCTGTGACGGCAATGTCTCGCACGCCGCGATGCGCCTCGAGATCGATCGGCGCACCCTGCAGCGGCGGCTGCGCAAGGGCGCCGGTGGCGACGCCGCCGCCAGTGACGCTGATGGCGGCGACGGTGACGGCGACGGCGACGGCGCCGCCGCCGACGAGTAGCCACCCGCCCGGCGCGCCGCGGGCTCAGCCCAGGATCAGCCTGAGCCCGCTCGGCGACGACACCAGATCTCGGTACACCCCCAGCTTCAGGTAGCGCCCCACGAACTGATCGAGCTCGCGCAGCGAGCCCAGCCGCACCTTGCTCTCGCTACCATCGGTCCACACCACGGAAAGCCACATCGCGAACCTCCGCGCCCATTTTCGAGCCCGGGGCGGCGGGGGGCAACAATCCGGCCTCAGTAGAGCGGGGCCAGGTCGTCGTTCTTGCGCAGCGGCGGCGGGCGCCTGGGGCTGGTCGGGGCGTTGCGCACCCGCGGCTCACGCTTGCTGGCGACCGGGCCGAGGTGGCCGGCCGCCTTGCACGCCGCCAGCGCCCGGGCCTCGGGCGCGCCCAGCCTGGGATCGAGCAGGCCCTGACAGGTGGCGGCGGCGCAGGCGTCGGGCAGGCCGGCCTCGCAGGCGCGCTGGTTGGCGGCGCGCGCGCGGGTGACGTCGATCTCGAAGGCGCCGCCGCCGACGTGCAGCTGGCCGAGCACGCGACAGGCCAGCGGCTCGTGCTGGTCGCAGGCGCGCCCGATCTCGGCCAGCCCGGCCACTGGATCGGCGGGCAAGCCCAGGCCGGCCACACGCAGCTCGCCGAGGTGCAGGAGGTGCGTGGGCAGCACGTCGGCGCGCTCGGCATACAGCGCGGCGGCGCGCGCATACAGCGCGGCGGCGTCCTTGGCCCGGGCGTGCGCGGCCAGGAAGCGACAGCCGTCGGGCACGTCGTGCTCGCAGGCGCGCTCGGCGTGCTCGCGCGCGCGCTTGCGATCGCGCCCGCCGCCCAGGCCGGCGTCCTCGAGCGCGGCCAGCCGGGCGCACGCCAGGTGGCCTGGCTCCAGGGTGCAGCCGGCGCTGAAGCGGCGCCGCGCCTCGACCAGATCGGGCGGCGCGCCGATGCCCAGCTCGGCGAAGTGGCCGGCGTAAGCGTAGGCATGGGCGTCATCGACCGCCATGCCGCGCGCGAAGTTCGCCATCGCGGCGGCGCGGTCGACGGCGCCGCCGCGCCCGTAGTAGCTCAACATGCCGAGCGCGCTGCAGCCCTGGCCGTCGCCGGCGGCGCAGGCTGCCCTGGCCAGCGTCGCGGCGCGCGCGTCGTCGCCGCTCTCGATGGCGTTCCAGGCCAGCGAGCCGCACTCGCGCTGGCTGCCCGCCGCGCAGCGCCGACCCAGGAAGGCATCGCCACAGCCGACCACGTCGTCGGCGCTGGCCGCCGCCGAGAAGCAGGTCACCAGCACGTCATCGAAGCTGGCCATGCAGCCCTGCTGCATGGTGGTGGCATAGGCGGGTTCGCTGGCGACGCGCCCGAGGTGGCGATACGGCTGCGTCTTGGCGCCGGCCCTGCCGGCCATCAGGCCGGCGACGTGGGCCAGCGCGCCGCTGCAGCTGTCCAGGTTGACCTTGCTGCGCGCCGCCGGCTCGACCTTGGCCGACGCGCCCAGCGCGGCATCCACCGCCACGTCGACCTTCACCACACCAGCGCCAGCGCTCGAGCCGGTGCCCGAGCCCGCGCTGCCCTCGACCCCGGCGGTCTTGCTGCCGTCCCCGCGCGTCAGCAGCACGAACGCCGCCACCCCCGCCGCCACCAACCCGAGGCCCGCCAGCCCCAGCACCAGTCCACCGCCGCGGCCACGGCCACGGCGGGCCGGCGGCTCCGCGGCCTCCTGCTGGCCCGCGCCGATGCCCAGCGTGGTCAGGGTCTCGCCGCCGCCGGGCTGCGACGGCAGCGTGGGCTGGAACGCCGGCGCCGCCGCGTGCTGTGTCGGCGCCACCGCCTCCAGCGCGCGCTGGCTGGGTCGCGGCATCGCGATCTCGACGCCGGCGCTGCGGGCCACGCCGCGCAGCGCGGTGCGGAACGCCCGCATCGACTGCAGCCGCTCGTCGGCGCGCTTGGCCAGCGCCTGCTCCAGCAGCGCCTCGATGGCGGGCGGCAGCTCGGGGCGATGCTCGCGCGCGCGCGGCGGCATGGTGCCGACCTGCATCATGATCATCTTGGTCACGCTGTCGGCCTGGAACGGCGGCAGCCCGACCAGCATGTGGTACAGCACGCAGCCCATGGCGTAGACGTCGGTGCGCGCGTCGACGTCGCGCTGGCCCTCGCACTGCTCGGGCGACATGTACGCCGGGGTCCCGATCAGCGCGCCGGTCTGCGAAATGTTGGCGTCGGCGCCGTCGAGCAGCTTGGCCACGCCGAAATCGAGCAGCTTGACCACCTCGGGTCCGCCGTCGTCGGGGCGGGCCAGGAAGATGTTGTCGGGCTTGAGATCGCGATGCACGATGCCGTGCGCGTGCACCGCCTCCAGCGCGTCGGCGCAGGCGTCGAACACCGCGGTGGCCTCGCCCAGCTCCAGGCGGCGCACCCGGCGCAGCCGCCCGGCCAGGCTCTCGCCCTCGAGCAGCTCCATGATGGCGTAGATGGTCCCCTCGGGCGTGGTGCCGAGATCCAGCACCTGCACCACGTTGGGATGGCGCACCTGGTTGACCGCGCGCGCCTCGCGGAAGAAGCGCGCCACGGTGTCGGGGTCACCGGCCAGGTGGGCGCGCAGCACCTTGATGGCGACGCGGCGCCCGATCCCCGGGTGCTCGGCCTGGTAGACGGTGCCCATGCCGCCTTCGCCCAGCTTGCTCAGCACCACATAGTTGCCGACCGTGCGTCCGATCAGCGACTCCGCACCGCCCGACACCGCCATGCGCTACCCCTTGCGAGTGAAGGCCCACTTCAGCGCCGGTGGCGTGACCATCGTGGTCACGATCACCATCACCACCACCGCCGAGAAGGTATCCTGATCGACGATCGGCTTGCCCGCCACGTGCAGCCCGAGGCCGATGTTGGCGAAGATCAGGCCGACCTCGCCGCGCGGGATCATGCCGATGCCGACCACCAGGCGGTCGACCCCCTTGGTCACCACGCCCAGCATCGACATCTGCTTGCCGACGATGGCGGCCAGCGTCAGGGCCCCCGCCAGCCCGAGCACCGCGGGCTGCGCCAGCGCCTCCAGATCGGTGCGCATGCCCATGACCACGAAGAAGATCGGGGTCAGGAAGGCGCCGATGGGCTTCATGAGGTCGTCCAGCACCTCCTCACCCAGCTTGGTGTCCTTGTAGTGGACGTCCTCCAGGATGAGGCCGGCCGCGAAGGCGCCCACGATGGGCGCCAGCTCGATCAGGCTGGCCACCCAGGCCAGCAAGAAGCAGAACGCCAGCCCCAGCGCCAGCAGCACGCCGCGCGCCTGCATCTTCGAGGCGATCTTGAACATGCGCGGCGACAGCCACATCCCCAGCAGCAGCGAGCCGCCCAGGAACGCGGTGGCCTTGCCCACGATGATGATGACCGACAGCGGTGACATGGTGCCGCCCTTGTCGGCGGCCTGGATGACGCCGGTGACCACGGCCAGGATGACCAGGCCCAGCACGTCGTCGATCACGGCGGCGCCCAGCACGATGCGCGCCTCGTTGGTCTGCGAGCGCTCGAGATCCTTCATCACGCGCGCGGTCAGGCCGACGCTGGTCGCGGTCAGGGTGGCGCCCAGGAAGGCGTGGACGTAGAGGCTGGCGTCGGGCACCAGGATGGCGCCGACGCCCCAGCCCAGCGCGAACGGCCCGACCACACCCAGGGTCGCGACCAGGAAGGCCGAGGTGCCGACCTTCATCATCTGCGCCACGGTGGACTCCAGACCGACCTCGAACAGCAGCACCACCACGCCGAGGCGCGCCAGGATGTCGACCATGGCGTCGGTCTTCATGTAGTCGAGCCGCGTGAAGCCAGCCAGCACCAGGTTGCCGATGAGCACACCCACGACGAGCTCGCCGAGCACCGCGGGCTGGCCGAGGCGGACCGCCAGATCGGCGCCCAGCTTGCCGGCCAGCAGGATGACCGCGAGCGACAGCATCAGCGGCGCCACCGGGTCGCCGTGGCTGCTTGACTCGGCCAGCGCCTGCGCCGAGGGCCAGATGGCCCACAGCAGACCGCCCCAGCACAGCGCGCGTCGCCAGCGTGGTCGTTTCAGCTCGGGCAGGGTCGACATGAGCCTCGGGGCCGCACGGTGCGGCAGCGACGCCATCCTACAACGTGCCGCGTGGGCGGGCTCCTGCTACCTTGATGGCGTGCGCATGGTGTGGCTGGGCTTGCTGGTGGCGCTGCTCGGCGGGTGCAAGAAGGACGAGCAGGGGCGGGCGCCGGAGGCGAAGCGGCTTCAGCGTGGTCGCGACGCCGGCTTCGCGGTGACCGGCCATGGCGCCGGCGCGCGCGCGGGGGTGCTGGCGGGGCCGCCGATCGACGCTGCGGTGGACGCCGCGCTGGGCATGCTGGCGATCCCGGAGTGTGGCGCGTTTCTGCGCATGATCGACCACTGCATGCCGCAGATGGAGCCGACGGTGGCCGACAGCTTCCGCCAGGCGCGCGTGCAGATCCTGCAGGCTTGGAGCTCGGTGGCGGTGACGCCCGAGATGATCAGCGCGGTGGTGCCGGCGTGCAAGCAGGCGTCGGACTCGATGCGCGAGTCGATGAAGACGCTGGGCTGTGTGCTGCCGCCGTGAGCGGGAGTCGGAGTCGGAGCCGGAGTCGGAGCCGGACACTTTCTAGCTGCGCGAAGTGCAGCTAGAAAGTGACCTTCCTGAACCGACGCACGCTCAGCCACACCAGCGCCGCGCTGATGGCGATCAGCGCCAGCACGTTGGGCAGCAGCTCCAGCGGGCCGGCGTCGCGCAGCACCACGCCGCGCATGATGGCGATCATGTGGGTCGCTGGCAGCACACGCCCGATGTAGTACAGCGCCGCCGGTAGCCCGGCGGTCGGGAAGATGTAGCCCGACAGGAAGATCGACGGCAAGAGCAGCATCTGCGCCATCTGCTGCGCCTGCGCCTGCGAGCCGGCGCGGGTCGAGATGAACAGCCCCATCGACAGCAGCGCGAACAGGTACACCGTGGCCATCGCGAACAGGAACAGCAGGCTGCCGCGGATGGGCACCCCGAAACCGAAGCGCATGATGACCAGCGTCATCGCCATCTCGATGACCCCCAGCACCAGGTAGGGCCCCAGCTTGCCCAGCATCAGGCCCAGCGGGTGGATCGGCGTCACCAGCAGCTGCTCCAGGGTGCCGCGCTCGCGCTCGCGCACGATGGCCATCGCGGCCAGCACCATGGCGACGATCTGCAGCAGGATGGCGACCAGGCCGGGGATGATGAAGTTCGGGGTGCGGCCCTCGGGGTTGAACAGCACGATGGGCTGCGCCATCAGCGCGGGCTTGCCGCCGGTGCGCACGGCGACCGCGCGCAGGCTGGTCTCCAGCGCCAGGCCCGACAGCGCGGCCTGCGCCTGCGAGCTGACCGACGAGTCCGAGCCGTCGATGAAGACCAGGATCTGCGCGCCCACCCCGCTGGCGCGCTTGTCGTGGAAGTCGGGTGGGATGATGACGCCGACGCGGACGCGGCCGGCGATGATGTCGCTCCGCGCGTGCGCCGGGTTGGCGGTGACCCGGGTGACCTTGAAGGTGCCGGTGGCGCGCAGCTGATCGATGAGCTCACGCGACCAGCGTGACTGATCCTGGTCGACCACCACGGTGGGCAGGTGCTTGACGTTGGTGTCGAGGAAGCCGAACAGCACCAGCTGGAACACCGGGATGGCCAGGGCGGCGACCAGGGTGGCGCGGTCCCGCCTGACGTGCAGGAACTCCTTCTGGAAGATGGCGACGAACGAGGCCCACATCAGGCCGCCGCCTTGCCCGGGCCGCCGCCGTTGCCGCGGCCGCGCGCGGCCTGCTCGGTCAGGGTCACGAAGACGTCCTCCAGTGAGGGCGCGATGGCGCGCACGGTGGCGTCGGGGAAGCCGGCGTGGTGCAGCCGGTCGAGCAGCTCGGGGTCGCCCAGGCTGGCGCTGACCTCGGTGTGCACGGCGCGCCCGAAGATGGTGGGGCTGCGCGCGAAGTCCTGCGACTGCAGGAAGGCCAGGGCGCGCGCGGTGCGGTTGACCTCGATCTCGACGCGACGCTGTCCGGGGTGGTTGACCTCGGGCAGCGCCTTCAGGGTGTCGGGGGTGCCGGTGACCAGCAGCCGGGACAGGTACAGGTAGCCGACCTCGCCGCAGCGCTCGGCCTCGTCCATGTAGTGCGTGGTGACCAGCAGGGTGATGCCCTGGGCGGCGAGCTGGAACAAGAGGTCCCACAGCTCGCGACGCGCGACGGGATCGATGCCGGCGGTGGGCTCGTCGAGGAAGACCACGCGCGGCTCGTGCATCAGGGCGCTGCCCAGGGCCAGGCGCTGCTTCCAGCCGCCCGACAGCTGGCCGGCGCGGCGATCGACGTAGGGTTCGATGTGGGTCAGCGCGATGGCGGCGTCCATGCGGCTGCGCAGGCGCGCCCCGGACAGGCCGTAGATCCGGGCGTAGAAGGCCAGGTTCTCGCGCACGGTGAGGTCGTCGTAGAGCGCGAACTTCTGGCTCATGTAGCCGATCTGTCGCCGGATGGCCTCGCCGTCGGAGACCACGTCGAGGCCGAGCACGCTGGCGTGGCCGGCGCTGGGCGCCAGCAGGCCGCACAGGATGCGGATCAGCGTCGACTTGCCCGAGCCGTTGGGGCCGAGCAGGCCGTAGACCAGGCCGCTCGGCACCTCGAGGTCGACCTGGTCGAGCGCGGTGAAGTCGCCGAACTTGCGCGACACGCCCTGCACGCGGATGGCCGGCGCGTGGCCGTGCGCGTCGCTCACCGCGGCACCTGGATCGACGCCGCCATGCCGGCGCGCAGCTGGTCCTTGCCCTCGCGCAGGCCGATCCGGGTGGCGAAGACCTGGTTGGCGCGCTCGTCGGCGGTCTGCAGGTTGCGCGGCGAGTACTCGCCCACGCTGGCGATGTGCTCGATGGTGCCGGCGAAGGTGCGCGCGAAGGAGTCGACCTTGACCTGCACGGTCTGGCCCGGGTGCACGCGCCCGATCAGGGTCTCGGGGACGTAGATCCGCACATACAGCTGGCCGTCCTCGAGCAGGGTGGCGGCGGGCGCGCCGGGCGCCAGCAGATCGCCGGGGCGCAGCGCCAGCGACTCCACCCGGGCGTCGCGCGGGGCGGTGACGACGAGCTCCTTCTCCATGACCTCGACCTGCATCAGTCGACCACGCGCGGCGTCGACCTCGGCGCGCGCGGCGGCCAGATCCTCGACCCGGGCGCCCCCGGCGACCAGGCGGGCGCTGGCCGCGGCCTCGCTGGCGCGCGCGCTGGCCTGGCGCTTCTGCTCGCTGCGGGCGCCGTTCTGCAGCTGATCCAGGTTGCGCGCCAGCACGTCGCGCTGCGCCAGCGCCGAGCGCAGCGCCAGCGCGGCGCCGTCGGCCTCGGCGGCGGAGACCGCGCCGGCGGCGCGCAGCCTGGCCACGCGGTCGGCGTCGAGCTGCGCCTTGTCGGCGGCGGCCTGTGCGGTCTCCAGGCGGGCCCGCGCGGCGCCGAGCTCCTCGCTGCGGGCGCCGGTGCGGGTCTCCTGCGCGGCGGCGGCGGCGGCCTCGGCGCGCGCGGCGGCGGCGGCGATCTCCTCGGGGCGGGCGCCGTTCTCGAGCCGGGTCAGCGCGGCCTCGGCGCGCGCCACCTGGGCCTGCGCGATCAGGCGCTGCGCGGGCAGGTCGCCGGGCTCCAGCGTGAGCACCGCCTGGCCGGCCTTGCAGAGCTCGCCCTCGCGCACGTGGACCTCGGCGACGCGGCCGCCCGCGCGCGAACCCACCGTGATGACGCGGGCCTCGACGGTGCCGCTCCACACATAAGGCTGGTGCGACAGCCACCAGCGATAGCCCAGGTAGGCCCCGACCAGGACCCCGAGCACCAGCAGCGGGACCAGCCTGCGCACGACCTTCATGATTGGGGCTCCTTGGCGTTGGCGTTGGCCTTGGCGTTGGGCTTGGCCTTGGCGTTGTCCTCGTCCTTGTCCTTGGCCGTGGTGGGGTCCTTGTCCTTGGCCGTCGCCCCCGGCGGGCTCGGCCGGGCCCCGTGCCACAGCGCCGAGACCAGGTCGGCGACATAGCGCTCGCGCTCCAGGCGCGGCGCGCGCGGCGGCTTGAGCAAGAGCTCGAACAGGACGTAGTTCTGCAGCCCGCCGATGAAGGCGCGCGCCAGCACCTCGGGCGGCTGCTGGCGCAGGCGGCCGGCGCGCATCTCGGCGGCGAAGAACGCGGTCAGGCGGGCCAGGATGCGCAGCGGTGGCGGGTCGGCGCCGCCCAGCGGGTGGCGCCCCGCCGGGCCGCCCGGGTTGGACGACCACGCCATCAGGAGGAGCGGCATCAGCTTGCCGAAGAACTCGATGGCGTGGATGCCGAGGCCGCACAGGTAGCCCACCAGGTCGGCGCTGCCGACCTGGTGCTCGAGGTCGGCCAGCCAGGGCGGGTCCTCCAGGGTGGGGCGCATGGCGGCCTGGAACAGCGCCAGCTTGCTGGGGAAGCGGTTGAAGATCGAGCCCTCGGCGACGTTGGCCCGTCGCGCGACCTCGGCGGTGGTGCCGCGCAGGCCCTTGGCCAGGAACACGGTCCGGGCGGCGGCCAGGATGACGTCATCGGCGATGGTGATGGGGCGCGCCACGGCAGGTTAATGAGTAGATGCTCAGAAATGACGGGTCGGCGCAAGCGCCGGCGCGTCCGGCGGGCCGCTCAGCGGCGGCGGCGCGTCCGGGCAGCCAGTGGCGGCGCGGTCCCGGTGGCGGCTGGCGGCGCCGCGGCCTCGGCGGGCCGGGGCGAGAACCACGCCAGCCACTCGTGCACCAGGCCGAGCCGTTCGCGCAAAAGCTCGTACCGGCGCAGCCGCCCCTCGCGCTGGTGCTGCACCAGGCCAGCATCCTCCAGCACGCGCAGGTGGCGCGTCGTGGTGGGCCAGCTGTGGCCGAAGCGGCCGGCGATCTCGCCCGCGGTCATGCTGCCGCCCCAGAAGTGGATGGTCAGCAGGATGTGTCGGCGCGCGGCGTGCGCCAGCGCGGCCATCACGTCGTCGAGCGCGGCCAGCCGGGCCGCGGCGTCAGTCGGCAACGGGCTCGAGCTCGGAGATCGACATGCTCTCGAGCAGCGGCCCCATCGACTCCCACACCGCCATCACCTCCGGGGTGTGGTGCGCCAGCTCCGAGGCCGCGGCGTCGCGCCACTGGAACAGCTCCAGCAGGGCGCGGCCGCCGCTGCGCTTGTCGGTCGCGGTCCACAGCTGCGGTTGCATCGGGCCGGCCAGGCCGATGCGGGTCAGCACGGGGTGGTGGGCGCGCACCAGCGCCAGCAGCGCGGTCTCCTGGCCCGGCTTGGGCTGGTAGCGCACCAGCACGGTCTTGGGTGAATTCGACATCACGAACCTCCTTGCCGCAATACTTAGCCGATCGGCAAAACGTCCGTCAATGACATTTAGCAAATCAGCTAAGGTTTGCCAGGTCGGGTCAGACGGGCGATCCGCGCCGCCTCGCCAGGGTAGCGCGCGGCCAGCTCGGGGCCCTCGGCCAGCTCGAAGTCGCTGAAGTCGAAGCCTGGCGCCACGGTGCAGCCGAACAGCACGTGGCCGACGCCGGGGGCCAGCTCGGTGCCGAACCAGGTGCCGGCCGGGATGACCAGCTGGGGCCGCTCACCGGCGGCGACGTCGCGGCCCAGCCGGGCCACGCGGCTCTGGCCCTCGGCGCCCAGCAGCAGGACGTCGAGCGGTCCGCCCTCGTAGAGGTGAAACAGCTCGTCGTGCGCCAGCCGGTGCAGGTAGCTGGCGGGCTGCTCGGCGGTGAGCAGGAAGTAGATCGCGGTCGAGGCCGCGCGCGGGGCGCCGCCGGCGCCCACGACCTGGTGCGCGGCGCGGTAGGTCTCGACGAAGAAGCCGCGTTCGGGGTGGGGCTGGAGGGCCAGCCGCTCGATCAGCTCTGCAGCGCGGGTCATGCCCTGTGGTCGCCCGATTTGCCGGCGCGGTCAACCGTGCTACGCCGGTGCCATGCGCGCGTTCGTCACCGGGGGCTCGGGCTTCGTGGGTCGCAACCTGCTGGCCGCGCTGACCGCGGCGGGGCATCAGGCGCGTGCGCTGGCGCGCTCCGACGCCTCGGCCGCCGTGGTGCGTGGCGCCGGCGCCGAGGTGGTGCGTGGTGATCTCGACGATGTCGCCGCCCTCACCGCGGGCATGGCCGGCTGCGACGTGGTCTATCACGCCGCCGCCAAGGTCGAGGTCTTCGGCCCGCGCGCCGACTTCGAGCGCGTCACCATCGAGGGCACCCGCCGCGTGCTGGAGGCCGCGCGCGCCGCCAAGGTGCGCCGCGTGATCCACGTCTCCACCGAGGCGGTGCTGGTCGGCGGCCGGCCCATCGTGCAGGCCGACGAGAGCTGGCCGCTGCCCGCGCGCCCATTCGGCCTCTACCCGTGGAGCAAGGGCCGCGCCGAGGAGCTGGTGCGCGCCGCCAACGCCCCCGACGCCGGCCTCGAGACCGTCATCCTGCGCCCGCGCGCCATCTGGGGCCCCGGCGACACCACGCTGCTGCCGCGCCTGGCGGAGCTGGGCCGGCGCGGCAAGTTCGCCTGGATCGCGGGCGGGCGCCACCTCACGTCGACCTGCCATGTGAGCAACCTGTGCGCCGCGCTGCTGCTGGCCGCCGAGCGTGGCCGCCCCGGCGAGACTTACTTCGTCACCGACGGCGAGCCGGTGCAGATGAGGAGCTACCTCGGCGAGATGGTGCGCGCCGGCGCCGGCGTCGAACTCGGCGAGCGCAGCGTGCCGCGCTGGCTGGCCCGCGCGGTGGCCTTCCTGTCCGAGGCCGTCTACCGCCTGTTTCGCCTGCGCGGCGAGCCCGCCCTGGCGCGGACCACGGTGCGCCTGATCGGTGAGGAGGTCACGGTGTCCGACGCCAAGGCGCGCCGCGAGCTCGGCTATGTGCCCGTGATCACGCGCGAGGCCGGCCTGGCCGCGCTTGTCGCGGCGCGCTCCAGCGCGTAGCATTTCGGGATGGGGGATCACATGACGCCGGGGCTGTCTTGATGACCCGACGGACGCGCATCGTCCTGACCTGCGCCGGGGCGGTCGCCGCCACCGCGGGGCTGCTGGTGGTCATGAAGCTGGGCCCGTTCTCGACCGTGGCCACGGTGAGCACCGCGACCGAGCCGCTGGATCGTCCGATGCGCGAGGTCTGGCCCGCGCTCAACCGCTGGGACGAGCGCCTGGAGCGCGAGTACGCCGAGTTCGTGGCCCGCCTCGGCGCCGCGCTGGCCGCGCGCAAGTGCAACCGCCTCGATCGCTGCCTGCGCAACCCCGAGGCGAATCTCCTGTTCGAGCCCGCCGACGCCTACCTGGCCATGGTGCCCGACTGCGCCGATCTGCCCTACCACCTGCGCGCCTACTTCGCCTTCAAGCGCAAGCTGCCGTTCGGCTACGTCAACGACGTCGTCGGCCGCGGCAAGCGCGACATCCGCTACGCCTTCGACGTGGTGCCACGCGGCTGGACCGACTGGCGCAGCTTCAAGACCCCGCGCAAGTTCCTGGCCTCCATCGGCGGCCAGGTGCACTCGGGCATGTACCGCACCCAGCCCGGCATGGACGGCGTCGACTTCTACCCGGTCAGCATCGAGCGCAAGTCGGTCATCCCGGGGGCGATCTTCTATGACCCCAACGGCCACGTCGCGGTGGTCACCGCAGTGCGCAGCGACGGCGTGGTGCAGCTCATCGACGGCCACCCCGACGGCAGCCTGACCGTGAAGCGCTTCGGGGCCGCCTTCGTGGTCGGCCCCGCGCGCATGGGCGGCGGCTTCAAGCGCTTCCGCCCGGTCTCGGTCGTCGATGGCAAGCTGTTCTGGCCGCCGGCCGCGGTGCTGCCGGGCTGGGACCCCTGGGCGCAGTACGACAAGACGCGCCGCGAGGGCCAGA
The DNA here is from genome assembly GCA_020853705.1 of Deltaproteobacteria bacterium. GTDB lineage: Bacteria > Myxococcota_A > Polyangia > Haliangiales > JADYYK01 > JADYYK01. The sequence goes on from JADYYK010000239.1 coordinate 16,775, forward strand.
CCTTCGAGGTCTGGTCGCGCGCCAAGCTGGCCCTGGACGGCGCCGCCATGGATCCCATCGCCGATCTGCGCGACCAGGTGCAGTCGCTGTGTCGCGACGTGTCCGATCGCGTCACCGCGGTCGAGGCCGCCATCGCCGCCGGCCTCAGCGCGCGCGCCCATCCGCCCGCGCTGCCCGACAACATCTATGGCACCGACGGGGAGTGGGAGGAGTACTCGACGCCCTCGCGCGACGCCCGCCTCAAGGCCGCGGTGCGCGAGCTGCATGACGCCGCGCTCAAGATCGCCAGCGCCGGCCAGGCCGCCCCCGCGCTGGCGGCCTTCGCCGAGGAGGCCGCGAAGTCGGACTGCCAGTACCGCTACCTGCGCTCCGATGGCAGCGCCAAGCTGGTCAGCTTCGAGGACGTGCTGGACCGCCTGTTCACCATCTCGTTCGATCCCTACCACTGCCCCGAGCTGCGCTGGGGCGCGCCGGTCGGGCCCGAGCGCTCGACCTGCCCCGACGGCAAGAACAAGCTCGACTGGTACGCCAGCGAGCAGCGCCTGCGCAACCGCATCGATCGCGAGTACGGCGCGCCCACGCCGCTGGAGAGCGGCCCCGAGGCGGTGCCCGAGATCGACCCGCGCCGGGTGCTGTCGCCGCCCACGCCGCCAAGCGCCCGCGCGGCTACTTCTTCAGGCGGGCCACGGCCTCGCTGAGCAGGCGCTGGGCCGGCGCGCTGAACCAGGTGTCGAGCCAGCCTTCGAAGCCCGACTCGCGCGCGATGGCCTCGCGCGCGGCGCGGCGCAGCTGGGTCTTGATGTGGCCGGTGGCCAGGCGCGGCTGGGCACCCAGCACGCGCGCCCGCGCCAGCGCCTGCGGCACCACCTCGTCGGCAGGCGCCACCGCGTCGACCAGGCCGAGGGCCAGCGCCTCGGTCGGCGTCACCAGGCGGCCCTCCAGCGCCAGCGCCGGCAGCGCCGCCGGCGGCACCACCAGGCGCAGCGCCTCGGTGACCACGCTGGGCAGGCCGATGCCGAGCTGCGCCTCCGAGAGGCCGATCTTGGCGCCGCCATCGACCATCACGCGCACGTCGGCCATCAGGCCGAGCACGCAGCCGCCCGCGATGGCGTGGCCGTTCAGCGCCGCGACCACCGGCAGCGGCAGGTCGAACCAGGCCAGCATGGCCTGCTGCCAGCCCAGCATGAAGCTGCGCAGGGCGTCGCGCTCGAGGCCGAGCAGGCTGGGTAGATCGAGGCCGGCGCTGAAGAAGCGCTGATACCCCGTCAGCACCACCGCGCTGGCGTCGCTGGCCAGCACCTCGGCGGCCAGCGCCTGCAGACGGGTGAGGAACTCCAGCGACATGGCGTTGGCGCGGCCGCCCTCGAGCTCGACGAGGGCGATGGGACCCAGGCTGTCAGTGCGGACGAGGCGCATGCGCGCAGGATAGCGCCTCCGCGAGCCCGGCGACGATCGCCACGTCGCCGTTCTGGGCTAGCCGGCCACGTGGCCGGCCCGCCGCGGAGTCGCGGCGTGGCGGAGTGGGGCCCCGCTGGGCTCTGCCCTCAGGATTCGTCACAGTGCGCCAGGACAAGCCTGGTCGGAGAGGAGGGGGTAGCGCCCAAAACTTCGGAGAGCAGCGCGGGGTGAGAGTCCCCGCCGCCCAAGGGAGGAGGTCCCCAGGTGGCAGCGAGTCTTGCGTGCTCGTAGGCAACACACGGGCGACCGTGAGCGCGAAGCGTAGACAGCGGGTGTGCGGGCCGCGAGATTGAGCCCCGAAATGTCGATGTGGTGGAGGCCGACGCCGTTGTGATTGCGGAAGGCGAAACCCGTACGTCAAGCTCAGGGCTAGCGACCCGGGACCTCGACGTGCTGGCTCCACCGGGGTCAAAGGCCGGGGCACGTACACAAGGGTTGCCCAGGAACCTGGGAGGTCTCGTCGGCTCCGGAGAGCCGGAACGGTCGTGCGAGGGAAAACGAGCACGATCGGGCGGACGAGAAGTCGGAGCGTCGCAGTATGAGCGATGACGTGGGGGAACCGACCCGACGGGACCCTGCCGAGCAAAGGGCGGCGCCGGGAGATCGGAACCGAGCGAAGGAACGATGGGAGAGACATCGAGCTCACCAACCGTCTCAACGAAACTCGAACGGATAGCAACGATGGCCAAGGCGATGCCGGAGGTGCCGCTCACGACGCTGGCGCATCACATCGATGTGGACTGGTTGCGGGAGGCATATCGTCGGACACGCAAGGACGGGGCGAGCGGCGTTGACGGACAGAACGCAGCGCAGTACGCGGAGCAACTCGAGGGCAACCTCCAGTCGCTTCTCGAACGCGTGAAGTCCGGGGCGTACCGCGCACCGCCAGTGCGGCGGGTCCACATCCCGAAGGGTGATGGGTCAGAGGCACGACCCATCGGCATCCCGACCTTCGAGGACAAGGTCTTGCAGCGTGCCGTGGCGATGGTACTGGAGGCTGTGTACGAGCAGGAGTTCTACGACTTCTCGTACGGCTTCCGGCCGCGCCGGTCGGCACACGACGCGTGCGAAGCACTCCAGAACGCGACGGTGAAAATGGCTGGCGGGTGGGTCTTGGAGGTCGATATCAGCAAGTTCTTCGACACCCTCGACCACCGCCACCTTCGAGAGATCCTTGGTCAGCGGGTACGTGACGGCGCGATCCTGCGCCTCATCGGCAAGTGGCTGAACGCTGGCGTGTTGGAGGGCGTCATGCTCTCTCACCCCGAGTCGGGTACGCCGCAGGGAGGAGTGATCTCGCCCCTCCTGGCAAACATCTACCTGCACGCGGTGCTGGATGATTGGTTCGTCAGGGTCGTGCGACCGCGGCTGAAGGGTAAGGCCGTACTCGTGCGGTACGCTGACGACTTCGTCTTCGTCTTCGCGCAGAAGCTGGATGCCGAGCGGGTCCTCGAGGTCCTGCCAAAGCGGTTTGGCAGGTACGGCCTGGCGCTGCACCCCACGAAGACGCGGCTGGTCCCGTTTCGACGGCCCGACCGCGACGACGGGAACGACGACGGGCCCGGGACCTTCGACCTGCTGGGCTTCACGCACCACTGGGGTCTGTCCCGCAAGGGCTACTGGGTGGTGAAGAAGCGCACGGCAAAGGACCGCTTCAGTCGCACGCTACGCCGCATCGCGGAGTGGTGCCGAAGGCACCGCCACGACGATGTCGAGGCACAGCACCGCGCCCTCGGTCAGAAGCTGCGTGGGCACTATGCCTACTATGGCGTCACGGGAAACAACCGGGCGCTGGCGCGGATCTGGTACGAGGTGACGAAGGCCTGGCGCAAGTGGCTCTGTCGCCGCTCGCAGAAGGGTCTCGTCAGCTGGGAAGCGATGTTTCGGCTGCTGGAGCGATATCCGCTCCCGCCGCCGCGCATCACGCACCGCTACGTCACGTAGCGAACCCGACTCTCGAAGAGCCGGATGCGGGAAATCCGCACGTCCGGATCTGTGGGGGCCCCGCCGGCCGACCGGCGGGGCTACCCGACTCTCGGCGGCCCCGCATTGCAGCGAGGCCGTTCGGGCATGGCGAACTGAACGAGCAGCGTTGTCGCCACCGCCACGGGCGGCTCGGACGGGCGGCTCGGGTTGGCGGCCGAGGACGATGGGTGGCTCGGGCGACGGGCTCCGCGGCGGCGGCCTCTGGAGGAGGCCGCTCCTCGCCGCTGCGCCGGCGCGTCCGCTCAGGGTTCATTGCGCCTCCGTTGCACAGGCGGAGAAGAATGTGTGGGATAGGATGTCGTTTTTTATTGACGACCGCATCAGGTCATTTGACGGTGGATGGTCGGCCTCGATCTGGAGGGCCCTTCCCAGCGCATACGCGCGTCGAGGTGCCACGGAGCGCCCTCGAGGGTCGTTTGCGCGCGCGGCAGCGTCCTTCGCAGCGCAGAGGCCGCAACCAGGACGTGCGAAACACGCGTGGTAG
>JADYYK010000240.1 GCA_020853705.1 Deltaproteobacteria bacterium
CCGCTGCAAGGTCCCGGGCTGTCGCAACGCCGCCTGGGTCGACCTGCACCACCAGGTCTACCGCTCGCAGTCTGGCGGCCACGACGCGGCCAATCTTCTCCTCGTCTGCTCATTCCACCACCGCGCCGTGCATGACGGCCGCGTCATCGTCAGCCGGGACCCATGTGGGCAGCATGGCTTCGGCTTCCGACACGCTGACGGGCGCCCCTATGGTGCCGCGCCAGCGCAAGCGCAGCCGGCGGCCGAGGCTGCGCCGGCCTGACGGCCGCCCGCCGAGCGTGGCCGCGCCAGGCGGAGCGGCGATGCGCGGGCCCCTCGTCGGGGCAAAGCCCAACGGGGCCCCGCTCCCCTCACGCTGCGACTCCGCGGCGGGCCGGCCACGTGGCCGGCTGGACCCTCGGAGCAGGTGCAAGTCGCTGCTAGCGCGACTTCTTGGCCGGGGGGAGCTGGACCGCCTCGATCTTGGCCCAGCGCACGCCGTAGCTGGCGTCGATCTCGAACTTGCCCTGGTAGACGAAGATGCTGGGCGAGGCCTCGTGGTTGCCGACCCGGTGGGTGAACACGATGAGGCGCGCCTGGCCGGCCTCGAACTCCCAGCGTGGGTTCAGCCGGTCGTCCTTGTGCTTGGTGATGATGTTGCCGCGCAGCTCCTCGGGCAGCTCGCCGCCGAGGTTGCGCAGCATGTAGACGAAGTCGGTGGCGTCGAGGCCCCGCGTCTTCAGGAAGTCGTCGGCCCGCAGCACTGCGCTGATCGACGCGTCGCCCTTGTCGCTGATGACGCTGTCACCGCGCACCGCGACCAGCCCGCCACCGCCGGCCTGGTAGCGCACCCAGAAGGTGGTGCCCAGCTTGAGGTCCTTGTAGGGCTTGACCTCGAGCAGGGCGCGCTTGGCGGCCTCGAAGTGCGTGCGCAGGGTGGCCTCGGCCTGCTTCCACTGCGTCGCCGTGAGCTTGGTCGTCACCTTGGTCTTCTTCCCGGGGCCCGCGAACGCCCCACCGGTCTGCGCCACCGCCAGCGTGAAGCAGAGCGCCAGCCCGAGCCGCGCCCTGACGACGCCCGCCGAGCTCACCGCGCCGCCCCGTGCCGTGCCTGCTTGCGCGACTCCATCCACAGCCTCCGCATGCTGACGTGGGAGCCCCAGGCCAGGCCGGGGCGGGCCGCCAGGATGGCCTCATGCCCGAGGGCGGCGACGTCGTCATAGAATGCGCGAGACACCGCCATCGCGCCAGGGCCGGCCTCGGGGGCGGGCCGCTGCGTCGCCTCGGGCAGGAACTCCAGGCTGCCGTCGGGGGCGACGCGGCGCAGCCACAGCGCGATCACGCCGCGCTCCTGCAGCGCCGGGGTGTTCGCCATGACCTGGCACTTGAGCTCCTCGACCACCAGGTCGTTCAGCTTGGCGTCGTCGATGCGGATCTTGTCGCGCAGCTCGTCGAGGCCGAAGCAGGTGCGCAGCAGGTACTGCTCGGGCTTGACCTGCAGCACGGGGGGCGCGCCGCTGCCGAGCGCCTGGTCGAAGGCGTTGCGCGTGATCGCGTCGCAGGCGTCGGCGTTGCCCAGCTCGGACATGGGGAAGGCGCACAGGAACTGACGCCGCGCGTGATCGTAGTAGAAGAGCTGCTTGTCGATCACGATGGTGCGCAGGCAGGCCAGGCAGGTGAAGCTGTGCAGCTCACCGTCGAGCAGGCGCTGGCGCAGGTGCGGGTGGCGATCGACGTGGATCGAGTCGGCCAGGTCGAGCTCGACGCGCGCGCCGCACTTGCAGCTGACGATCTGGGCGTTGACGATGGACATGCGCGGGCGGGCAGATCAACCGCGCCAGGAGATGTGGAAGCGGTGGCCGTTGTCGGGCGGCGCTGCGGTCGCCGCACCTGCTGCGGCGGCGTCGCCTCCGCCCTCGGCAGGGGCCGCGCCGCCCGCACCTGCGCCACCTCCACCGACGCCGGCTCCGCCGCCAGCGCCGGGGCTGTGGATCGGGCTCCCGGACGTGGTGTCGATGTCCTGCAGCACGGTCTTGAGGTGGTCCTTGACGGCGGGGATGGTCGCGCCGCCGTTGCTGGTCATGTAGTAGGAGTACTGCTCCGCGAACCACTCCTGCACCGAGGACAGGGAGTACCAGGACACCTTCTTGTCGTGCGCGGTCTTGTTGTACTTGTACCACTGCACGCCGCCGCCCATGCGGCTCAGGAAGGCCACCATCTTGTCGCTCTCGGCGGTGCTCACGCGAGGGTGGGTGTAGGCACTGTCGAGGTTGCCAGCGACCTGCTTGGCCATCTTGTACAGCGGCTGATCGCGGTACTGGTCGCGGAGGCCGGCCTCGAACGAGGGCTGGTCCTTGCCCGCGCCGCTCCAGGCCGTGGTCCCGAACGCCGCGCCCTGGGCGTTGCGCACCTCGGCCTCGAGGAACAGCTTGGCGTCGGCCTCGCTGACCGGATCAGCGGTGCCGCCGCGGGGCGCACGCGCGGCGCGATTCTTGGACGCGTCCCACAGCGCGCTGGCGGCGGCGGTGCTGCCCGCGGCGCCGGCGCCGTAGCTGGTCAGCGCCAGCGGGCTGGCCGAGTCGTTGCCCCAGCTCCACTCCCCGGTGTGGGTGCCGACCACGTGACCGACCTCGTGCATGATGGTCGAGGTCAGGTGCTTCATCGAGGAGCCCTTCTGTCCCGAGCCACCCACCATGTTGTGGTCGCGACCGATGGTGGCGTTGGTGTTGTACGGCAGCACCATCCGCCCCGCGGCCTCCCAGTAGCCGTAGTCGAGGTCGTTCTGCGGTCCGGTGCCGACCTGGTAGCTGTCGCAGTTCCAGATCCCGGTCAGGCCGAGGAGGTGGCTGGGCGGAATGCGGCCGCCGAGCAGGGTCCGGTACAGGAAGCCGATGTCCTCCTTGGTCCAGCCGACGCTGTAGTAGGTGGTGCCCGAGATGGTGACGTCGCCGCTACCCAGCGTCGCCCAGGCCTTCTCGAAGGCGTCCTTGGCGACGTCGTCGCTGACCTTGACGTAGTCGGCCAGGTGCGTCAGCGACTTCTGATCGAGGTGGGTGCGCCGGGGCTCCGCGGCCAGGAACGACGCCATCAGGCCCGCGTCACCGAGCTCCTTCGCCCACGCCTTGCTGGAGCCGTGCCACAGGATCTCCTGGGCGAAGCGCTGATCGGTGCCCGGGTTGATGGTCAGGTCCTGCAGGATCTTGATCGACTTGGGCCCCACGATCTGCATCGCACGCAGCAGGGTGTCCTTCTCGCCCGCCATCACCGCCTTGCTGGCGGCCGGGATGGCGTTCCACTTGGTCATGATGGGACCGGAGCGCCCTGCGGTGACCGCGATGCGGAAGGCCTGCACCGGATCGTCGTCGGCGGTCCCGGCGGCGCGAGCGTCGATCATGTCGTGGCTGGCGCCGTCGCGCGCGCCGTGGCCGGCGGCGTCCTCGGGGCTCACGCCACGGCCGGTCTCGGCCGTCGCGATGCGCTCGCCGACGGTGGTCCGGTAGATTGTGCCGGCGCTGGCGCCCATGGTGGCGGCGCCTCCGCCGGTCGACACCGCGCGGGCCTCGACCTCGGCGGCGTCGCCGGGATCGGAGACGCGGTAGTTGCCGGGTGACGGCGCCTCGGTGCCCCGGGCCTGGGCGACGTGGGTCAGCTCGTGCTGGAGCAGGGTGTTGCCGGCCTCGGTTTGCGGTGCGTACTGCCCGGCGCCGAAGAAGATGTCGGAGCCCGCGGTGAAGGCCCGCGCGCCCAGGGCGTCGGCGGCCGCGGCGGCGGTGCCGTCGGTGTGGATGCTGGCGCCCGAGGCGTGGCTCTGGCCCCCGCCGGACTGGCTCAGCGCCTGATCGACGACGGCGCCGCCCTGGGCCGAGGCGCCCTCGATGGCATCACGGAAGATGGTGGGCGGGGCGGCGGCTGGAGGCGCCACGTCCTGGGTCAGGGTGCGGCGTCCCGCCCACGGCGGTTCGGCACTCGGGCCAGTCGGCTGCTCACCTTCACCAAAGCTGACGTCGGACTTCCGGGACATTGCGCTCCCCCACGGATTTTGCGCAGATTCTGCGCGAAACTCATACGGGGATGGTGCTGCCAGCCTCCCCCGAGTTGCGACATGGTATCGTGTTTCAGCTTGCCCAATCCAGTGCCAGAGCAGATTCCTCAGCATGTTGGCCAGCCTGGTGGGGTCGCCCGCGCGGCGCCCCTGCAGACCTCCTCCGAGTACCTGATGGAGCTGGTCGGCGTCATGCACGCGCGCCTGGCGGGCAGCCTCGAGGAGCTGGCCGCGGCCGGCGCCATCGCAGGCTTGGCCACGGTAGCCCAGGCCCGGAGCCTGCTCAACGCGCCGGCGCCCCAGCCGGCCTCGCTGCGGGCGCTGACCGAGCTGGCCTATCACCGCCAGCTGCTGCTGGAGCGCCGGGTGGAGGCCACGCGGCAGCGGCGCTGGTCGATCCCGCTGCTGGACGCCCTGCAGACCTGGGGCGTGGTGGACGCCGACCGCTGGATCGTGGCCTGCTTGCTGGCGCACGAGGTGGCGTCGCCGCTGCGGCGCGTGGGCAGCCTGCTGTCGGGCGGCGATGCGCTCACCGTCGAGGTGCTGGCCACGGTGGCGCTGGGCGGGGGCACGGCCTCGGTGGTCGAGCTGTGGCGCTGGCTGGCGCCCGGCGAGGCGCTGCACGATCTCGGGCTGGTCGAGCTCGGGCCGCCGGCACCCTGGCTGCGCCGGCAGGTCATGCCAGCGCAGCGCCTGCTGGCGCTGGCCGCCGGGCAGGTCGGCCTGGAGCCTGGGTTTCCCGGGGTCCTGCTGCGCGACGACGAGGCGGCCGCGCGCGTGCACGCGGCGCTGTCGGAGCCGACCCGGGCCGGCCTCGCCGAGGTCGCGCGCGCCGGCGCGGGTGAGCTGATCTGGCTGCGCGGGGCAGTGCAGACCGCGAGCGCGGCGCTGGTCCACGCCGTCGGCGACCCGCCGCTGCTCTTCGTCGGGGCCGACGCGGGCGCTGCGCCCGAGGTGGCGGCGGCGCTGCCGCGCGAGGCGCTGCTGCTGGGGCTGGTCCCGGCGCTCGACGCGTCACAGGCTGGCGCCGCGCTGGCCGGGGCGCTGCGCTGCCGCCGCCCGCTCAGGGCGCCGCTGTTCTTGCTCGGCGAGCGGCTGGCCCCCGAGCTGGTCGCGCTGGTCGACGAGCAGCTGGCCGTGTGACCCGCGGCCTGGCTCGGCCCGCGGCGTCGCCGCGCCGCTACTGCTTCGAGCACGGCCGCACCCGCACCGGCGCCTGCTGAGGGGGCCGGCCCGGCGCGACGCCCTCATGGCGCGCTGTCGACGCCGTCGTCGCGACGGGTCAGCGTCAGCGTCGCGGGCTCCAGGCCGAAGGCGTGCAGCCGCGGGGTCGCGACCGCGATGACGGTCTCGGCGACCCGGGCCGCGTCCTGCTCCAGGGTGCTGGCGGGCAGCTGGCTCATGACCTCGCGCACGCCGCTCTCCAGGGTGTCGCGCACCAGGCGGGTCACGTCGGCGCGGGGCACCCCGAGCAGGCGCTCGACCGCGTGGCGCAGGTGGAGCTCGTCGGGGCTGAAGCGGACCTCGGCCCTGGCCCGCACCGAGACCGGGGTGCGATCGCGGGAGTACACGCTGAGCAGCGTGACCTCGACCGACAGCGGCCGGAGGTCGAAGTGCTGAGCCTGCTCGAGCAGCGGGAAGCGCACCGCGCGGCCTTCGCGCAGCAGCCGGAAGCCGACCTGGCTGCCGTCGGGCAGGGTGCGCGGCCGGCCGCTCAGCACCACCAGCTCGCCCGGGCGCGCCACCACCACCAGCTGGTGCAGCACCAGGACCAGCACCAGCGCGGCCAGCGCGGGCGCGCCCACCAGCGCCAGCGTCAGCCCGAGGGGTGCCCCCAGCGCCAGCATCACTCCCAGCCCGAGCGCCGCCGCCGTCACCAGCCCGACGACCAGCCGCGCCGGCCAGTCGGGCCGCGCGGGCGCCTGGGTTGACGTGGGCGCGGCGGGCGCGACCGGGTGTGCGCCAGCACCAGCCTCCCCGCGCAGGCGCCGGTTCTCGGCGGCGGCCCGGGCCAGCTCCGCCTCCAGCGCCTTGACCCGCGCGTGGGCGGCGTCGAGATCGCTCCGAAACGCCATCAGGCCGCCGTCGCCGCCGCGCCGGCGTGGGCGCCTCCGCCAGCGCCTCCGCCCGCCGCCGGGCGCGCCTCGCGCGGCAGCCTGACCTCGACCCCCAGGCCACCCAGCGCCGCGCGCGTGAAGGTCACCTGGCCGTCATGGCGCGCCACGATCGCGCGCACGATCGACAGCCCCAGGCCGTGGCCGCCGGTGTCCCTGCTGCGCGAGGCGTCCACGCGCAGCAGGCGCCGCCCCAGCTCGGGCAGCAGCGCGTCGGGCACCCCCGGCCCGCTGTCCTCGACGCGGATGATCACGTCGGCAGCCTGGGTCCCCACCGCGAGCGCGACCACGCCGCCAGGCGCGTGGCGAGCCGCGTTGCTGAGCAGGTTGACCAGCACCTGATCGATGCGCAGCGGGTCGACCTCGGCGCTCGCGGGCGCGATGTCACAGCGCACCTCGCAGCTCGCGCCGGGGGCCAGCCGGGCGCGCTCGGCCGCCGCCGCGGCCAGCGCGGCGACGTCGCAGGGCTCGCGCAGCATGGGGAGCGTCGGATCCTCGAGGTGCGCGACCTCGCGGATGTCGGCGATCAGGCGCTCCAGGCGCGCGCTCTCGTGCTCGAGGTGGCCGAGCAGGCGCTCGCGATCGCCGCTGCCCTGGCGCAGCGCCGCGGCGATCCCCATCAGCGTCGACGTGGGCGTGGCCAGCTCGTGCGCCAGATCGGCGAACAGCTTGCGGCGCTCGGCGTCGGCGGCCTGCACCTTCTTGATCGAACGATCCAGCGCGTGGCCCATCGACGCGAAGGCCTCGCGCAGCGCCACGAAGTCGGAGCCCGCGGTCATCGGCGGCAGCTCGGCGTGCAGGTCGCCCGCGGCGACGCGGCGGTAGGCCGCGATCACCGGGATGGTCAGTCGACCGACCACGTAGCGCCCGAGCAGGAGCACGAACAGCGTGGGTGGCCCCATCGGAAGCACCATCGCGAGCGCCTTGACCAGGTCCGACGACCCGGCGGTGACCTGCACCAGCCACAGCTGCAGGCACGCCGTCAGCGTCAGGACGAAGCCCGCCAGCAGCGACAGCTTGCCGGGCAGCGACAGGTGCGCGCCGGGAACCCTCACGCGTCGCCCAGCCGGTAGCCCGCGCCGTGCACGGTGTGGATCGGCGCCGGGGTCAGGCCGACGCCCTCCAGCTTGCGGCGCAGCCGGGTGACGTGACAGTCGACGTTGCGTGCATAGCCCTCGTGGCTGGAGCCGAAGACCTCCTCCAGGAGCTGCTTGCGGGTCAGCACGTGGCCGGGGCTGCGACACAGGCGCGCCAGCAGCGCCAGCTCGGTCGGCGTCAGGCTCAAGGCCTGGCCGCGCGCGCGCGCGGCGCGGGCGCTGAGATCGACCGTGATGTCGTGCCAGGTCAGGAGCTCGGGGCTGGCGGCGGCGGTCGCGGGGCGCGCCGCCAGCCGGCGACACAGCGCGGCCAGGCGGGCCAGCAGGATGGCGGGCGCGAACGGCTTGACCACATAGTCGTCGGCGCCGGCGTCGAGGCCGATCACCATGTCCGCCTCGCTGCCCTTGGCGGTGACCATGACCACGCCGGGGCTGGGCGCATAGCGCGCGCGCAGCTCGCGGCAGACCTCGAGCCCCGAGCGCCCGGGCAACATGAGATCGAGCACCACCGCGTCGGGCCGCGCCGCAGCGGCGGCCTCCAGCGCCAGGTTGCCGTCGCCCACCGCCTCGACGGTGTAGCCGGCACCTTGCAGGTGCATCTCGGTGACCTCGCGCAGCGCTCGATCATCCTCGACCAGGAGGATCCGTTCGGCCATGGCTCCCTCGTATGCTGGGCTGTCAGCTCGTCGCGCAATCACAACACAATCGCAACACGCGCGCAGCAGCCCCAGGCCGCTAACCTATCATCGGTCGACACCGATGGAGTATCAGCGCAAACCCGAGGACCTCGGGAGCCTCGACGCGCGGCGTGAACGGGCGCGTCATGACGAGCACGCTGACGCGCGCAGCGCCGGGGCGCTGGCGCCTGGGCCGGAGCTGGCCGAGCGCGCGCCGACCGTGGAGGAGGTGCTGGCCAGCAACGCCTTCGGCCACTGTGTCGATGACGACCTCGGCGGCTCGCCCGAGCAGCGCGAGCGCCGCGAGGCCGAGCTGGAGGAGTCGCAGCAGGAGGGCGTGGCGGCCGACTTCGAGGTCGACGGGGCCGGGCCGACGTCGGAGCAGGTGCCCCATCCCGATGAAGATGAAGAGGAGGACGCCGACGCCGATGCTGACGATGGCGACTACTTCTTCCCGGCCGCCGCCGACGCCATGCCCCCCGTCGACGACGAGCCACCGCCCGAGGCCGGCGAGTATGGAGGCGATGGCGCTGAGGATGCGGGTGGCGGTGGCGGCGGAGCCAGCGGCGGCGGCGCAGCCAGCGGCGGCGGAGCCAGCGGCGGCGTCGGTCCGGGTGACGGCGCCGGCGACGATGACGCGCCGCCCAGCGCGGAAGCGCCCCCGCCGCCGCCAGTGACCAGGAAGTCACCATCGCGAAAACGGAAGTGACCGCGCGGCCTTGATAGTCACAACACTCTTGCAACATCGCGGCGGGAGTGGGTCACGGCAGGCTGCAGTAGGAGGGGGGAGAAGGATGGAGGAGAGGCGCGATGACGGTCGAGGATGGCGAGCTCGCTGAACGCTGGCTCAGCGTCGAGCTGAACCGGGTCTGGCTGCTGGCGGAGCGCACGCTGCGGGCGATGCAGCGCGCGCAGATCCGTCCGGCCTCCAGCCACCCGTCGATCGCCGAGGTCGAGGGCGCGCTGACCGCACGTCGGGTGGCGCGCCTGGGCTCGGCGGGCGCGGCGCAGCCCGAGGACGAGGCCGCGCTGTCGGCCGCGCTGGCGCGCACCGAGCACGAGCTCGCCGGGCTGCGCAAGGCGGCGCCCATCGGTCGCCTGGTCGATCACCTGGCCTTGCGCCCGCTCGAGGTCGAGGTCCTGGTCATCGCGATGGCGCCGCACGTCGATGGCGCGCTGGCCGAGATCTTCAGCGTGCTGCGCGGGCCCGGCGGTGGCCGCCGTGGCGTCGACCTGACCCTGGTGGCGCAGCTGTGTCGCCTGAGGCGCGCGGATCGCGTCGCGCTGCTGGACGCGGTCGATCCAGATCGACCGCTTTCGCGCTGGCAGCTCATCGAGGTGCTGTCGGCCGAGGCGCTGGAGTCGTTCGGGTCGCTGACCCACCGCGCGATCCGCCCCAGCTTCGACGTGCTGTCGGGGCTGTGCGGGCGCGGCCAGCTGGCGCCCGAGCTGTCGCGCTGCGTGACCATCCTGCATGGCACGCCCACGCTGGACGACCTGCACCTGGAGGAGCGCCAGCGCGAGGAGATCACCACGCTGTGCCAGGCCATGCGCGCGCACGCCGAGCAGCCGCGCGCGGTGCGGCCGCCGTGGCTCCTGCTGTGGGGCGCCACCGGGGTCGGCAAGAAGACGGTGGCCGCCAAGCTGGCGGCCTACGCCGGCCGCCCGCTGGTGGTGTTCAACCCGGCGGTGCTCGACCGCGGCACCTTCGACGATCTGTTCCGGCGCGCCGAGCGCGAGGCCATCATCCGCGGCGCGGTGCTGTATGTCGGCCCGCTGGTGCCGGAGCTCCTGGCCGAGGGCGGGCGCGAGCTCCTGCGTCGGCTGTTCGACTACCAGGGGCCGCTGGTGATGGGTGTCGACACCATGGAGCCGCCGCGCCTGAAGGCGCAGCACCCGGTGCAGGAGCTGGCCTTGCGCATCCCGCCCGAGCCGGTGCGCGCGCGGCTGTGGGACAGCGTGCTGCCGGCGGCGCGGCGCGCGCCCGACGTGCAGCTCGGCCAGCTGGCCATGGCCTTCAACCTGACGCCCGGCGAGATCGTGCACACCGCCGGAGAGGCGCTGGCCATCGCCGATCGCGACGGCGGCCGTGCGGTGCACCACACCGAGCTACGCAATGGCGTGGACCGGCGGCTGCGCAACGAGCTCGGCGAGCTGGCGCGTCGCCTGACGGTGTCGGTGAGCTGGCGCGACCTGGTGCTGCCGCCGCAGGACATGGAGCGCGTCAGCGAGTTCATCAGCCGCAAGAAGTTCGGCGATCAGGTCTACAACGCCTGGGGCTTCGGCGAGCGCGCCGGCCATGGCAAGGGCATGATCGGCCTGTTCTCGGGCCCTCCGGGCACCGGCAAGACCATGCTGGCGGGCCTCATCGCGCAGGCCCTCGGCCTGGACCTCTACCAGGTCGACCTGGCGCAGGTGGTGTCGAAGTGGGTCGGCGAGACCGAGAAGCAGCTCGGCAAGGTGTTCGATCACGCCGAGCGCGCGCACGCCGTGCTGCTGTTCGACGAGGCCGACTCGCTGTTCGCCAAGCGCACCGAGGTCAAGTCGTCCAACGATCGCTACGGCAACCTGGCGGTCAACTACCTCCTGCAGCGCCTCGAGCAGTACAGCGGCGTCGCCATCCTGACCACCAACAAGGAGGCCTCGCTCGACGAGGCGGTGCAGCGCCGCCTCAGCCTGCACCTGCACCTCGACATCCCCGAGGTCGCCGAGCGCGAGCGCCTGTGGCAGAGCTTCATGCCCGCGCGCGCGCCGGTCGAGGACGACATCGACTTCAACCTGCTGGCGCGCAGCTTCGAGCTGTCGGGCGGCTACATCAAGAACGCGGCGGTGCGCGCGGCCTTCCTGGCCGCGGCGCAGGACGTGCCCATCGACATGAACCTGCTCCGGCGTGCCTCCGCGCTGGAGCTCGAGGATCAGGGCCGCCTGGTCTGGCGCAGCCGCCAGGAGCTGGCCGCCGAGCGAGCCGAGCGTGACGAGGTGGTCGTGTACGACTTCGCCGACGGCTAGCCCCAGCGCAGCTGGGCCTAGCCGCTCCGGCTCCGCGTCCAGCCCACGGGGGCGCTGGGCTGCCGTTTCCGAGTCGTTCTTGCTGTCTGAATCTGCCGAATCCGAAGAGGAGCGTTCCGATGTTCATGCCGCACCGTCCGAATCCAGTCGTCCAGGGTGTCCTGCAGGGCGCCCACGAGGCCGTCGCCGCCGTCGACCACGGCGTCGGCGTCCAGGGCGTCGTCGGGGGCGTCGCCCACGGCGCCGGCACCGCGGGCCACGCGGTCGCCGAGGGGGTCCACGGCGAGGTCGATCACGCGCACCACGCGGCGATGACCGCGTCGACCGGGATCGCCCACTCTCTGCAGAGCCCGCTGGGGCGCACCGCGGGTGGCGCCATGATCGGCGCCGGAGTCGGCGGTGTCGGCGGCGCCGTGCTGGGCGGCATGGTCGGCGGCGTCCCGGGCGCCATGATCGGCGGCACCCTGGGCGCGGGGGCGGGCGCCATGGTCGGCGGCGCCATCGGCGCCGGCTGGCCCGGGATCATGGGTGGCGCACAGACCGCGGCGGGTGGCATCGGCACTGCGCTCGGTAGCGGCGTCGGCGTCGGTGGCATCGCGGGCGGCATCGGCGGCGCACTGATGGCCGGCGGTGGTCAGGCGATGGGCGGTGTGATGGGCGGCCTCGGCGCGGCGGGCGCGCAAGGCATGGGCATGCTCGGCGGCGGCATGGGCATGCTCGGCGGCATGGCCGGCGCGGGCATGGGGATGATGGGCGGCGTGGCCGGCGCGGGCATGGGGATGATGGGCGGCATGATGGGCGCCGGCATGGGCATGCTGGGCGGTGGCGCCAACATGGCGCGCGCGGCTGGCTACCGGGCCGAGGCGGCGCGGCTCAACGCGCTGGCTGACTCGCTCGACGGCGGTATGGGCGCCGGCATGGGCGGCATGATGGGCGCCGGCATGGGGATGCTGGGCGGCATGGCGGGCGCCGGCATGGGGATGATGGGCGGCATCGGCGGCATGATGGGGTCGCCGATGGGGCGCACCGCGGGTGGCGCGATGATCGGTGCGGGTGTCGGCGGCGTCGGAGGGGCGGTGCTGGGCGGCATGTTCGGCGGCGTGCCGGGCGCCATGATCGGCGGCACCCTGGGCGCCGGCGCGGGCGCCATGGTCGGCGGCGCGCTCGGCTACGGCATGCCGTCGCTGATGGCAACCGGCGGTCAGATGATGGGCGGCATCGGCGCGGGCCTGGGCAGCATGGCGGGCGGCGCGATGCGCTTCGCGGGCAGCCCGCTGGGGCGCACCGCGGGTGGCGCGGCCATCGGCGCCGGGGTCGGTGGCGTCGGCGGGGCGGTGCTGGGCGGCATGTTCGGCGGCGTGCCGGGCGCGATGATCGGCGGCACCCTGGGCGCCGGCGCGGGCGCCCTGGTGGGTGGTGCGATCGGCCACGGCATGCCGTCGCTGATGGCAACCGGCGGTCAGATGATGGGCGGCATCGGCGCGGGCATCGGCGCCGCGGGCAGCGGTCTGCTGGGCGCGGCGATGAGCCCGATGGGACGCACCGCGGGCGGCGCCATGATCGGCGCCGGGGTCGGCGGCGTCGGCGGGGCGGTGCTGGGTGGCATGTTCGGCGGTGTGCCGGGCGCGATGCTCGGCGGCACCCTGGGCGCGGCCGGCGGCGCCATGGTGGGCGGCATGCTGGGCAACGGCATGCCCGCCATCATGGGCGGCGCGCAGACCGCGGCGGGCGGCATCGGCGCCGCGCTGTCGGGCGGCGTCGGCGTCGGGGGCATCGTCAGCGGGATCGGCCAGGCCTTGCTGGCCGGCGGCCTGCAGGCCATCGGGCCGCTCAGCATGAGCGTGCAGGCCGCGACCGGCGGCCTCCTGATGCTGAACCCGGCGGCGGCGACGCAGTACATCGCGACCACGCAGGGCACCGGCGGCGCGGGTGGCGGCGGCATGATGGGCGGCATGATGGGCATGGCCGGCGGCGCCATGAACGCCGGCATGGGCATGATGGGCGGCATGATGGGCATGGCCGGCGGCGCCATGAACGCCGGCCTGGGCATGGCGTCGAGCCCGCTGGGGCGCACCGCGGGCGGCGCGGCCATCGGCGCCGGGGTCGGCGGCGTCGGCGGCGCGGTCCTGGGCGGCATGTTCGGCGGCGTCCCGGGCGCCATGATCGGCGGCACCCTGGGTGCCGGCGCGGGCGCGCTGGTCGGCGGCGCGGTCGGCGCTGGCCTGCCCGGCATCATCGGCGGCGCGCACACCGCGGCCGGCGGCATCGGCGCCGCGCTGCAGGGCGGCGTCGGCGTCGGCGGGATCGCCGGGGGGATCGGCGGCGCGCTGGTGGCCGGCGGCAGCCAGGCCGCGGGCGGCGTCGCGGGCGGTCTGGGCGCGGCGCATCACCAGGCCATGGGCGGTTTGCATGCCGCTGGCCACGGCATCCTCGGCGCGGCCATGAGCCCCGGCGGGCGCACCGTGGGAGGCGCCGCCATCGGCGCTGGCGTCGGCGGCGTCGGCGGCGCGGTCCTCGGCGGCATGGTCGGCGGCGTCCCCGGCGCCATGATCGGCGGCACCCTGGGCGCTGGCGCGGGCGCGCTGGTCGGCGGCGCCATCGGCGCCAACGCCCCCAGCCTGATGGCGCGCGGCGCCGCGGCCGGCCATGCCGCGCACGACGGCGGCGCCGAGGTCGCGGCCGCGCTGGACCACGGCGTCGGCGTCGGCGGCATCGCTGGCGGCGTCGCCAGCGGCGTCGGCCACGGCGCGGGCGGTGTCGCGGCCGCGCTGATCCCCGAGCACGAACACCTCAAGCACCTTCACCCGCACCTGTTTTAACCAAGAGGAATGATCATGACCCCTCCATACACGCCCCCGTTCACCAGCCTCGCCAGCTTCCAGGACCTGTGTGACTACCTGCGCGAGGAGGGCGTCAACTTCGCTCCCAACCCGGCCACGCAGGTCGCCGAGGTCCCGACCAACAACGGGCTGCCCATGTGCCTGCGCTGGGAGATGCAGCTGCCGCTCGTGCAGATCGTGCAGCTCGCGGTGGCCGACATCCCCGAGGACCGCCTCGCCGCCACCGAGCACACCATCGCGCTGCTCAACCACGCCGCTCCGCTGGCCGGCTTCGCCCTCGATCACGAGCGCCGCTTCGCCTACTTCAGGCTGACCATGCTGCGCGACGACAAGGATCAGGTCACGGTGCCACAGCTCAACCAGGCCCTGCGCGCGGCGGTCGCCAACGTGCATGACTTCATGCCGCTGCTGCAGGCGGCGGCGTTCCCGGCCGCCCAGGCGCCGACCGACCCGGCCGCCGCCGCCGCCGCCGTCCCGGCAGCATCATCCACCGCCAACGGGGTTGCGCCCTCGGGCGACACCTCCAGCTCCGAGCCCGTGCCCGCGGCACCCTGACCCGCCACCACCGTCACTGGCTCAGGGTCGCAGCAGGCTGGCCGCGCCCAGCGACACTGGCAGGTCGGCGCTGGCGCTGGCGCCGCAGCGGTCGGCGACGCGCTGGTTGTCCAGCGGCGTGGTCTCGTAGCTGTAGTTGGGCATGCAGCCGCCGCACAGGAACACCGCCAGGCCGAGCAGTGCGGCGCGACCGGCGCCAGGTGGCGCGGCCGCGCGGTCGGCGCAGGCGCAGCAGCAGCGCGACCGCGAGCAACAGGCCCAGGGTCGCCGTCAACGGCGCCGCTCCACCACGCCCGCCCACGTCGCAGCCGCAGCCCTTGCCAGCATCACCTGCGCCGAGCACCGGGTCGGGCTGGCCGTCGCCGTCGGTGTCGAGCGCGGCCTGCACCTCCTGTACGCGCGCCTCGCCGGCGCTGGTCAGGTAGCTGATGCGCCACTTCACGACGGCGCAGGGGTCGCTGGTCGCGCCGCGCAGCTCGACGGTGTCGCTGCTCTCGAGCGCGGTCACCGGGGGCGCGGTGCGCAGCTCGGCGCGGTCGTCGCTGGGGTGACCGAACTGCGCGGTGCCGTCGATCACCTGCAGCCACGCCGGCGGCTCGACGATGGTCGCCTCGGCGTTGAACGCGAAGGCCCAGCCGCGGTTCTCCAGCTTGACCTTCCAGGTGTCGCCGCCGGGCTGGCGCTCGCACGCGAACACCGCCAGATCCGGCGCCACTGGCAGCGCGGGGTCGGGGATGGCGTGCTCGATGAAGTTGGTGTCGAGCCGCGTCGGCGGCGCGGCATCGGGGAACACGATGGTCGCGACCACGCGCACCCGCGTGGCCGGGCCGGCGTCGGCGCGCACCGCGATCGAGAAGTCGAAGTGGCGCGGGTCGCTCGGGAACACCACCGGGTCGACCCACGTGATGCTCCGCGTCGCGGCGTCATAGCGGCCACCGGGGGCCGACAGCGTGGCAGCGTCGAGGTCGTCGTCGAGCGCCACGATGACCTGCACGTCGTGGGCGTCGGCGCCGCCGATGTTCTCGTAGTGCGCGCGATAGCGGATGACCTCGCCGGCCCGGGTCACGCCGTGGCCGCGGCCGTTGACCGCGGGCGACAGCGCCTCCAGCGCGTTGGGATCCAGCGGCACGCAGCGCGACCAGTCGACCCCCGGCGCCGACCCTTGCGGGTTGCAGCAGTACTGCGGCGCGATCTCGGGCATGCCGTGGCGCTGGATGTAGCAGTTGGGCGGCGCCATCGGCGGGTTGCGCCAGTCGCTCCAGCGCTCGAGCTCCTGCATCGGCGTGTCGGCCGGCGGCGGCAGCATCAGCGGTGGCCAGTACGACGGTGGCGGCTGGTTGTCATACACATAGATCGGCGTGATGACGCAGTTCGGGGCCGACGCGCAGTCGGAGTCGACGCAGTTCCAGCGCCCGTCACAGTCGTCGTCGGCCAGCGAGGTGCAGTCCTCGCGCGCCGGGATGGTCTGGCGATCCAGCCCGACCCGGCTCATCAGCAGGTTGTTGGCGACGGCCGGGTCGGTCGAGGTCGCACGCGGCAGCGCGATGTTGATGAAGGGGGCGTCACAGCTGAACTCGGCCGGGATGGCGACCTCCAGCGCGAGGTCGGTGCTGGCGCCGCTGGCCAGCGCGCCGACGCTCCACTCGAAGCCCTGGGCCTGACCGCCCACGGGCGTCCACATCGGCTGCGTGTTCACGACCTGGTAGCCCGAGGGCGGGAAGTCCAGCACCGACACGCTGGTCGCCGCGTCGGGCCCCAGGTTGCCCAGCACCAGCGGCAGCCGGTGCGTCACTCCGCGCGCCACGTTCACCGGCGCCGGCCCGGTCAGCGACAGATCCGCGGTCGGCTGCGCCATCGCCGCGCCGGTGCGCACGCGCAGCTCGCCGATGCCGACGCGGAAGTTGTCCGACTCGATGACCACGCGGTCCAGCGTGCCGAGGCCGCTGACACCGACGAAGGGTCGCCCTACCAGCGGGCAGGCGACCATGGTCGAGTCCATGCGCTGGGTGGCGCCGTCGTGGCCGAAGGCGCTGACGCGCACGTAGCTGCCGTTGCAGTCGCGCAGCTGCAGGCCTGCCGCCTGCACCGGGCGATCGAAGCTCACCGTGGTCGGCCCGCCGATCAGGTTGAGCTGGCACTTTTGCACCCCGGCGTCGCTGTACATCGCGCTGAACATGCCCTCCTGGTTCTGCGGCATCGACGCCGTGACCAGCGCGGCGTCCGCCCCGCTCTGCAGCGACAGCACATAGACGTGGTTGAAGCTCTGGAAGGTGCCGCCGCACAGGTTCGACTCCAGCGCGCCGGTCAGCGTCGGGTCGGTCGGGCTGGAGAAGAACGCCGCCTCGGCGCGGGCCGAGGCCAGCGCCACCACAAGGAAGGCCCAGGTTCTGATGCTCATGCGCGGGCGCAGCTGCAAGCGCCCTGCCCGCGCCAGCGCCGCGAAACCACGCGTCGCGTCCTCAGCGTGCGCGGGTGTCGCGCTGGGACAGTCGCATGGGACGTCGCCGGGTGCGCCGGGTCAGAAGCCCATGCCCTGGACGGCGCGGCACTTGTTCTGCACGCACTCGGCGTGGAAGTGCTGCAGCGCGCAGGCGACGGCGGGGCACTTCGGCGGGGCCTTGCAGTTGTTCGCCTTGCGCGCCCTGATGGCCTCGACCTGGCTCTTGTTGACGGCGTTCCTGCAGCCGCACTGGCCGCCGCAGCAGCCCTCGGCGGTCTCGCAGATGATGGTGCAGTCGGCGCTGGTGGTGCAGGCCGCCGCGGCGACCGGGTCATAGACCGGGACTGGCACCGGGACCGGCACCGACTCCAGGGCCAGCGGGCGGAACTCGAGGCTGGCCTTGGCCACGGTCTGGGCCGCCACCGCGGCGCGCAGGCACTTCTCCAGCGGCCGGCGCTTGGCCTTGACCACGGTGTCCAGGCCGGTCAGCTCGACCTTGATCTTGCCGCCCGCGAAGACCAGCCGGATGTCGACCGTGGGCGCCGGCGACGGCAGCCCGACCGCGGCGCCGCACGCGACCAGCCCCGGGCTGGCCTCGGCCAGCACACGCTCGAGGTGCGCGGTCCGGGTCTGGGTCGGATCGGCGCCGGCGCGCGAAGGCGCCGCGGCCAGGGCCAGGGCGATGGCGGCGACGGCGGTGGCGACCAGGCGGGCGACGGGAGAGCAGAGGCGCATTGCCGCAGCATAAGCGCACGCGCCGGTGCGCCGCCACCTCTACGGCGGTGGATAGCTGGTCAGGCGGGCGCCGAACACGGCGCGCGCGCCGGCGCCCTCGGACAGGCTCCACAGCAGGCCATTCGGCCCGTCGACCATCAGATCTTCGGGGGCGTCGATCCAGGTCGAGGTCGCGCTCTTGCCGGGCGCGACGCGGTACAGCGCGCCGCCGCCGCCGGCCGGCGCGCTCGACGACAGGTAGAAGGTGCCGGCGCGTGACGCCGCGCCCTGGACCTGGCGCTGCCCCAGCAGCACCGCCTGGCTGGGCCACGAGGTGCCCACCGCGAGGCGTCCGCTGGCGGCGTCGAGCGGCCAGCGCAGCGCGCGCCCGGCCAGCGCCGCGCTGCACGCGGTGCCGCTGCAATACTCGCCCGACAGCAGCGACGGCGGCGTGGTCGACCGATCCAGCGACAGGTACGAGAACAGCGGGCTGCACGTCGACATCGAGGTGTAGGCGCCGAGCTGCGGGATGGCGTACTTGTACAGGCCGGCGCGGCAGGTGCCGGCCGCGCAGCCGATCTGGTCGACGTCGGTGGGCAGCTCCAGCATGCGCGACAGGTCGAAGACCCGGAAGCCGCGCGAGGTCTCCACAACATAGAGGTAGTTGCCGTACCAGACGATGCCGCCGGCGTGCAGCGTCACCGGCGCCAGGCTGGGCGCCAGCGCGGTTCCGGTCGGCGTCACCAGCAGCGCGAAGCGGTAGCGCGGCGCCTGCGGGTCGGTGACGTCGACGAAGGCGATGCGCACGCCCTTCTCGTAGGTCGACCCCGCGGGCGGCGTGTAATACCAGCTGACCAGCACCACGCGCCGTCCGCCGACGAGGCCGCTCGCGCTGGCGTCGGCCGAGCCGGTCAGGCCCTGCGGGATCCAGGTCGTGGAGGTGTCGTCCTCGGCGTTCCAGCGCAGACCCAGCGCGACGCCCGCGGGCGCGCCGGGCACCGTGGTGGTCGCGCTGGCGGTGCGGTTGAGATCGGCCAGCACGTCGGCCACCGTGGCGCGCGGCGCCAGCGCCTCCAGCGCGGTGAGCAGCGGCGCCAGCGTGGTGAAGCTGGCGGCCTCGCGCAGCGGGAAGGCGCAGCGGTCGAGGGCGACCAGGCCGCCGCCTTCGGGCGCGGTGGCCTGCGGACACACCGGGGTGCGCGCAGCGCAGGGGTCGACCGGCAGCGCGCCGTCGCCGCCGCCGCCGCCGCCGCCGCCGCCGCCATCTGGCGCGACCGTGCCAGCATCGCCCGCGTCGGCGGTCGCTCCGGCGTCGCCGTCACCCGCAGCCGCGTCGCGGGTGTCATCGCCGTCTCCGTCTTCGCCGCCACAGCCGCTCGCCAGGGCCAGGCCCAGGCCCAGACAGATGATCGGCAGCGACGTCACCCGGGTTGGCCTCCGCACCGGTCGACACTACCAGACCGCGCCAGGGTGCTACCCTTCGCAGGCGGCCTCACCATGATCACCACCTTCATCACCGGCATCATCGCCACCGTGCTGAGCTTCTTCGGCATCCCGCCGGGGCCCTACGTCGCCGGCGTGTGGATCGGCGTCAAGATCGTGGTCGTCGCGGTCACCGTCCTCATCGGCTATCGCATGCAGAAGAAGAAGCGCCTCAAGGCCGCCGCCGAGGCCCGCGCTGCCGCCGCCAAGGTCACCGCCGAGGCGCTCGCCGCGGACGCCGCGGACGCCGCGGCCGAGCAGTTCGCGAGCAACCCCGAGGGCGGCGTGGTCGCCCCCGCACCGGCGCGCGGCAACGCCGCCAAGGTCAGCGACCCCTGATGGCGCCCATCTTCCGCCAGCTGCTCGATCCGCGCTCGTCGACCTGGACCTACCTGCTGGCCAGCCGGGACACCCGCGAGGCCGTCCTCATCGATCCCGTGTTCGAGCAGTTCGCGCGCGACGCCGCGCTGCTGGCCGAGCTCGAGCTACGCCTCGTCTACACCCTTGAGACCCACGTGCACGCCGACCATGTCACCTCGGCCTGGCTGTGCAAGCAGCGCCTGGGCAGCCGCATCGGGGTCGCCGCCGCCGCCGGCGCGACCGGCGCCGACCTCGAGGTCCGGCCCGGTGACGTCATCCGCTTCGGCGCCGAGGCGCTCGAGGTCCGCGCCACGCCCGGCCACACCAATGGCTGCGTCACCTATGTCAGCGCGGATCACCTGATGGCCTTCACCGGTGACGCGCTGCTGGTGCGCGCCGCCGGGCGCACCGACTTCCAGCAGGGCGACGCGCACCTTCTGTATCGCTCGGTGCACCAGCAGATCTTCACGCTGCCCGACGACTGCATGGTCTACCCGGCGCACGACTACCAGGGCCGCACCGCCACCAGCGTCGGCGAGGAGCGCCGCCACAACCCGCGCCTCGGCGGCACCCGCAGCGAGACCGACTTCGTGGGCTTCTCGTCCAACCTGGACCTGCCGCACCCCAAGCAGCTCGAGGTCGCGGTGCCCGCCAACCAGCGCTGTGGTCGCCCCGAGGTCGAGCCCGCGCCCGACGCCACCTGGGGCCCGGTCACGCGCAGCTTCGCCGGGGTGCCCTCGATCGATCCGCTGTGGCTGGAGGAGCATCGCGCCGAGGTCCTGCTGCTCGATGTGCGCGAGGCCGCCGAGCTGCATGGCGAGCTCGGCCACATCGATGGCGCCGTGCACATCCCGCTCGGCCAGCTGCGCGCCCGCGCCGCCAGCTTGCCGACCACGCGGCCCATCGTCGCGGTGTGCCGCTCTGGCGGGCGCTCGGCGCAGGCCTGCACCATCCTGGCGGCGGCCGGGCTGACCCAGCTCGCCAACCTGAGCGGCGGCATGGTCGAGTGGCGCAGCCTGGGCTTGCCCGTGGCCGACGCCGCGCCCTGAGCATCCGTTCAAGGCGCCGGCTGGCAGAACCAAAGGCCACTGTTGTCACCCCCGCGGATCGTGTAAGGATTCCGCCCCATGCGGCGCTTTGTCCTCAGCACGATCACCTGGGCCGTCGCCGCCAGCGCGGCCCTGGCACCTGCAGCCAGCGCGGCGCCACGCAGCGCGGCGACTCCAGCAGTGCCAGCAGTGGAGGAGGCGCTGAGCCCCTGGGTGCCGGTGCGGCTGGATCTCGCGCGCCCCACCGGCGTGTGCAGCCACGGCGGCAAGCTGTGGGTCGCCGGCGCGGGCGGTCAGCTGCGCGTCAGCCAGGATCGCGGCGCCAGCTTCGAGCGGGTGTCGACCGGCGCGCGCGTCGAGCTGTTCGACGTCCACGCGGGTGACGGCCTCATCGTCGCGGTCGGCGACGGCGGCACCATCCGGGTCAGCCATGACGACGGCGCCAGCTGGAAGGCCCCGAGCAGCAACACCGAGGCGTGGCTGGACGCGGTGTGGGGGCCGCCGGGCAGCGATGAGGTCTTCGCGGTCGGTGACGCCGGCACCATCGTGCGCTCGCTGGATCGCGGCCTGAGCTGGGAGGTCGTGCACCAGGGCAGCGCCGAGGACGCGCTGGCCGACGTCTGGGGCATCGGCGGGGTGGTGTTCGCGGTCGGGCAGCGCGGCAGCATCCTGCGCAGCGCCGATCACGGCAAGAGCTGGTCGGTGGTGCCGTCGCGCGTCGGCGTCATGCTGCACGCGGTGTGGGGCCCGTCGGCCAAGCAGATCTATGTCGCCGGCAACGATCGTCTGCTGCTGTCGAAGGACGGCGGGCGCACCTTCCGCGCCACCGGCCGTCCCCCCGGCGAGGTCGCGCTGAGCGCCCTCATCGGCCAGGGCAAGTCGCTGTGGCTGGCCGGCGCGGGCGGCGAGGTCTGGCGCAGCGAGGGCGGCAAGAAGTGGACGATGGAGCGTGACACCGCGGGCGCCGACGTCATCTCGCTGGCCACGCTGGGCAGCGAGGTCTTCGCCATCCAGGAGGGCGGCGGGCTGATGCGCCGCCTGGAGGCCGCCGGTGACTGTGTCGACTGGGCGCCGCTGCCGCCGCTGGCCAGCTGCGAGCTGGTGCAGCCGCGCGTCGCGACCGGCTCGCAGTGCCCGGGCACGCCGGGCAGCGCCGCGCTGACCATCGGTCTGCCGCCGGCGAAGTCGACCGAGCCGCTCCGGCGCACCATCGTCGGCACCCACCAGCTGCTGCGCTACCGCTGCGCCAGCCCGGCCAAGATCGACGACGTGCACACGCGCCTGGAGCGCGCCGGCTTCCGCACCGAGCACGCCTCGCGCGTCGCGCTGACCGCCTCCAAGGCCGCCACCTGGGCCGAGGTGCGCACCACCGCGACCGGCTACGACGTCGAGGTGGTGGTCGAGTCGGCGCGGAAGCCGGCGCCCAAGGCGCGCCCGGCGACCAAGACCTCGAGCAGCGGCGGCGGCGCCCCCGCGCCGGTGGCCTCGGCGCCGTCGAGCTAGGGCGAGCGAGGGGCGAGCGAGGGGCGGGCGAGGGCCGGGCGAGGGCGAGCGAGGGGTGCGCGAGGGTTCGTCAAGGCCGGGCCTCGATTCAATCCGGGGTAGCTGAGAGGTGACGAATCGTCAGAGCTCCGAGCTCGGCCCCGTCAGCTAGGTCAGCCGCGCGCCTGGGCCGGGCTGGCATGCACCGGCCACGGCGTCGCCCTTGGCCCCGCCTGCCAGTTGTCGTGGCGACCATCCCAGTACATCAGCTTCACCTCCGCGGTGTCGATGTCATCGATGGTGGTCAGGTTGACCGAGACCCAGGCGCCGCCCATCTCCTCGAGGTAGCCGGCGCCGTAGACCGAGACGCCGCAGACCTTGCAGAAGTAGCGCTTGCCGACCTTGTGGCCCCACTCGTACGCGGTCGCGCTGGCCTCGCCCTGCAAGAGCTCGAAGGCCGCCGGCTTGACCAGCGCGCCGATGCTGGCGAGCTTGCCGCAGATGGTGCAGTTGCAGCGGGTGCCCGCGCTGGCGTCGAGCTCGACCCGGTAGCGCACCGCGCCGCAGTGACATCCACCCTGATGCGTCTTCACGTGCTTGCTGTCGTTCATGGCTGGCCTCCTTGAATGAGGTCCACTCTGCCAGCATGAAATGACAGCCTTCTGTCAGGTTTGACTCAGGTGTGGCGGCGGGCCGCCGGGATGCTAGGTTTGCAGCTTGTCCCTGGTCAGCCTCAAGAAAATCAACAAGTTCTACAAGGTCGGCGCCCACGCGCTGCATGTCCTGCGCGACGTCGACGTGGACATCGCCGAAGGCGAGATGGTGTCGATCATGGGCAGCTCGGGCTCGGGCAAGTCGACCCTGCTCAACGTGCTCGGCATCCTGGACGCCTATGACTCGGGCGAGTACCTGCTGGACGGCACGCCGATCCGTGGCCTCAGCGAGCGGCGCGCCGCGCAGTACCGCAACAAGTTCATCGGCTTCGTGTTCCAGTCCTTCAACCTGCTGCCGTTCAAGACCGCGCTCGAGAACGTGGCGCTGCCGCTGTACTACCAGGGCATCACGCGGCGCCGGCGCAACAAGCTGGCGGCGCAGTACCTCGAGAAAGTCGGCCTGCTGGAGTGGTCCGAGCACCGCCCCAGCGAGCTGTCGGGAGGTCAGAAGCAGCGCGTCGCCATCGCGCGCTCGCTGATCACGCAGCCGCGGCTGATCCTGGCCGACGAGCCGACCGGCGCGCTCGACAGCGAGACCAGCCACCAGATCATGGATCTGCTGGCGGAGATCCACGCCGGCGGCATCACGGTGGTGGTGGTGACGCACGAGGCCGACGTGGCGGCGCGGACGCAGCGCATCATCCGGCTGCGTGACGGCAAGATCGCGACCGAGGCGGCGAGCACGAGTCCGACCCCGAGTACGAGTACGAGTACGAGTCCGAGTCCGAGTCCGAGTCCGAGTCCGAGTACGAGCACGAGCACGAGCACGAGTACGAGTACGAGTACGAGCCCGAGCCCGGGCAGCGAGCAGGCCGGCTGATGTTCTCGCTCGACCGCTGGCAGGAGATCCTGGGCACGCTGTGGCGCAACAAGCTGCGCTCGGCGCTGACCGCGCTGTCGATGGCGTGGGGGATCTTCATGCTGGTGGTGCTGCTGGGCCTGGGCAACGGCCTGCAGGCCGGCGTCGAGCACGGCTTCGCGGACGACGCCACCAACAGCATCTGGCTGTTCGCCGGGCAGACCTCGCGCCCGCACAAGGGGCTGCCCATCGGGCGCCGCGTGGTGCTGGCCAACCGCGACGTCGGCAAGGTCGACGCGCTGCCCGCCGTCGATCACATCACCGGCCGCTACTTCGCGCGCGGCGGCATGTTCGGCGGCGAGATCACCATCCGCGCCGGCGCCAAGGCGCAGCCGTTCGACGTGCGCGCGGTGCACCCCGGCCACCTGTACCTGGAAAAGACGCTGATGAAGGCGGGCCGCTACCTCAACGACACCGACGTCGCCGAGCGCCGCAAGGTCGTGGTCATCGGCCTGCCGGTGGCCGCCTTCCTGTTCGGCCCCGCCAACGCCATCGGGCGCTGGGTCGAGATCAACAAGGTCGCCTTCCAGGTCGTCGGCCTGTTCGACGACGAGGGCGGCGAGGGCGAGCAGAAGAAGGCCTACATCCCCATCACCACGGCGCAGGCCGCCTTCAACGGCGCCGACCGCGTCAACATGCTGATGTTCACCGTCGGCAACGCCGGTGTCGCCGAGTCCAAGGCCATCGCCGCCGAGGCCACCGCGCTGCTGGCCGAGGCGCACGACTTCTCGCCCGACGATCCGCAGGCGCTGCGCGTGCGCAACAACGTCGAGAACTTCCAGACCTTCATGCAGATCTTCTCGATGATCGATCTGGTGATGGGCCTGATGGGCGTGCTGGCCATCGTGGCCGGCGTCATCGGGGTCTCGAACATCATGATGATCGTGGTGCGCGAGCGCACCAAGGAGATCGGCATCCGCAAGGCGCTGGGCGCCACGCCGGCCAACATCGTGGGCTCGATCGTGCAGGAGGCCGTGGTGCTGACGGCCTCGGCGGGCTACCTCGGGCTGGTCGCGGGCGTCGGCCTGCTCCAGCTGATCGAGCGCGCGCTGCCCCCGAACGAGATGTTCGGGCCGCCGCGGGTCGACCTGGGGATCGCGCTGGGGGCGACCGTGGTGCTGGTGGTGGCGGGCGCGCTGGCGGGCTTCTTCCCGGCGCTGGCGGCGGCGCGGGTCAACCCCATCGTCGCGCTGCGGGACGAGTAGCGATGATCGATCTCGACTCCTGGCAGGAGATCTTCGCGACGCTGCGCAAGAACCGGCTGCGCACCGCGCTCACCGGGCTCGGCGTGTTCCTGGGCATCCTGATCCTGATGGCCATGATCGGCTTCGGCAGCTCGCTGGAGTCGGGCGTCAAGAAGAGCATGACGGGCTTCGCCACCAACGCGGTCTTCGTGTGGGGCCAGCGCACCAGCGTGCCGTATGCCGGGCTGCCGATGGGGCGGCGCATCGACTATGACAACAAGGACGTCGCCGCGCTGCGCCGCCTCGACGCGGTCGACCTGCTGGCGCCGCGCAACCAGCTGGGCGGCTTTCGCGGCGGCGCCACCGCGAAGTACCGCGGCAAGACCGCCAGCGCACAGGTCTCGGGCGACAACCCCGACTTTCAGTATGTCCAGCAGCCCGTGATGAAGGCCGGGCGCTTCATCGACGACCTCGACATCACCGAGCGGCGCAAGGTCTGTGTCATCGGCACCGGGATCTACGACGAGCTGTTCCCCAAGGGCGCCGACCCCATCGGGCAGTACCTCGAGATCAAGGGCGTCTACTTCCAGGTCATCGGGCTGTTCGGCACCCGGCAGACCGGGGCCCAGGCCGACCGCACGCTGAGCACCATCCACATCCCGTTCTCCACCTTCCAGCAGGCATTCCACTACGGCGATCGCGTGGGCTGGTTCGCCATCACCGGCAAGCCCGGCGTCTCGGCGGCCGAGCTGGAGCGCCAGATCAGGCAGCTGCTGGCGCAGAACCACAAGATCTCGCCCGACGACGAGCTGGCCATCGGGTCGTGGAACGCCGGCAAGGAGTTCAACAAGATGAACTCCATGTTCATGGCCATCAACCTGGTGCTCGGCTTCGCGGGGCTGATGACCCTGGCGGCCAGCGTGGTCGGGGTCTCCAACATCATGCTGATCAGCGTGCGCGAGCGCACCAAGGAGCTCGGCGTGCGCAAGGCGCTGGGCGCCACGCCGACCGCCATCGTGCGCATGATCGTGTCGGAGTCGATCGTGCTGACCATGATCGCGGGCTACCTGGGGCTGGTCATGGGGGTGGCGGGGCTGGAGGTGTGGAACTGGCTGCTGCCCCGGCTGGGCAGCGACGTGCCGCTGGGGCCGGCGGTGGTCGGCCTGGGCACCGCGGTGGCGGCCGGCGTGGTGCTGGTGCTGTTCGGTGCGCTGGCCGGGGTCATCCCGGCCTACCACGCCGCGAAGATTCAACCTGTCGAAGCGCTGCGGACCGAGTGACGGAGTAGGAGCTCGCTGATGAAGCGTCTGGTCGGGATCGTGATGATCGTGCTGTTCGTGGCCGCGGTGGGCGGCACGTTCTGGTTCTTGTGGTCGAAGTCGCGCAAGCGGCCGGTGGTCTTCGCGACCGAGAAGCCGGCGGTGCAGGACATCGTCAAGAAGACGGTGGCGACGGGGTCGATCGTTCCGCGCCGCGAGGTCGAGATCAAGCCGCGGGTGTCGGGCGTGATCGGCGAGCTGTTCGTGGTGCCCAACACCGTGGTCAAGAGCGGCGACAAGATCGCCAAGATCCAGATCGTGCCCAACGCCGTCAGCCTGAACAACGCCTCGGCGGCGGTCAGCACCGCGCGCATCGCGCTGGACAACGTGCGCCGCGAGCTGACCGCGGCCGAGACCCTGGCCAAGCAGGGCGTGGCCTCCAGCGCCGAGGTCGCCAAGTGGAAGAACGAGCTGGCGCTGCGCCAGCAGGATCTCAGCGCGGCGTCGACCAACCTGCAGCTGGTCAAGGAGGGCGCCACCCGCGGCAACGAGGCGTCGAACATCATGGTGACGTCGACGGTGGACGGCATGGTCATCGACGTGCCGGTCAAGCAGGGCTTCTCGGTGACGGAGTCGAACAACTTCAACGCCGGGACGACCATCGCGGTGGTCGCCGACATGGGCGACATGATCTTCCAGGGTCAGGTCGACGAGTCGGAGGTCGGCAAGATCGAGCCGCAGATGCGGCTGGAGATCAAGATCGGCGCGCTGGAGAAGGAGACCTTCACCGGCACGCTGGAGTACATCGCGCCCAAGGGCAAGGAGATCGACGGCGCCATCCAGTTCGAGATCAAGGCCAAGCTCGATCCCAAGCCCGGGGTGTTCGTGCGCGCCGGCTACTCGGCGAACGCCGACATCGTGCTGGCCCGCGAGCCCCAGGTGCTGGCCATCCGCGAGGCGCTGCTGCAGTTCGAGGACGGCAAGCCGTTCGTGGAGGTCGAGGTCGGGGCCAAGAAGTTCGAGAAGCGGAAGGTGGAGGTCGGGCTGTCGGATGGGGTGCATGTGCAGGTCAAGAGCGGGGTGAAGGCGGGGGAGTCGATCAAGGTGCCGGGGAATGCGGGGCCGGCGGCGATGGCGGGCGGCGGGCCGGGCGGGGCGGGGGCGCGAGGGGCGAGGCGGCGGTAGGGGACGGAGGAGGCGGAGGACACGGAGGACACGGACAAACAGGTCACAGGTCACAGGTCACAGGTGACAGGCAACAGGCAACAGACTCGGCCCACGCCGGGCGAGAGGCGCGCGGCTGCGAGCACGAGCACGAGCACGAGCACGAGCACGAGCACGAGCACGAGCACGAGCACGAGCATGAGCACGAGGTGGCGGGTGTCCGTGGAGGTTCTCCAGGGCCATTGGGATGTGGTCGAGGAGCGGCCGGGCGGGGAGGGCGTGCCGGCGGGGCTGGTGGCGCGGGGCTGGGATGGCTTCCTGCTGGGGCTGTCGGATGGCGAGGTCGAGGCGCACGAGATCGCGGGGCTGGAGGGCGATTGGGGGGGCGCTCCGGAGGGGTTGCGGGCGCTGGCGGCGGCGGCTCGGGAGGTCTGTGCGCTGGAGGTGATGGATGTGCCACCGATGCGTGAAATGGCGCGCAAGAAGTTGACAGTGCGTAAAGCTGCGCAGGTGGATGCGTTCGCGGCGGTGGCGTTGCCGGTGGCGCGGCGGGCGGGGCGGGTGCTCGATGTCGGGTGTGGGCATGGCCACCTGACGCGCGAGCTGGCGGAGCGGCTGGAGTTGCCGGTGCTCGGCCTGGAGCGGGACGCTGCGCTGGCGGCGCGGGCGCGCGCGCTGCCGACGACCGCGACGGCGGCGCCCGTGTTCCAGCTCAGCGATGTGCTGCGGGATGGGCTCGCGCTGCGGGCGGACGATCTGGTGATCGGGCTGCACGCGTGTGGCGAGCTGGGCGACACCATGGTCGAGGCCGCCGCGCGCGTGGGCGCCGCGCTGGTGCTGGTCGGCTGCTGCCTGCAGAAGCGACGTGGGCCGGTGCGCAGGTCGCTGGCGGGCGGGACGATGCTGGAGCTGCCGACCGCGCTGCTCGGCCTCAGCAACCTCAGCCCGGGCGACGACGGCGTCGAGACCTCGCGCGCCGACAACCTGGCCGCGCGCCAGCGCCGCCTGGCCCTGCACCACCTGCTGACCCGCACCGCCGAGCCCACGCTGCCGCTGGGCGCCGAGCTGGATGGCCTCAACCGCCGCAGCGCCCAGCACGAGCTTGCGATGCTGGCCGCGCGCGCCTTCGCCCTGCGCGCCCTCCCGCCGCCAACCCCCGCCGACCTCGCCGCCGCCGCCACCTGGGCCGCTCACCACCACGCCCGCGCGCGCCGCCTGGCGCTGCCGCGCGCCCTGCTGGCCCGCGTCCTCGAGGTCCACGTGCTGTGCGACCGCGCCCTCCACCTCGAGCAGTCCGGCCACACCGTGCGCCACGGCACCCTGTGGCCCCGCAGCGTCAGCCCCCGCAACCTGGCCCTGCTGGCGACGCGTTTCAGCTGAGGTCAGCGCGTCCAGGGCTTGCGAGGGACTCCGCCGAGGTCACGCGCCGCATGGACGACGGCCAGCACCTCGACGAGCCCACGCGTCCACTGCGCGCAAAGCGCTCGAGCTGTCCGACCGCGGCCACGATTCTTTCCGCGGTGGCTGATGCATACAGTTCGGAGTCGCGGCCGATGTAGTCCACGATGGCCTGGAGGTCGGCCACCGCCGGCTCGGTCCAGACGATCCTGGTCATCTCGCTCGGACGAAGCGCCGCCTGACCTCATCGTGCGAGACGACCTGCCCGGCGTCGGCTGCTGCGACCCCGGTGGAGATCTTCTGACGCACGTAGAGCTCATACATGATGTCGTCCCAGCTCGCCTGGGCGGGCAGCTTCTCGATGAGCTCGAGCGCCTCTTTCTTTGCCGATCGCGTCCGGGGCACCTCCCGATGATGGCGCGGTCCCTGGAGGCCCGCAACCAGGAATCGAGGCCTGCCCTGCTGGCGACGCGCTTCAGCTGAAGCGCAGGTCGAGCAGATCGCCGACGGCGACGAAGCCGAGGCGCAGGTACAGGCGGTCGGTCAGCGGGTTGGCGAGGTCGGTGAACAGGCAGCAGTAGCGGCGCCGGGTGGCGAGTTCCCGGGCGGCCAGCTGGGCGACCAGGCTGCTGGCATAGCCGTGGCCGCGGCTGTCGGGGGGCGTGTAGACCGGGCCGATGGAGACGCCGTCGCCGAGGTCGCGGCCGAGCACGGCGAGGGCGACCGCGCGGCCGTCGTCCCAGACCCAGGCGCGCTGCTGGTCGAGCATGGCGTCGGCGGCCTGGCGCGGGTCGTGGTCGTCGGGCAGGGCGGTCTCGCGGGTGAAGGCCACGACCCAGTCTTGCAGCAGGGCGCGGTCGGCCTCGGTGGCCGGGCGCATGTGACCGGGGGCGCGAGCGGGATCGGTGACGCTGCTGGCCTCGAAGGCGCGCAGGCGGCGGGCCAGGGTGGCGTGTCCGCTGCGCAGCAGGGGCCAGGCATGGGTGAAGGCCTCGGCGGCCGCGGTCGGGCCGATGACCGCGCGCAGATTGACCACCTCGCGCGCCACCGCGATGGCCAGCGCGCCGGCCGTGTCCGTGGGCAGCTGCGCCAGGTCCAGGGTGCCGCGGCCGCCGAACACCGCGCCTCCGACACAGGCGCCGGCCTCGTCGTGCACCGAGAAGAAGCATGGTGGCTCGGGCGTCGGCGCGGGCGGCGCACCACGCGCCAGCCGCAGCGCGGTGCCCAGGGCCAGGTTGTTGAGGGCCGGCGCCAGCTCGAGCGCGGCGCGTGCGACCGCGAGGAAGGCGGCGGCATCGTGGTGAACCTGGATCCGTTCCGACATCGGGGCCTCCTGCAAACCCGGGCGCGCTGACGGCGGTCAGGTTACAACTCGGGGATGGCGACGGCCTTCTCGAAGTTGCTGGCGCAGTCGGAGCTGACGGCGGGGCGGGCGGCGCTGGTGGTGCCAGAGGACTGGATGCAGGGGCGCAGCGTGTTCGGTGGGCTGCAGGTGGCGCTGGCGGTGCAGGCCATGCGCACGCTGGTGCCGGCGGTGCCGCTGCGCACGTTGCAGGCGACCTTCGTGGCGCCGGTGCCGGCGGGGCGCATGGAGGTGCGCGCGGAGGCGCTGCGCACCGGCAAGAGCGCGACGCATGTCGAGGCGCGCATCGTGGCGGCCGACGGCGGCGGCAGCGGCGGCGGTGGCGGCGCGGGTGCCGGCGCGACGCAGGCCATCGTGATCGGCGTGTTCGGCGCGGCGCGGACGTCGGCGGTCGCGCACACCCCGGTGCGGCCCGAGGTGGTGCCCTCGCGAGAGCGGCCCTTCGTGGCGCCGCCAGGGCCCGGCTTCGCGCAGCACTTCGCCGTGCGCTGGCTGCGCGGCTCCAGCCCGTTCCGTGGCAATCCGGCGCTGGAGCACGTGGTCGAGATCAACATGAGCGACGTGGACGGCGCCACCGCGACCGAGGCCCACGCCGTCGCCATCGCCGACTTCATCCCGCCCATCGGCCTCGCGCACCTGACCAGCCCGGCGCCGGGCAGCACGCTGACCTGGATGGTCGAGTTCCTGACCGACAGCGTGGCCGGCCTCGCGCTCGCGGGCTGGCGTGTCGACGCCCAGCTGGTGGCGGCGCGCGATGGCTACACCAGCCAGTCGAACCTGATCTGGGGCCCCGGCGGCGAGGCCGTCGCGGTCAGCCGGCAGAGCATGCTGGTCTTCGGGTGACCTGGACCCGGCGTAGCACGGCCAAGCTCGCGCTGGTGCTGGTGGTCGCTGGCGGGCTGCTGGCGCTGTACCTGTCGGGCGTGTTCGCCGAGGTGGCGCAGCCCAGGCGGCTGCGCCAGACGCTGATCGAGCTGGGGCCGTGGGGCTATGCCGCCTTCGTGGGCGCCTTCACGGTGCTGCAGCCATTCGGCGTCCCGGGCACCGGCTTCATCCTGGTGGCGCCGCTGATCTGGCCCTGGCCGGTGGCCTTCGCGCTGTCGATGACCGGGACCATGGCGGCCAGCGTGGTCGGCTTCTCGTTCGCGCGCTTCGTGGCGCGCGACTGGGTCACCGCGCGCATCCCGGAGCGCTTCAAGCGCAAGGAAGGCGCGCTGGCCCGGCGCCCGTACACCACGGTCTTCCTGCTCCGGCTGGTGCTGTGGATGCCGCCGCCGCTGCACGCCTTCTTCGGCATCTCGCGGGTGTCGTTCGCGGCGCACTTCTGGGGCTCGCTGGCGGGCTACACGCTGCCGCTGCTGGCGGTCAGCTACTTCGGCGAGGCGCTGTTCGACCTGCTCAAGGAGATCCCGCTGTGGGGCTACATCGTGGCGGGCAGCGCGGTGCTGACGCTGGCGGCCATCATCTGGTGGGTGCAGCGCGGCCGGCTCGCCAGACGAACGGCGCCGCGAGAGCCCGCGTGATCTGCGGCTCGAGGTCGTCGCTGCTGCCGTTCTGCATCTCGAGCAGGTGGCCGTCGCGGCCGTAGAGCAGCCAGGTCGGGAGCACGCTGATCTGGCCGAACTTGCGCAGCAGCGCGTCGTCGGTGCGCACCATGGGCAGGCTGACGGCGTGGAGGCTGCCCCACTTCGCCAGGTCGTCGACCAGCCCCTCGTGGACCATCATGATGATGGCGACGAGGCCGCGCTCCTGGCTGCGCCGCGCCAGCTCCGACAGCAGCTTGGTCTGTGGGCCGCAGGGGCCCGCCCACACCGCGCAGAACAGGACCACCACGACCTGGCCGCGCAGCGCCGCGGTCTCGATGCGGGTGCCATCATGGCCGTCGAGCACCAGGTCGGGCAGACAGTCGGGCCCCTGACAGGGTGGCAGGTCGGCGGGCGTCAGCTCGAGCGGGCCGGGTGCGCGCGCCGGCGATGACGTCGACTCGCCGCCGCGCCGCCGCTGCTTCTTGCAGCCCGCGACGGCGCTGGCCAGCACGAGAGCGAGGGCGACGGCGACGGACCGGCGATGCACCCCGAGAGACTACAGCAGCGCGAGCATCAGCAGCGACAGCGCCAGCGTAGGTAGCAGCGTCAGGGTGCCGATGCTGACGAAGCGGCGCAGCGAGATGCGTAC
This sequence comes from Deltaproteobacteria bacterium, assembly GCA_020853705.1. Taxonomy (GTDB): domain Bacteria; phylum Myxococcota_A; class Polyangia; order Haliangiales; family JADYYK01; genus JADYYK01. The sequence continues at coordinate 31,956 of JADYYK010000240.1, forward strand.
GCCGGCGCGCCCCAGCAGCGTCAGCCACAGGAGGCCCGCCAGCGAGCCGATGGGCAAGATGCGCGGCCCGATGTCGCCGCCGACCAGCGCGGCCAGCAGCGCGCGACCATGATGACCATCGAGCGCCAGCATGTTGAGGATGGCCATCGGGTGGTTGTCGACCAGCGCCGAGCCCAGCGCCGCGCCGGTGCCGACCAGGCCGACCTTCAGCGCGCCACCACCGGGCGCCAGCCGGTACAGGTCGGACAGGCGATCAGCCACGCCGACGTTGCGCAGCGCCGCCACCACCAGGAAGACGCCCCACAGGAAGACCAGGATATCGAGCGACACATGGCCGAGCAGGCGCCGCGTCGGGGCCACCGCGCAGCCGCGCGCCAGCAGCAGCGCCGCCAGCGCGCCCGCCACCGTGACCATCCAGATCTGGCCGCCCAGCGCGACCGTGATGGGATAGGCCAGGAAGACCACCGCCAGCAGCAGCAGCGCCGGGCGCTCGGCCACGTGGCGCGGCGGGATGACCACCGGGCGGGCGTCGGCGTGCGCGGCGGCCAGGTCGGCGCGGAAGCGCCAGCGCAGCACCAGCCAGGTCACCAGCGCGCCCGCGACCGAGATCGGCGCCATGATGGCGGCGTAGGCGTTGAAGCCGATGCCGCCGTACTCGGCGACGATCATGTTCATCGGGTTCGAGATCACCAGCGGCGCCACCCCGGGGGCCAGGAAGACGGCGAACGCGAAGGCCTCGACCATGCCCGAGCGACCCGGGTACAGGCGCCGCGCCAGCGCCACCACCAGCGGCGTCAGCAGCAGCACCGCGGCGTCGTTGTTGAGCAGCACCGGCGTCAGCGCGGCGACCAGGAAGACCAGGCTGAAGGCGCGCGCCGCCGAGGTCCGGCGCGCGTGGGCCTCGACGTGCGCGGCCAGCCGCTCGAAGGCGCCGACCTCGTGCACCACGCCGGTGATGACCATCAGCGAGGTCAGCGACAGCAGCGGCCGCCACTGGATGCGCAGCGAGGTCAGGAGCTCGGGCGGCGCCAGCACGCCCATCAGGAGCAGCACGGTGACGCCCAGCAGCGCGGCCAGCCCGGGGGTGAAACGAAGGTTCAGGCGGCCGATGCGTGGCCGGGACAGCGCCAGCGTCACGGTGACCGCGAGGGTCGAGTAGGCGACCGCCTGATCCATCGTGACGCTGGAGTAAGCACATCTCGAACCAGCCGTGAGCCCGCGAGATCACTCACACGAGGTGGGGCCTCAGGGCCCCGCTCGCGAGGGCTCAGCCTCGCTGGGCCCAGATACGCGCGCGCTCAAGCCACGCGCGACGGGCCCTTGGCGCTGTAGGCCAGCAGCCGCAGCGCATTGCCGATCACGAGCAATGTGCTGCCCTCATGGGCGATGACGGCCTCTGAGATACGCGCCCAGCCGAGGATCGCGGCCACCACCAGCACCGCGCTCACGCCGAGCGAGATGACGAGGTTCTGGGTGATCGCCCGCGTGGCGCTCCGTGCCAGCCCGACCGCGAAGGGCAGGTGAGACAGCTTGTCGCTCATCAGGACGATGTCCGCGGTCTCCATGGCGACCTCGGAACCTGCGCCGCCCATGGCCACCCCCACCGAGGCCGCAGCCAGCGCCGGTGCGTCGTTCACGCCATCGCCGACCATGGCCACGCCACCATGCTGTGCGAGCTGCTTCAGCGCGGCGACCTTCTCGTCCGGCATCAGCGGTGCGCGCACGTCGTCGATGCCCACGCGCGCGCCGATGACCCCTGCGACCTGCGTGTTGTCGCCCGAGAGCATGACGGTGCGCGCGATCCCGAGCTCGCGAAGCTCCTCCAGCGTGGCCTTGGCCTCGGGGCGCAGCTCGTCGGCCAACCCGACCACGCCGAGGAAGCGCTCCCCGCGCTTGACCAGCATCGTGGTCTGGCCCGCCTCCTCGAGGCTGCTGGCCGCCGCCGACATCTCGGGCGGAACCGCCGCGAACAGCGCCGTGCTCCCGATGGTGACCAGCTCGCCACCGATCCGCGCGCGCAGGCCCTTACCATGCACCGCCTCCATCTCGGTGGCGCTCTCGAGCGACAGCCCGCGGGCTCTGGCCGCGTCAGTGATGGCGCGCGCCAGCGGGTGCGCCGAGAGCGCCTCCGCCGCTGCGGCCGTGGCCAGGACCTGCTCGGCCGTGACTCCTTCGGCCGGCGTCACCGTGATCACCCGGGGGTGACCCTCGGTCAAGGTGCCGGTCTTGTCGAAGGCGATGGAGGCGACCCGGCCCAGGCTCTCGATGTGTGCACCACCCTTGATCAGCACGCCACCTCGGGCAGCGCGAGCCACCGCCGAGAGCACCGCGGATGGCGTCGCGATGGCCAGGGCGCAGGGCGAGGCGGCCACCAGCACCGCCATCGAGCGCAGCAGGGCAGCCCGCGTGGCAACACCTCGGGCGATGAGGACGATGGCGAGGACCGTCGTCGCGGCCAGCACCAGAGGGACGAAGGTGCGCTCGATGCGCTGGGTCAGACGCTGGGTCTTGCCCTTGTGCGCCTCCGCCTCGGAGACCAGCTTCATGACCCGCGCCAGGGTCGAGTCGCCGGCCGCCCGGGTGACCTCGATCTCGAGGGCGGCCTCGGTGTTGATGGTGCCCGCGAAGACTCGATCCCCCGGCCCGCGCGAGACCGGGACCGACTCCCCCGTGACGGCCGCTTGATCGAGGGCCGAGTGGCCCTCCTTGACGACACCATCCAGCGCCACCCGATCGCCCGGTCGCACCAGGATGGTGGTCCCCACGGCCACCTCGCCGACCGGTACCTCGACCCAGGTCTCGCCCTGCCGTACCCGGGCCACCAGCGGCCGCAGCTTGCCCAGCGCCTGGATGGCCCGACGCGTCCGGGCCATCGCGCGCTCTTCCAGCACGTGACCCAGGCCGAACAGCGACAGCAGCAGGCCCGCCTCGCGCCAGGCTCCCAGCACACAGGCGCCTGCCGCGCCGATCACCATCAAGCTCTCGACGTCCAGCCGGCGCTGGCGAACCGCCTTGAACGCACCGCCGAGCGCCGGCATACCCGCTGCGACGACCGCGAGGACGTAGAGAACGACGGGGGGAAACGACGCTTGCCAGCCCGCCCTGCTCGACAGGTAGCCGAGGGCAAGCAGGCTACCGGCGGTCATGATCAGGGGCAGCTCGAGGGCGGCGACGGGCCCGTGCGCGTGGTCGTGCTTGCCGACGTCGCCCTCTCCGCGTGGCGCGAACCCGAGCGCCTCGAGCCGCTCATGTAGCGCGGCCTGATCAGCGAGCTGCTGATCCAGCTCGACCACGATCCTCCCGGTCGCATAGCTGGCCTGGGCGCTCAGCACTCCCGGCTCGCCGCGCAGCGCTTGCTCGGCGATGGGAGCACACTGGGCACAGGCCATGCCAGAGACTGGCCAGGATTCCTGAAGGTAGCGGCCGTCGACCTCACCCCCCACGGCGCGGACCAGCCCGAGCACCTGCGGCAAAGCGATGAGATCTGGCTGGTAGTGGACACACACCTGCCGCTTCGAGCCCTCACCCGACAGGTGCACCTCGCCGAGGCCCCGGTGAGCACGGAGGAGCGCCCTCAGTCCATCGAACCCGCGCTCGGCGTCGGCCCCGGGTGGCAGCACGACGGCGAGTTCGAGCCGGGCCGAGGGTTCCGACCCGTGGGCTCGCGCGCTCACGGGCTTCCCCTCAGACCCACCGCGGCTCTAGAATCCGGTCCGCGCATGCGTGCCTGGCGATTCCTCCTGGTCTTCATCGCTGTCCTCCCGGGCTGCGAGGGCCCGGCCGAGGGGCCGTCAGGCCTCGATCTCCTGGCGTGTCGCGACGTCGAGGAGGCCGACCTCGACCACTTCGAGATCGGCGCCGAGGGCCCCAGCTTCGCGCCGTGGCTGGACGGTGACACCGCCTCTGTCGACCTCGGCATCCAGGGACTCCACATGATCGTCGTGCGCGAGCATGTCCACGGGGACCACCTCCCGCGTTGCATGCGGCAACGCACCACCGTCGAGCTCGAGCAGGCCATGGTCGGCCTGTACGAGGGCGCGGTGAACACCCAGGCCGAGGGCGAGCGGGTCGCGGTGACCGAGCCGATCTTCGCGGTCATCTCGGGTCGAATTCCCCAGCCCGGCGAGGACGTCGTCGTGACCAGCGAGGTCGGGGGCCAGCGGGTCTCGCGTCGCCTGCGCATCGTGCGCGCTCCGTACGATGATGTCCCTGGGGGACAGCCGTGACGCGTCATGGAGCCTCTCCGCCGGCCTCGGAGAGCGCCTGACGCCGCTGCGCGCGGGCCGCGGCGCGCTCCTTGATTCCGAACAGCCATGCGTAGACGGTCGGCAGCACGAAGAGCGTGAGCAAGGTCGAGGTGATGAGCCCCCCGATGACCACCGTCGCCAGGGGCTTCTGGACCTCTGCTCCAGCGCCACGTGCGATGGCCATCGGGATGAAGCCGAGCGAGGCGACCAGCGCGGTGGTCAGCACCGCCCGTAGCCGTGCGCGCGCGCCATCGTAGGCCGCCACCTCTGCCGTGGCTCCGTCATCACGGCGGTGCTTGATGTACTCGATCAACACCAGGCCATTGAGGACGGCCACGCCGAACAGCGCGATGAAGCCGACGCCGGCCGAGATCGACAGCGGCAGGCCTCGGATGACGAGGGCGAAGATCCCACCGGTGATCGCGAACGGCACGTTGAGGAAGATGAGCGCCGCCAGGCCCACCGAGCCGTGCGACAGGTAGAGGAGCATGAAGATCAGGAAGAGCGCCGCCGGCACCACGATCATGAGGCGGCGGGAGGCCGCCTTGAGGTTCTCGAACTGGCCGCCCCACTCGCCGAAGTAGCCGGCAGGCACCACGTCCGCCTTCTCGATGGCCTTCTCGGCGTCGCCCACGAAGCCGGCCAGGTCGCGACCGCGCACGTTGGCCTCGACCGTGATCCGCCGCCGCCCTGACTCGTGGCTGATCTGGGCCGGGCCGTCCTCGACCACGAGGGTCGCGAGCTGACCGAGTGGGATCATCTGCCCCCCCGGGGCCCGGACCTTCAGGCTGGAGAGCAACTCGACGCGCTTGCGCGTCTCGGGCGCGAAGCGGACCTGGAGATCGAAGCGGCGCTGGCCCTCGAGGACGACTCCGGCATTGCGCCCGCCGATCGTCGACACCACGTCGAGCACATCGCCGGCGTTGATGCCATAGCGGGCGATGGCGTGGCGGTCGATCTTGACCCGCAGCACCGGTAGCCCCGCGGTCTGCTCGGCCTTCACGTCGGCGGCGCCATCGATCCGCGACAGCACCGCCACGGCACGGTCGGCGGTCTGCTTGAGGACGTCGAGGTCGTCGCCGAAGATCTTGAAGGCGACGTCGGAGCGCACGCCGGAGATGAGCTCGCTGACGCGGAGCTCGATGGGCTGCGAGTAGCTGAAGATGGAGCCCGGCAGGTTGCGCTTGAGCGCCTCGTCGAAGCGCGCGATGAGCCCCTCGCGCGTGCCGGCGGTCTTCCACTGAGAGTGCGGCTTGAGCATGACGAAGACGTCGGAGATCTCGACGCCCATTGGATCAGTGGCGATCTCGGCGCGGCCGGTCTTTGACACCACGGTGGTGACCTCGGGAAACTGCTTGAGGACCTTCTCCAGCAAGGTGGTCTGCCTGACCGACTCCTCGAGCGAGACGCTGGGCAGGCGCCAGGCCTGCAGCGCGATGGCCCCCTCGTCCAGGCGGGGCACGAACTCGGCACCCATGAAGGGGACCAGCGCGGCCGTCGCGGCGAGGAACAGCAGCGCGATCCCGACCGTCGCGACGCGCAGCCGCAGCGCCAGCCGGAGGATCGGCTCGTAGACCTTGCGCACCGCGGCGACGATGAAGCTCTCCTTCTCCGAGATGCGGCGGCCCAGGAACAGCGAGGCCAGCACCGGCATCAGGGTCAGCGACAGCACCATCGCGCCGGCCAGCGCGAACAGGACGGTGAGCGCCATGGGGCGGAACATCTTCCCTTCGATCCCCGTGAGCGTGAGGATCGGGAGGTAGACGATCATGATGATGAGGCCGCCGAACATCGCCGGCTTGAGGACCTCCTTGCTCGCGACCAGCACGACCTCGATGCGCTCCTCGGGCGTCACCGCGCGGCCCAGCGCGTGTGAGCGTTCGGCGAGACGTCGGACCGAGTTCTCCAGGATGATGACTGCGCCATCCACGATGAGGCCGAAGTCGATGGCCCCGAGCGACATCAGGTTGCCCGAGACGCCCCACTCGCGCATGCCGAGGAAGGCCACCAGGAGGGACAGCGGGATGGCGCTGGCGACGATGAGCCCGGCGCGCAGGTTGCGCAGCATCAGGAAGAGCACGACGATGACGAGGAGACCGCCCTCGATCAGGCTGAACGCGACGGTGTTGACCGTCTTCTTGACCAGCTCGGCGCGGTCATAGAACGGCTCGATGGTGACGCCCAGCTTCTTCAAGGCCGGTCGCATCTCCTTGAGCGCCGCCTTGACGTCGATGACCACCTCGCGCGAGCTGGCGCCCATCAGCATCATCACGATCCCGGTGACGACCTCACCCCGGCCGTCGCGTGTCACCGCGCCCTGGCGGACCATGGGGGCGAAGGCCACGCTGCCCAGCTGCTTGACATAGATGGGGGTGCCATCGTCCGACGTCGTGACCACGATGTCGCCGACGTCCTCCAGCGAGGTGATCAGCCCCTCGCCACGCACCAGGTACTGCTCACTGTTCTTCTCGATGTACGCGCCACCGGCGTTGGCGTTGTTGCGCTGCAGCGCCTCGAAGACCTCGTTGACCGCGACGTCGTACTTGGTCAGGCGCTCGGGATCGAGCTGAACCTCGTAGGTCTTGAGCTCGCCGCCGAAGGAGTTGATCTCGATGACGCCCTTGACCCGGCGCAGCCGCGGCGCGACCTCCCACTCCAGCAAGGTGCGCAGCTCCATCGGCGTCTTGCCCTCGCCGCGGACCTCGAACTGGAAGATCTCCCCGAGGCCTGTGGAGACCGGGCCCAGCTCGGGGTCGCCATAGCCCTCCGGGATCTCCTCGCGCGCGCCCTGGAGTCGTTCATTGACCAGCTGCCGCGCGCGCTGGATGTCGGTGCCGTCGACGAACACCACGGTCACGGCCGACAGTCCGAAGCGCGACACCGAGCGGACCTCCACCAGGCCAGGGAGGCCGCTCATGGACAGCTCGACCGGTGTGGTGACGAAGCGCTCGACCTCCTCCGGCCCCAGCGCCGGCGCCGAGGTCAGGACCTGGACCTGGACGTTGGTGACATCCGGGACGGCATCGATGGGGAGCGCAAGCATGGCCGACAGGCCGGTGCCGACCAGCACCACCGAGAGCAAGAGGACGATGGCGCGGTTGCGTAGGGACCAGCGGATGATGTTCTCGATCATGTCGGCTCCCTAGTGCTCGTGGCCGCCGCCGAGCTCGGACTTCTTGAGCTCGGACTTGATGAGGAAGGAGCCGGTGGTCACGATGGTCTCGCCCTCCTTGAGGCCATCGAGGATCTCGGTGAGGTCGCCGAAGGAGCGACCGACCTTGACCTTGACGGCCACGAACTCGCGTTCACCCCGCGGCAAGAAGACCAGCTGGGCATCGCCGTCACGCTGCACGGCAGCGGCCGGCACCACGACCGTGCTGCGCGCCTCCCCGGTGGTCCCGGCCAGGGTCACGTTCGCGAACATGCCGGGCTTGAGACGCCCGTCGGGGTTGTCGAGCGCGACCCGCAGCTTGATGGTGCGGGTCTTGGGCTCGACCATGGCGCCGATGTTGGTGACCTTGCCCTTGAAGGTCTCGCCGGGATAGGCCGGGATGCGCACCTCGACGAGCTGCTCCAGGCTCACCTGGGCCAGGTCCTGCTCGTAGATGTCGACCAGGATCCACACCTGCTGCGCGTTCATGACGATGAACATGGTGTCGGACGGCGTCACGACCTGGCCCAGCGTGACCTGCCGCTCCACGACCACGCCCGAGATGGGGGAGACGATGGCCATGCTGGAGCTGTAGTGGCCGTCGACCTTGAGCAGCGCGAGCTGGGCGTCGCTGACACCGACCGCGTGCAGCCGGTTCTCGGCGGCCTCCTTCTCGGCTCGCGCCTTGACGGCCGCAGCCTCGGCCTCGCGCCAGTCACGCTCGGAGGAGATCTTCTTCTCGAACAGCGTCTTCTCGCGGTCGGCGGTCTCGCGTGTCACCTTGGCCATCGCCAGCGCCGCGAGGTAGTCAGCCTTGGCGCTCCCCAGCGCCGACGACTCCACGATGGCGATCAGCTTGCCGGCGATCACGTTGTCGCCCACACCGGCCTTGAGCGTGGTGACCCGGCCCTCGAGGCGCGCCCCGATGCGGGCGATGCCATCGGCGGCCGGCTCGATCTGCGCGGTCGCCTCGATGAGGCCGGCCTGGCTGCGCCGCTCCACGCCCGCGGTCCCGATGTTGGCGTTGGTGACCTGCTCCGGCGTCAGCTGCACGACGCCCGGCTCGCGTTCTTCGTGCTCGTCGTGCTCGTCGCCGTGACCCCCCTCCTTCTCGGCGTGGCTCTCGCTGTCCTTCTTCTTGCATCCCGCCATCGCGCACAGCAGCGCGAGGCCGATCACGAAGCTCTTCATGGCTGCTCCTCCACGGATGCGCCCATCGCCGTCTCCAGGGCGAAGCGGGCATCGGTCGCCTCTTCCAGCGCGTCGAGTCGCGCCAGCACGGTGTCGAACAGATCGCGGCGCACGACGTTGAACTCGAAGATGCCGATCTTCCCGGTCTGCAGGGATTGCCTCGCCAGGTCGAGGTTCGCGTCGAGCGCCTCGACGACCTCGCGAGCGAACACACCGACGGACTCGCGTGCCTGGACGTAGCCGCGGTAGCTGCCACGCACGTCACGGTCACGCTCACGCTGCGCCACAGCGGTGACGAGTCGAGCGCGGGCGAGGCTCGCCGAGGCCGCCATGCGCCCCCCCTTGTTGCGGTTCAAGAGCGGGATCGGGATGGCGACGCCGATCATGCCGACGTGGGTGCCCTCGCTGCGACCGTAGGTCAGGCTGAGGGTCAGGTCGGGGGTCGCGAGCGCGCCCGCCAGCGCAGCCTCGCCCTTGGCGGCCGCTTGATCGTGCACGAAGGCCACCACGTCTCCCCGGCGTCGAGCCGCCTGGCGCAGGGCGCCGGCCTCATCGACCCCCGGCGTCGGCAGCTCGACCACGTCCGTGGCAGGTTCGATGACCGCGCCGGCTGGAGCCGCCACCGCGGCGGCGAGCTCCGAGAGGGCGAGCACATAGCGCCGCTCCGCGTTGACTCGCTCATGGCGGGCTCGCCCTACGGACGCGCCCGCGACGTTGACCTCGAGCTGGGTGCCAGCGCCGAGCCGGAGCCGGTCGTCGGCGGCGGCCTTGACCTCGAGCGCGACCTGCTCCCCGGCGGTGTCGGCCGCCAGCCGCTGGCGCGCGATGACCGCGAGGTTGTAGGCGCGTCGTGCGCGTGCTGCCGCGCGCTCGCGCTGGTAGCCGAGCCGGGCGCTCGCTGCCGCCTGGTGGGCCCTCGCGGCCGCCGTCCGCTTGTCGCGCTTGCCCCCGAGCTCGAAGGTCTGGCTCAGGGAGACCTCGTAGTCGAGCACCGTCTGCCCGCCGCCGTAGGCCGGCCCCGCGGCGATGCTGACCTCGGGGTTGAAGCTGCGCGAGCGTGCCGCCACCGTCTGGCCCGCCGCGACGTCGACATCTACCTCGGCGACTGCGACGTCGCCTGCCCGCGCACGCGCGCGTTGCACCGCATCCTGCATCGTGATGGTCTCCGCACGGGTCGGGCGAGCTGCTGCCACGGCAAGCAGCGCACACGCGATACCCCGCGCGACGTTGTGTCGTCTGCGCATGGATCTCTCTCCTGCGACGCCAAGGCGTCGCGAGCTGGGGGAAGAACGAGAGAGATCAGCCGATCGGAGGACGGTGCGGCGGCGCTTGAGCGGAGCGGCCGGGACTACCCAGAATGGCGACTGCTGCGGTCGTTGCCGCCGGACCGAGCTGATTGGAGAGCGTCGTGCGCGCTGCCACCGTCGACGTCAACCCGGCGTGACAGCCACAGGAGTGGAGCAAGGCAGAACAACCATGCTCGGGATCGCTGGCGCCGTGCGTCTGTGCGCTGGCAGGGCTGTGCGCTGCATCCCCATGCACCAGCAGATGCGCAGCCCACTCGACCAGCTCTGGAGCCGACGGCGCCAGAGCGAGCAGCAGGACGAATGTGACGATCCGTGTGCGCACCTTTTGCGCAATATGGCAGGTCCTCCCGACCTGTCAACAGGCGCACCCCTACGGACTCTGGTGGCGCCCGTCGAGCAGCTCGTGATCGTTGGTGAATTCCGAGCGCTGGGCGCGGGCTGCCCGGTCACCCGTGGCAGGAACATGTCTTGACCCGCCGCCGCCCACCCCGCACAGCTAGAGTCGATGTCCCATCTCACCCCAGATCGCTCCGATCGCTACGGCTCCAGCCCCAGCACCGACACCGGCCCCCTCGAGCTGCGCCACCAGCGCGGCACCCCGCAGTACTACCTGTGTGGCCGCCAGGTCCCCGACGGCGCCGCCATCGAGCTGTCGCTGCCCAACGGCCAGTGGCTGGCCGGCACCTACGAGTGGGATGGCCACGAGTCGCGCTGGCCCAACCTGCGCTTCCGCATCGGCGGCCCGTGGGAGCGCGACAAGGCCCCCGATCAGCAGCCGTCCATGGTCGCCCGCCTGGCCCCGGGCGGCCTGATGCGCTGGTCCCGCGGCGGCTGAGCCGCCTCGCGTGGCAGCACCGTGGTGAAGGTCGACCCCGCACCGGGGTGACTCTCGACCGTGACCCCGCCACCATGCGCGGCCACGATCTCGCGCACGATGTACAGGCCCATGCCCAGGCCGCCCTGGTGGCGCTGCGGCGCCAGCCGCTCGAAGCGCTGGAACACCCGCGGCAGGTCCTTGGCCTCGATGCCGATGCCATGGTCCTGCACCACCAGGCGCGCGCTGCCCCCGGCGCCGCCGTCGTCGCCGCCCTCGTCGACCGCGACGCGGATCGGCTTGCCCGCGCCATAGCGGATGGCGTTCGACACCAGGTTGGTGACCACCTGCTCGAGGCGCAGGCGGTCCCAGCGCCCCTCGCTGGCGTGCAGCGACAGCTCCACCGCGCAGCCGGCGCGGGCCGCCTCGTCACGCATGCGCTCGACGACCTCGCGGGTGACCAGCGCCAGATCGAGCTGCTCCAGCTCCAGCTGCAGGTGACCGCTGGTGATGCGCGACAGATCGAGCAGGTTGTCGACCAGCCGGGTCAGGCGCTGGGTCTGGCGCAGCGCGGCCGCCATCTTGTCGCGCGGCGCCGTCGGTGCCACCCGCTCCAGGTTCTGCAGGTTGAGCTGCAGCGCCGTGAGCGGCGTGCGCAGCTCGTGCGAGGCGATCGACAGGAAGTCGTCGCGGGCCTGGATGGCCAGCTGGGCCAGGCGGCGCGCCGCCTCCGACTGCTCGTGGGCGTGCTTGAGGTCGTCGCAGTCGGTGTAGGTGCCCAGCCACGAGGTCACCGCCCCGGTGGCGTCGAGCTCGCGCACCACCCGGCACAGGTGCCAGCGCGGGCGGCCGTCGCGGCCCAGCAGGCGACACTCGGCCTGGTACACGTCGGCGTGGCCCAGCGCCTCGCGCCAGGCCTCGGCGTGGCGCTCGCGATCCTCCGCGTCGACCGCGTTCAGCCAGCCCCAGCCCACCGAGGCCGGACCGTCGAGGCCGGTGTACTCGAACCAGCGCCGGTTGAAGTAGTCGGCGCCGCCATCGGGCCCCGCCGTCCACACGATCTGCGGGATGGCCTCGGCCAGGTTGCGGTAGCGCCGCTCGCTGGCCAGGCGCAGCTCGCCCAGCTCCAGGGCGCGCTCGCGCCGGTCGGCCACGCGCAGCTCCTCGGCCTGGCGCGCGATGCGCAGGTCCTTGCGGAACAGCTCGACGAAGACCGCGACCTTGGCGCGCAGGAGGTCGCGATCGATGGGCTTGTGCAGGTAGTCGACCGCGCCCACCGAGTAGGCCCGGTAGATGAAGCGCGGGTCGGTCCCTGCCGCGGTCAGGAAGACGATCGGCGTGTCGCGCGAGCGCTCGCGCCCCTTGATGATGCTGGCGACCTCGAAGCCGTTCATGTCGGGCAGCCGCACATCGAGCAAGATCAGCGCGAACTGGCGCTCCAGCACCTGCTTGAGCGCCTCGGCCCCCGACGCCGCAGTGACGATGTCATAGCCGCGATCGGCCAGCAGGCCGCGCACGGTCAGGACGTCCTGGGGCCGGTCGTCGACCAGCAGGATGGGCGAGTTGTGCGGCATCAGGTCGACCCTCCGCGTGCGCGCGCCAGCCAGACCCGGGCCAGCGACACCAGCTGGCGCAGGTCGACCGGCTTGGCGAGGTAGTCCGAGGCGCCGGCGCGGATCGACTTCTCGCGATCCTCGCGCATGGCCTTGGCGGTGACTGCGATGACCGGCAGGTTGCGGAACTGCTCGCGCGCGCGGATGCGGCGCATGACCTCGTAGCCGTCCATCTCCGGCATCATGATGTCGACCAGCACCAGCTCGACGCCCGGGGTCTGCTCCAGGCGCAGCAGGCCATCGCGGCCGTTCTCGGCGAACACCACCGAGGCGCCGTGGCGCTCCAGCGCGCTGGTGACGGCGAAGATGTTGCGCACGTCGTCGTCGATGACCAGCACCGACGCCCCGGCCAGGCCCGGCGCCCCGTCATCCAGCTGGTCCAGCATGCGGCGCTGGCCGACGCCCAGGCTGGCCTCGCTGCGATGCAGCGTCAGCATCGACTCCTCGAGCAGGCGCGCCACCGAGTGCGCCACCGTCAGGCGCCGCGTCTGCGCCAGCTGCGCCAGCACCTCGGCGCTGGCCTCCAGCGTGCCCTCGGCCGCCAGCACGACCAGGGGCAGCTCGCCCAGGCCCAGGGCCAGCAGCTTCTCGGCCAGCTGGCCGGTGTCCCAGCCGATCGGCCAGCGCAGCGCGATGCCATCGCAGCTGGCCGCCGCCTCGGCGACGGCGTCGAGCTCGGCCGCGCTGCAGCCGCTGGCGACCACCTCGACGTCGACCCCGGCGATGGCGTGGATCAGCGTGGTGCGGCGCGTGCGCTCGTCGTCGAGCACCAGCAGGCGCTTGACGCGCCGCTGCGAGCGCTCCAGCGCCGCGGCGATGGCGCGGCCGGGCGCCTCGGGGTCGCCGTTCTTCTGCACGAACGCCAGCGCGCCCATGCGCAGCGCGCGCAGCCGTACGTCCTCGCGCGCCAGCACCAGCACCGACAGGTGGCGGGTGGCGCGGTCGTGCTCCAGGCGATCCAGCACGGTCCAGCCGTCGATCTGCTTGAGATCCACGTCGAGCACGATCAGCGCCGGCGTCAGCTTGGCGGCCAGGCCGAGCCCGAGCTCGGCCCGTGACGCCAGCACCCCGCGCGCCCCCAGGCCGCGCACCGTCTCCAGCACGCCGCGCGCCAGGTCGACGTCGTCCTCGATCACCAGCACCACGCGGTCGCCGGACTGGATCAGCGCGCGATCGTCGGTCAGCGCGTCGCCCGCCGAGATCTCGGCCACCAGCGTCTCGGGCACGGCGTCGTCACGGCCGTCGTCGCGGTCGTCGTCGCGGTCGTCGTCGCGGTCGTCGTCGCGCTCGCGATCACGGCCACGCTCGCGCTCGCGCTCGACCACGCGCTCCCCGTCGCGCTTGGCCAGCGCCGAGGCCGGCGACACCGGCGGCAGCAGGCGCGGCATGCCGGGCGGCGTCAGGCGCGACCGCGACGGGGCGCGCCCCGACGGGCCGGGCACGTACTCGCGCGGCAGGTACAGCGTGAAGGTGCTGCCGCGCCCGGGCTCGCTGACCACGCCGATCTCGCCGCCCAGCAGGCGCGCCAGCTCGCGGCTGATCGACAGGCCGAGGCCGGTGCCGCCGTACTTGCGGCTGGTGGTGCCGTCGGCCTGCTGGAAGGCCTCGAAGATGATGCGCTGCTTGTCGGCCGGGATGCCGATGCCGGTGTCGTTGACCGACAGCGCGATGATCTCGGGCGCCCGCGACAGCACGTCGTGGCTGCGGCTCCAGCCGTAGCTGGCCTGCTTGATCTCCAGCGTGATGCCACCGCGCTCGGTGAACTTGAAGGCGTTGGACAGCAGGTTGCGCAGCACCTGCTGCAGCCGCTTGGCGTCGGTGAACAGCCCCTCGGGCAGCCCGGTCGCCAGCTCGACGCCGAAGGCCAGCCCCTTGACCTGGGCCACGTGGCGGAAGCTCTGCTCGACGTAGTCGCGCAGATCGGTGAAGGCGACCTCGGCCAGCTCGACCTCGACGGTGCCCGACTCGATCTTGCTGAGATCGAGGATGTCGTTGATGAGCTCCAGGAGGTCGGTGCCCGAGGCATGGATCGTCCGCGCGAACTCGACCTGCTTGGAGCTCAGGTTGCCGTCGGGGTTCTCGCTCAGCAGGCTGCTCAGGATGAGCAGGCTGTTCAGCGGCGTGCGCAGCTCGTGCGACATGTTGGCCAGGAACTCCGACTTGTACTGCGAGGTCAGCGCCAGCTGCTGCGCCTTCTCCTCGATCTCGCGCTTGGCCAGCTCGACCTCGGTGTTCTTGAGCTCCAGCAGCTTGGCCTTCTCCTGCAGCTGATCGTTGGTGCGCTGCAGCTCCTCCTGCTGGCTGCGCAGCTCCTGGGTCAGCGACTGCGACTGCTTGAGCAGCGTCTCCGTGCGGGTGGAGGCCGCGATGGTGTTGACCACGATGCCGACCGACTCGGTGAGCTGGTCGAGGAAGCTCTGGTGGATGTCCGACAGCTGGATGAACGAGGCCAGCTCGAGCACCGCGTTGACCTGGCCCTCGAAGATGACCGGCATCACGATGAGCGACCGCGGCGCCGCCTCGCCGAGGCCCGAGCTGATGCGGATGTAGTCGGGCGGCACGTCGGTGACCAGGATGCGCTGCTTCTCGTAGGCGCACTGCCCGACCAGCCCCTCGGCGAGCTGGAAGCGCGTCGGCCCCGGCTTGCGCTCGCGCTCGGCGTAGCTGGCCAGCATCTTGAGGCCGGTGTCGCCCGTGGTCGCGTCGGTCTCGGCGATGAAGAAGGCGCCGTGCTGCGCGCTGACCAGCGGGGCCAGCTCGCTCAAGATCTGCTGCGCCACGCTGACCAGGTCGCGCTGGCCCTGCAGCATGCGGGTGAATCGCGCCAGGTTGGTCTTGAGCCAGTCCTGCTCGGTGGTCTTGCGCGTGGTGTCGCGCAGGTTGCGGATCATCTCGTTGATGTTGTCCTTGAGCGCCGCGACCTCGCCCGAGGCCTCGACCGTGATCATGCGGGTGAGATCGCCCTTGGTGACCGCGGTGGCGACGTTGCCGATGGCGCGCACCTGGGTGGTCAGGTTGCCGGCCAGCTGGTTGACGTTGTCGGTCAGCGCGCGCCAGGTGCCGGCGGCGCCGGGCACCTTGGCCTGGCCGCCCAGCTTGCCCTCGACGCCGACCTCGCGCGCCACCGAGGTGACCTGCTCGGCGAACGTCGCCAGGGTGTCGGTCATGCCGTTGATGGTGTCGGCCAGCTCGGCGATCTCGCCGCGCGCCTCCAGGGCCAGTTTTCGGCTCAGATCACCGTTGGCGACCGCGGTCACGACCTTGGCGATGCCGCGCACCTGGTTGGTCAGGTTGGAGGCCATCGAGTTGACGTTGTCGGTCAGGTCCTTCCAGGTGCCGGCGACGCCGCGGACCTGGGCCTGGCCGCCCAGCTTGCCGTCGGTGCCGACCTCGCGCGCGACGCGGGTGACCTCGGACGCGAAGGCGTTGAGCTGATCGACCATGGTGTTGACGGTGTTCTTGACCTGCAGGATCTCGCCCTTGACGTCGACCGTGATCTTCTTGGTCAGGTCGCCGCGGGCGACGGCGGTGGTGACGTCGGCGATGTTGCGCACCTGCGCGGTCAGGTTGCCGGCCATGAAGTTGACGCTGTCGGTGAGGTCCTTCCAGGTCCC
>JADYYK010000241.1 GCA_020853705.1 Deltaproteobacteria bacterium
GCCAAGGCCATGGCCGCGGACGCCGCCGAGGTCGCCGCCGCCAAGGCGCTGCAGTGCCACGGCGCCATCGGCTATGCCTTCGAGTACGATCTGCACCTGTGGATGAAGCGCACCTGGGCGCTGGCGCGCAGCCACGGTGACAGCGCCTGGCACCGCGCCCGTGTCGCAACTGCACTGCAACTCGAGTCAGAGGAGAACCACGATGGCCGAAGCCTTCATCATTGACGCAGTCCGCACCCCGGTCGGCAAGCGCAACGGCGGACTCAGCAAGATCCATCCTG
Organism: Deltaproteobacteria bacterium; assembly: GCA_020853705.1. Classification (GTDB taxonomy): domain Bacteria; phylum Myxococcota_A; class Polyangia; order Haliangiales; family JADYYK01; genus JADYYK01. Next base: position 282 of record JADYYK010000241.1, read on the forward strand.
CCGACCTCGGCGCCCATGTGATGAAGGCGCTGATGACGCGCACCGGGGTCGACCCGCTGGCGGTCGAGGACGTGGTCTTCGGCTGTGTCGACGCGGTCGGCCCCAACGCCGGCTGCATCGCGCGCACCGCCTGGCTGGCCGCCGGGCTGCCCGAGGAGATCCCAGGCGTCACCATCGATCGCCAGTGCGGCTCGTCGCAGCAAGCGGTGCACTTCGCCGCCCAGGGCGTGATGTCGGGGACCCAGGACCTGGTGGTCGCCGGCGGCGTGCAGAACATGAGCATGGTGCCCATCGGCACCGCCTGGACCGCGGCCCACGCCATCGGCATCACGGTCGGCCCGTTCACCAGCGGGCGCGGCTGGCTGGAGCGCTACGGCGACCAGGCGGTGTCGCAGTTCCGCGGCGCCGAGATGATCGCCAAGCGCTGGGAGCTGTCGCGCCGCGACATGGAGGAGTGGGCCCTGGGCAGCCACCAGCGCGCCTCCCGCGCCATCGACGAGGGGCGCTTCGCGAAGGAGATCGCGCCGCTCGAGGGCGTCAGCGCCGACGAGGGCCCGCGCCGCGACACCACGCTGGAGAAGATGGCGACCCTGAAGACCCTGGAGGAGGGCGGCCGCCTGACCGCCGGGGTGTCGAGCCAGATCTCCGACGGCGCCGCCGCGCTGCTCATCGCCAGCGAGCGCGCGGTCAAGACGCACAACCTCAAGCCGCGTGCGCGCATCCACCACATGAGCGTGCGTGGCGCCGACCCCATCATGATGCTGGCCGCGCCCATCCCGGCCACGGCGTACGCGCTGAAGAAGGCCGGCATGACCATCGGCGACATCGCGGCGGTCGAGATCAACGAGGCCTTCGCCTCGGTCGTCCTGGCCTGGCTCAAGGACACCGGCGCCGACCCCGCGCGCACCAACCCCAACGGGGGCGCCATCGCGCTGGGCCATCCGCTGGGCGCCACCGGCGCGCGCCTGATGACCAGCCTGCTCGGCGAGCTCGAGCGCACCGGCGGCCGCTACGGCCTGCAGACCATGTGCGAGGGCGGCGGCCAGGCCAACGTCACCATCATCGAGCGCCTGTAGCCGCTTCTCCGGTACATTGGCGGCATGCGGCAGCTCAGCCACTCCGACCTCGCGCTGGCATCCTGCCAGGCCTCGGCCTACACCCCCGGTCACCAGTTCGCGGTCGCGCGCTTCATGCGCGAGCTTTTGCCCGCGTGGTCGGGGCGCTTCGACGCCGAGCCCCTGATCGTCCCCGCCGCCGAGGGCGTCCGGGTCGCGCTGCTCAGCCGGTCGACCATGTGGCGCTGCGAGATCTCGGGGCCGCGCATCGACCTCTACTGGGTGCGCACCGAGCCAGCGGCGCCCGAGATCGCGATGGCGGACTTCTTCGCCGCCGCCGGGCCGTTCCTCGGCGAGTTCTGCAGCTTCGCCGGGGCGCGCGTCGGGCGGCTGGCCGGGATCACCCGCCGCGTCGGGCAGCACGAGTCCCCCAGCCTGTTCCTGGCGCGCCATTTCGGTCGCGCCGAGCTGCAAGACGGCGTGCTCGACGCCGTGCAGAGCTTCGAGCTGCACGTGCACAAGCGGGTGCCGCTGGGCGGCCGCTTCATCACCAACACCCGCCTGCGCTCGGCCGCGGGCGTCGCGGTGGGCATCGCGGTGCCGACGCTGCTGGAGGTCGAGCAGGACTTCAACACGCTGGCCGACGAGGCGGCGTCACGCAGCTTCAAGCCGGCCGAGATGGCCGACTTCTTCACCCAGCTGGCGACCGAGATGCAGCGCGGACTGGAGCAGGCCTACCCGCGCCCGCGGTAGCCGCGGGCGGGGCGGGCGGGGCACTACGGGGCGGTGCCGATGCCGACGTTGGTCTGCGAGATGAGGCGGGTGCCCAGGTTGACGGCGCCGATGACGCCCTCGGCGTTGACGCCCGAGGCGTCGTTGACGACCTGGGTCTTGATGGCGGCGCCGTTCTTGTAGACGCGGTAGCCGTGGCTGGGGAAGAGGTCGGTCAGCCAGACCAGGTTCATGGTCGAGCCGCCCAGGAAGAAGTCGAGGTCGGAGTTGATGTCCGGCGCTGGCCCCATCGTCATCAGGTTGGGGGCCGCGATGGTCAGGTGGCCGCTGGTGCCGGAGGCGCGCCCCGAACAGCCGCCGCCCGCGGGGCCGGTGTCGGTGTCGGAGCCCGACGCGATCTCGATGTCGGGGCCGGCGCCCCACAGGGTCTCGACATAGGCGCGGTAGTTGTAGTGGCGATGGCTGGGCGACGCCCCCATCGGGGTCGAGGAGCGGAAGCCCGAGATGGTGGTGCCGTCCCAATCGAACTCGATGGTGGCCTGCGCGCGCGAGCTGCCGTCGTAGCCCGCATGATTGTCGCCGCCGTAGTGCGAGTGGTACTCGTAGTGCAGGCTGGCCGGGCCGTGGTTGACGATGCTGCTCGACAGGGTGTCGAGCCAGTCGCTGGCGCGCAGCGGCTCCTCGGGATCGACGACCTGGCGATGCGGGATCCAGGCCTTGAGCTCGACCTTGAAGTGATCGACGTGGGTGGCGCCGCCGGTGCCGCCGCCGCCGCCGGTCGGGGCGGTGCCGCTGATGGGCGCAGTCTCGCCACCGCCGCCCCCGGTCGCCCCGGTGGTGGCGCTCAGCTGCACCTTCTTCTGCTGCACGCCGCCGCCACCGCCGCCGGTGAAGCTGCTCAGCAGGTCGGCCGCTGACTCGCCGGCGACGACCCGATCGGCGACCGCGTCGGCGTGGCGCTCGTAGCTGTCGCCGACCTCGCCGACGCCGCCGTAGAGCTGCACGCCGTGCTTCTGCTGCACCACGTGCGCGGCCTCGTGGGCCGCCGTGTGCAGGTCGGGCGTGGCGCCGAAGGCGACGTGATCTCCGGTGGCGAAGGCCGATGCGCCCATGGTGTCACAGGCCTCGGCGGCGGCGCCGCCGACGTGGGCCTGGATGCCGGAGACGTCGAAGTCGCTGCCGAAGGCGGCCTGGATCTTGTCGGCGTGGGGCAGCGCGCCACCGGCCCCGGAGACGCCGTGCTCGGCTGCGCTGTGGATGACGTCGGTGGAGGCGACGTCACCTCCGTCGCCGTCGAACTGCACCTGGCGCTGCACCGATCCGCCACCGCTGTTGGCGGCCTCCCCGGGCGGGGCCGCGCTGGGGTTGCTGGCCGCGGCGGCCTGGGCGGCGGCGACGATCTGCCGTGCCTTGGCGTCGACGGCTCCGCCGAGGTTGCCACCGGTCTGGCCCTTGGGGGTCGCCGGCGTCGCCGCAGCGGCCCCGCCAGCCGCGCCGCCAGCAGGCGCCATCTGGATGGGATCACGGAGCATCTGTACCGCCGACTCGGGTGCGCGCTTGCGCTGGACCAGGCCGGCCGTGACCGAGGAGCGGCCAGGAGAGCGGGCATCGACGCTGGGGGCGTTGCCACTGGGCGTGAGCTGGACGACCTTGCCGTATCTATCCATGGGAAACCTCGATGTTTTCCTGGTACGTCAGCCAGGAGTCGAGTCTCCCCCAAAACGCGCAAAAATTGCACCTGGATCTCGAGGATCCCCCTCAGCGCTCGCTGTCGAGGTGCTGCATCAGCGGCTCGGCATAGCGGGGGCCGGCCACGGCGCTGGCGGGGATGGCCTGCTCGATGCGGGCGACCTCGTCGGGATGCAGCTCGAGCTCGAGGGCGCCGAGCGCCTCGTCGAGCTGGCTGCGCTTGCGGGCGCCGATGACCGGGACGACGCTGGCGCCCTTGGCGCGGACCCAGGCGATGGCCAGCTGGGCCGGGCGCACGCCGCGGCCCTTGGCCAGCTGCTCCAGGGTGGCGACGAGCTGCTGGTTGCGCGCGGCGTTGTCGCCGGTGAAGCGCGGCAGGTAGGCGCGGAAGTCGCTTGGGCCAGTGGCCTGCGAGCGCGTGAGCAGGCCGCGCGAAAGCACGCCATACGCGGTCACCGCGATGCCGAGCTCGGCCAGCACGGGGAAGATCTTGGCCTCGGGGCCACGGCTGAGCAGCGAGTACTCGATCTGCAGGTCGACGATGGGGTACACCGCGGCGGCGCGCCGGATGGTCTCGGGGCCGACCTCGCTGAGGCCGATGTGGCGCACGTAGCCCGCCTTGACCAGGTCGGCGATGGCGCCGATGGTGTCCTCGATGGGTACCGCGGGATCGAGGCGCGCGGGCCGGTAGATGTCGATGTGGTCGACGCCGAGGCGCGTCAGCGTGTAAGCCAGGAAGTTCTTGATGGCCGCGGGGCGGTTGTCGACGCCACCCCAGATCCCACCCGGCCCGCGCAGGGCGCCGAACTTGACCGAGAGCTGGACCTTGTCGCGGCGCCCCTTGATGGCGCGGCCGATCAGGAGCTCGTTGTGGCCCATGCCGTAGAAGTCTCCGGTGTCGAGCAGGGTCACGCCGCGCTCGATGGCGGCCTGGATGGTGGCGACGCTCTCGTCGTCGTCGGATGCGCCGTACATGCCCGACATGCCCATGCAGCCGAGCGAGAGCGGGAACACGGTGGGGCCGGTGCTGCCGAGACGGAGCGGGGTGCGGGTCTTGCTGGTCATGACTGCCTCCTGGATGACGCTCAAGATAGGGCTGGGCAGGCCATCAATCGAGTGAATAGAATGTATGGGACACATGAACACCAGTTATGGACGCGACCTGGATCTCAACCTGCTGCGCGTGTTCGCGGTGGTGGCGGAGACTGGCAGCGTGACCCGCGCGGCGGAGCAGCTGTACCTGACCCAGCCCGCGATCAGCGCCGCGCTGCGCCGGCTGACCACCGCGGTGGGGGCGCCGCTGTTCGTGCGTCAGGGCCGCGGCCTGAGGCCCACCAGCCGCGGCGAGCGCCTGATGCTGCGCGTGCGCACGCACCTCCGCGCGCTGGTGGATGCGGCGCTGGCGCCGGCCAGCTTCGAGCCCGGCAGCAGCGAGCGCACCGTGCGCCTGGGGCTGGCCGACAGCGCGGAGATGTGGCTGCTCCCGGCGCTGCTCGGCAAGCTGGGCGAGCTGGCGCCACGCATGCGCGTCATCTCGGTGCCGGTCCAGTTCCGGACCGTGGGCGCGCTGCTGGCGACGGGACAGCTCGACGCCGCCGTCACGGTGGCCGACGAGCTGCCCGCCGGGGTGCGCCGCCAGGAGCTGTTCTGGGGCAACTTCACCTGCCTGCATGACCCGCGCAAGGTGCGGCTGCCGCGCCGGCTGACCCAGGCGGCCTACTTCGCGGCCGAGCATGTGGTGGTGTCGTACAACGGCGATCTGCGCGGCATCGTCGAGGACGTCATCCAGAAGCAGCGCAAGGTGCGCTGCTCGGTGGCCAGCTTCGCGCGGGTGGGCGCGCTGGTGGACGGCGGCCCGCTGCTGGCGACGGTGCCCATCTTGATCGCACGTCAGATCCGCCAGGTCCGGCCGCACCTGCGCATGACCAGGCTGCCGTTCTCGTTCCCGGGCGCGCCCAGCGAGCTCTTGTGGCCGGTCGCCACCGATGACGACGAGGCCATCGCCTTCATCCGCAAGTTGATCGTGGCCATCGCAGCCCAGGCCGCGAAGCAGGCCTATCAGTAGCCGCGCAGGCGGGCGAAGCGGTCGCGGTGATGGCTGGCGCTGCCCAGGGTCTGCTCGGCGACGCGGGCGCGCTTCAAGAAGAAGCCGATGTCGAGCTCGTCGGTGACGCCGATGCCGCCGTGCAGCTGGATGGCTTCGCTGGCGATGGCCAGGAAGGCGTCGCTGGTGCGCGCCTTGGCGACGCTGGCCAGCAGCGGCACCTCGGGGCGCTCCTCGTCGAGCGCGGCCAGCGCGTCGGCGACGATCGACCGCGACAGCTCGACCTCGCAGTAAAGGTGCGCGGCGCGGTGCTTGAGGGCCTGGAACGACCCGATGGGCACCCCGAACTGCTTGCGCACCTTGAGGTACTCGACGGTGCGCTCGAAGGCCTCCTGCAGGCTGCCCAGGGTCTCGGCGCTGAGCGCGATCGAGCCGCGGTCGAGCACCCGATCGAGGATGTCGGCGCCCTTGTCGACGCTGCCCAGCACTTCGGCCTCGCTGACCTCGACGCCGGCCAGCCGCACCCGCGCGGCGTTGCGCGAGTCGACCATCGACAGCCGCGTGATGGTGACGCCGGGCGCGCGCGCCGGCACCAGCAGCAGGGTCAGCCCCTCGCGGCCGCGCTCGCCGCTGGTGCGCGCCACCACGATCAGGGTGTCGGCGACGTGGCCGTCGAGCACGAACGACTTGTCCCCGCTGAGGCGGAAGCCCCCCGGGGTGCGCTCGGCGCGGGTGGCGACGGCGTAGGGCGCGTGCCGGGTGCCCTCGTCGTGGACCAGCGCCAGCAGCGTGCGGCCCTCGCACACGCCGACCAGGAGCTCGCGCCGCTGGGCCTCGGTGCCGCCCAGCAGCACCGCGCTGGCGCCCAGCACCACGGTCGACATCAGCGGGGTCGCCGCCAGCGTGCGCCCCGCCTCCTCCAGCAGCAGGCCGAGCTCGGTCCAGCCCAGGCCGGCGCCGCCGTAGCGCTCCGGGATGGCCATGCCGACCATGCCGAGCCCCGCCATCTCGCGCCAGGCCGCCTCCAGGTAGCCGGCCGCGTCCTTGCTGTCGCGCAGCCGGCGCAGCTCGGTCACCGGGGCGCGCTCGCGCATGAGGTCGCGCGCGGCACGCCTGATGGCCTCCTGTTCCTCGGTCAAGACGAAGCCCATACCCATACCTCCACCATGCCGGCCATCAGTCCGGCAGCCCGAGCACGCGCTTGGCGATGATGTTGAGCTGTATCTCGCTGGAGCCGCCCTCGATCGAGTTGGCGCGCGAGCGCAGCCACTCGCGGGTGTGGCGCAGCTCCTCGGCGCTGAAGCCGTCACCGTCCCAGCCCAGCCCCTGGAAGCCCTCGATCACGACCTTGAGCTCGCGGCGTCGCTTGTTGAGCTCGGTGGCGTACAGCTTGAGCATCAGCGCCTCACCCCCGGGGCCCCGACCGCTCTGCGCCGCCGCCGCCGAGCGGCGCAGGGTCAGCTGGTTGCACAGGAAGTCCATGTTGGCCTGGGTGATGCGATCACGCAGCGCCGGATCCGCCAGCGCGCCGTCGGCGCCCGTGCCGAGATAGCGCTTGGCCAGCGTCTCCAGCGGCTCCTCCTCCGACGAGGCCGAGTCGCGCAGCTGCGAGATCGCCGCGCGCTCGTGCTCGAGCAGCTTCTTGGCGATGGTCCAGCCGCCGCCCTCGGGGCCGATGCGCTGGGCGACCGGCACGCGCACCTCGTCGAGGAAGGTCTCGCAGAACGGCGACGCCCCCGAGATGAGCTCGATCGGGCGCACCGAGATCCCGGGCGACTGCATGTCGATGAGCAGAAAGCTGATGCCCTCGTGCTTGGGCTGCTCGGCGCCGGTGCGCACCAGGCAGAACATCCAGTCCGCCTTGTCGGCGTGCGAGGTCCAGATCTTCTGGCCGCTGACCACATAGCTGGCGGTGGGGCCGTCGCCGTCACGCAGCGCGCGGGTGGCCAGGCTGGCCAGGTCGGAGCCCGCGCCGGGCTCGCTGTAACCCTGGCACCAGCGCGTCTCGCCGCGCGCGATCCCGGGCAGAAACTGCAGCTTTTGCGCCTCGCTGCCGTACTCCAGCAGCACCGGGCCCAGCATCCAGATGCCGAAGCTCTTGAGCGGCGTGCGACAGCCCAGCCGCTTCATCTCCTCGGCCAGCACGCGGGCCTGGTCGCGCGACAGCCCGGCGCCGCCATAGGCGCGCGGCCAGGTCGGCGCGGTGAAGCCGCGCTCGGCGGCGCGCTGCATCCACAGGCGGGCGTCCTCGCTGGGGAACCACGGCTTGCGGCCGCCCCAGACGTCCTCGCTCTCCTTGGCCGGCGTGCGCATCGACACCGGACACGCGGTCTCCAGCCAGGCGCGGACCTCGTCGCGAAAGGCCTGCATCAGCCCGGCGTCGCCTTGGCCTTGCGCGCGCGGGCCAGATCCAGCGCGACGTCCTCGATCAGATCCTCCTGGCCGCCCACCGTGCGCCGGCGCCCCATCTCGACCAGGATGTCGCGTGACGGCACGCCGTAGCGCTCGCTGGCGCGCTTGGCGAACAGCAGGAACGACGAGTACACCCCCGCATACCCCAGCGTCAGCGCATCACGATCGATGCGGATGGGAGTGTCCATCATCGGCACCACCAGGTCCTCGGCGACGTCCATCAGGCGCGCCAGATCGACCCCGGTCACCGCGCCCATGCGCTCGAGCACCGCGGCCATGACCTCGAGCGGCGTGTTGCCCGCGCCGGCGCCCAGGCCTGCCGCCGAGCCGTCGATGCGCACCGCGCCGGCCTCGATGGCCGCCAGCGAGTTCGCGATCCCCATGGCCATGTTGTGGTGGCCGTGGAAGCCGATCCCGGTCTCGGGGCGCAGCTCGGCGCGCAGCAGCGCGATCCGCGCGGTGACGTCATCGGGCAGCATGTAGCCGGCCGAATCGGTGCAGTACACCGTCTGCGCGCCGCAGTCCTCCATCAGCTTGGCCTGCACCAGCAGCGCCTCGGGCGGGATCATGTGCGCCATCATCAGGAAGCCGACGGTGTCGACGCCCAGCTTGCGCGCCATGCCGAGGTGCTGCGCCGCCACGTCGGCCTCGGTGCAGTGGGTCGCCACGCGCACACAGCCGACGCCACAGCCCACCGCCATGCGCAGATCCTCGAGGGTGCCGATCCCGGGCAGCTGCAGCGCCGACACCCTGGCGCGCTTCATGCGCGGCACCACGGCGCGCAGGTACTCCTCGTCGCTGTGCAGCGGGAAGCCATAGTTGATCGACGCCCCGCCGAGGCCGTCGCCGTGGGTGACCTCGAGCAGCGGCACGCCGGCCTGGTCGAGGCCAGTGGCGACGTCGATCATCTGCTGCAGCGTGATCTGGTGCTGCTTGGGGTGCATGCCGTCGCGCAGCGACATGTCATGCAGGACCACGTGCTTGCCGGCGAGGTTCACGCGCTGGCCCTCCCCAGCAGGTGCTGCGCGAACTGCTCGGCCGTGCGCAGCGCAGCCGCCGTCATGATGTCGAGGTTGCCGGCGTACTTCGGCAGGTAGTCGCCCAGCCCGGCGACCTCCATGAAGACGGTCACGCGGCGGCCATCGAACACCGGGCCGTTCTTGAGCACATAGCCCGGCACATAGCGCGCGACCTCGCGCACCATGGCGTGCACCGACGCGGTGATGGCTGCCTGGTCGGGCTCGGTCTCGGTCAGGCAGTGGATGGTGTCGCGCATGATGAGGGGCGGCTCGGCGGGGTTGATGACGATGATGGCCTTGCCCTTCCTGGCGCCGCCCACGACCTCGACCGCGCGCGACGTGGTGCGCGTGAACTCGTCGATGTTCTGGCGCGTGCCGGGGCCGATCGACTTCGAGGCCACCGTGGCCACGATCTCGGCGTAGGCGACTGGCTGCACCCGGCTGACCGCGGCGACGATCGGCACCGTGGCCTGGCCGCCGCAGCTGACCATGTTGACGTTCATGGCCCCGGTGCCGACGTGCGCCGCCAGGTTGACCGGCGGGATGCAGTACGGGCCCAGGGCAGCCGGCGTCAGGTCGATGACCACGACGTCGCGCTCGGCCAGCTTGCGCGCATGTTCGGCGTGCGCGTGCGCCGAGGTGGCGTCGAACGCCAGCCGCACGCCGTCGGTGGCCAGGTGCGGCAGCATGCCGTCGAGGCCTTCGGCGGTGGTCTTGAGGCCCGCCGCGCGCGCACGCGCCAGCCCGTCCGACGCTGGATCGACCCCGACCACCCACACCGGCTGCACCCACTCGCTGCGCAGCGCCTTGTACATCAGGTCGGTGCCGATGTTGCCCGACCCGACGATCGCGACCTTCAGCTTGTCACTCATGTGAAGTGCACCGAGCAGCCGCCGATGCCGTCGATCGCCAGCCGCATGTGATCGCCGGCCCGCACCGGCTCCAGCGGCACCAGCGAGCCCGACAGCACGACCTCGCCGGCGCCCAGCGCGATGCCGAACTGGCCCAGCGTGTTGGCCAGCCAGGCCACACAGTTGAGCGGCGAGCCCAGCGCCGCCGAGCCCTTGCCGCGCGAGATCTCGCGCCCGTTCTTGGCCACGATGATGGCGCAGCCCTCGAAGTCGACGTCAGCGGGATCGACGCCCTTCTCTCCCAGCACATACAGCCCCGACGAGGCGTTATCGGCCACGGTGTCCTGGATGCGGATCTTCCAGTCCTTGATGCGCGAGTCGACCACCTCGAAGCAGGGCAGCACATGGTCGGTCGCGGCCAGCACGTCGGCCGGCGTGACGCCGGGCCCGCGCAGCTCGCGCGCCAGCACGAAGGCGATCTCGCCCTCCGCGCGCGGCTGGATGAGCTGGCTCGAGATGGGCAGCTCGCACCCGCTGCGGTACTGCATGCGATCGGTCAGCCAGCCGAAGTCGGGCTGGTGCACGTCGAGCATGTTCTGCACCGCCTTGCTGGTGACGCCGATCTTCTTGCCCACCACGCGCTCGCCCTCGGCGAGGCGCCGCTCCAGCAGGCGCCGCGAGACGTGGTAGGCGTCGTCGATGGTGATGTCGGGGGCGCGCTCGGTCAGCGGGGCCAGCACGTGGCGGCCGCGCAGCGCGGCGTAGAGCTCGTCCCCGTGGGCGGCCGCCTGCTCGGGCGTCACGGCTGGCCGGGCCGTCCGTCCCGGTCCTCATCGAGGAAGTCCAGGCACAGCTTGTTGAAGGTGTCCCTGTGCTCGACCATGACCCAGTGGCCGCACTGGCTGAGCATGACCACGCGGGCGCGCTTGCAGCCCCTGGCCATCGTCATCGCGCCGCTGACCGGGCAGAACTGGTCGTCGACGCCCCACAGGCCGAGCACCGGGCACTGGATCTCACCGAGGCGCGGCGCCAGGTGCGGCACCTGCATCGAGGTCAGCACGCGCTTGGGCTGGGTGGCCGCGATCTCCAGCCGCTCCGACAGGATCTCGTCGGTGATCAGCGCCGGGTCGAAGAGCTGCAGCGAGAACACGGTGCGCATCGACTCGCGCGTGATGGGCCCCTCGACCAGGAAGGCCTTCATCATGGCGCGGATGCCCGCCATCTTCATGTAGGTCTCGCGCTCTTCCAGGCCGCCGGGCGCCATCAGCACCAGCTTCGACACCAGCTCGGGCGCCGCCAGCGCCAGGCCGATCGACAGCGCGCCGCCGTGCGAGTTGCCGACCACCGCGCAGCGCTCGACGCCCAGCTTGGCGAGGAAGCGGCGCACCGCGCCGATCAGGAAGTCGAGCGTGTAGTCGACGTCGGGCTTGCTCGACCAGCCATAGCCCAGGGTGTCGGGCACCAGGGTGCGATAGCCGCGCTCGGCGAAGACGGGGTAGTTGCGCCGGAAGTTGGACCAGCCGCTGGCGCCGGGGCCGCTGCCGTGCAGGAACAGGACGACGGGGCCGCTGCCGGCCTCGTGATAGTGCACGCGCAAGCCGTCGCCGATGTCGGCGTACTTGCCTTCGGGGACGACCTTCGGCGGGGCTTCACCGGTGCTGCTCATCGCGGCTCCTTGGGACGTGGGGCCAGGAACTGGGGCGGATGGTGGCCCCAGTCGCTGATGCGGTCATACACCGTGCCCTGCGGCCAGGTGGCGTCGTCGACCTCGCGGCCGCCCCAGCCGAACTCGAACTGAAACCCCGACGGGGTCTTGGCGTAGAACGACAGCATGCGGTCGTTGGGGTGGCGCCCGATGGTCTGCATGATGGGGACGCCGGCCTTGACCGCGCGGTCGAAGGCCAGGCCGACCTCGTCCATGTCGCGGGCCTCGAGCATGAAGTGGTGCACGCGGCGGCGCTGGGCGTTGCCGAAGGCGATCGAGTGGTGGCGCCGGTTGGCGTGCAGGAAGACGATGTCGACCGCGTAGCCGTGGATGTTGGTCACGATCTGATCCGACAGCCGGAAGCCGAGCAGCCGGGTGTAAAAGTCGAGGCTCTCGGCCTGCGAGCGCGCGCTGATGACGGCATGGCCGAGGCCGAGCTCGTCGGCCACGAAGCCGCCGCGCACGATGGGCGACACGAAGGGCTCGCTGGCCAGCTCGGCGCCGCACACCAGCTCGCACGGGATGCCACCGGCGTCGGTGAAGCGCACCAGGCGCTGGACGCGGCGCTCGGCGGCGTCGGCCGCGCTGCCCGGGGTCACGGTGACGCCGGCCGCGGTCAGGCGTGCGCTGATGGCGTCGAGCGCGGCGCTGTCGGCGGCCTCCCAGCCCAGCACCGCGAGATCGTCCGCCGGGCCCGGGCGCAGCACGATGCGCTGGGCGTGGCCGTCGTGGCGCAGCGCCAGGCTGTTGTCAGACCCCGGGCCGCCCCGGCGCGCGACCACCATGCCGAGCACGCCGGTGGCGAAGGCCTCCCAGGCCGCCAGGTCGGAGACCTCGAAGACCAGATAGCCGAGCTGGCTGACGCCGGGCTGCAGCGCGGGGACGGTCGCCGTCGCCGTCACAGGACGTAGTCCACGTTCTTGAGCCCGAGCTGCACGCCGCCCGAGTTGCGCGCCGGCTTGTCGGGGTTGTTGGCGTAGTGCGCGCGCGCGGCGTGCACGTCGAGGAAGTAGCGCAGCAGGGGGTGGCCGAGGAAGATGGCGCGCCCGCCGCTGGCGGTGAACAGCGCGTCGACCGCGGCGACGCAGCGCTCGACGGCGTTGGAGGAGTCGAAGCGGTAGCGCACCCGGCGCTCCAGCGGCAGATCCTGGTTGCCGCGCACCGCGGCCATCATCTCGCTGAAGTTGCGCTGCAGGACCAGGCGGACCTCGTCGATGGTGGCGGCCGCGCGCGCGGCGACCACCTGCGTGGTGGGATCCTCGGCGACCTTGGAGCCGTCCCCTGCGGCGACCCGCTGCGCCGCCGCGGCGCAGTAGGCGTCCAGCGCGCCCTGGGCCGCGCCGATGGCCGAGGTCGACACCGAGCGCACGAAGATCTGGCCGAACGGCAGCCGGTACAGCGGCGCCGGGTTGACCTCGTTGCCGGGGCTCGAGCGCTTGAAGCCGTCGATGAGGCGGTGCGTGCGGTGCTCGGGCACGAACACGCTGTCGACCAGGATGTCCTTGCTGCCGGTGGCCTTGAGGCCGGCGACATGCCAGGTGTCCTCGATCTTGTAGTCGCTGCGCGGCAAGAGGAACGTGCGCATGTCGGGCGGGCGGTTCTCACCCGGCTCGGGCGGCACGAAGCCGCCCAGGAAGACCCAGCCGCAGTGGTCGCAGCCGCTGGAGAACGACCAGCGCCCGCTGATGCGATAGCCGCCGCTCTCGCGCGTCACCTTGCCGGTCGGGGCATAGGAGGACGAGATCAGGGCCGAGGAGTCCTTGCCCCAGACCTCCTCCTGCGCGGCCAGCGGGAACAGCGCCAGCTGCCAGGAGTGCACCGAGACCACGCCCATCACCCATGCGGTCGACGGGCACGCCGCCGCGATGAGCTGCTGGACCTCGAAGAAGACGCCGGGCTCGACCTCGTGGCCGCCCCAGCGCGAGGGCTGGAGCATGCGGAAGAAGCCGGCCTCGCGCAGCTCGGCCACGGTCTGGTCGGGCAGGCGGCGCAGCGCCTCGGCCTCGGCGGCGCGGGCCGCCAGCGTGGGCGCCAGCGCGCGGGCGCGCGCGACGAAGTCGATTGCTGCCGTGGTGGTCACGCGCGCCTCCTACTGACCCTCGGAGGCCGCCGCCTGACCAGGGTAGAACTGACGATACCAGCGCCGCAGGCGACCGATGGGGCCGTCGCCCTCACAGAGCATCGCGGGCTCCTTGTAGACCTTGTGCTCCCAGATCCGGATGTCGTCCTCGAAGCCCTGGCGCAGGTTGTCCATGTACTTGCCGACGTAGCCCTCGGTGGTGGTGCGATCGCCGACCACCTTCAGGGTCACCGCGAGGCGCAGATCGAGCAGGTTCTCCTCGACCGGGGTGTGGGTCAGCAGCATGTAGTTCTGCAGCGCGCCCTTCATGCGCATCAGCAGATAGCCGGGGCCGTGGTAGGTCGTGGTCGACGAGAACGGATCGGTGCCGCCCGAGGCCAGGTGGGCCAGCCCCTTGACGAACTGCGTCGCGGTGTGGCCCTCGACGGTGAAGTCGAACTGCGAGATGTCGGTCGAGTGCACGCGCGGGAAGTGGGCGCGATCGGCCAGGTTGTCGACGATCTCGCGCGGGTGGGTCTTGATCTGGTACTGGCTGGTCGCCCAGGGCAGCCAGCCGTCGCTGCCGTACTCGGGGATGGCCGGGATGCTGAAGTCGGGGGCGGCGCCGCCAGCGCCGGCGTGCCAGACCATGACGTGGCCGTTCTGCTCGTGCACTGGCCAGCTGCGCACCTGCGCGCGCGGCGGGATCTTGGTCGCGTAGGGGATCTCGGCGCACACGCCGTCGCCGCCGAAGCGCCAGGCGTGGAACGGGCACTCGATGTTGTTGCCGCACACCTTGCCGCCGATGGCCAGGTGCGCGCCCAGGTGCGGGCAGTGCGCGTCGGTGACGCGGACGGCGCCGTCCTCGCCGCGCCAGGCCGCCAGATCGCGGCCGAAATAGCGCATCGCGCGCGTTTGGCCGACCGCCAGGTCGGACGAGAAGCAGACCACGAACCAGCCGCGCGGAAACCCGGTGACGCCGCTCACGGGCGCTTCTCCGGCGTGAACTGCACGGGGATCTCCTTGAAGCCGTTGATGAAGTTCGAGCGCAGGCGGCGCACGTTGCCGGCCAGCTCGAGGTCGGGCAGGCGGCGGATGATCTCCTCGAAGATGATGCGGATCTCGAGGCGGGCCAGGCTGGCGCCCAGGCAGAAGTGCTCGCCGGCGCCGAAGGCCAGGTGCTCGTTGGGGGTGCGGCCGACGTCGAAGCGGTCGCCGTCGGGGAAGACCTGCTCGTCGCGGTTGGCCGACGGGTAGTACATGACGACCTTGTCGCCCTCGGCGATCTTCTTGCCGCCGAGCTCGGTGTCGCGGGTGGCGGTGCGCCGGAAGTGCATCACCGGCGAGACCCAGCGCAGCATCTCCTCCACCGCGCTCGGGATCAGGCCGGGGTCCGCGATGAGGCGCGCGCGCTGCTCGGGGTGCTCGATGAGCGCGAGCATGCCGCCCGAGATGAGGTTGCGCGTGGTCTCGTTGCCGGCGACCGCGAGCAGCAGGAAGAAGCCGTCGAACTCCATCTCGGTCAGGCGCTCGCCGTCGACCACCGCGTTCATGAGGACGCTGACCATGTCCTCCCCGGGAGTGCCCTTGCGCATCGTGGCCAGCTGGTTGGCGTACATCCAGACCTCGGCGGCCGCGATCTTGGCGTCCTCGATCGAGGTCTGGAACTCGGGGTCGTCGAAGCCGATCAGGCGATTGGACCAGTTGAAGACCTTGTGGCGGTCCTCCTGCGGGATGCCGAGCAGGTCGGCGATGACCTGCAGCGGCAGCTCGGCGGCGATCTTGGTGACGAAGTCGCAGCGCCCGAGGCCGGCGACCTGGTCGACGATGGCGGCGGCGGCGGCGCGGACCTTGGGCTCCATCTGGGCCACGATGCGCGGCGTGAAGCCAGTGCGCGCCAGCTTGCGGAACTTGCCGTGCTGGGGCGGATCCATGTTGACCATCATCATCCGGATCATCGCCATGTCATCGGGCGGGTAGTCCGGGATGTTGGTGCCGCCGCGGTACGACGAGAACAGGCCGGGGTCCTTCGAGACGGTGACCACGTCGGCGTAGCGCGTCACGGCCCAGAAGCCGGGGCCGCCCGGGTTCTCCTTGTGGCGATGCACCGGGTCCTCCAGGCGCAGGGCCCGGAAGGCCTCGTGAGGCACGCCTTGAACGAAGACATCGGGATTCCAGAGGTCGACTTCGGCCAGCCGCATGGCCGAACTAGAACATGTTTCATTCTGGGGTGCAAGGGGCCTTGTGGCTCTGAATGAAACATGTTCTATTCCGGACATGTCCACTGAAACCCCGCCGCATGTGCTGATCGAGAAGCAGGGCCACATCGTGGTCGTGACCATGAACAGGCCCGAGAAGCGCAACGCTTTCGGGCTCGAGATGCTGGCGCGGCTGGCCGACGCCTGGGCCATGATCGACGGTGATCCCGAGGTCCGCGTCGCCATCCTGACCGGCGCCGGCGGCCACTTCTGCGCCGGCAGCGATCTGAAGGAGATGGCGGGGCCACGGCCCGACAACGAGTGGAGCAAGCGCTTCGCCGCCGACCGCGACCTGCACTGGAAGGGCATGCTGCGCCACCACCGGCTGAAGAAGCCGCTGATCGCCGCCATCGAGGGCACCGCGATCGCGGGCGGCACCGAGATCGTGCAGGCGACCGACATCCGCGTCGCCGGCGCGAGCGCGAAGTTCGGCATCAGCGAGGCCAGGTGGGCGCTGTTCCCGCTGGGCGGCTCGACGGTGCGCCTGCGCCGGCAGATCCCCTATGCGCACGCCATCGACATCCTGCTGACCGGCCGCCACTTCGGCGCCGAGGAGGCGCTGCGCATCGGCCTCATCTCTCGCGTGGTGCCCGAGGGCGGCGCGCTGGCCGAGGCCAAGGCGATCGCCGAGACCATCGCCAGCAACGGCCCGCTGGCCGTGCAGGCCATCAAGCGCTCAGTGATGGAGTGCGAGGGCCTGCCCGAGGCCGAGGCGCTGAAGAAGGAGCTCGAGATCGGCTGGCCGATCCTGGCGACCGAGGACGCCAAGGAGGGCCCGCGGGCGTTCGCGGAGAAGCGCAAGCCGGAGTTCAAGGGACGCTAGGGGATCCGGACAAACAGGCTACAGGGCACAGGCCACAGGCCACAGGCGACAGGGAACTGCGGAGGAGCCTGTGGGGACCGGGGTCTGGCGAAGGCTCTGGTGGGGGTGACGACCTCGACGGGCACCCCTGGTGACGCGAGAACTCCGGAATTCCCTGTCGCCTGTCGCCTGTCACCTGTAGCCTGTTTCTCCCTCCGCTCCGCCGCTAGATCGCCTTGTCGCGCCCCGCCCAGTACGGATCCCTGAGGCGCCTCTTGTACAGCTTGCCATTCGGATCTCTCGGCAGGGCCGCCGTGAAGTCGATGCTGCGGGGCAGCTTGAAAGCCGCCAGGCGCTCGCGGCAGTAGGCCAGGATCTCGCCTGCCAGGGCGGGCGTGGCCTCGATGCCCGGCGCGGGCTCGACCACGGCCTTGACCGACTCGCCCCAGTCGTCGTCGGGGATGCCGAACACGGCGACGTCGCCGACGTGGGGGTGGCCGACCAGGACGGACTCGATCTCGGCGGGGTAGATGTTGACGCCGCCCGAGATGATCATGTCGCTCTTGCGATCACACAGGAAGAGATAGCCGCCCTCGTCGAGGTAGCCGGCGTCGCCCACGGTGAAGTAGTCGCCGGCGCGGCTGGCGGCCGTCTTGGCGGGATCCTTGTGGTACTCGAACTTGTGGCCACCCATCGACATGTACACGGTGCCGACCTCGCCGGGCGCGCACTCGCTGCCGTCGTCGCGCGTGATGCGCAGCTTCGAGATCGGCCAGGCCTTGCCGACGGTGCCGGGGTGCTGCAGCCACTCGTGCGGCGTGGCCAGCGTGCCGCCGCCCTCTGACGCGGCGTAGTACTCGTAGATCACGGGGCCCCACCAGGCCAGCATCTGCTGCTTGACGTCGACCGGGCAGGGCGCCGCGCTGTGCACGACGTGGCGCAGCGACGAGGTGTCGGCGGCGGCGCGCGCGTCGGCGGGCAGCGCGAGCAGGCGGCGCAGCTGGGTCGGCACCATGTGCGTCGCGGTGACGCGGTGGCGCGCGATGGCGGCCAGCATGCCCTCGGGCGTCCACTTGTCCATCAGCACCACGGTGTGGCCCATGTGCAGGTGGCTCATGCAGAACGACAGCACCGCGGTGTGATACAGCGGCGACACCACGAGGTGCACGCCGTCGCGCGGCTGGATGCCGAAAAGGGCCAGAAACATAGCCAGATTGCCGGCCACCACCTCGGGCGGGAAGTCGGCCAGCGGACGCCGCACACCCTTGGGGCGCCCCGTGGTGCCCGAGGTGTAGGTCATCGCGGCGCCGGCGCGGCGCGCGTCGGGCGCGTGCGTGGGCTGGCCGGCCTTGAGCTCGCTGTAGGGGCGGAAGCCAGCCACCGGGCTGGTCGCGAAGCGCGCCGCCGCCGGCAGCGCCAACCCCTCCACGGCACGCGCGCACAGCTCGCCATACTTGCCGCTGATGATCAGCGCCTTGGCGTCGGAGTCGGCCACGATGTAGGCGATCTCGGGCGCCGCCAGGTGGCCATTGATGGGCGTGACATACAGGCCGGCCTGCCCCGCGGCCAGCATGATCTCGACCATCGCGGCCTCGTTCTCGAGCACCACGGCCAGCGTGTCGCCGGCGCGGAGGCCGAGCTCGCGCAGGCCGTGCACGACCTGGTTGGCCGAGGCGTGCAGCTCGCCCGCGCTGTGCTGTCGCCCGCCGGGCTCGACCAGCGCGAGGTGGTTGGGGTCGTCGCTCGCCAGCTTCCAGAAGCCCAGATCCGCCATGACGCGGAGCCTACGCCAGACTAGAACATGTTTCAAACAGGAACCGCGCCGCGGTTCCTGTTTGTCCGGCTCCGGTCCGATTTCCGTCGTGGTAGCCTGCCCACCTCATGTTCGCCAGCCTCGCCCAGCGCACGGGTGCCAGTGTCCTCGACGGACTGGCGGCGGCGCGTGACCTGTTCGCGCTGTTCGGGCGCTCGTTCGCGCGCGTGCGCGGGCAACGCCCCAAGGGCGAGGTCGCGCGGCAGATGCACCAGGTCGGCAACAAGTCGCTGCTGTTCGTGGCCGTCACGCTGGGCTTCCTGGGCATGGTGCTGGTGTTCCAGACCTGCCTGCAGATCGGCCGCATCACCGGCGA
>JADYYK010000242.1 GCA_020853705.1 Deltaproteobacteria bacterium
ACCCAGCGTCCTCGGCCGCCAGACCTGAAGCGCACCCGCCACGACGCGCCTGGGCTGGCTTCAGGCGCTACGAGGGCCGGCCACTGGAGAAGCCGGCCCTCGATGCAATCCGGGGCGACTGAGATGTCGACGAATGATGAGGCTCCGTCAGTGCTGCGCTGGCGTCCTGCGCCACGTGTCCCACAGTTCGAACAGGCGCGCGAGGTCGGCGCGACGCTGGATGGTCCTCAGGAGCTGGCGCGCGTGCTCGGCGTCCTTGGCCGTCATCGACACCCGCGGCCCCGGGCGCCGGTTGTCGGGCTCGGGCTCGAAGCACCAGGCATAGAAGTCCTCGGCGTCGTAGATCCCGGGCCGGTCGTCACCCGAGCCGCCGCCGCGCCGCGAGTGCAGCGGCGGGCTCTTGGTCGCAGCCACCCGCGCGAAGGTGCACAGCTCGTGAACCTCGGTCGGGGTCAGGCGCGCGTCCAGGATCTCGACCACCGTGCGCGCGCCAGTCTCCATGGTGCCGCGGGCCAGCTCGGCCACCTGGGTGCGATGGCCGAACTCGACCAGCTCGGCGAGCACCGCACGCTCCTCGTCATTGAGCGCCTCCAGCGTCAGCTCCTGCACCTTGCCTGACTGCCCCATGCTCAGCTCCTCCATGTTCCGTGCGTGCGCCGTACGGGATCATCATAGTCGATGTGCACCCTGCCCTACTGAAAAATCAGCGCAAACAGGCTGCGATTTCAGCCTCACTGTCGAGAGAGCCGACATGTACGCCGCGCGGCCACCTCATGTCCGGTCCCCGCCGCGCAACCTTGACACCCCCCGCGATCCGTCATAAGCACGCGAGCGCAAAGCCCCATTTTCACTCCCGGGAGGATCCTCGATGGTGCGGTCGCGAAGCTCGGTGCAGGTCCTGGTCGGTGTCCTCTCACTCACTCTCAGTGCAGCCCTGGCCACCACCTCCGCCGGCTGTGACAAGCTGCGCGGCAAGAAGAAGAAGCCAGCCCCCTCGGCCTCGCCCAGCGCCTCGGCCTCGCCCAGCCCGACCCCCGGCGGCGAGGGCGGCACCATCCTCATCGGCGAGTTCGGCTCCATGACCGGCGCCGAGGCCAGCTTCGGCGAGTCGACCCACAAGGGGATCGAGCTCGCCCTCGAGCACATCAACGCCAAGGGCGGCGTGCTCGGCAAGCAGCTCAAGCTCAAGAGCTACGACGACGCCGGCAACCCCGAGCAGGCCACCGCCGTGGTCACCAAGCTGGTCACCGACGACAAGGTCACCGCCATCCTGGGCGAGGTCGCCTCCAACCTGTCGATCGCGGGCGGCCAGGTCGCGCAGGACAGCGGCACCCCGATGATCTCGCCGTCGTCCACCAACGTGCAGGTGACCAAGGATCGCGACCACGTGTTCCGGGTCTGCTTCATCGATCCCTTCCAGGGCTTCGCGATGGCCAAGTTCACCACCGAGACGCTCAAGCACACCAAGGCCGCCATCCTGCGCGACCAGACCCAGTCGTACTCGCAGGGCCTGGCCGACGCCTTCAAGGACGCCTACGTGAAGATGGGCGGCAGCATCGTGGCCGACGAGAGCTACAGCAAGGGCGACAAGAACTTCAACTCGCAGCTGTCCAAGATCAAGGCCGCCAAGCCCGAGGTCATCTTTCTGCCCGGCTACTATTCGGACGTGGCGACCATCGCCAAGCAGGCGCGCCAGCTCGGCCTCAAGCTGCCGCTGCTGGGCGGCGACGGCTGGGACTCGCCCGAGCTGTTCCAGATCGGCGGCCAGGCGCTCGACAACACCTACTTCTCGAACCACTACTCGCACGAGGAGCCGCGCGACGCGGTCAAGGTCTTCGTCGGCGACTTCCAGAAGAAGTTCGGCATCATCCCCGACGGCCTGGCGGCCCTGGGCTACGACGCCGCGATGCTGCTGGCCGACGCCATGCGGCGCGCCGGCTCGACCGACAAGAAGGCCATCCGCGACGCCATCGCGAGCACCAAGGACTTCCCCGGCGTCACCGGCACCATCACCATCGACGCCGAGCGCAACTCGCAGAAGCCGGCCGTCATCCTCAAGATCGAGGGCGGCAAGGCCAGCTACGTCGCCTCGGTCGCGCCGACCCCGTAGCAGCCAGCGGGACCCCAGATCGTGTCGTTCTTCTTCGGCCTGCTGCTCGTAGGCTTCGTGCAAGGGTGCCTGTACGCCCTGATCGCGCTCGGCTACACGCTGGTCTTCGGCATCCTGCAGTTCATCAACTTCGCGCACTCCGACGTCGTCATGCTGGGCGCCTGGTTCGCCTGGAAGTACGCCCAGTGGATGGGCGTCAGCTTCAGCGTGATCTCGATCGGGACCTCGCTCGGCATCCTCGGCCTCTCGGTGCTGTCGTGCGCCGCGGTCGGCTTCACCATCGAGCGTCTGGCCTACCGCCCGCTGCGCCACGCGCCGCGCATCAACATCCTCATCACCGCCATCGGCGTGTCGCTGTTCCTGGAGAACTTCACCCAGCTGCCCTACGTGTTCGGCTCGCGTGACAAGGCGATGCCGCAGCTGCTCGACGTCTACGCCGGCTTCGACGTCGGCGGCGTGCGCGTGCAGTACTTCCAGATCATCACCGTCGTCTTCGCGTTCGCGCTGATGGCGCTGCTGTCGCTGCTGGTGTATCGCACCCGCCTCGGGCGCGCCATGCGGGCCATCTCTTTCGACACCCGCACCGCGTCGCTGATGGGCATCCCGACCGGACGCGTGATCGCCTACACCTTCGTGCTGGGCTCGGCGCTGGCGGCGGCGGCGGGGATCTTGACCGGCGTCGCGTTCGGCTCGCTGTCACAGCCCAGCTCGACGTCGTGGATCCGGTTCGGCCTCAAGGCCTTCATCTGCGCGGTGGTCGGCGGCATCGGCTCGATCGAGGGCGCGGTCGCGGGCGGCCTGCTCATCGGCATCACCGAGCAGCTGGCTGGCGGCTACATCTCGTCATCCTACGCGGATGCCATCGTGTTCGGCGTCCTCATCCTGGTCCTGATGGTGCGCCCGAGCGGGATCTTCGGCGTCACCATGCGTGAGAAGGTATGACCGGCACGCTCAAGGGGCTGCTCCCCATCGCGATCGGGATCGCCATCCTGTTCGTCTTCCAGGCCGTGGGCGGCCCGTCGATGTTCGGGGCCTACCAGGAGGACGCCCTCCTGGTCATCGGCATCAACATCGTGCTCGGGCTGTCGCTCAACATCGTCAACGGCTTCACCGGACAGTTCTCCATCGGCCACGCCGGCTTCATGGCGCTGGGCGCCTACGCCGGCGGCGCCATCACCTACTACGGCGCCATCAAGCTGTGGGGCAGCTACCCGCCCGAGCTGCCGCCCGGCACCGGCGACCTCCTGTTCGTGGTCGCGCTGGTGTGCGCCGGGCTGGTCGCGGCCGGCGCCGGCTACCTGGTCGGGCTGCCGTCGCTGCGCCTGCGCGGCGACTACCTGGCCATCGTCACGCTGGGCTTCGCCGAGATCATCCGCATCATCATCACGCAGACCGAGCCGGTGCTGAGCAAGCAGGAGGTCAGCCAGCACTCGACCTTGTCCCTGTTCAAGTACCTCGGCGGCAAGTCGATCTTCGACCGCATCCCGCGGGTGACCAACTTCTTCTGGGTCTACTCGGTCGTCCTCATCGTGATCGTGGTGTGCTACCGGCTCAAGCAGTCGACCCACGGGCGCGCCATGCTGTCGGTCCGCGAGAACGAGATCGCCGCCGAGGCCATGGGCGTGCACACCACGCGCTTCAAGGTGCGCGCCTTCGTGATGGCGGCCTTCTTCGCCGGTGTGGCGGGCGGCCTGTACGCCATGAAGCTCGGCAACCTGGACGCCAACCGCTTCGACTTTCAGCGCAGCTTCGAGTCCATCGTGATGGTGGTGCTGGGCGGCATGGGGTCGATCTCGGGCGTCTGCCTGGCCGCCGTCCTGGTGACCTACGCGCCCTATCTGCTGCGTGACGTCGGGCTGGATCAGTACCGCATGGTGATCTACAGCCTGTCCCTGGTGGTGCTGATGGTGGTGCGCCCACAGGGGCTGTTCGGCATGCACGAGGCCTGGACGGTGTTCGCGGGCGAGGCCGGGCGGCGGCGCTGGCAGTCGTTCATCGGCACGCCGAAGCGCTGGTACCTGGGCGTGCGCGCGTATGCGCGCAAGGTGGTGGGCACGTGAGCGCGCTGCTCGAGGTGGCCCCGATGTCGCTGTCGTTCGGCGGCCTCAAGGCGGTGTGCGACTTCTCGCTCGAGCTCGCCAAGGGCGAACTGGTCGGCCTCATCGGCCCCAACGGCGCCGGCAAGACCACCATCTTCAACCTGCTGACCGGGGTCTACACGCCCGACGTCGGCAGCGTCACCCTGGCCGGCAAGCTGCTGAATCACCCGGAACGCGGCCTGCGCCCGTTCGAGATCGCGGCGGCCGGCATGGCGCGCACCTTCCAGAACATCCGGCTGTTCGCCGATCTCAGCGTGCTCGACAACGTGCGCATCGCGACCCACCTGCGCGCCAGGAGCACCTTCTGGGGCGCGCTCCTCAAGACGACGGCGGCGCGCAAGGAGGAGTCACGCCAGCGCAGCCACGCCATGGAGCTGCTCGACATCTTCGGGCTGGCCGGGCGCGCCGACGAGGTCGCGCGCTTCCTGCCCTACGGTGATCAGCGCCGGCTCGAGATCGCGCGCGCGCTGGCCACCGATCCCAAGGTGCTGCTGCTCGACGAGCCCGCCGCAGGCATGAACCCGCAGGAGAAGATCGCGCTCAAGGGCCTCATCCAGCTGGTGCGCGAGCGCTTCGGCCTGACCGTGCTGCTGATCGAGCACGACATGGGCCTGGTGATGGACATCTGCGAGCGCATCGTGGTCATCGATCACGGCGTCGTCATCGCGCGCGGCAAGCCCAGCGAGATCCAGGTCGATGCCAAGGTCATCGAGGCCTACCTGGGTGCGGCGCCTGACGCGGCTGGCGAGGCTGGCGCTGGCGAGGCTGGCGCTGGCGAGGCCGCGACCGACAGCGGGGCCAAGGCGTGAAGGCGGCCCGCATCAGCGCTGGCGTCGGCGCACTGCTGTGCGTGCTGGGCTTCCTCCTGTGGTGGGGCCCCGACCACGTCGGCTACAAGATCGCGCTGCTCGGGCTGCAGACGGCGTGGCACGCCTCGGCCGGGCTGGCCTGGGCCGGCGTGGGCGCGCTGCTGATGGTGTTCGGCGCCCTGCCCTGCCTGGCCGGCGTGGCCATCATCCGCGGCCTGCACGACGGCCGCCTCGGCCGCGCCGCCAGCTGGGGCGCAGGCCTGATCGCGTGGTTCGGGCTGTTCGCCCTGTTCGAGCCGCGCGAGGAGCTGGGCTATGGCATCGGCCTGCTGCTGACGCTGCTCGGCGCGGCGCTGGCCGGGCCGACGTCGATCTATGTATGGGTGCGCTCGCGCGCGGCCCGCGACCGCGCGGTGGCCAGCGCCAAGGCCGCCAGCGGCACCCTGCTGGTGGTCGAGAGCCTCGACGTGCACTACGGCGCGGTGCACGCCCTGAAGGGGATCTCGCTCGAGGTCCAGCAGGGCGAGATCGTCACCCTGCTGGGCGGTAACGGCGCCGGCAAGACCACCACGCTGCGCGCGCTGTCGGGCCTGGTCACGCCGTCGGGTGGCCGCGTGCTGCTGGAGGGGCGCGAGATCGCCACCCGCACCGGCGCGCTGCCGCCCGATCAGATCGTGCGCCTCGGGGTGTCGCACGCCCCCGAGGGGCGCGGGATCTTCGCCAACCTCACGGTGCGCGAGAACCTCGACCTCGGCGCCTACCAGCGCCGCGACCGCGCCGCCATCGCGCGCGATCTCGAGCACGCCCTGACCCTGTTCCCGCGCCTGCGCGAGCGCCTGCGCCAGCGCGCCGGGACGTTGTCGGGCGGCGAGCAGCAGATGCTGGCCATCGCGCGCGCCATGCTGGCGCGCCCGCGCCTCCTGCTGCTCGACGAGCCCTCGCTCTGCCTGGCGCCCACGATCACGCAGGTCATATTCCAGATCATCCGCGACATCAACAAGGAGGGCACCACCATCCTCCTGGTCGAGCAGAACGCCCACCAGGCGCTCAAGGTCGCGCACAAGGGCTACGTGCTCGAGACCGGCGAGATCGTGATGCACGACGACGCCAAGGTGCTGGCCGCCAGCGACGAGGTCCGCAAGGCCTACCTCGGCGTCGGCTGAGCGCGCGACCGCGCGACCTGGGCCGGCGACCGCGGCCGGCGGCCAACGGCCGGCCAACATGCGCTACCATGGCGCCATGAAGACGACCCTCGTGATCGTGGCTGCGCTGGCGCTGGTGGGCTGTGGCAAGAAGAAGGACGGCGGTGGTGGCGGCGGCGGTGGCGGCGCGCCGGTCAAGACCACGGTGCACACCGTCGACAACCCGGGCTTCTCGCTCGACCTGCCCGAGGGCATGACGCCGAAGCCGCCGCGCGACGATCGCGCCGCCTTCGAGGGCAAGGGCGCCTTCGACAGCCTGACCATCACCTGGAGCAAGCTGCCCGAGGGCGTGACCGCAACCGCCGCGATCGACGAGGGCAAGCAGAGCTACTCGCAGGGCGAGCCCGACCTCAAGAAGACCCAGGTCGAGGGCACCCTGCCCGGCGGCGGCCCCTGGGTCGCGGTGGCCAAGGGCAAGTTCCGCGGCTCCAAGTCCTGGCTGACCCTGGGCGACGTCCTGGTGGTGTGCCAGGGCGGCGGCCTCGCCGCCGAGGCCTGCAAGACCCTGCGCGCCAAGTGACGCCCGACCTCGGCGTCGGCTGACGGTCCGCCGCGCCCGAGCTCCACGACCAACGCGGGATGACGCCGTTGCCAGTGGCGGCGACGGCACGGGATGGGCGCGCATGACGATCACCGGCTGCAACCACAAGGAGCTGTTCAAGGGCGTGTGCGGCGCGCCCGCGCGGGTGGTGTGCGGGGCCTGCGGGCGGGGCACCTGCGGCGCGGCCTATCACCTCTATGGCCGCTTCGTCACCACCCGCGGCGGCGGGGTCGAGGAGCGCACCGGCGCCAAGTTCTCCTATCGCTGCGCGACCTGCCCGCCAGTCCTGTGCGTGTATTGCCTCGGGATCCAGGACGACTACCCGTGTCCGCCCGAGCGCCTGGAGGCGTTCCCGTTCGAGTGCCCGCGCTGCCGCGGTCGAGTCGCGGTGGTGCGCATGGACGGGGTCGACTACCAAGGCGCCGCGGCGGTGGTGCTCGGACTCAGCGCGCCGGCGCCCCCACCCCCGCCAGCCCCGCCAGCCCCGCCAGCCCCGCCAGCCCCACCGTTCGGGTCAGCGCCGCCGTTCGGGTCGCCCACGGGGTGCGGGTCGCCCCCGACGTTCGGGTCGGCGTCGCCGTTCGGGGCGGCGCCGTCGTTCGGGGCGGCGCCGTCGTTCGGGTCGACGCCGTCGCGGGTACCGGTCTACCCGAACGCGGTCGGGCTCGGCGAGCGTCGCGAGCCAGGGCCTCCGGGGGGGACGCCGAGCGAGGATCACGTCCGCACCTTCGCCACCGGTGATGCGCTCGACGCGGTGGTGGCCTTCGTCGAGCGCTACCTGCCGCCGACCAGCAACCGGGTGGAGGGGGAAGTGTACCGCTGGTCCTGGAACAGCGAGGAGCTGGCCGTGTTCGCCGGGACGGCCTATCGCGCGCGCGTCCCGGGCTTCGAGCCTCAGGTGCACACGACCGTACTCGAGTACCGGACCAACACACCAGTGGTCGGTTCCGCGGCACCTGGCCCCGTCGCGGCGCCGGCGGCGGGCTGGCGCTTCCGCTACCTCAAGGGCAACGGCGAGTCCGGCGACGTCCGGCTCACCGAGCCCGGCAACTTCGTGGTCGGCCGGGCGCTCGAGTGCGCGGTCTCGACCCCGGACGACCCCATGACGTCGCGCCGCCACACCGTCATCACTGCGCACGCCGGCCGTTGCTGGGCCGAGGACCTGGGCTCCTCGAACGGCACCCTGGTCAACGGTGCGAAGATCACCGGCCGGCATGCGCTCTCCCCGGGCGACCAGATCTCCTGCGGCCGGACCTCCATCGTCTTCCTCCTCCCGGGCTGAGCGCGGCTCGCTTCGGCGCCGCTCGCCAACCTCCGGCTACACCACAGTGGTGCAGACCTACCTGGCAAGACCCGGCAAGCCTCACATTTCGACCAGAATCATTCACTCAGAATGATGGAGACCGCACAGTCGCCACCATCCCACCTGCCATATCCCGCAGGCTTGCGGCCCTGACAGCGCTGGCACGCACCGTGAAGTGGAGTGGCTCCGTCAAGGAGGACTTCATCATGCGTCACCGGTTCATCAGCGTCGTTGCAGTGTCAGCTCTGGCCATCTCGCTGTGCGCCCAGGCGCAGGCCGGAGTGCTCGATCTGGCGGTGCGCGACGAGGTCACGCGCGCGGCGCAGCAGCCCCTCCCGCTCGATGGCTCGCTGAGCAAGAAGCCGTCGTGGAAGCGCAAGGCGCTGGCGTTCGGCGGCCTCGGCGCCGCCTATGGCGTGCTGTATGGCTGGACCTTCATGGCGTGGCACTACCGCTCGGTCGAGGGTGACCACATCAAGTTCCACAAGGAGGGCTGGTTCGACGCCTCGACCTACGCCGGCGGCGCCGACAAGCTGGGCCACGCCTGGGCCAACTACACGCTGACCCGCGGCGGCTCGCGCCTGCTGCGCGCCGGCGGCTGGCGCAAGGGCCCCAGCCTGATCGCGTCGACCGCGCTGTCGCTGGGCTTCTTCACGCTGTCGGAGATCAAGGACGGCTACAACCCCAAGTACGGCTTCTCGCCCAACGACATCGTCGCCAACGTGACCGGCCAGGCGCTCGGCATCACCATGGAGCTGGTGCCCTGGATCGACGAGCGCTTCGACTTCCGCATGGAGTACCTGCCCTCGAAGGCGTTCATCGACCAGGCCAGCGAGAACGGCATCTTCAACTCGGCCGAGGACTACAGCGGGCAGAACTACCGCCTGGCCTACCACCTCGGCTCGATCAAGAGCCTGCGCAATGACAAGAACTACTCCTGGCTGCGCTTCGTCGATGTCTCGGTCGGCTTCCACGCCGACGCCTTCAGCCCCAAGGTCACCGGCAAGACCCCGCGCCAGGATCTGTCGCTGGGCCTGACCCTGAACCTGCAGGAGCTGTTCAAGCCCGGCGCCATGCGCTTCACCACCGAGGTCTTCGCGCCGCCGTACACCACCCTGCCGCTGATGACGACCTCGCGTGAGCGCGTGGAGACCACCACCGCCAGCACCGCCGCCACGGCCTCGAACTAGCCAGCAGCTTCGCCGATGGCGGCGATCTCGCGCTCGAACTGCGTCGCCGGCGCCCTGGGCGCGGCCATCTCAGCGGTACGGCGTGGTCGGCCCGACGTCGATGAGCTCGGTGCCGTAGGCCTCGCCGATCGGGAGCTGCTCGGGCTCGACGGTGTACCACTCGGTGAAGCCGCACTGGCGACACACGTAGGCCTCGAGGACGCCGACCGCCTGGCCCTGCACCGCGGGCTGGTTGGTCACCTCGGTCGACTTCTTGCCGCTGAAGAAGGCCTCCTTGGTGACCACCTTGCGCGCGAAGGTGACCTGCAGCGGCGCCACATAGCTGGCGACATAGTTGTTGCCGGCGGCGCCGCGCTCGCGCACCAGGCAGCGCACCAGCTGGTGGTGGCCGCAGCGATCACAGGGCCGCGCCGGCCGCCGGCTGGCCGGCAGCGCGTGCAGGCCGAAGTTGGCGCGGCAGCTCTCGTGCTGGCCGGCCGGCTGCTCGGCTGGCTCGTAGATCCCCTCGCCGCAGATCCCACACTTCGGCATCTCGCCGCTCATGCTGCGCCTCCCCGCGTCAGCCGCCCTTGCTGCGCTGCACCGCGATGACGATGCCGGCGATGATGGCCGCGATGACCGCGATGAACAGGATGATCTTGAAGGCGCTGTAGGGCGCCTTGCCCGAGACCTTGCCGGTCTGGCCGTTGACCAGGAAGCGGAACGGCTTGTCGTTGTAGCGGAAGGCCGCGATCCACACCGGCAGCAGCACGTGCTTGAAGGTCTGCTCGGAGAGGCGCGTGTTGACGCGCAGGTTGCGCTGGGTGTCGCCGGGCACGTCCTTGCGACAGCGGTCGGTCTGCTCGGAGAACATCTCGGCCTGCGCGGTCTTCCAGGCCAGCTCGAGATCGATGGCGTAGGCCTCGGCCGACCAGCCGGCCAGGAAGCTGGGCTGGTACGGCACCAGCTCCTTGGTGCTGAAGTTCGAGACCTGCTTGACCAGGTTGGCGGGCAGCCCCTTGGAGGCGCAGATCAGCTTGTCATCGAAGAAGTCGCTGCGCTGACCCCAGGCCGGCTCCCAGCGCGTGTGCTTGACCCGCTTGGTGCGCTTGACCTTCTTGCCGTTCTCGGTCGCCCAGTACTCCTCCTCGATGTAGTAGTAGTAGCCGGCGTCGGCGTTCCAGTTCGAGTGCGCGCGCGCGTCGAAGGTCCAGTACGGGACGTAGACGCCCTTGAGCTCCTTGATCTTGGACTCGGAGGTCAGGTCGCCGGGGCGGAACCACAGCCCCTTGAGCCACTTGCCGAACGCGGCCTGGGCCGCCTTGGCGTCGAGGCCGAACGGGATCAGCGACTCCGGCGTCAGCGAGGTGCCCTGGCTCTGCTGCGCCAGCACCTTGGGCGAGTCGCAGAAGGTGCAGCGCGTCGCGGTCACACCGGGCGTGAACTGCACCACGGCGCCGCACTCGTCGCAGCGCGCCGACACCGTCTCGGTGCCCAGGCCCTTGGACTTGGACATGATGAGGCCCTGGTCGAGGCGGATCTCCTGGACCTGACCGACCTCGGCGCCGGCCGCCGCGCCACCGACCGCGGCCGCCTGCGGCGCCGCCTTGGTGGCCCCGCACATGGCGCAGGCCAGCATGCCGCGCGCACCGTCGAACTGCATCTGCGCGCCGCACTGGTCGCAGCGATATGAAAACCCTGTGGCGTTCGGATCGTACTCGCTGCTCGAGCCCGACATGTGCCCCCCTACCAGCGTGCGCTGTGGTCTTCCGCGACCCCGATGAGACCGTCGATCGAAACTGGCTTGCCGTCTGCGTTCTTGATGCTGCCGTGGTACGTGCCGATGGGCTGCACGTAGGCGCTCTTGACCAGCTTGGCGTCGGTGCTCTCGCGCCGCACCGCCTCGGGGCGGAACTCCAGGTCGACCTTGCCGTCCTCGGTCGACACGTGCCAGGGCCGCTCGGGCTGCGCCGGATCGCAGTCGATCCGCGCCGCGCCGACCGGGATGACGTCGCGGTCGATCCAGATGGCGTTCTCGCCGCTGTGGGTGCCCGGCCGCGGCTGGTTGAAGCCGGTGACCAGGTTGAGGCCGACCGCCGGCCCGTGCGGGACCTGCCCGCTCATCGAGGCCCAGCGCCAGCGCGTGTCACGCGCCAGCAGGCCGTTGGTGTAGTCCAGCGCGCCCCAGCCCTCGGTGGCGCCGTCGAGCGCATACAGCTTGCCGTCGATCACGACCTTGCCGCGCGCCGGCAGCGGTCCGGTCTTCTGCGTCGCGTTGGCCACGCCGCCCTCGATGGGGCACACCGAGGTCAGGGCCTGGCCATACCAGCGGGTGTCGAGCTGGACGTCGATCTCGAGGCCGTCCCAGCTGGTCTTGCACAGGTACAGGAAGCTGCCGACCTCGCGCGAGATCGACGCGGTGCGCTTGCCGCGCGCGAAGGTCGCGCTGAGGCCGTAGGCGGGAAACTCGGCGACCTTGACCTCCAGGCGCGGCGCCGCCAGCAGCGAGCGCTCGGCCAGGAAGCGCCGCTCCTTGCGCGACCACACGTAGCAGAACGCGGTGGCCAGGTAGCCAGCCTGGAAGATGGCCAGCGCGAGCGACAGCTCGGGGGTGTGGGCGCCGACGTAGGTCCACTTCTTGTGGTGCAGCAGGTGCCACAGCTTGTTGTGGGCGTGCGGGCCGCGCAGGCCGTCCCACCTGATGCTGTCGAACGAGCCATGGAAGGCCCCGAAGCCGGGCGTCCCGTCGGGGGTCACGACCTCGGCGCCGGCGCGCGGGTAGCGTGGGCCCGGCGGCGGTGGGGTCCCCTTCTTCCCGGCTTGGCCCTTGCCGAAGCCGGCGGCGGCCTCGGGGTCCTCGTTGGGGCGCAGCTGCTTGGCGGCGGGGGCCGGGGCGGGGGCCGGCGTGGTGGCCGACGCGGGGGCCGGCGCGGTGGGCTTGTCCGGAGACTCCATCGCGGCCGACGTTACCACAGTGAAATCGCGTTGTGGCCCCCGGGGAACGCGCTATCATGATCTCGCTTTCGAGTTCTTTGGCACCACTCGTTCGTTCCAGAACGCTGCGCCAGGAGGCCGTGGAAAATGGGGATCATCAGCTTCGTCAAGGGTGGGGTGAAGGAGCTCGCGATCGCGAGACCCGACGAGTTCAAGAACCACATCGTCTACAAGCACCCTGATCCGACCGTGCCGATGAAGGCGCAGCTCACCGTCGAGGCCGACGAGTGCGCCATCTTCTTCCGCGACGGCACCCACCGCGGGTCGTTCACCCCGGGGCGCCACACCCTCGACTCGTCGAACATCCCGTTCCTCGGCCAGCTGGTCGACAAGTTCACCGGCGGCAACGTCTTCATCGCCGAGGTCTACTTCGTCACCACGCGCGAGATCCCGAACCTCAAGTTCGGCGGCCCGGTCGGCAAGCTGCGCGATCCGCAGAGCCAGATCCCGGTCGGCCTGATGGTCAACGGCACCTTCTCCCTGCGCGTCATCGATCCCGTCAAGCTGGTCATCGGCCTGGTGGGCCTGCAGGCCACCGACAACGAGGCCTCGACGCGCTGGTTCAAGGAGATGATGCTCAAGGTCATCCGCGACCGGGTGGCCGAGCTGTGCGTGAAGAAGAAGTGGCCGCTGCTGGACGTCTGCTCGGGCGCCTACACCGAGGAGATCGAGCAGGAGGTCATCGCCGGCATGCGCACGCATGTCGAGTCGTACGGCATCGAGGTCATGCGCATCGGCAACTTCAACCTCATCATGAAGGAAGAGGATGAGAAGCGGCTGAACAAGATCTTCGACAACGCCGCCTACATGAACATGGCCGGTGGCCTCCAGGGCTACCAGCAGATGGCCGCCGCCAGCGCCATGATGGACGCCGGCGAGGGCATGAAGCAGGGCGGTGGCGCCGGTGGTGGGGCGATGCTGGCGGGCGCCGGTCTCGGCGTCGGCTTCGGCATGGCCAACCAGTTCCAGGGCGCCATGTACCCGCAGCAGGGCATGCAGCCGCAGGCGCCGCCGCCGGGCATCCCGCCCACGCAGCCGGGCGGCGCCGCCGCCGTCAAGTGCGAGAAGTGCCAGAAGATGGTGGCCCCCGGGAAGTTCTGCGCCGAGTGCGGCGCCACCATGGTCGCGGCCGGCCCCAAGTTCTGTGGCGGCTGCGGCCAGCCCGTCCCGCCGGGCGGAAAGTTCTGCGCCGGCTGCGGCAACAAGGTCGCCTGACCTAGACCTCCCCGGCCATGGCCGAATTCAAGCGCAGGAAGCGAAGTTCCTCGGGCGCCGCGTCGTCGAGCGCCTCGGCGGCGCATGGCGAACGGCTGGAGGTCGACCCCGAGAAGCGCGTGGTCGCGGTCACCGGCGCGCACGGCTTCATCGGCTCGCAGGTGGTGCGCCGGCTCGAGGGCGACCGCCGCTACGCCAAGATCCTGGCCGTCGACATCCGCAAGCCGACCCTGCCGCTCGACAAGACGGCGTTCTTCAAGATCGACCTCACGCTGCCCGCGGCCGACGGCGACCTGGCCGCGGTGCTGCGTGAGGAGCGCGCCGACACCCTGGTGCACTGCGCCTTCCTGGGCAAGCCGACCCACAACGCCACCTTCGCGCACGAGCTCGAGGACATCGGCACCATGCACGTCCTCAACGCCGCCGCCGAGGTCCGGCTGCCCCGCCTGGTCATGCTGTCGACCACCATGGTGTACGGCCCGCACCCGCTGAACCCGAACTTCCTCAGCGAGCAGCACGAGCTCAAGGGCCACCGCGAGAGCCGCTTCGTGTCGGACAAGGTCGCGGCCGAGCGCCAGGTGCGCCGCTTCCGCGTCGAGCACCCGCAGACCGCGGCCACCGTGCTGCGCCTGGCGCCCACCGTGGGACCGACCATCGACAACTGGGTCACCCACTTCCTGCACCGCCCGGTGGCGCCGACCCTGATGGGCTACGACCCCCTGATGCAGTGCCTGCACGAGAGTGACGCCATCGACGCCTTCAAGCTGGCCATCGACGCCGAGCACGACGTCAGCGGCGAGTTCAACATCGTGGGCGACGGCGTGCTGCCCTACTCCACCGTGCTGGCCATGCTGGGCAAGCTGCCGTTGCCGCTGCCGAGCTTCGTGGCCAAGCCGCTGTCGCGCCTGCTGTGGGCGACCCAGGTGTTCGACTCGCCGCCGAGCTTCCTCGATTTCCTGCGCTACATGTGCGTGGCCGACGGCTCCAAGGCGCGGCAGGTGCTCGGCTTCAGCGCGCGCTACGACATCAAGCGCACGCTGGCCGACTTCCTCGGCATGCTGGGCACCGGGATCGACGGCACCGGCGACCTGGCCGGCGCGACCGGGAGGATGCGATGAGCTCCGGCGAGCGGCCCGACGCGGACGCACCCGCGGCGGCAGAGGTCCTGCCGCTGCAGGTGGAGGTCGACGACGAGCAGGCGCCGCGCCCGGCCGCCGACGCCCAGGTCCCCCCCGCCAGCGGCGCCGCCGGTGTGCTCGGCGATGTCGACGGCGACGGTGACGTCGATCAGGACGACTATGACGCCTACGGCGCCGAGGCCGCGCCGCCCCCCGGCGAGTACCAGCCCTACGCCGCCTCGATGGACAAGCGCGCCCAGATGTGGAGCCTGGGTCGCAGGTCGGAGGACGACGAGCTGCGCGAGCTGGAGCGCCGCCTGCGCGCCCAGCTGTCGGCCGCCGATCCCATCGAGGAGCGCCGCAAGCTGCCGCTGGAGTTCCTGTGGAAGCGCTGGCGCGAGTTCGCCATGCAGGGCCGCAGCGAGGCGGTCGACGAGTTCGGTCGCGACCCGGTGTTCGCCGGCAAGATCGACACCCTGCTGGAGTTCCTCTACAGCAAGTACTTCCGCGTCAGCGTGCAGGGCCTCGAGAACATCCCCGCCGACGGCCGCGCGCTGCTGGTGGCCAACCACTCGGGCAGCCTGCCCTACGACGGCGCCATGCTGATGCACGCGGTCAAGCGCGACCACGCCCAGCACCGCTCGGTGCGCCCGCTGGTCGAGGACTTCGTCTTCCACTTCCCGTATCTCGGCACCTTCATGAGCCGCATCGGCGGCGTGCGCGCCTGCCAGGAGAACGCCGAGCGCCTGCTGCAGCAGGGCGAGTGCGTGGCGGTCTTCCCCGAGGGCATCAAGGGCATCGGCAAGCTGTACCGCGAGCGCTACCGGCTGCAGCGCTTCGGTCGCGGCGGCTTCGTCAAGCTGGCGCTGCGCACCGACGCGCCGATCATCCCGTGCGCCATCGTGGGGGCGGAGGAGATCCACCCCATGCTGACCAAGCTGACCTGGCTGACCCGGTCGCTGGGCATCCCCTACGTGCCGATCACGCCGACGTTCCCGCTGCTGGGGCCGCTGGGCCTGGTCCCGCTGCCCACCAAGTGGACCCTGCGCATCGGCAAGCCGCTGCGCTACCACGCCGAGTTCGGGCGCGCCGCGGCCGACGATCGCATCCTGGTAAACCGCCTCAGCGAGAACGTGCGCGGCAAGATCCAGGAGATGATCGACGAGGTGCTGGTGCGCCGCAAGTCGGTGCTGTTCGGATGAGGCCCCCGGCGCGCGCGCGGGACTTCGACGATTGCATGACGCTGGCGCGTGAGCTGCTGGGCGGCCACGAGGCGGGTGGCGATCTGTGGGAGGCCTCCGACGCGGTCAACGCGGCCATCCGGCTGCGCCCGGGCAACCCCGACGCCTGGCTGCTCAAGTGTCAGATCATGTCGGCGCTGGAGGATGATCCGGCGGCGCTGGCGGCGGCCGAGATGGCGCTGCGTCGCGCGCCCCGGCGCGCCGAGGCGCACTACTTCCGGGCCTCGGTGCTGGCCGACATGGAGCGCCTGCCCGAGGCGCTGCGCTCGATCGATCGCGCGTTTCGCAACCTCGGCCCGAGCGGCAGTGACGACTGGCTGCTCGAGGACCTCTACTCCGAGAAGGCCGCGCTGCAGAACGCTCTCGGCCGCGAGGATGAAGCGGTGGCCACCTTCGAGCAGGGTCTCGGGCGCTGTCCCGAGTCGCAGATCCTCAAGATGGGACTGGCCCCGCTGCACAAGCAGCGCGCCC
Organism: Deltaproteobacteria bacterium; assembly: GCA_020853705.1. Classification (GTDB taxonomy): domain Bacteria; phylum Myxococcota_A; class Polyangia; order Haliangiales; family JADYYK01; genus JADYYK01. Next base: position 16,273 of record JADYYK010000242.1, read on the forward strand.
GCCAGCGCCTGACCGTGCTCGACGGCGGCAAGCGCTAGCGCGACGGCGGCGGCGGCGGCGAGGACGACGAGGGCGGGAGAGGCGTGGGCGTGCTGGCGGAGCGGCTCATGCGGCAGCAGCTGACGCGGCAGGCGTTCGCCGACGTCGCGGCGCTGGTGCGCTGGTGCGGCGCGCTGCAGGCGCAGGACCTGGCGGGCGGCAAGTGGGCCATCGGGCTGCGCACGCGCGGGGCCACGCTGGCGGACGTCGACGCCGCCATCGCGACGCGACGGATCGTGCGCACCTGACCGATGCGCGGCACGCTGCACTTCGTGGCCGCCGAGGACGTACGCTGGATGCTGGGGCTGCTGGCGCCGCGCGTGCTCACCCGCGCGGCCGGTCGATATCGCCAGCTCGGCCTCGACGCCGCGACGTTCGCACGCGCCGAGCGGCTGCTCACGCGCGCGCTGCGCGGCGGCCAGCTGCTGACGCGCCCGGCCGCGATGCAGGTGCTGGCGCGCGGCGGCGTCGATCCAGCCGGTCAGCGCGGCATCCACGTGCTGGGCTGGCTGGCCATGCGCGGGCGGATCTGCCACGCCACGCCGCTCGGCAAGCAGGCGACCTTCGCGCTGCTCGACGACTGGGTGCCGGCGGGGGCCAGGTGGCAGGGCGACGACGCGCTGGGCGAGATCGCGTGCAGATACTTCCAGAGCCATGCCCCGGCCACCGCGGCCGACTTCGCCTGGTGGACGGGCCTCAACCTCACCGAGGCGCGCCGGGCCATGGCGCTGGTCGGCGATCAAGACCGCGGCGACGCCGCCGTGCTGGGCAGCGGCCCGACGCCGCGCGGCAGGGGCGCCTGGCTGCTACCGCCGTGGGACGAGTACACGGTGGGCTACCAGGACCGCGCCGCGCTGGTCGCGCCCGCGCACGCGCACGCCGGCGCGCTGCGTGCCCCGGGTGCCCTGCTCAGGCCGACCGTGCTGCTCGACGGCCGCGTGGTCGCGACCTGGACGCGCACCCTGGGCAGGGCCGGCATCCGCGTCGCCGTGGCCAGCTTGGGCGCGCTGACGCCGGCCCAGCGCCGCGCCATCGGCGCCGCCGCCGAGCGCTACGCCGGCTTCCTCGGCCAGCCCATCGCCGGGATCGCCTTCACGCCCGCCTGAGGCGCTGGCGCTACCGGGTCTTGGCGGTGGCGTGGAACAGGCGCGCGTGGGGCTTGCCGCCCTCCTCCACCGTCTGCGCCCACACCGCGTGCAGGAGGTCGCTCTTCTCGTCGAACACCAGGGCGTTCTGATCACCCAGCCACCTGGGCGAGAAGCGCACCAGGCTGTAGGCCGCGAACGGCAGGTCGCTGACGCCCTCGTTCTTGCTGCACTTGGCGCCGCCCTTGTCGCAGCGCGCGTAGGACACTCCGCCGACGTTGCCGCGGTTCTCGGTCCAGATCACGTGCAGCCGGCCGCTCTGGGGCTCCAGCGCGACCGCGGGCAGCATGTGGTTGGCGCAGTTCATGTCGTCGTTGATCTTGATGCGCGACCAGGTCTCGCCGCCGTCCTTGGAGGTGGCCAGCATCAGGTTCCAGGCCCCGGTCGGCGGTCCCGCGACGTAGACGACGTAGAGCAGGCGACGGTCCAGATCCGGGATCACCTTGGGGCGCCCGAAGTGCAGCGGCACCTCCTCGCCAGTGCCCGAGACCTGCACCGGCGGGGTGAAGGTCGCGCCGCCGTCGGTCGACTTCACATACTCGACCGAGGTCGCGGCGTCACCGAACGGGTTGGCCTTGGCCGGCGCCGCGACGTACGCCAGGTGCAGGCCGCCGCTGGCCGTGATCTGCAGATCGCCGTCCATGCCCACGCCAGCGCCGACCGGCGGCGCGAAGCTGGCCCCGCCGTCGAGCGACTTGACCACGCGCAGCCCGCCCGCGGTCTTGTTCCAGTAGCCGATGTACAGCGCGTCCTTGAGCGGCTCCAGCTTGTCGGGGCCCAGCGCGACCACCGGGTTGGCGATGCAGCCGGCCTGATCATCGGGGCACTCGGTGGACAGATCAATGGCCGGCACCGGCTTGCCGAACTGCTTGCCGTCGGGGCTGACCGCCATCGACATGCCGAGCTTGTTCCACGGCTCGCGACCGGCGTTGTAGCCCAGCCACACCAGCACCAGGCGCCCGGTGCGATCCACGACCAGACGGGGCTCGCCCTGGTTGGGCTGCTTGCCGCGCAGCTCGCCGAGATCGAACACGCCGCCCTTGCCGCCGATGGCCAGCGCGCCCAGCGCGTTCGGCTTGCCGCCCTCCATGCCGGCGGCGTAGACCACGGTGAGATCGCCGGTGCCGTTCAGGCGCGCGGTGGGCTGCACGGTGTAGGCGCCGAGGCCCTCGGCGCTGGTGATCTGCTGCGGCTTGCCGAAGACCTTGCGGGGCACCGGCAGGCCGGCGCACTCGGGCGCCGCGGGCGGCACGAAGCCCGGCTCGACACAGACCTGGCGCGCGGGATCGCACACGTAGCCCTCGGCGCCGCGACAGTCCGCGTCGGACTTGCACGACGGCACGCACAGCTCGCCGAACTTGCTGGTCTCCACGCACATGCTGCCGGCCTTGCAGGGGCACGCCGAGGCGCACGCGCCGCCAGCCTGGCCGCTGCAGAACATGCCCTCACCGCAGTTGCCGCGGTCGAACACCGTCTTGGAGACACAGGCCTGCCCCAGCTTGGCCGTCTTCTTGGGCTTCTTGGTCTTGCTGGTCCCGACCACGGGCTTGGTACCGCCCTTGGGCTTGGGATCGCCGCCGCAGGATGCGGCCAGAAGGAGGGCCCCCAAGACCACGACATGGACGCGAACGCGCATGGTCATTAGGTAAGCTGAAACGCGAGAAAGTGCAAAAGACTCGGACGGGACGGACGGCGAATCTGCCAGCTAGGCTGGCAGGTACGCCGACGGTGGCAGCACCCACTTGAGCTCGGCGTCGCCGAGCTCGCCACGGCGCAGCTTGAAGCGCACCAGCATGCCCTTGCCGAAACCCATGCGCGCGCCGCCCGACAGCTGCAGCGTCACGCGCTCGAGATCGGGGTTGTGGCCGCACAGCAGCAGGCGATCCTCGCGGCGCTGCGCCAGCAGGTCGCCCAGCCGGCGCGGCCCGAAGCCGGGACCACAGAGGTCGGACTGCTCCACCGTGAGGCCGAGCGCGGCGGCCACCGCGCCCGCGGTCTCCAGCGCGCGCGTCAGCGGGCTCGACAGGATGGCGTCGACCTGGAAGCCGAGCCGCGCAAGGTGCGCTCCCAGCGCGGCGGCCTGCTTGTGCCCGTGCTCGTCGAGCGGCCGGGTGCGCTCGCTGCCGTCCCAGACGTCGGCCTCCACCGCCTGTGCATGCCGCAGCAGAAACAGATCCATGGCGGGGTAATATCCGACCCCGTGAGCAAGTACCAGCACCACCTGTTCGTGTGCATCAACGAGCGCCCGGTCGCCGGTCGCCCGTCCTGCGCCGCGCGCGGCGGTCGCGAGGTCCTGGCCGCCTTCGCGCACGAGCTCGGGCAGCGCGGCCTCGATGGCCGCGTGGGCCTGACCTCGACCGGCTGCCTGGGCCCCTGCTTCGACGGCCCCACCTGCGTGGTCTACCCCGAGGGCGTCTGGTACGCCGGCCTGACCCCGGCCGCCGTCACCAGCATCGTCAGCGAGCACATCGAGGGCAACGTCCCCGTCGTGCGCCACCTGTTCGACTGGAACCCCGACGACGGCGACTGAGGCGGCGCGCGAGCTCCGCTACCCGACCACCTTGTTTCGCCCGCTCTCCTTGGCCTGATACAGCCGGTCGTCGGCCGCCTTGACGAGGTCGCTGCCGTTCTGGATCTCGGCGCTGGCGCTCGACACCCCGACCGAGACCGTGACGGCGATCTTCGACTGCTCGAACTTGAAGGCCTGCTTCTCGACCAGCTTGCGGATCTTCTCCGCGAACTGCTGCGCGTTCTGGTGCTCGATCTCGGGCAGCAGGATGGCGAACTCCTCGCCGCCGTAGCGCGCCAGGATGTCCTCGCGCCGGATCTTCGCGCGCACCGTGGCGGCCAGCTGCTTCAAGACCAGGTCGCCGGCGAGGTGGCCCAGCGAGTCGTTGATCTTCTTGAAGTGGTCGATGTCGAACATGATGAGCGACAGCTCGCGCCGGTAGCGCGCGGCGCGGCTCATCTCGCGCTCCAGCGCCTCCATGAAGTAGCGCTTGTTGAACACCTGGGTGAGGCCGTCCACCGTGGTCAGGCGGTAGATCTCCTCGTGGTAGGCGTTCTCGATGTTGCTGCCGGTCAGGAACTTGAAGATGGTGCGACCGATCTTGATGAAGTCGCCGTCGCGCAGCACGTATTCATCGATGAGTTCGTCATTGACGTAGGTGCCGTTGGTCGAGCCGAGATCGCGCAGGATGATGCTCTGCCCGGTGTTCATGATCTTGGCGTGGTTGCGTGACACCGACTCCTGATCGATCTGGATGTCGGACTTGGCCGAGCGCCCGAGGATGATGGTCTGGCCCTCGAGGTTGAACTTCTTGCCCAGCTCCATGCCGTAGATGACCACCAGGCAAGCCTCCTTGCCCACCGGCCGCTCGGCAATGCGGCTGATGACCGTGATGACTGTCTTGCTGCGGACCCGCTCTTCGGCGTCGTCACTCACGAATGGCTCTCGGCGCCGACAATGCTAACCCCCGGATGCTCGGAATCGCAGCGTTTTTTTGCCCCATGCACCTACATGTGTGACCATGACATACCACACTCGAATACGGGGCCGATATGCGAGCAAAAGCCAGCAGATGGAAGCGGTGGATGGCCCTGGCGGTTCCTGGTGCCGCGGCACTGGTCGGGCTGACCCAGCCCCGGCGTGAGACGCAGGCAGACCACATGCTGGCAGCGTCCATCGGGACCAGTACGAGTCGCAAGGCCGAGTCGACTGGCGCGGTTGACCTGCCGCGGCGCACCCTGGGCGCCGAGTCGGAGCTGGCGCCGCTGCTGGACCTCTCGCGGGCCGAGGTCGGCCCCAGCGGGCGCTACGAGGTCGACCTCGGGGATGGGCGGCGCGCCGAGCTGACCCTGGACCCGACCCTGCAGTCGGCCGCGCGCAAGGCCATGCGCGACTACAAGATCCCGTACGCCGCCGCGGTCGTGATGTCGACCGATGGCCGCGTGCTGGCGCTGGTCGGCGAGAGCCAGCTCGAGCCCGCCCTGACCGACACCGACCTGACCACGCGCGCGTGGGCCCCCGCCGCCTCGGTGTTCAAGCTGGTCACCGGCGCCGCGCTCATCGAGGCCGGCGTCAGCGCCGACACCAAGGTGTGCTACCACGGCGGCGGCAGCGGCATCGCCGAGGAGCACCTGCGCGACGACGCGCGCCGTGATCGCGACTGCAACTCGCTGGCCTTCGGCATCGGCAAGTCGCAAAACGCCATCATGGGCAAGCTGGCCGCGCGCAACCTCGAGCCCGCGGCGCTGGCCGGGCTGGCCGAGCAGCTGGGCTGGAACCAGCCGCTGCCCTTCGCGCTGCCGGTGACGCCGTCGGCGGCGCGCATCCCGAACCAGCCTGGTCTGGCCTTCGCACGCGTCGCGGCAGGCTTCTGGCGCACCGAGCTCAGCGTGCTGCACGGCGCGCTGCTGGCCGAGACCTTCGCCAACGGCGGCGTGCGCATGGCGCCGCGCCTGGTCGAGCGCGTGGTGCGCCCAGGTCAGGGGCCTGACGGCGGCGCCGACGTGGTCGAGCTGCCGGTGGGCGCGGGGCCGCGCCGCGTGCTCGCCGAGGCCACCGCGCGCGAGGTCGGTCGCATGATGGTCGGCACCACCACCTTCGGCACCGCGCGGGCCTCGTTCACCGCCCCGGGCCCGGCGCAGACCGCGCTGCTGGGCTACCGGGTCGCGGGCAAGACCGGGTCGCTGTCGGACCTGCGCACCCTGCCCGACGGCAGCCAGCAGACCATCAACTACAACTGGTTCGTCGGCTTCGCGCCGGCCGACAACCCGCGCATCGCCATCGCGGTGCTGGTCGGCAACCAGCCGGTGTGGCGCGTCAAGGCCCACACCGTGGCCAAGGGGCTCATCGCGCGCGCCCTGGCCGATACCCTGCCGGGGGCGATCGGTGGCCCCGAGCTGGCCGCTCGCGACGTCGATCACACTCCGTAGTGGCAGCCCCGCGACGTTCCCCGCTTCAGCTTTCCTGAGATTCCTTGTATTGTTTTCCCGCGCTTAGCGTCGAAAGCGCATATTCGTGCCGTCTCCAGAGAGGGGAGCTACATGCGGATGGAACGATGGGTCGCTCTAGCTTGTGTCAGCTTGCTCGCCACTTCGGTCGCCAGGGCAGAGAACCCGCAGGCCGAGGCGGCCAACAACAAGGGGCGTGAGCTCTACTCCGCCGGCAACTATGCGGGTGCGCAGAAGGAGTTCGAGGCCGCCATCGCCATCGAGGGGCTGGCCAAGTACCACTTCAACCTGTGCGCGGCGATGGAGAAGCAGAACATGCTGCAGGCCGCGCTCGACGCCTGCATCAACGCCAAGAACAACAACCCGGGCACGCTGGCGATCAAGATCGACCAGAAGATCGCCCTGCTGCAGGCGACCCTGAACCCGGGGCCCAGCCCCAGCCCGACGCCGTCGCCCAGCCCGAGCCCCTTCGTCGGTCCTGGGCCCGGTCCTGGACCTGGCCCTGGTCCCGGCCCTGGTCCTGGTCCCGGCCCCGGTCCTGGCTATCCGCCCAACGGTGGCGGCTGGGGTCCTGAGCCGACGCCGAACTATCGCCTGGCGTGGGGGATCCACCTCGGGGTGGCGCGCAACCTCAGCCTGTCGAAGGACGTGCTGATCGAGCTCGAGACGCACTCGCAGACTGGCGTCAACATCAAGGCCCACGTCGACTACTACATCATGCCGAAGCTCCAGCTCGGCGTGACCGGCTTCGTCAGCGCGTCGGTGTTCCCGGCCAAGCAGCGCTTCGGCGGCGCCGACCTGCAGACCCCGCTGGTGGGTGGTGGCGTCTTCAAGGACTTCAAGATCGGCAAGAAGATGGCGGTCAGCGTGATGGGCGGCCTGGCCTTCGCGTTCATCGGCTTCGATGACGCCAACAACACCACCGACGGCTCTGACAGCTTCTTCAGCCTGGCCGGACACATCGAGGCGTCGCTGAAGATCGACTTCGCGCCGCGCCACGCCATCGTCATCACGCCGGTCGCGATCGACATCTTCGGGCCGGCGCTGACCGACTCCGAGTCGGGCATCACGCCGGAGGACGCCGGCCTCGACAAGGCCGGGACCACCTACGCCTTCACCGTCGGCTACCTCGGCCGCTTCGGCAGCGGTGGCGGCGGCGCGTACTGACGCCCGCAGCCCGCTTCACGGCCCGCCAGGTACTCCAGGTTTCGCCGCCGCAGCATTCGTCGCTCTGATCGCATCCAGTCGCCGCCGCGCCACGATGGCCAGCGCACCCTGCGCGTGGGTCGCCAGGTAGCGCTCGTACAGCGCCTTGGCGCGGTCGAGCTGGCGCAGCATGTCGAGCGCGTTGGCCAGGTAGAACTCGACGTCGCCGCCGACGCTGCGATCGACGCCGCCCTCCAGCGCCGCCTCCAGCTGGTGCGCGGCCTCCTGGAAGTCGCCCTGCTTGTGCAGCGCCAGGCCGTAGTAGTAGCGCATCTGCACCGCGCGCGGCCCCTCGGGCTCGTACGGCATGGCGCGCTTGAACTCCTGGGCGGCGCGCTTCCACTGCTGGGCCTGGATGGCCTCGACCCCGGCGGCGTAGCCGGCGCCGGCGATCTCGGTGCGCGCCCTGGCCACGGCGTCGCGGAACACCGCGGCCTCGACCGGCGACAGCGCCTCGCGCGCGACCTCGGGATACTGCGCGATGACCTCGCTGCGCTTGGAGGCGCCCGCGGCGATGAGCTCGTGGAAGCGCCGGGCACGATCCTCGGCGCGGGTGCGCGCTTCGGCGGCGGCGGCCAGCTGGTCGCGCTCGGCGCGCTCGGTGGCGCGCGACTGCAGCGCGGCGTCACGCTCGACCACCAGGCGCTCGGCGCGTGACCGGTACAGCAGGAAGAAGGCGCCGCCGAGGAGCAGCGTGAACAGCACGTAGGCCACGAACGAGTTCAGCGACAGCCCGCGCTCGTAGCGATCCTGCCGGCGCGACACCTGCTTGACGTCGACCCCGACCTGGCCAATCAGGTTGTGGGTCTTGATGATGAGGGCGCGCGAGTCGCTGATCTCCTTGCGCAGATCGCGCAGCTCGGCGTCCAGGGACTGCACCGTCGGGGTGCCGCTGGCGGGCGCCGATGCGGGCACGGCGGAGGCGGGCACCGACGCGGACGCGGACGCGGACGCGGGCGCCGTGGCCGTCGCCGACGCGGGCGCCGTGGCCGACGCGGGTGCCGGCGCCGTCGCTGGCGCTGTCGCCGTCGCCGTCGCCGTCGCGCCCAGCGCCTCGACGGGGCCATGCCCATTGCCGCTGGCGCTGCCGTGGCCGAGGCCTGCACCGCCG
>JADYYK010000243.1 GCA_020853705.1 Deltaproteobacteria bacterium
GGGCCTGCTCCTGTTCCGCAGCCGCTGAACGGCCGGAGTACTGCGACAGCGCAAACGCAATCGCAGCATCGAGATCCAGCGATTTCCTGAGATCCAGCAGGATGCGCACGATGGCCAGGACATGGCGCCGCAGGGCATACGGATCCTTGGCCCCCGTGGGCGCGAAACCGGCCAGCCAGCAGCCGGCCAGCGTGTCCAGACGGTCGGCGATCGAAAGCACGCTGCTGGTGATGTCCCCCGGCAGCTCACTGGAGGCCGAACGCGGGAAATAGTGCCGCACGATGGCGCGGCAGACCTCGAACGGCTCGCCGGCCAGTTCCGCGTAGCGCGCCCCGATGAAGCCCTCCAGCTTGGTGAATTCCTTGCCGTCCTTGATCATCTCGCTGACCAGGTCGGCCTTGCAGATCACGGCGGCACGGGCCAGCGACGCCGGCGTGGGCCCGCCCTCGCCCAGCCCGTGGGCCCAGAGCCAGTCCACGAGGGTCGACACCCGCACCGACTTGTCCCCGAGCGAGCCGAAGCCCTCCATCCAGGTCACCGCCTGCAGGCGGGCCACATGCTGGTCAGGAGTCTGCTTCTGGTCGAACCCCCAGTAGAAGAGCGCATCGGCCAGGCGCGCCCGGAGCACGCGCTCGTTGCCGGCCACAACGTTGTCCAGGTGGTCGGTGCCGCCGTCGCGGACGGACGCGAAACGCGTGAGCAGGCGACCCTCGGGCCCCACGATGGAGAAATACCGCTGGTGGGCCTTCAGCGCCGTGGCCACCACCTCGTCAGGCAACGCCGCGAACTGGCTCCCGTAGGCGCCCAGGAACGGCGTCGGGTGCTCGCACAGGAACACGACCTCAGCCAGCAGTTCCTCGTCCTCCAGCAGGCGCCCGTCAGGCTCCTCGGCCTTCAGGCGGGCGGCCAGACCTTCGCTGATGGTGCGGCGTCGTTCCACCTGGTCGACCATCACGCCCGCGGCGGCCATGGCCGGCAGGTAGGCCCCCGGAGATTCGAGCGTTACTTCACAATTAGCCGCCAACGTACGGTGTCCGCGTGAGATACGGCCCGACCGGATATGTCCCACGTTCAGGTCCACGACCTGCTCGCCCAGCAGTGCGACGATCCACTGCAGCGGGCGCGGGTACTCCAGATCGTGCTCCCCCCAGCGCATCACCTTGCGGAACGGGATGGCCAGGATCACGGCCGGGATGAGTTCGGCCAGCACGGCCGCAGCGTCGCGACCCGGCTCCAGGCGTCGCGCGACCAGGCAGGCGCCGGCGCCTTCGCCCGTGCGCTCGCAGTCTGCCAGGTCCACGCCCTCCTTGCGGGCGAACCCCAGCCCTGCCGGGGTCGGCTGACCGTCGGCGCCGAAGGCCACCGACAGCGGGGGGCCCTTCACCTCGGTCTGCCGGTCGGGCTGCCGCGTCGCCAGGCCCGCGCAGAGCACGACCATGCGGCGCGGTGTCGCCATGACGCGCAGGCCCTCGGCGTCGAGACGAGCTGCCGCCAGGCCTTCGCCCAGGCGCCTGCCCAGTTCGGCCATCGCGTCGGGGACGAAACGGGCGGGGATCTCCTCGCTACCGATCTCGAGCAGGAAGGGCAGGCGCTCCGGTGTGGTGGTGCGGCTCATCGGGTCGGCTCCTGGTTCTTCAGCAGCGGGAAGCCCATGCGTTCACGACTGTCGACGTAACTGGTGGCCGCCAGGCGGGCCAGGTTGCGCACGCGCGCGATGTAGCCGGTGCGCTCGGTCACCGAAATGGCGCCGCGGGCCTCGAGCACGTTGAAGAAATGGCTGCACTTGATGACCGCGTCGTAGCCCGGGTACACGAGCCCGGCCTCGAGCAGCTGCTTCGCCTCGCTCTCGCGGTCGTCGAAGAAGCGGCGGTAGAGCTCGATGTCGGCATGCTCGAAGTTGAAGGCGGAGTATTCGCGCTCGAACTGGCCCTGCACCTCGCCCCACGTAAGTCCGCCGCCCCAGAGCAGATCCTTCACGTGGTTCACGCCCTGGATGAACATGCACAGGCGCAGCAGCCCGTAGGTCAGCTCCACCGACACCGGCTGGCAGCGCACGCCGCCTACCTGCTGGAAGTAGGTGAACTGGCTCACTTCCATCCCGTCGAGCCAGACTTCCCAGCCGAGGCCGGCGGCGCCCAGGGTCGGCGACTCCCAGTCGTCCTCGACGAAACGGATGTCGTGCTCCTCGGCCTTGATGCCGATGGCACGCAGCGACTCGAGGTACAGCCCCTGGCTGTCCTCCGGGTTCGGCTTGAGCAGCACCTGGTACTGCAGGAACTGGTGCACGCGATTCGGATTCTCGAGGTAGCGGCCGTCCTTCGGCCGCTTGCTCGGCTCGACGTAGGCGACCTTCCACGGCTCCGGCCCCAGCGAGCGCAGGAACGTGTTGGGGTTGAAGGTGCCGGCGCCCACTTCGCTGTTGTAGGGCTGGACGACCACGCAACCGTAGTCGATCCAGAACTGCTGCAGCCGGGCGATCATCCGCTGGTATTCCATCATGCTCGATGACCCTTCGTGGACCTGTCGACCTCAGGAAGCACTCGCCTTGCCCGCGCGCAACAGGTCGAGCGCCGCCGGCAGCCGGTAGCCCGGCAGGTGGTCACCAAGGA
>JADYYK010000244.1 GCA_020853705.1 Deltaproteobacteria bacterium
AGCGGTGACGACAGGTGCATGATGTCGAGCGCGCGGATCGACGGGAACACCCCGGCGAACATCGCGGGCAGGATGGCGAAGTACTTGGCCACGTCGTTGGCGATCGAGAACGTGGTCAGCGCGCCGCGCGTCATCAGGAGCTGCTTGCCGACCTCGACGACCTCGAGCAGCTTGGTCGGGTTGGAGTCGAGGTCGACCATGTTGCCGGCCTCCTTGGCAGCCTGGGTGCCGCTGTTCATGGCCACCCCGACGTCGGCCTGGGCCAGCGCCGGCGCGTCGTTGGTGCCGTCGCCGGTCATGGCCACCAGCTTGCCCTTGGCCTGCTCCTCCTTGATGAGGCGCATCTTGTGCTCGGGCGTGGCCTCGGCCAGGAAGTCGTCGACGCCGGCCTCCTTGGCGATGGCGGCCGCGGTGCGCGGGTTGTCGCCCGTGATCATCACGGTGCGGATGCCCATGGCACGGAAGCGCGCGAAGCGCTCCTTGATGCCGGTCTTGACCACGTCCTCGAGGTGGATGATGCCGAGCAGGCGGCCGTCATCGCACACCGCCAGCGGGGTGCCGCCTTTGTCGCCGATGCTGCCCGCGAGCTCGGCGACCTCGGCCGGGGCGCTGCCGCCCAGCGCGGTGACGTGCTTGCGCACGGCGTCGATGGCGCCCTTGCGCAGCTTGCGGGTGCCCAGGTCGCAGCCCGACATGCGGGTCTCGGCGGTGAACGGGATGAAGGTGGCGCCCTGCGCGCTGGGGGCCTCGAGTCCCTGCTTCTCGATCAGCGCGATGATGGAGCGCCCCTCGGGGGTCTCGTCGGCGGCGCTGGCCAGCGCGGCGGCCTCGCAGAGCTCGCGCTCGGACACGCCCGGCATGGGCAGAAGGCGCGTGGCCATGCGGTTGCCGTGCGTGATGGTGCCGGTCTTGTCGAGCAGCAGGACGTCGACGTCACCCGCGGCCTCGACGGCGCGGCCGCTCATGGCGATGACGTTCTTGCTGAGCAGCCGATCCATGCCGGCGATGCCGATGGCCGACAGCAGGCCGCCAATCGTCGTCGGGATCAGGCACACCAGCAGCGCGACCAGCGAGGCCACCGGTAGCCGGGCGCCCGAGTACATCGCGATCGGGGCCAGGGTCACGCAGGCGACCAGGAAGATGATGGTCAGGCCGACCAGCAGGATGTGCAGCGCGATCTCGTTGGGCGTCTTCTGCCGCGACGCGCCCTCGACCAGGGAGATCATCTTGTCCAGGAACGACTCGCCCGGGTTAGCGGTGATGCGCACCAGGATCTTGTCGGACAGCACCTTGGTGCCGCCGGTGACCGCGGATCGGTCGCCGCCGCTCTCGCGGATGACCGGGGCCGACTCGCCGGTGATGGCGGCCTCGTCGACCGAGGCGATGCCCTCGATGATCTCGCCGTCGCCGGGGATGAGCTGCCCGGCCTCGACGATGACGACGTCGTCCTTGCGCAGCGCGGAGGCCGGCACCGACTCTTCACCGGAGTCGGTCTTGCGCCGCGCGCTGGTCTCCTTGCGCATCTTGCGCAGGGTGTCGGCCTGGGCCTTGCCGCGGCCCTCGGCCACCGCCTCGGCGAAGTTGGCGAACAGCACGGTGAACCACAGCCACAGCGAGATGGCCGCGCTGAACCAGGGCGGCGTGCTGGGCGCGCTGGCCAGGGCGTCGCGCACGAACAGCGCGCTGGTCGCGACGCTGCCGACCAGCACCACGAACATGACGGGGTTCTTGGCCACCGTGCGCGGATCGAGCTTGCGCAGGCTGTCCACCGCGGCGCGGCGCAGCACCGGGCCGTCGAACAGAGAGGTCCGGGGACGCGGATGCACGGACATCAGAACACCTGCCCGGTCTGACCAACCAGGTGGTCGACGATGGGCCCGAGGCTGAGCGCCGGGAAGAAGGTCAGCGCGCCGACGATGATGATGATGGCGACCAGCAGGAGGGTGAACAGCACGCCATTGGTCGGGAACGTCCCCGGCCCCGGCGCCACCGTCTTCTTGCCTGCCATGGCGCCGCCGATGGCCAGCGCCGGGATGATCATGAAGAAGCGGCCGGCCAGCATGACGAGGCCGAGGGTCCAGTTGTACCAGGGCACGTTGGCGCCCAGGCCCGCGAAGGCCGAGCCGTTGTTACCGGCGGCGCTGCTGTAGGCGTAGAGCACCTCGGTGAGGCCGTGCGGACCGCCGTTGTTGCTGGTGGCCAGGCCATACTTCGCGACCAGCGACCAGCCCGCGAAGCCGAGGATGAGCACCGGGAAGATGAGGACGTAGAGCATCGCGAGCTTCATCTCGCGCGGCTCCACCTTCTTGCCCAGGTACTCCGGGGTGCGCCCGACCATCAGGCCGGCGATGAACACCGAGAGCAAGACCATCACCAGCATGCCGTACAGGCCGGCGCCGACACCGCCGAACACGACCTCGCCGAGCTGGATGTTGACCAGCGGGACCAGGCCGCCGAGCGGCGTCATGCTGTCGTGCATGGAGTTGACCGCGCCGCACGAGGCGTCGGTGGTCACGGTGGCGAACAGCGCCGAGGCCGAGACCCCGAAGCGGACCTCCTTGCCCTCCATGTTGCCGAGCGGCTGGCTGATACCGGCGCGCGCGACCGCGCTGTTGCCGTGCGACTCGGCGGCGTAGCTGGCGCCCACGCCGGCAAAGAACAGGATGCTCATGGCGGCCAGCAGGGCCCAGCCCTGCTTCTGGTCCTTGGCCATGCGGCCGTAGGTGTAGGTCAACGCGGCCGGGATGGCGAACACCAGGCAGAGCTGCAAGAGGTTCATCAGCGCGGTCGGGTTCTCGAACGGGTGCGAGCTGTTGGCGTTGAAGAAGCCGCCGCCGTTGGTGCCCAGCTGCTTGATGGCCTCCTGCGAGGCCACCGGGCCGAGCGCGAGGATCTGCTTGCCGCCCTCCAGCGTGGTCACCGTCAGCGGCCCCGACAGGTTCTGGATCACACCCTGCGAGATGAAGATCAGCGCGACCGCGAACGAGATCGGGATCAGCACGTAGACCAGGCCGCGGACGAGGTCGACCCAGAAGTTGCCCAGGGTGTGCTTGCCCGGCTGCTTGCGGGTCAGGCCGCGCGCGAGGGCGAGGGCGATCCCGATGCCGACCGCCGCCGAGGTGAAGTTGTGCCACGCCAGCCCGGCCATCTGGGTGAAGTGGCTCATGGTCGACTCGCCCGCGTAGCCCTGCCAGTTGGTGTTGGTGGTGAAGCTGGCCGCGGTGTTGAACGCGCTGGCCGGGATGACCGCCTTCATCTGGCCGGGGTTCCACGGCAGTCCGCCCTGCATGCGCTGGATGAAGTAGGTCACCAGCACGCCGAGCAGGCTCAGCAGCAGCATCGAGCGCGCATAGGCGCCCCAGGTCTGCTCCTCCTTGGGGTTGGCGCCCGACAGGCGCAAGAGGCCCCGCTCGACCGGGCCGAGGATGCGCGGCAAGGGCTGCCGGTCGCCCTCGAACACGCGGTGGAGGTACACGCCCAGCGGCCGCGTGATGGCCACGATGATGGCGAAGAAGACCAGGATCTGGAGCCAGCCGATGGCGGTCATCAGAAGCTCTCTGGTTTCAGCAGCGCATAGACCAGGTAGCCGGTCAGCAGCACTGCGGCGATGCCGCCTAGCCAGTACTCGAGCATGGCTACATGCGCTCCAGCGCGCGGACATAGAGGAGGGCCGCGGCGAAGAAGCCGACGGTCACGAGCACGACGATGAGATCGCCCATGCCCCGGCCTTGTGCAGCGGGCATGCCATGACGCAGTGGCCCGATACGGGGGCTTGCACGCGGGTGGGCCACGCAGCGGTTGCGTGATGCACGGTGGCGCGACCTGCGGGTTGCGGCGTGCAGCCCGGTCGGGCGGCCAGCCGGTCGCGCGACTAGAAGGCGGCGGCCAGGCCGAGCACGCCGGTGATCAGCGGGTCGAAGTCACCGTCGTGCACCGAGGCGTGGAAGGCGAGGTCGCTGATCAGCGCCAGCGGGCCGAGGCGCAGGCCGAGCTGGGTGGTCATGCCGGCGGCGACGGTGACCGCGCCGGACTCGGCGTAGCCGGCGCCGAAGTGGGCCGCCATCACCAGGTGCGGGCGGGTGGCGCCGAGCTGGCGCACCACCGAGGCCTCGGCCAGCCAGGTGGCGTAGTCGAGCCAGAACAGGTCGACGCGACCGCCCCACTTGCCGCCGGGCCACAGGTCCGCGCCGGCCCAGCCGCCGATGACCGGCTCGGTGGCCTCGAGCAGGCTGCCCAGCGCGATGCTGCCGTGGACCTTGGCCGCCGCCGGGCGCGGCGCGGCCGCCAGGCTCAGCAGCAGGGCGAGGCCAGCCAGGAGCAGGACGAACTTTGACCGGCGCACCGCGGCATCATAGTCGAGCCCTGGCGTCCTGGGCGCGCGATCCCGCGCCGTCGCGTCGGTCCTCAGCCGGCCTGCGTCAGCGCCACCAGCGTCAGCTCCTCGGCGAAGCCCTTGAGCCGCGCGACCTGGCTGCGCTGCTGCGCGCCGACCTCGGCGATGACGCGCGCCACCTCGGCGCGCGCGGCCAGCTCGGCGGGCACCACGACCTCGTGCGCGGCGGCGTGGCCCTGCAGGCGCGCGGCCAGGTTGACGGTGGTGCCGAAGAAGTCGAGGCGGCCGTTGGCGCGCACCGCCAGGCAGGCGCCCTGGTTGACGCCGACCCGCGCCGCCAGCTCGGGCAAGCCCTGCTCGAGGGCCAGCGCGCGCACCCGCTGCACCACCTCCAGGCCGGCGCGCAGCGCGCCCGCGGGCGAGCGGAACGCGGCCATCACGGCGTCACCCATGGTCTTGACCACGGCTCCCTCGCGCGCCGCGACCAGCGCGCCGACCTCGTGGAAGTGGCGCTGCACCAGCGCGAAGGCGCGGGCGTCGCCGATGCGCCGATAGATCGCGGTGCTCGCGGTCAGGTCCGAGAACAACACGGTCAAGGTGCTGACGGTGAGATCCAGGCCGACGGCGGGCGCCTCGGCCGAGAACAGGTCGAGGAACTCGGGGAAGGTCGCCAGCTCGGTGCCGGGCACCATGTCGGGGTGAAAGTCCGCGCGCTCCACCAGCACCGTGACCGGGACCCGGGTCGGGTTGTGCAGGCGCAGCTGACAGGGGCCGCCCGCGGGAGCCGCGCCGGTGTCGTCCACGCTCAGCGACTGGTCGCCGACGGTGACCTCGAGGGCGGCCGGGCGACCCTGCAGCACCACGCGCCGGCGCGCGACCCGGATGGCGATCCGCCCCGGCGGCAGCGGCAGCTCGACCACTCGGTCCTCACCCGGCTCCAGCCGCGCCCCGGCGAAGATGTGCGGCCGGTGCCAGGGCGAGGCGCCGCAGAAGACCTGGGCCTCGACCTTGCGCACGCTGTCGTTGACGGTGAAGGTGGCCTCGACGTTGTCGGCGAAGTCGAGGTCGAAGGCGACGTCGCAGTCGGCGCAGTGCTGGGTCCGGGCCACCTCCTCGAGCGAGCGCGCCACCCCGGCGCCGACGCGACAGGTCGGGCAGTCGAGCTGCCAGCGCAGATCGAACAGCCCGACCCGCGCCGCGTGCAGGAAGCCGCGCAGCACCTCGCGTGGGGGCAGCGCCCAGGCCCGCGCCAGCTCGTAGGGGCGCAGCTGGCGCAGCTCCTCGTCGGGGCGCGTGCGCAGCAGGGTCAGGAGCCGCTCGCGCACCGCGGCGTCGACCGGGGCCGCCGCGAGGCGCGCCGCGCAGAACGCCAGCGCCGCCTCGTCGACCGCCGCGCTGGGGCCGCTGAAGACGGCGTCGGGCGGCGCGCTCGACAGCCAGCGGCGCCCCCACGCGAACACCGGCTCGTCGCCCTCGGCGGCGCCGGGCGGGGCGCTGCCGAGGATGCGCTGCAGCGCGTCGACGTAGCGCTGCATGCCGGCCTCGGCGCGCTGGCGCAAGAGCTCGCCGGCCTCGGGGGGCAAGAGCGGCGACCCGAGTACATACGACTCGACCTCGAGCCGGGTGCCGCCCGGCGCGGGCGTGACCTGGAAGCGATAGCCGGCGCGCTCGACCGGCCCGGCCAGGAAGCGGCGCTCGGCCAGCATCCAGCTGCCCTCGACGCCCTCGCCGATCTCGAGCCAGCTCACCTCGAGCCCCATCATGCGCGCGTGCCCGACCTGGACCCGGCTGTCGGCGACGAGCTGGTACTCGTAGGTCGAGCGCTTGAAGCCGACCACGCGGTCCCAGCGGTTGGTGTCGGACATCAGGGCGTAGACCAGCCCGGGCGGGGCAGGCAGCACCCGGTCGGTGCGACAACGGTAGCTGACCGCGCTCACGGCGCGATCATACACGGGCGTAACATGGGCGGGCCATGGCACGCAGAGCGTGGAGTCCGAGGCTGTGGGCCGACGCGCTGCTGGCGGCGGGCGAGCGGACGCTGGGGTCGCTGTCGGCGCCGCGCCTGCGCGTGCGCTGGCTGGTGCTGCGCCTGCTCGGGCTGACGCTGCTGATCGCGAGCGCGTCGCTGTGGACCCAGGTGATCGCGCTGTCGGGGGCGCGCGGGGTGGTGCCCTTCGCCGAGGTGCTGGAGGGCTACGCGCGGCAGTTCGGGCCGCTCGAGCGGCTGTGGCAGGCGCCCACGCTGTGCTGGCTGTGGGACGGCGACGGCATGCTGCATGTGCTGTGCGCGGGCGGCGTGCTGGCGGGTGTGCTGGGTGTGCTCAACCTGGCGCCGCGGGCGGCGCTGGCGCTCGGCGCGGTGAGCTACCTGTCCTTGGCCTCGGTGTGCGCACCGTGGCTGAACTTCCAGTGGGACGCGCTGCTGATCGAGAGCCTGGTGCTGGGCGCGCTGCTGGCGCCGCGCGGGCTGCGGCCCGGGCTGGGGCAGGCGCAGCCGCCGGGGCGCGCGGTGGTGTTCCTGCTGCTGTTCCTGGTGTTCCGGCTGCACTTCGAGTCGGGCGTGGTCAAGCTGACGAGTGGGGACGCGGTGTGGCGGGGGCTCCGGGCGCTGGAGTTTCACTATGAGACCCAGCCGCTGCCGAGCTTCGTGAGCGCGTGGGTGCATGGGCTGCCGGCGTGGCTGCATCGCGGGTGCTGCGCCGCGATGTTCGTGATCGAGCTCGGGGCGCCGCTGCTGCTGCTGTCGCCCTGGCGGCGGGTGCGGCTGGGGGCGGCGGCCAGCCTGCTGCTGTTGCAGGTGGTGATCGCGGCGACCGGGAACTTCGCCTACTTCAACCTGCTGACGTTCACCCTGGTGCTCGTCGCGCTGGATGATCGCGTGATCCCGCGCGTGATCTGGAGAAGGGCGGACATCCCGAGCACGAGCACGAGCACGAGCACGAGCACGAGCACGAGCACGAGCACGAGCACGAGCACGAGCACGAGCACGAGCACGCGGCCTGGCTGGGGGCTGCGGACACGGCTGCTGGCGGCGTTCACCACGCTGGTGGTCTGCGTCGGCGCGATGCAGGTCTGGGTCGCGCTCTCGCCGCGCGGGACGCCGCGGGCGGTGCGCAAGGTCCTGCGTCTCGCGGGCCCCCCGATGGCGATCAACTCCTACGGGCTGTTTCGCTGGATGACCACGACGCGCGACGAGATCGTCATCGAGGGCTCGGACGACGGCCAGCGCTGGCTGCCCTACGAGCTGCCCTACAAGCCGGGCGACCCGCGCCGGGCCCCACCGCTGGTGGCGCCGCACCAGCCGCGGCTGGACTGGCAGCTGTGGTTCGCGGCCCTGGGCGAGTGCCAGGACGGCCACAACCACTGGGTGCCCGCCCTGCTGCAGCGCATCCTCGAGCAGCGCCGCCCGGTGCTGGCGCTGTTTGCGCGGGTGCCGTTCCCCAACCGGCCGCCGCGCTACCTGCGCACGCTGCGCTATCGTTACCACTTCACCACCCGTGCGCAGCGCGCGGTCACCGGCACCTGGTGGCGACGCCAGCTGCTGGGCCAGTACTGCCCCACCGTGACCCTGGTCGGGGGCCGCCTGGCGGCGGTCGATTGACATCTTCGCCGCGCGGCGCGACCCTCCCGTGAATGCGCTTCAGGCTGGTGCTGCTGACCTCTCTCGTCCTGCTCGGTCAGGTCCACGCGGCCCAGAAGCTCGGCCTCAACGTGCACCAGTCGAGCGACGTCGGCCTCGACGCCGCGCGCGACTCGGGTACCGACTGGGTGCGCATCGACTTCAACTGGTATGACGCCCAGCCGACCTCGGCCGCCAGCACCGACTGGTCGCGCTTCGACACCCTGATCGACGCCGCGCGGGCGCGCAACCTCGAGGTGCTGGCCGTGATCGGCTACACCCCGGCGTGGGCGTCGTCGGGTGACATCGGCGGCGGCGGGGCGCAGAACGACGTGCCCACCGCGGGCAGCTTCGCTCCCTTCGTGACCGCGGCGGTGAGCCGCTACAAGGATCGCGTCACGCACTGGGAGATCTGGAACGAGCCCAACCTGATGCAGTTCTTCGCCGGCACGCCGCAGCAGTACATCGATCGCATCCTCATCCCCGGCGCCGACGCCGTGCATGCCGCGTGCGCCGCCTGCAAGGTCATCGGCCCCGGGCTGGCCTCGGTGGGCGGCGAGTACGCCACCTGGATGGACATGGTGCTGGCCCAGGCCGCCGCCAAGCTCGACATCGTGAGCGGCCACATCTATGCCGCCTTCACCGTCGACGACGCCGCCGCCGGGCTGACCAAGGACAGCTTCTTCAACAAGCTGGAGATGCACCGCAAGGTCGTCCTCTACGAAGGGCCGCTGTCGTACCGCGAGGTCATGCTGGCGCGCGGCGTCAACAAGCCGTTCTGGCTGACCGAGACCGGGCGCGAGGCGGCCATCGGCAACACCGGCGCCGAGGCCTCGCAGGCGCTGCTGTATCGCCGCGTCCTGGAGGCCATGCTGACGCGGCCGTGGTGGGACGCGACCTTCTTCTACGAGGCCTTCGACGAACCTGGCAGCGGCTACACCTGGGGCGTGGTCATGCATGACCCCGCGGCGGCCGGTGGTTACCGCCCCAAGCAGGCCTTCGCGCTGCTGACCAAGGCGGCGCGCTCGCCGGCCTTCGGCGGCAGCGGCAGCGCGTGCGACGACGGCCTCGACAACGACGGCGACAACCAGGTCGACTTCCCGGCCGATTCGAACTGTGCCAGCGCCACCGCGCCCTCGGAGGGCGCGTCGCCGGTCGACGCTGGCGTGGTCGTCGATGGCAGCCTGGCGACGCCCGATGCAGCGGTGGTGGTGGACGACGGCGGCAACGTCGTGCCCGGCCCCGACGCAGGGACGCCCCTGGGCAGCGACGCCGGCACCCGCCCGGGCGGCTCCAGCAGCGGCTGCAACACCAGCGCGGGCGGCCCCGCCACCGGCGGCGAGGCCCTGGCCGCGGCCCTCGCGCTCGGGCTCCTGGCCGCAGCGGCTATGCTGCGCGGCGCTCGGCGACGGCGATGCGGGCCATGGCGTCGAGGCTGCGACCGAGCCCGCGCCTGACCAGCGCGCCGACGATCTTGTCCCAGCCCCAGACCACGCCGCGCAGGCGGACCCGCCACACCAGCCGCGTGCCGTCGCCCTCCGGGCGCAGCGTGATGACGCCCTCGTGGTCACGGATCCCCGCGCCGCGCATGACGCGATAGACGAAGCGGCGCGGCCGGTCGGCCTCCAGGATGGCCTCCTCGATCATCATCGACAGCCCGAACGCGCGCGCGTTGACCGAGCGCATCGCGCCGGCGGCGTCGGGCCTGCCCCCTGCGCCCAGGGAGATCGACCCGATGGGCGCCTCCGACCACTCCGACATGCGCGCAGGATCTGTGAGCAGCGGCCACACCACCTCCGGCGGCGCGGCGACCACGCGATCGAACAGGAGCTCCATGCAGCGCATGGTATGCTGAGTCACGCCGCTTCCGAGGGGGAATGCGTGGACCGTCAGGAGCGCACCCAGTTCGCGATGCAGGCCATCGGCCTGGCCGATCTGTTCCGCATGATGATCGGCCCGGTGCGCATCAGCGCGCCGCTGGCCTACACCTGCGAGCTGTCGGCGCCCGAGGGGCCATCGACCGGCGGCGGCAAGCAATCGGTGCAGCACATCAAGCTGGTGCCCGCGCGCGGCGGCGCCACCATCGTCATCGGTTCGGCCGATCCGGTCGGCCGCGCGGTCGAGCTGCGCAGCTGGAACCGGCTGGCAGAGATCCACGCCCAGCGCTTCAAGCAGAGCCGTCTGCCGGTCGACCAGGCCCAGTACGCCGAGCTGCTGCGCCGGATGCAGGACTTCTTCGCAGCCCAGAACCTGCCGGTGGTGGTGCTCGACTCGCCGCCGCCAGCGCCTGTCACCGGGGGCAGCGGCAGCCTGAGCTTGATCTTGATCGCGGTCGGGCTGGCCGGGCTCGCGGCAGCGGGCTACTTCCTCACGCGCTGACGCGGCGCTGGCTCACAGGCAGGCGGTGTTGACGGCGCCGGGCGAGGCCGTCATGCGGCACAGGTCGGCGCTGTTGACGTTGCTGTCGGCGGCGCCAGCGCGGCGGCCGATGGAGTCGGTGTCGGCGCTGGGCACCGGCACCGCGGTGGCGCCCTCGACGGTGGCGGTCGGCGGGGTCGGCGGCGCCGGCGTGACGGCGGGGCCGTAACCGACCAGGTCGACCAGGATGGGGCCCGCGACCCCGTTGCGGATGAGCTGCACCGCGCCCTGGCTGGAGTCGAGGCCCCAGCTGGCGTTGGAGTAGAACTGGTCGACGTTGCTGACCAGCGCGCCGCCCACCACCCACAGGCCATCGCCCGGGGTCAGGGTGCCGCCGGGCGCGACGTCGATGGTGTGCGCGACGGTCCCGTTGCTGCGCAGGAGGCGCAGCTGCAGCCCGGTCAGCGGGGTGCCGGCGGCGGCGCGCAGCTCGACATAGCGGCGACCGTCGCCGCCCAGTGTGGTCATGTACAGCTCGTTGATGACGATGCCGGGGGCCACGCTGGCGTCAGGCGCCGCGGCGTCGACGGTCGCGGCGGCATCGGTGACCACGGTGGCGTCGAGCGCGCCATCGCGCCGGCCGGAGTCGATGGGGTCGCCACCGCCGGAGTCGACCGGACCGTCGTCGTCATCACCGCAGCCCAGCGCGGGCAGCCCCAGCGCGACGGCCATCATCAGGAGGGCAAACCTCGAGCAACGCTTCATGGCGCCAGGATAGCCTGTCCCGGCCGCGGGCTGCTTGCTACCTTGGCGGCATGTCGCGTCGTGAAGAGGCGAAGCAGCTGACCCTTCCCGGGTTGGATTGCTTCGTCTCGAACTGCGCATTTCCAACGGGTGAGAGTCCCGTCCCGGTAAGCGCCGGAGCGCCGGGTAGCAGGCCC
>JADYYK010000300.1 GCA_020853705.1 Deltaproteobacteria bacterium
CATTGGTAGATCCTACTTTCCTCCCCACTTTGTCGTGGGTGTTTGAGTAAGACCCCCTTTCAAACCGTGCATGCGGATTTCCCGCACACGGCTTACCGGTGGTCTCTCGAGACGCAGCATTACGTGGCTCCCGGGTAGCGGACGGTTCCGCGCAGACGATGGAGCCCGAGGTCATGGAAGTAGTCCTCCGTCCACCGTTTCGCTTCGCCAGCTTTGAGATGACGCCCCTTGCGCTTGATTCGCATGCGCTTGAGGCGCCAGCCCACGTAGCGATCGACTTCGCGAAACGGGTCGGCGGCGTTGCCGGTGCGAAAGTAGTTGCCCCAGCCGCGCAGCACAGGATTCAGCGCGGTGATGATGTCGCGTGGATCGTCGTGACAGCGAGACTTCAGGGTCAGCTCTTTCACGCGCTGCTTGATGCGCTTCTTGCTGCGCTGTGACGGCCAGCGCTGGAGGAAGAAGACGAGCTTCCGCTTCTTCATCCAGATCGGCCCCGACATGCGCTTGCGCAGATGGCAGCCGAGGAAATCGAAGCCTTGCTTGCCGCCGCTCAGCTCGACTCGCCTCGTCTTCTCCGGGTGTAGCTCCAGCTTCAGCTGCGCGAGGACGATCCTCACGCGACGGTCTGCTTCCTCGCAGTCCTTCGCCGTCTTGCACATCACGACAAAGTCGTCCGCATAACGCACCAGCACGCCGATTCCTGCGCACTGCTTCGTCCACACGTCGTCGAGGCGGGCCAGGTAGATGTTCGACAGCAGCGGAGAGATGACGCCGCCCTGCGGTGTTCCGCTGAGCCGCGCCGTCTCGCGCCCGTCTTCCATCACCCCGACCCGGAGCCACTGCCTGACCAGCTTGAGGACCCGACGGTCGCTGACCCGTCGCGCCACCCGCTCCATCAGCAGCTTGTGATCGATGCTGCCGAAGTAGTCGCGGATGTCCGCGTCGAGCACGTGGTCACCACCGCGCGCACCTTCCACGCGCAGCTTCTCCAGCGCGTCCGTCGCCGAGCGGCCGGGCCGAAACCCGTACGAGCAGTCCTTGAAGTCCGCTTCGAAGATCGGCTCCAAGATCAGCTTCGCTGCCGCTTGTACGACGCGATCGCGCACCGCCGGGATCCCCAGTGGCCGTCTCCTTCCATCGGCCTTCGGGATGTACCGCCGCAGGACCGCCTGCGGGCGATACGTGCCTGCACGAAGCACGGCGTGAAGCTCGGACAGAAACCGCTCCACCCCGTACTCCTCGACGTTGGCGATCGTCATACCATCGACGCCCGCCGCGCCTTGGTTCCGCCTCACCCGCTTCCATGCTTCCGCGAGGACGTCACGCCTCGCGATTCGGTCGTACAGCGCATGAAAACGGCGTCCCGGGTGCCGCTTGGCCGCGTCCCTCAGCCGATCCTGGAGTCGTTGCACTTTGTCGGTGGGCGTACGCCCACCGGGGTGGTTGGGTCGCTTTGCGACCATGCCCTCGTGCGCACCTCTTTGATCAGCGCGACCATCGCAGGGGCCCCTCCCTCCGGGCGCGTTGTTCTGCACGCCCATCACCGGTACTACGGCCCCCTCGGACTCCCGCTGCACAGCGCTCGTTTTCGCCTTGGGCTTATGCGAGCCGCCTTGCCGTGACGACGGCCGTGCAGACGGGTCTCCCGTGTTCCGTGCTTCTCCTTGAACGCGTGCTGCCCTCCCTACCCCGGAGGAATCCGCAGGGTGCAAATCGGAGCATCCCTCGTCGGACGTGGCCTTCGCCGCGGCATGACCGGCTCGGCTTCCTCGTCGTTGATTTGTCGAGGCTGCAAGGTTCACTTCATGTTGCGGCCCGCGTTCTTGCTCCCTCTCGCGAACGAGAGGCCTTTGACATCCCGCTTGGGACGGACGGATCTCTCCCTCCGCCTGGGATCTGCTACCCGGCGCTCCGACGCCTACCGGGGCGGGACTTGCACCCGCTGGAGAAGCGCAGCGTGAAGACGCGGCCCAGTCGAACAGCGACAGCTGCTCCGTGCCTTCGTCACGACGCACCA
>JADYYK010000245.1 GCA_020853705.1 Deltaproteobacteria bacterium
CGAGCACGAGCACGAGCACGAGCACGAGCACGAGCACGAGCACGAGCACGAGCACGAGCACGAGCACGAGTCCGAGCACGAGCACGACCACGCTGTCCGCCGCCGAGGCCGAGCTCGCCGCGTTCACCCGCGCGCGGCCCGTGTTCGACCAGCACTGCGCGCGCTGTCACCTCGCTGGCGGCGCCAAGGCCACCGCCGAGACGCTCGAGCACCTCGACATGGGCAGCTACCCGTTCGCCAGCCACCACGACAACGTGACCCGGCTGATCCGCTCCACGCTGGGCCTGCTCGGCGGCGAGGCCGAGATGCCGGCCGACGCCCCCGGCACCCTGCGCCCCGACGAGCTCGCCCTCGTCGCCGCCTGGGCCGACGCCGCCGATCGCGCCCGCCCGCCCTCACCCGACGCCGGGGCCCACGACGACGACGGCCATGGCCACGGCCACGGCCACGATCACACCCTGATGCCGCCCTACGCCACCCCGCGCGAGATGCTGATCCCCGGCCGCCCCGGCCCGCGCTGGCACGTCATGGTCAACGCCTTCGCGCACCTGCAGAACCTCGGCCTCGCGGCCACCCAGGTCGACAGCGGCGCGGGCCGCTTCGACGGCGGCGAGACCGACGCGCTGCTGACCGGGACCTGGGTCATGGGCTACTACCGCAGCCCGCGGCGCTGGGTCGAGGCCGTCCTGATGCTCAACTTCGAGGCGCTCTCGGTGTCCGACGGCGGCATCCCGGAGCTCGGCCAGGAGGGCGAGGGCCTCATCGACGCGCAGCACTCGCACCTGCTCCTGCACATGGCCATGGTCGGCTTCCACCCGCTGGCCAGCTCGGCCTGCAACCTGCTCGCGATCCAGCACGGCGACGAGCCCTGCCACGATCTGACCGTCTTCGCGGGCCAGGGCTCCGCCACCATCGGCCCACCCATCTTCATGCACAGAGCCAGCGCGCCTGGCCCTACGGTGCCGCGCAAGCACCACAAGGGCGAGAACCCGCACGAGACCATGCCGGTCCTGGGCGCCACCTTCCGCTATCACGGCACCAGCGTCGAGGCCTCGGTGTTCGGCAACCGGGCGCTCGGCCCCGACGACTCGCGGCTGCGTCCGTGGCCCGCGGTGCCGCGCTCGCTGGCCGCGCGGGTGCGCCAGGATCTGTTCGGCTGGCTCGAGCTGCAGCTGTCGGCGGCGCACCTGGTCGCGCAGGGCCCCGATGGAGAGGAGGACGACCAGCTCTCGGCCAGCGCCTCCGGCTACCGGACCGTGCGCGGCTGGCGCGGTGACGCCCTGCTCGACTATGCCTACAGCGCCCACGCCGGCCTGCACGGGGCGCTTGCCGAGCTGGCGGTGCGCCCGCCCGGCGGCCGCCAGATCCTGTGGACCCGCGGCGAGCTCAACCAGCGCGAGGTCGACTCCGACGGGACGACCTGGGCGTTCGCCACCGCCGGCTTCGAGCAGCTCGTGGCGGCGCCCCGCGGCCTGCGCATCGGCCTGTTCGCCGAGGCCACCGCGATCCACATCCCCGACGCCGCCAGCGCGCGCTACGGCCGCGACTCCGCGGTGACCCTCAACGCCGGCCTGCACCTGTTCGGTATGTGGGGCGCGCACAGCCCGCGCGGCGAGCACGCCACCACGGGCGGCGGCGCCTCACACCACTGACCGCTGACGACTGACCGCTGACCGCTGAGCTGACCGCTGACGACTGAGTGCTGACCGCTGACCGGCCTACGGCTGCAGAGGGCGGCCGCCGTTGATGGTGATGGTCGACACCGTGTCGGGCCACACCTTCGCGCGGTACTTGCCGAGCAGCGTCGCGGCGCCGCCGACCTTGCCCCAGCCCTCGACCGTGACCACGCCGGGCGCCATGTTGATGCCGGTGAAGATCCCGAGGCGGCTGGTGCCGACGCCGTCCATGCCGAGGTCGAACACCGTCTTGTTGGGGTTGCCGTTGGAGTACGAGCGCACGCCGGGGTTCATGTCATAGCCGACCTGCGCGGCCTCGAGGCGCACGTCCTCGCAGTCACGCACCTCGCCGGCGATGGCGCCGAACCCGGGCGTGATGGCGGTCCCGATCGTGGTCGGGATGGTCATGTAGTCCGACTTCGACAGCACGTTGACGTTCTTCTCGAACTCCGGCCCCGCGGTGCCGGCCATGCGCAGACACTCGGTGTCCAGCGGGTCGGTGCCCTTGGCCGCGGTGCAGGCGCGCGCCGCCGTCGACAGGTAGACGTTGTACTGCACCAGCACGCCCCACAGCGGGTCGGCGGTCTTGCCCGGGCCCATGGTGCGGATGGCCAGGAACTTGCGGGTCGGGATGTTCGGGATCTCGAAGCGCACCTCGGCACGCAGGCGCTCCTCGCAGGTCGAGTTCAGGCAGTAGCGCGTACCGTTGACCGAGGCGCCCTCGGGGCAGGCCGCGCAGTCGGCGGTCTGCGGCCGGCAGGTGGCGTCGGTGCGGCCGAGGTCGGAGGTCGGGTTGGGGCAGAAGCGCGCCTTGGGGAACGACGCCGCGTCGAGCTTGACCGTGGTCTCGCCGATCGGCGTCACCGCGTCGATGCTGGCCGCGGCGTCGAGCTGCGCGGCGTCGAAGATCTGGATGGTGACGTCGTTCGAGTCCGGCCCCGACGAGAACACGTCGACCCAGCCGGTCAGCGTCACCTTGTCGGGCGTGGCCGGCTCCTGCGCGGGCGCCGCGGTCAGGCAGCCCAGCTTGGGCGCGGTGGTGGCGTCCTTGGCGCAGAACTCCTTGAGGTCGCCGCACTGCGCGCGCTTGGTCTCGGGGCGCTCGGCCACGTCGAGCGGCAGCGTGCACACCGCGCTGCCGGGGTTCTTCTTCGGGTACACGCAGGAGCAGCCCGGGTCGGGCACCACGCCACCGTTGCAGGCGTCGTCATCGCCGCCACCACCACAACCCGCCATCGAAGTGGACAGCGCCAGCGCGAGCATCAACCAACGAGTCATTCCAGGCTCCTTCTCAGTGCGCAGCAATATACCTGAACTGCCTTCAATCTAGATGCAGGCGCGATCACGGCCGGCGGCCTTGGCCCGGTACAGCGCCTGGTCGGCCTTCTCGAACAGCAGATCGCCGCTGTCGCCATCGTCCGGGCACACCGCGACCCCGATCGAGATGGTCGGCTGGATGACCACGCCGTCCTTCTCGAAGTGGTGGGTGCGCACGCGATCCACGATGGCCTCGGCGACCTTCAGCCCGGCCTCGCGGGTGTGGCGCTTCAAGTAACACATGAACTCGTCGCCGCCGAAGCGGCAGGCCTCGCCGCGCGCGCCCACCACGTCGCGCAGGATGGCGCCGACCTCGGCGATGGCGTAGCCGCCGTAGGGGTGGCCGTGGGTGTCGTTGATCTGCTTGAGGCCGTCCATGTCCATCACCAGCACCGCGATGGGCTCGCCGGCGGCCAGCGCGCGCGACAGCGCCAGCTCCAGCTCGGCGTCGAACTTGCGCTTGAGCAGGAGGCCGGTCAGCGCGTCGGTGCCGACCAGCTCCTCCAGCTTGTGGTGGAAGTCCATGTCGAGGCCGTCGGCGTAGCCGAACTTCACCACGCTGGCGCCGAGGAAGATCTTGTCGCCCTCGCTGAGGATGTGCGCGGTGACGCGCTCGCCGTTGACCAGGGTGCCGTTGGTGGAGCCGAGATCGTTGAGCAGGTAGCGCCCGTCGGGGGCGCGGTCGATGCGGATGTGCTCACGGGAGATCGAGCCGTCGGCCAGCGGCAGCTCGACGTCGGGATCGCGCCCGATGGTGACCGGGCGGTCGAGCATGACGTGGGTGCCGAGGTCGCTCTCGGCGCCCTGGATGACCAGCAGCGAGGCCGCGCGGAGATCCTGAGCCCGGGCCGGCGCTTCGCCATGCGCGAACTTGATGGTCTCTGCGCCCCGTCGATCCCTGCGTTTGGCCATGGGCCCTTGCCTCACCGTACCACTGCGGGGCGGGCTACTCCAGCGTGGCGGCCAGCTTCTCCCACTCGGCCATGGCCAGGCGCAGCTTGGTGTCGAGCTTGCGCTCGGTCTCCATCAGGGTGTTCAGGCGCTGCCAGTCGCCCTTGTGGTCCTCGCCCAGGGCGGCGCGCGCGACCTCCAGCTCGGCCTCCAGGGTCGCGATCTCGGTCTCCAGCTTGGCGACCCGCTTCTGCTGCCGGTCACGCTCCTTGCTGGCGTCGCGCTGGCGCGCCCCGGCGCCCTTGCCGGCCCGCTCACGCTCCTTCTCCTTCTCGCGCTCCTTTTCCTTCTCTTTCTCCTTCTCTTTCTCACGCTCCGCCTCGCGCGCACGCGCGGCCTGGCTGGCCTGCGCCACCACCTTGGCCCCCTCGGCCGCCTGCTTGAGGCGCGCCTTGTGGTCGCGATAGTTGCCGGCCTCGATGGCGACGCTGCCGTCCTCGTGCATCACGAACAGCTTGGTGACGATCTCGTCGAGGAAGAAGCGGTCGTGCGAGATCACCAGCAGGGTGCCCTCGTAGCGCTTGAGCGCGCGCTCCAGCACCTCGCGCGCCGGGATGTCGAGGTGGTTGGTCGGCTCGTCGAGCGCCAGCAGGTTGCGCGGCTCCAGCATCATCTTGGCCAGCGCCAGCCGGTTGCGCTCGCCGCCCGACAGCCCCTTGACGATGCGGAAGGGGTCGTCGCCGAAGAAGCGGAAGCGCGCCAGGTAGTCGCGCGCGCGGTCGTCGGCGAAGTCGCCGCGGATGGAGCGGATCTCCTCGATCAGTGACCGCGACTCCGACAGGCCGCCCAGCTTCTGATCGAAGTAGCCGATCTTCAATTCGACCCCGCGCACCACGCGGCCCTCGCGGATGGCCTGGGCGCCCTCGGGCCGCCCCAGCAGCGCCTTGAGCAGGGTCGACTTGCCGGTGCCGTTGGGCCCGATGATGCCGATGCGATCACCGCGGTAGATCACGGTGTCGAGGTCACGACACAGCACGCGCCCGCCGGGATAGCCCAGGGTCAGGTGCTCGATCTTGAGGGCGTCCTTGCCGCCCGGGTGATCGCCCACCGTGAAGCGCAGCCCGATCCGCCCGGCGTCGCCCCAGCTGTCCGACCCCATCTCCAGGCGCTGCACGCGCTCCAGCATCTTGCGCCGGCTCTGCGCCTGCTTGGTCTTCTGGCCCGCGATGTTCTTGCGGATGAACTCCTCGGTGCGTGCGATCTCGGCCTGCTGGCGCTGCACCGCGGCGCGCAGGCGCTCGCGGCGCTCCTCGCGCTCGGCCAGGTAGCGCGAGAAGCCGCCCACATAGTGCTCGAGGTCGCCGCCGTCGACCTCGATGATCTCGGTGCAGGTGGCGTCGAGGAAGCGGCGATCGTGCGACACCAGCACGAACGACTTGGGCCAGGTCTTGAGGAACTCCTCCAGGCGCTCGACGTGCTCGACGTCGAGGTGGTTGGTCGGCTCGTCGAGCAGCAGCAGATCGGGCTCGGCCAGCAGCACCTTGGCCAGCTCGAGGCGGCCGCGCTCGCCGCCCGACAGCGTGGCCACCGGGCGGGCCAGGTCGGCCTCGTGCTCGAAGCCGACCGAGGCCGCCAGCGCGCGCACGCGCGACTCCAGCGAGTAGCCGCCGGCGCGGGTGTAGTCCTCCTGCAGGTGGCCGTAGCGATCGAGGTCGGCCGGGTTGCCGTCACCCAGCCGCGGCTCCAGCTCGGCCAGCTCGGCGCGCATGGCCAGCACGCGCGCGAACGGGCCCAGCAGCGAGTCCAGCACGGTGCCCTCGTCGCGGTGCTCCTGCGATTGCCGCAAGGTGCCGATGGTGATGCCGCGGCCGCGTGTGACCTCGCCGCCGTGGGCCTCGACCTCGCCCGCGAGCAGCCGCAAGATCGTGGACTTGCCGGCGCCGTTGGGCCCGATGAGCCCGATTCGCACGCCCTCGTCGACCTGCCAGGTCAGCTCCTCGAAGAGCTCGTTTCCGGGGTAGCCGAAGGTGACCGAGGACAGCTGCGCCAGACTCATGACGCCGCGGTGTTTACCACATCATCCAACCCGGGTCGCGCGATTGACATTGTGCGTCAAACTTGCAAGTGTTCCGCGCTCGTCTCGGACCGCTTTTCACGCCCGTCGGCGAGCTTCCCAGTGAGGTCCCCATGTCGATGAAGCAATACCTGCTCACTCCTGGTCCGACTCCGGTGCCCGACCGCGTGCTGCTGGCGATGGCGCAGCCGGTGCTGCACCACCGCATGCCCGCGTTCTCGAAGATCTTCAACGAGGCGGTCGAAGGCCTGGCGTGGATCTACCAGACCGCCGGCCGGCCCATCATCCTGAACGGCTCGGGCACCGCCGCGATGGAGGCCGCGGTGGTCAACCTGATGTCGAAGGGGGACACCGCCCTGGTCGCGCACTCGGGCAAGTTCGGCGAGCGCTGGGTCGAGCTGTGCAAGGCCTATGGCATCGCCACCGTCGAGGTCAAGGCGCCCTACGGCGACGCCGTTGACCCAGCGGCCATCGACAAGGCCCTGACCG
The DNA here is from genome assembly GCA_020853705.1 of Deltaproteobacteria bacterium. Classification (GTDB taxonomy): domain Bacteria; phylum Myxococcota_A; class Polyangia; order Haliangiales; family JADYYK01; genus JADYYK01. Next base: position 6,448 of record JADYYK010000245.1, read on the forward strand.
AGAACCCCGGCATCAAGGCCGTCTTCATGCAGGCCAACGAGTCGTCGACCGGCGTGCGCCAGCCCTACGAGGCGGTCGCCAAGCTGGTGCACGCCCAGAAGGACGTGCTGCTGGTGGTCGACGCGGTCAGCGCGCTGGGCGCCTGGGACATCCCGATGGACACCCTGGGCATCGACGCCCTGGTGACCGGGTCGCAGAAGGCGCTGATGCTGCCGCCGGGGCTGGCCTTCATCGCGCTGTCGGAGCGCGCCTGGGCCCGGCAGCAGAAGAGCGATCTGCCCAAGTACTACCTGAACCTGGCCACCGAGCGGAAGGCGCAGCAGAACGGTGAGACCGCCTGGACGCCCGGCGTTTCGCTGATCATCGGCCTGCGCGAGGCGCTGGCCATGCTCGAGGAGGAGGGCCTGCCCGCCATCTTCGCGCGGCACGACGCGCTGGCCCGGGCCACCCGCGCCGCCATGACGGCGGCCGGGCTGGAGCTCTTCGCGCGCGCGCCGTCGCCGACGGTGACCGCGATCAAGGCGCCGAAGAAGGCCGACGGCACCGTCATCGACACCGACGCGCTGGTCAAGCACCTGCGCGGCACCTACGGCGTCTCGATCGTGGGCGGGCAGGGCTCGATGAAGGGCCAGGTCTTCCGCGTCGCGCACCTCGGCTACTACGGGCCGTTCGACATCTTGACCGTGTGCACCGCGCTGGAGATGTCGCTCAAGGATCTGGGCTGCAACGTCGAGCTCGGCAAGTCGGTGGCCGCCGCCGAGGAGATCCTGTCGGCGTGGCGCAAGCAGGCCAAGGCCGACGCCAGCGCTGCGAAGAAGTAGTGCCCGACGACCGCGCAGGCATGGCGACGCTGGGGGACATCGCCGCGCACCTCGATCAGGTGCTCGAGGTGCGCGCGGTGCGCGACTACGGGCCCAACGGCCTGCAGGTCGAGGCACGAGGCCTCGACACCACGGTGACCCGCGTCGCCACCGCGGTGTCGGCCAACCTGGCCGCCATCGAGGCCGCGATGGCCTTCCGCGCCGAGCTCATGGTGGTGCACCACGGCCTGATCTGGGGCGGTGGCATCGAGCGCGTGACCGGGCCGACGGCGCGCCGGCTGGCCGCGCTGCTGGGCGGCGGGATCTCGCTGCTGGCCTATCACCTGCCGCTGGATCGCCACCCCACGCTGGGCAACAACGCCGGCCTGTGTGACCTGCTGGGGCTGGGCGCGCGGACGCCGTTCGGCGAGGTGCGCGGCGTCGCCATCGGCACCGTGGGCGAGCTGGCGGCATCGCTGCCGGCGGCCGAGCTGCGCGCGCGCGTCGCGGCCGGGGTCGGCCACCCGACCTTCGCCTTCATGCACGGGCCCGCGCAGGTGCGCCGCGTCGCGGTGTGCTCGGGCGCGGCCGGCGACATGATCGAGGCCGCGCGCGCGGCCGGCGCCGACGCCTTCCTGACCGGCGAGCTCAGCGAGCGTGCCGGCGAGCTGGCGCGCGAGCTCGGCATCCACCTGCTGGCGGCCGGCCACTATGCCACCGAGGTGTTCGGGCCGCAGCGCCTGGGCGCCGAGCTGGCGACGCGGTTTGGCGTCGCCACCACCTTCGTAGACGTCCCGTCTCCACTGTAGAGAAGAAAAGGAAGCTCCCGATGACGACTCCGCAGCCGTTCAAGGTCCTGGTCGCCGACGACATGTCGGATCGCGTCACCGCGCTGCTGCGCGAGACGCCGGGCATCGAGGTCACGGTGAAGACCGGCATGAAGCCGGCCGAGCTCCTGGCCTTCGTGGCGCCGTTCCACGCCATCCTGGTGCGCTCGTCGAGCAAGATCACGCCCGAGGTCATCGACGCGGCGCCCGAGCTGCGCTTCCTGGGTCGCGCCGGCATCGGCATCGACAACATCGACGTCAAGGCGGCGTCGCGGCGCGGGATCGTGGTCGAGAACACGCCCTCGGGCAACGCGGTGACCACGGCCGAGCACGCCATCTGCCTGCTGTGCTCGCTGGTGCGCCACATCCCGCAGGCCACCGCGTCGATGCGCGCCGGCAAGTGGGACAAGAAGAAGTTCCAGGGCACCGAGCTGTTCGAGAAGACGCTGGGCGTGGTCGGCCTGGGCAACATCGGGCGCCTGGTCGCGGAGCGCGCCACCGGCCTCAAGATGAAGGTCATCGCCTTCGATCCCTTCCTGGGCGAGGAGGCCGCGCAGCGCGTCGGCGCCGAGCTGGTCACGCTCGATCAGCTGTTCACGCGCTCGGACTTCATCAGCGTGCACACGCCGCTGACCGCCGAGACCAAGGGGCTCATCGGGGCGCAGTCGATCGCGCGCATGAAGAAGGGCGTCTTCATCGTCAACGCCGCGCGTGGCGGGATCGTGGACGAGGCCGCGCTGCTCGACGCGCTGAAGTCGGGCCACGTGGCCGGCGCCGCGCTCGACGTCTTCGCGGCCGAACCGCCCACCGGCAGCCCGCTGCTGGAGCAGGACAACGTGGTGCTGACGCCGCACCTGGGCGCGTCGACCGACGAGGCGCAGGAGAAGGTCGCGGTGGAGCTCGGCGAGCAGCTGGTGGCGTTCGTGACCCGCGGCGAGATCAAGAACGCGGTCAACGTCGCGCCGGTATCGCGCGAGGTGCTGCCGCGCCTGCAGCCGTACCTGGAGCTGGCCGGCAAGCTGGGCAGCATGGTCGGGCAGCTGACGCGCGGGATCAACGAGGTCGACGTGGTGCTGACCGGCGAGGTCGGGGAGCTGGGCAGCAAGGCGGTCGCCATGGCCGCGCTGGCCGGCGTGCTGCGGCCGCACCTGGATCGCCACGTGGTCAACGAGGTCAACGCCGCCATCGTGGCCGCCGAGCGCGGCATCAAGATGACGCAGACGCAGCGCCCCGCGGGCCGCGACTACACCAGCGCCATCACCGTCGTCGCGCGCGATCGCGACGGCAAGCAGCACCTGGTGCGCGGCGCGGTGTTCCACGTCGGCGAGCGCACCGAGCCGCGCATCGTGCAGGTCGATCAGTACACCCTGGAGGCGGTGCCCGAGGGGCGCCTGGTCATCATGCGCAACCACGACCGGCCCGGTGTCATCGGCGCGGTCGGCACGCTGTTCGGACAGCGCGGCATCAACGTCGCGCGGCTGCACCTCGGCCTCGACAAGGCCAACGACCAGGCCCTGGCGCTGTGGAACGTCGACGGCGAGATCGAGGACGCCGTGCTCGACGAGCTGCGCAAGCTGCCGCATGTGGTCGAGGTCCTGCGCGTCAGTCTGTAGTGGTATTGTCGCCCGCCGCCGTGCGTTCCGTACGCCTACCTGCTGGAGTTCGTGACTACCTGCCCGAGGCGGCGGCGCGGCGGCGTGCCATCGTGGAGGCGCTGGTCGGCGACTTCGAGCGCTGGGGCTATCAGCGCATCATCACGCCGGCGTTCGAGTTCGAGGACGTGCTGGCGCGGGGCTCGGGGGGTGGTGCGCCGTCGGCGGTGCGCTTCGTGGACGCACCCAGCGGCGACATCGCCGCGCTGCGCCCGGACTTCACGCCCCAGGTGGCGCGCCTGGTGGCGACGCGCATGAGCGACGTCGGCGGGCCGATCCGGCTGTGCTACGAGGGCTCGGTCACGCGCAGCGAGGGCGCCGGGCAGGGTGGGGCGGCGCGGCGTGAGGTCATCCAGGCCGGGGTCGAGCTGATCGACGCGCCGGCGCCGGCCGGTGACGTCGAGGTGCTGTCGCTGGCGGCCGAGGCGCTGAGCTCGGTCGGGCTGCCGGACGCCACGCTGGACGTGGCCGAGGTGTCGCTGGTGCGCGAGGCGCTGTCGGATCTGCCGGCGGCGCTGGCTCGCGAGGCCGGCGCCGCCATCGCCAAGAAGGATCGGGCGGCGGCGCTGCGGCTGTCGCGCGCCGCCGGGCTATCGGCGCGGCGGCGCAAGCTGCTGGAGGCGCTGCCGTCGCTGTATGGCGGGCCCGATGCCGGTGCGGTGCGCGCGGTGCTGCGCGAGGCCGCACGGCTGTGCGAGACGGCGCGGGCGCGCGCCGGGCTGCGCGAGCTGGAGCGGACCCTGGCGGCGCTGGCGGTGGTGGCGCCGGGGCTGCGCGTGGTGGTGGATCTCGGCGAGGTTCGCGGCTTCGACTACTACACCGGGGTGCGCTTCGCGGGCTATGTCGAGGGCGCGCCGGGCGCGGTGCTGGTGGGCGGCAGGTATGACGACCTGGTGGCGCGCTATGGCCGGGCGGCCAAGGCGACCGGGTTCGCGGTGGACGTCGAGGCGGTCGCGGGGGCGTTGAAGCGAAGAGCCGCGCTTGCGAGCACGAGCACGAGCACGAGCACGAGCACGAGCACGAGCACGAGCACGAGCACGAGCACGAGGAGCGCGATCACCCTGGTCGCCGGGGAGCCCACCGCGGCGCGCGCGGTGGCCCGGGCGCTGCGCGGGATCGGGCGACCGTGCGCGATGGAGCTTGGCGGCCGGCGCGGGACGCGGGCGCTGGCGGAGTATGCCGACAAGCTCGGGCTCGGGCCGGTGCTGCGCGTGAGCGCGCAGGACATCGAGGTGGTGCCGCAGCGCGGGCGTGATCGGTCACAGGACGCCTGGCTGCCGGACTATCTGGCGGCGCGGCTGGCGGCCGGGCCTGCGAAGGCGAAGGCGAAGGCGAAGTCGAAGTCGAAGTCGAACGTGAAGAGGAGACGGTCATGAGCAACGTGGTCATCGTCGGGGCGCAGTGGGGCGACGAGGGCAAGGGCAAGGTCGTCGATCTCTACACCGAGCACGCCGACGTGGTGGTCCGCTTCGGCGGCGGCGCCAACGCCGGCCACACCCTGGTGGTCAACGGCGAGAAGCTGGTCACCCACCTCATCCCGTCCGGCGTGCTGCGCAAGGGGGTGCGCTGCGTGCTCGGCGACGGCATGGTGGTGCACCCCGGCGTGCTGCTGGAGGAGATGGCGGACCTCAAGGCGCGCGGTCTCCTGCAGGACGACAAGGATCTGCTCATCGGTGAGAAGGCCCACGTCATCCTGCCCATCCACACCCTGATCGACGGCCTGCGCGAGCAGCAGAAGGGTGCGCTGGGCACCACCAAGCGGGGCATCGGGCCAGCCTACGAGTCCAAGGTCGGCCGCCGCGGCATCCGCATGGGCGACCTCTTGCGCCCCGAGCGGCTGCCCGCGCTGGTCGAGCGCACGCTCGACGAGGCCGCGCCCCTGATCCGCCACCTGGGGGGCACGCCGCCGACCGCGGCCGAGATCCTGGCCGACCTGGAGGACAAGGCGGCGCGCCTCGGGCGCTACATCGGCGACGCCGCGCGCTACGTCTACGGCGAGATCCGCAAGGGCCGCTCGGTGCTGTTCGAGGGCGCCCAGGGCGCGCTGCTCGACATCGATCACGGCACCTATCCGTTCGTGACCTCGTCGTCGACCACCGCGGGCGGCGCGTGCAGCGGCACGGGGATCGGGCCGACCGAGATCGACAGCGTCATCGGCATCGCCAAGGCGTACACCACGCGGGTCGGCGCGGGGCCGGTCCCGACCGAGCTCGAGGGCGACGCCGGGGCGCGCCTGCGCGAGGCCGGCGCCGAGTTCGGCGCCACCACCGGGCGGCCGCGCCGCTGCGGCTGGCTCGACGTCGCGGCGCTGCGCGTGGCGGTGCGCCTGAACGGCATGACCGGCCTGGCCATCACCAAGCTCGACGTGCTGGGGGGCATGGGCCCGCTCAAGGTCTGCGTCGGGTACCAGGTCACGGACGCGGGCGGCAGGGTCGAGGACCGCGACGAGCTGCCGCTGGATCCTGGTGACATCGTCGCCGCACGGCCGATCTACGAGGACGTCGCGGGCTGGGACGCGGTCACCCGCGAGGTCCGCGAGGTCGCCGATCTTCCCGTGGCGGCACGCAAGTACGTGTCGCGCATCGAGGCGCTGACCGGCGTCGAGGTGGTCCTGCTCAGCGTCGGCCCCGGCCGCGCCGAGACGATGGTGATCAAGCACCCGTTCCGCTGATGTTCCGGCAGCCCATCCTCGTCACCGCCGCCATCATCGCCGCCGCCGCGCTGGGGCTGCTGTTCCTGGTGCTGCGCGGTGGCTGCTCGTAGCTTACGAAAAAGCGTCGCGATGAAGCCAAAGCTGCCCCGGGGCTCCGGGTCTATGCCTTCGAGAACGGCGGGTTTTCCGGTCGGCCGGTCTCTGGTGGTGGGCGCCCGTCCCGGCCCGACCCACCGTGGCGGTAGCCTGTCCGAGGTGCCGAGGAGCATGGCCAGTTGTTTGCTAGAAACGGTGAAAAGTCATATGATGTCGCGACTGAAAAGGTCCGGCGTCCCCCAGGTCCCACTCTTCGAGAGGCCTCGATGAAGATCGTCTGCGACAGCTGCGGCACCAAATATTCGATCGCGGATGAGAAGGTCAAAGGCAAGGTCTTCAAGATCCGCTGCAAGAAGTGCTCTCACATCATTGTGGTCAAGGGCACTGGCGAGGCGGCGGCGGGGGAGGCCCCCAAGGCGGCCTCGTTCGATCAGAAGGAAACCCGCGTCTTTGACTACTCTGGCTTCGACGGCGCCAAGGGCGACGCCGGGGCTGCGCCTCCGACCGAGGGGGCTCCGCCACCCAGTGACGCCGATGCCGGCGCCGGGGAGGCGGTGTGGCACCTGGTGGTCGACCGTGAGCAGATCGGCCCCATGACGGTGGCCGAGGTGCAGGAGCGCTTCCAGCGCAACGAGATCGACGCCGACACCTACGGCTGGCGCGAGGGCTTCGCCGACTGGCAGAAGCTGTCGGCGATCCCCGACTTCGACGGCTTCATCGGCGGCGCGGCCAACGGCCATGCGGCCGCGGCGCCCGAGGCGACCGGCAAGTCCGACGCGGGGGATCTGTTCGCGTCGGCTGGCGCCGCCGCCGACAAGGAGGACGAGGCGGGCGACCTGTTCGGGGGCGGCGCCGCGCCGTCGCTGTTCGGGGGCGCTGCGGCGTCCGCGCCGGCGGCCGAGGCGCCGCGCGCGGCGTCCAAGAAGCGCGGTGGTGATGACGATCTGTTCGCGTCCGCGGGCGCGTCGGGGGGCGGCGATCTGTTCGGTGACGCCGGGGGCGCGGCCGCATCGGCGCGCTCCGAGCCGGCGCCGGCGTCGCAGGGACTCAAGGGCGCACGCAACGAGAACTCGGTGCTGTTCTCGCTGAACAACCTGGCCGCGCTGGCCAGCGGGGCGCCCAAGGCGTCGTCGTCTGCGTCGTCGTCGTCGTCGCCGTCGGCGCAGCCGTCGGGCTTCATGGGTTCCTCGACCAGCACGACCGAGGGCTCGGGCCTGATCGACATCCGCGCCATGGCCGCGACCACCATGGGCGTCGGGTTGCCCAAGCTGTCGTCGGCCTCGAGCGCGCCGGTCGATGATCTGCCGGTGCTGTCGCCGTCCACCTTCTCGGCCTCACCGGTGCTGGTGCCGGTGTCGTCCAGCTCGGGCACGCCCAAGTGGCTGATGCCCGCGATGATCGGCCTCGGCGTGCTGCTGGTCGGCGTCGCCGTCGTCCTGGTCATCATGCTGACGCGCAAGCCCGCCAAGGAGCAGCCGCCCGTGCTGGCCGCCAACACGCCCGGTGCGGGCGCCAGCCCGGGTCCTGGAGGCTCCACCGGCGGCCCGACCGAGCCATCGCCGTCGGCGTCGCCGACCGCCTCGGCCGATCCGGGCACCGGCACGCCGGCCGATCCGGGTTCGACCACGGGCACCGTCAGCGTGCCGTCGCCGGGCGCCGACGTGAAGCCGTCGCCGGGTGGCACCAAGCCGCACGACAAGACGCCGGTCAAGGGCGACAAGACGCCGGTCAAGGGCGACAAGACGCCGACCCCGTCCAAGGAGCCGACGCCAGTCAAGGATGACAAGCCGCCCAAGGAGTCCGGTGGCGACCTCGAGATCAAGTGCATGATCAACCCCGACCTGGCCATCTGCAAGAAGGGCGGCAGCAAGACGCCCGACAAGCCGGACAAGCCCGACAAGACGCCCACTGACCTGCCTGCGCGTCTGTCGAAGCCGGACATCCAGGCCGGGATCTCGCCCATCAAGGGCACCGCGACGGCGTGCTTCGGCAAGTACAACGTGCCCGGCACGGTCAACGTCAAGGTGACCATCGGCGGCAACGGCAAGGTGCAGAGCGCCAGCGCGAGCGGCAGCTTCTCGGGCACCCCGACCGGCACCTGCGTCGAGAACGCGGTCAAGAGGGCCAGCTTCAAGAAGTTCTCGGACGACTCGATGTCGTTCACGTATCCGTTCGTCCTGCGCTGACGTAGCGGCGTCGGACGCCTGAAGCAGCAGGGCCCCGCGGGCAACCGACGCGGGGCTCTGGTGTTTTCGGAGCGCGAGGCGCTACGGGATGCCGCTCAGCTTGTGCGCCTGCTTGACCGCGCCCTCGAGGTCGCCGCTGTAGTACCAGGGATACCTGAAGGCGCCCCAGCCCATGTGGGTCAGCGGCACGCGCAGGCGCGCGGCGTCCTCGGCGATGAAGGCGGCATAGGCCAGCACGTTCCACGGCAGGGTGGCCCAGGGTCCCATGGGCGCGGTCTGCTCCAGGGCGGCGATGGCGTGATCGAGCTCGGCCAGCACCGCTGGCTGCTTGAAGTAAGCGCGTGCGGCGGCCTCGCCGATGTCCATCAGCTGGCTGTTCCAGACCTCGATGTGCGCAGCGATTGGCAGTGCGGGCAGGCCGCTCAGGGTCTCGGCGCGGGCGGCGGCGGCGCGCGCGAAGTCGAGCACCGCCTCGCCGGGCAGGCCGCTCCACTTGGGCGCCATCGCGACCACCAGTTGCTGGTGCGCCAGCCAGTGGTCGGGCTGGCGCTTGCAGGCCTCGGCGAGGAGCTGCCGACCCACGGCGAGGTCGGCGTCCTGGCCGCGCGCGACCTTGATGGCGAAGGCGTACGGGGTCGGGTCGGAGGGATCCATCTGTATGACCAGGTCGAGATCTTGGCGCGCCAGCGTGAGGCGCTGCTGGAACAGGTTGGCCGCGCCGCTGCCCACGCCGGCGCCGGCGCCGCTGCCGCGTGCCTGCCAGGCCCAGTCGATCCGCGTGACGCCGCGCACCAGGAAGGGCACCACCGAGTGCGGCTCGTTGCCACACCAGGCGTCACACAGGACGCCGAGGTGGGGCACCAGGTGAGGCGACACCAGGTCGAGGTAGAAGGCGCGGTCGTTCCACAGCATGTCGCGCGTGGTCAGCAGGACGGTGTTGGTCGAGCTGACGTCGTAGCGCTTGACGGCGTCGACCAGCATTGCCCCGGTGGCGTCGCCCGCGCCGGGATGGAGTCTGCTGCCGGCGAACATGGATTTGAGGCTGTCGAACAGACCCATGCTGGGGACGGTAGCACTGGAGGTGCGATGGGAGGGGAGGGATGACGGGGAGGAGGAGGAGGACGACGAGCACGAGCACGAGCACGAGCACGAGCACGAGCACGAGCACGAGCTCGTGCCCTCAGGCCGTTGTCTCGTTCACCCCTTCAGGCGGGCGGCCAGCGCGAGCAACCCCAGCCCGAACACCAGGATGGCTGCGCCGCTCGCGACCACCGCCGCGCGCCGCGTGCGGTCGCCGGTGTCGCCGGTCAAGCGCGCGCGCGACTCCGGGGTCGCCAGCAGCGCCGAGGCCAGCAGGTTGCCGCCCGCGAACAGGGCGCACAGCAGGATGGCCATCGGCGCCCGCGCCGCGAAGCCGGCCAGGGCCATGGCGCCCCACACCGCGGGTGAGCGCACCGCGGTCTTCAGCGCGTCCGCACCTGCGGGCAGCGGCGCCGTCGCGGTGCGCCGCGCCAGCGCCAGCGTCACGATGCCGATCGCGGCCATCACACCCGCCGCCGCCAGCCCCAGCGCGCGCGGCGGTGACAGCTGCTCGAACAGGCGCGCCACCGGCAGCGCCGCGATCCCCACCACCAGGGTGCGCGCCAGGGCGTCCGCGATCGGGCTGACCTGCACCTTGTCGCTGGTCAGCGCCGCCAGCCGCGCCGGCGCCACCGCATCCAGGGCGCCCAGGATCAGCGCGATCACCATCATCAGCAGCGCGCCCGCCGCGCCCAGGTCGGCGCGGTGTGACAGCCCCAGCCACCACGGCACCGCGCCGCCACCGCCACCGCCAGCCCGGGTCGCGCCGCTGCCGGGTCGGCCGGCCGGCTGCTCCGGCGCCGCGTCGTCCAGCCAGGCCACCGTCACCGAGCGATCCTCTCCGCTCAGCTCGGCCGAGCCGCGCCACAGGAACTGCGACGTGACGCCCTGGCCATGGCGACCGACGTGCGACGCCACCACGCGCAGGCCGGGCTCGGCCTGTACATAGAGCTCGGTCTCGCCCGGCAAGTCCGGCTCGAAGGAGTGATCGACATACAGCGAGTGGCTGCGCATCCGCCGCAGCGGTGCGCGCAGCACCAGGTCGACCGAGAACGATCCCGCGCGGGTGACCGCCTGGCCCAGCCCCACCGAGGCCTCGGTCTTGTCCACCGGCACCACCACGCCATCGATCTCCAGCCGCAGCTTCGGCATCACCTCGGCCTGGGCGCGCTGCGCGAACGCCATCTGCTCGGCGTCGTCGAGCACACCGTCGCGCGAGGTGTCCATCTGCGCCCGCGCCTCCAGCGCCGGGGCGTCTCCGAAATACAGCGTGTACACGAAGCGCACGCTGTCCTGGCTGACGTCCAGCTTGAGGTAGCGGTTGTTCAGGTTGGGATCGGGGCCGACATGCGCGGCCGCCGGCGTGGCCACGGCCAGCGTGCCCAGGGCGAGGACCCCGGCCACGACCTGGCCCAGCGCCGTCGTGTCAACCCTGCCTGGCCTCGAGCGCCGATGCGAGCCCACGCGCCCCGTCTATCACCTTCGCGGCCCGCGGGCAAAGGCCAAAGCCCCGAAACCACGTTCCCGCGGCCTGTCGCGCCAGTCAGGCCGCTCACGGTATTGACCGGAATCGTTGGCGCACCGTAGACTCCGCCTGCCCGGTCTTGCCGGGTGAACCCGCTTCGGAGGGTAGCTTATGAGGAAGTCCCTGGCCTTCGCGCTGATTGGCTGCACGACTCTGCTCGGTTGTGGCGGTGGTGATGGTGGTGGCCCCAACCCGGCGTTCGTCGACAAGCCGCCGTGCAGCGCCGCCACCAACGTCCCGCGCGCCGGCGACCACAAGCTGGTGCTGGCCAACCTCGAGATCGCGGACGTGACCGAGGGCTTCGACTTCAACGGCGACGGCCTCATCGACAACGTGTTCGGCAACATCGGCCCGCTGGCCAACGGCTCGATCTCCGACTCGCTGGCCAAGGGCGAGCTGGTCGTCCCCTTGGAGCTGTTCGACTTCCCGGCGGTCGCCGACGACACCTGCCTGAAGATGAACTTCTACCTCGGCAAGTACCGCTTCGACGACGACAACGACACCAAGGTCACCACCGACACCAAGGGCAAGGGTGACTGCAACGATCACGAGATGACCATCCGCCCCGGCAACCCCGAGCTGGCCGACAACGGCGTCGATGACGACTGTGACGGCCTGGCCGACGAGACCCCGGGCGCCACCGGCCAGCCCGACGTGCCGTCGACCGCGACGCGCGACATGGACATGGACGGCCAGACCGTGGCCGCTGGCGACTGCGACGATCGGCCCACCATGGGCACCATGTCGAAGAAGATGGCGGGCGCCGAGGTCTGCGGCGACGGCTATGACAACGACTGCTCGGGCGCCGCCGACGACGGCTGCACCTTCACCGACGGCAAGGGCGCCGTGGCCCTGGATCCGCTGTCGTTCAACGCCGACCAGTCGGCCAAGATCGACTTCCAGAACGCCTCGGTGAAGGCGGGGCTGCTCGACGCCGGCCCGTCCAAGTTCGAGCTCTCGGTGCCGGCCATCAGCGACTTCGACCTCAACCTCAAGATCACCGGCACCCACGTGCAGGGCAAGGTCGCCGCCAGCGGCACCAGCGCCACCATCGGCACCATGACGGAGCTGGCCAAGCTGGGCGGCGTGCTGGATCTGCGCACGCTCGATCAGGTGCGCGGCATCGAGGTCAGCCAGATCAGCCTGCGCAAGGAGGACTCGCTGCTCGACGCCGTGTTCGCTGGCGGCGTCGTGGTCGCCTTCCTGCCGCTGCCCAAGAAGGAGGGCGGCAAGTATGACCAGCAGCCGACGCCCGACATCGACGTCGACGGTGACGGCCTCGAGATCGTGTGCCAGTCGGATCCGCCCGGCAGCACCAGCTGCGCGGCCAACCCCAAGGGCGACTTCCCGGTGGTCGACCTGTGCATCGATGGCGACGGCACCGCGGTGCGCGACGCCGACATGCCCACCGGGGTGCAGTGCACCGAGGCCAAGCTCCCGAACGGCAAGTACCGCTTCGTGGACGGCATCAGCGTGGCCTTGAATTTCCGCGCGGTTCCTGTGACGTTCAAGCCCTGACCCGGTTCGCACCGAACCCGCCCCGAGGAGCCGACCTTGCCCACCGACGTCGTCGCACACATCACCGGAACCGTCTGGAAGATCGAGAAGCAGATCGGCGACGACGTCGCCGAGGGCGACACCCTCATCATCCTGGAATCGATGAAGATGGAGATGCCCGTCGAGGCGCCCGCCTCTGGTAAGATCCAGGCCATCAAGATCAAGGAGGGCGATCCGGTCACCGAGGGCGCCGTCCTGATCATCCTGATCTAGACCACCCCTCACCGGAGCATCCGCCATGAAGTTCGCCGCTGCCCTGTTGCTTGCGTTGGCTGTCGCGGGGTGTGGCGCGGTGGATGGCAAGGCGGTGGGCGCCAGCTGCCGGTCGTCGAGCGAGTGCGCCGACGGCCTGGTGTGCGACACCCTGACCGACAAGTGCGCCGAGAACATCACGCTGCGCCGCGACTCCGGCGTCGTCGATGCCAACATGGTCGACGACGCCGAGGTCATGGACGTCCGCCCCATCGACGTGCGCATCATCGACGCGCCGTCGATCGACGCCCGCGACTGAGCCCGGCGGCCAGCCCGGGCTACGGCTCCTCGACCACGGCCGGCGGCACGCCCATGGTGTTGAACGGGCGCTCCTTGAGGATGCGGCTCATGGTCTTGAAGTCGTCGAACAGCTCGCGGTCGGCCAGCATGAGGCCGATGGTGCCCTCGGCGTCGGCGACGGCCTGGGTGATCTGACCGGTCACCTTCATGATGCGGCGCGCCTCGTCGAGGGTGCCGCGCAGGGTGCGAAGACCCGCCAGCAGCGTCTTGCGCTTCGCCGTCGGCAAGAGGCCCCCGAGGCGCGTGATGTTGGCCTGCAGCACCACCACCTTGGCGCGCATCTCGGTGATGTCGGCCTCGACCGCCTTCATGGCCTTGCGAAAGCGCGCCACCACCGCGCGCAGGCGGGGCAGGCGCTGGCCCGGCGCCAGCTCCTCGAGCAGGAGGTCGCCCTCGCGCATGGCCTCGCGCACGTGGGCCACGATGCGGCTGACCTGGCCGCTCTCGGTGGGCAGCGACTGCAGGGTGTCCCACAGCGCCCAGGCCGCGACCGCGAACTCGGCGAACGCCGGGCGCTGCTGCTCCACCGCGGAGCGCAGGATCTTCATGTTCTCCAGCGAGCGCGTCAGCAGCCGGTCGGTCGGCGCCGGCGTGACGCCGCACACCACGTCGCCGTCCTTCAGCAGCGGTCCCGGCTCGACCTCGCGCGGCGGCGGCAGCACCTCGATGTACTGCGGCGCCAGGATCGAGCCCTGGTTGACGAAGAACTCGGCGTTGCTGCGCAGGTTGTCCCGCTCGCTACGCTTGATCCACAGCGTCAGCAAGATCCGCGGCGCGCTGCTCTCGTGGCCGGCCTCGGCGGCGTCGCCGAACACCGGCGGCTCGACCGGGCACACCCGGCTGTCGCGGCTGGCGAAGGCGACGCGCTCGATCTGGCCAATCTTCTTGCCCGACACCCGCACCGCGGTGCCCACGCCCAGCTTGCCGATGCGCCCGAGCTCCATGGTGACCTCGACGCCGGGCCCGAAGTGCCGGCCCTCGATGAGGACCGTGGTGCCCAGGAAGGCCGCCACCAGGCCGATCGCGACGCTGCCCACCACGAGGCGCAGACTGTCCTCGTCGCGGCGCTTCTTCTTTTTCGCTGGCGCGGCCATGGCTCGGTTCAGCGCTTCCGGCCTATTCCTTCCACAAGAACTTCCAGGGATTGCGCTTGAGGTCGCGCACCATCTCCTTGAGGTCGAGGTAGATGGCGTCGTCCCACACGAAGGCGCCCGCGGTGCCCTTGCCGGCGCGGATGTGGTCGACCACGCCGCCGACCTTCCTGGTGATGCCGTTGACGTTCTTGGTGAGATCGGTGACCTGATCCAGCGCGGCCAGGATCTTGTCGCGATCCTCGGGCCGGATGATGCCGGTGGCCCTGATGACGCCGTCCATGGTCTTGTTGGCCTTGTTCATCACCCCGGGCAGCTCGCGGCTCGCGGTGGCGCTGATCGACTCCACGTTGGCGATCGTCCGCGACAGTCGCGCCGGGTTGGCGATGCCCTTGCGCAGATCCCCGATCAGGCCCGCGCCCTGCTCGGTCAGCCCCTCGGCCTTCTGCAGGAGGCCCGAGATCTGCGCCTTGTTCTCGGTCAGCAGCGCGTTGACCGTGTTGACCGTGCTGGTCGAGTCCTCGATCAGCATGGTGATCTTCTCCTTGTTCTTCTTGAGCACCCACGACACCCCGTCGAGCACGTCGAACAGGCGCGCCACGATGAGGTCGGTGCGCGGCGGGTCTTCGCCGTCGGCCTCGAACCCCGGCGGCATCGCCGGCTGATCGAAGGTGCCCGGGTTGATCTCGAGGTACTGCTCGCCCAGCACGCCGGCGGTGTTGACGTAGAACTCGGCGTTCTGGCGCACGGTGTCCTTGACTCGATCCTCCAGCCACACCACCAGGCGCACATACTCGCGCTTGCCGGTCTTGGCCGAGACCTTGCCGCCGCGGAACTGCACGCTCTTGACCTTGCCGACCTTGATGCCCGAGACCTTGACCGGCGCGCCGGGGTGGATGTTGCCCGAGTAGCGGAACGACGCGTACACGGTGTAGCCATCCGACAGCGAGAAGTTGCCGAGGATGAAGATGAAGCCGCCGAGCAGGACCAGCGCGATCAGGATCATCGCGCCCACCTTGATCTCGAGCCCTCGTTCACGCATGCGTGCCTCTCAAAATCCCGGGGTTTCCATCGGGCCGTGCGACTGCCCGGTGATGAACTGCTGCACCACCGGATCGGTGGAGGCCCGCAGCTCGGCCGGCGTGGCACAGACGTGCACCACGCCGCGATACAGGAAGGCGACCCGGTCCGCGATCGAGAAGATCGAGGTCAGGTCGTGCGACACCACGATGGACGTCACGCCCAGGGTGTCGGTCAGCTCGCGGATCAGCTTGTCGATGCGCCGCGCGCTGACCGGGTCGAGGCCGGTGGTGGGCTCGTCGAACAGCACCACCTCGGGATCCAGCGTCAGGGTGCGCGCGATGGCGGCGCGCTTGCGCATGCCGTCGCCCAGGTCGGACGGCAGGCGATCGGCGAACTCGCCCATGTGGACCTGCTCGAGCCGGCGCCTGGCCTCGGCGTAGGCGCGCGCGCCGTGGAGGCCCTTGTGCTTGCGCAGCGGCAGCGCGACGTTGTCGAGCAGCGTCATCGAGTCGAACAGGGTGGAGTTCTGGAACACCATGCCGCACTTCTTGCGCAGCGGGTACAGCGCGGCCTCGTCGAGATCCTGCACCGGCTGGCCGTCATAGAGGATCTCGCCGGCGTCGGCCTCGATGAGGCCGATGAGGTGCTTGATGGTGACCGACTTGCCGACGCCCGAGGTGCCGATGATGAACATGACCTCGCCGCGCCCGATCTCGAGATCGATGCCGGTCAGCACGGCCTTGCCCCCGAACGCCTTCTCGACGCCGCGGAACACGATCTTGGGGCCGTCAGGGGTGGTGGTCTTCGTGGGGTTCGCCATCAGCGCATCAGGTAGGTCATGAAGAAGTTGAGCAGCATGATCGAGATGGCGGCGGCCACCACGGCGTTGTTGACCGCGCGCCCGACGCCGATGGCGCCGCCCTTGACCGAGGTGCCGAAGTGGCAGCTGGTCAGGGCGATGGCCAGGCCGAAGACGACGGCCTTGATGAGGCCGTGGGTGAAGTCCTCCAGGTGCAGCTGATCCTTCATGCCGTAGAACACGGTGGCGTACTCGACGTCGAGCAGGAGGTGCGAGAACAGGCCGGCGCCCAGCAGCGCGACCAGGTCGCCCATGATGACCAGGCACACGATCGAGATCACCATCGCGACCACCCGGGGTACCACCAGGTAGCGCACCGGATCGATGGCCAGCGCGCGCAGAGCGTCGAGCTGCTCGGTGACCACCATGGTGCCGAGCTCGGCGGTGTTGTTGGCGCCGACGCGGCCGTTGAACATCAGGCCGATGAGCAGCGGCGCGACCTCGCGCAGGGTGGCGTAGCCGGCGGCCCAGCCGATGATGCCGCGGGCGTTGAAGCGCTCCACGAAGATCCCGGCCTGGATGACCATGATGCCGCCGGTGAAGAAGGCGGTCAGCACCACGATGGGCACCGACTCGACGCCCATCTTGTACAGGTTGCGCAGCAGTTCGCGGGCGTCGAAGCGCGGCGGGAGCAGCGCGCGCAGCACGCGCAGCAGCACCAGGGTGATGCCGCCGGCCTCGCGCGCCACCCCGATGGCGCCGGCGCCGACCGCCGCCGACAGGTTGACGCTGGCGCGGCCGACGCGCCGGATCACAGCGGGCCCTCGCTGGCGCCGGTGATGAACTGGCGCACCGCGGGGTCGTTGGACAGCGCGATCTCGGCGGCCTCGCCGTCGTAGCGCAGGCGGCCCTTGTACAGCATGGCCAGGCGGCCGGCATAGCCGCGAAGGGCGTCGACGTCGGACGACACCGCGACCACGGTGCACCCGGTCTCGTCCTGCTCGGCCTTGAGCAGGTCGTAGATCTTCGAGGTCGTCACCGGGTCGAGGCCGGCGGTGGGCTCGTCATAGATCACGATGTCGGGCTGTGCGATCGACGCGCGCGCGATCCCCACGCGCTTCTTCATGCCGCCCGACAGCTCGGAGGGGAACTTGTGCTCGCTGCCGGCCAGGCCGACCGCGCGCAGGCGCCGCGCCACGCGGTCCTTGATCTCGGCGTCGGGTCGGCCGCCGCGACGCACCAGCGGGACGGCCACGTTGTCGCCCACGGTCATGAAGTCGAACAGGGCGTAGTTCTGGAACAGCATGCCGATGCGCATGCGCAGCGCCATCAGCTCGTCCTCGCGCTGCTTGCTCAGCGCCACCCCGGCCACCGTGATCTCGCCGCGATCGGGGCGCAGCAGGCCACACATCAGCTTGAGCAGCACGGTCTTGCCTGACGCACCGGGTCCAATCAGCCCCCAGCGCGCGCCCTTGGGCACATGCAGATCGACCTGCTCGAGCAGGGGCGTGTGGCCGAAGCCCTTGGCCACTTGGCTGAACCGGATCATCGGCGAACGCGGATAGTAGCATCGGAGCCCGGATAGTGTTCTGCCACCCAACCGCGCCTGCGGCGCTGTTGGCGGCAGCCCACTAACGTGATTTCGGTGCGCTTGCGCGAGCAACCGCGGGGCAGCCGAGCTCGGCTCGCAGGGTCTCGGCGCGGTCACTGGAGGTCACCCGCTCGGGGTAGCGCCGGGCGTGGCGTGCCAGGGTGGCACAGGCGGCCTTGGGCTGGCCCTGGGCGGCCAGCGCGGTGGCGACCCAGACGGCGGCGTCGTCGCGTCGCGTCGAGTTGGGATAGTCGTCATACGCCTGACGGAAATAGCGCAGGGCCTTGGCTGGGGCCTTCATGTCCTCGAGCGCGATCCGCCCGGCCTCGATGGCGGCGTCGGGCATGTAGGGCGAGTTGTACGACCCGATCATGCGTGCGGTGGCGCGGGTCGACAGGAAGGCCTCCAGGTGGTCGATGGCCTCCTGGGGCCGGCCCAGGCCGCGCAGGATCTTGGCCGCGGTGCGCCAGGAGTCGTCGCGCAGCCCGGATTTCGGGTACTCCAGCGGCAGCCGGTCGTACAGCTTCAGGGCGCCCTCGAGGTCGCCGCGGTCCTGGGTCAGCAGGGCGGCCTCGAACAGCAGGTTGTCGCCCACCGTGGTGCCGGGCACTTGCGGCTCGAGCTCGAGCAGGATGGCCAGCAGGTGCGCCTCGTCGTGGCGGCGACCCTCGCGCACCAGCACGCGCAGGGCGTCGTCGGCCGCGGCCGAGTCGGGATAGCCCAGGATGACCTTGTAGTGCAGCTCGTGGGCGCGCTGGTTCTGGCCCGCGTGCATCAGCAGATCGGCGGCGCGCTCCAGGGCGCGCGAGGCGGCGCGGCCACGGTTGCCGACCAGATCGGGCACCACCAGGAAGGCCGCCACGGCGTCGTCGATGCGCAGCAGGCGCGCCAGCGCGGTGGCGCGGCCCAGCGCAGCCGGCCCGCAGACCTTGCGCAGGGTCCAGTCGCTGACGTCGCGCGGGGCGCCCTGGCAGCGCTTGTCGACCAGGCCCGCGTACAGCTTCAGGGCGTCGTCCCAGCGACCCTGATCGCCGGCGCGCTCGGCCTCGGTCAGCTCGCGCGGCACCGCGCTGGCTCCGCAGCCGGCCAGCGTCGCGCAGGCCAGCAGCACGACGCCGAGGTCGCGGTGCCTCATGCCGGCAGCCCGGCCAGCCGTCCCAGCGCGTCGTCACAGGCGGCGCGGCTGACGTCGAGGTGGGTGACCAGGCGGATCCGCCTGGGCCCGATGGCGTTCAGCAGCACGCCACGCTCGCGCGCGCCGGCCACGAAGGCGTCGGCCGGGCCGGTGAGGTCGGCGATCACGATGTTGGTCTCGGGCGCACCATCGACGCGCACCCCGGGCAGCCGTGCCAGGCCCTCCGCGAGCGCGCGGGCGCTGGCGTGATCGTCGCCCAGGCGGGCGGCGTGGTGATCGAGCGCGTGCAGCGCCGCCGCGGCCAGGATCCCGGCCTGGCGCATGCCCCCGCCCAGCATCTTGCGCATGCGATGGGCGCGGTCCATGAGCTCGCGCGAGCCGGTCAGGCACGAGCCCACCGGCGCGCCCAGCCCCTTGGAGAAGCACACCGACACGGTGTCGAACGGCGCCGCCAGCGCGCGCAGCTCGGGCGACAGCGCCTCGGCCGCGGTGCCGGCCAGGCTGCGTCCTGCGGCGGCGGCGTGGAACACCGCCGCGTTCCACAGCCGCGCGCCGTCGAGGTGCAGCTGGAGGTCGCGCGCCCGCGCCGCCGCGACCACGGCGTCGCGCTGCGCTTGCGGCCACACCTTGCCGCCGCCGCGGTTGTGGGTGTCCTCCAGGCAGCACAGCCGGGTCGGCGCATAGTGGTGGTTGTCGACCTTGTAGCCGGCCTCGACGTCGGCGGCGTCGAACAGGCCGCCCTGGCCCACGATGGTCATCTGTACGCCGGCGATGGCGCCCGCCGCGCCCGACTCGTACAGGAAGTTGTGCGCACCCTCGCCGACGAGGACGTCGTCACCGGGGCGGGTGTGAATCGCCAGCGCGATCTGGTTGGCCATCGAGCCCGATGGCACATACAGCGCCGCGGCCTTGCCGAGCAGCGCCGCGACCCGCTCCTGCAGCCGGTTGACGGCGGGATCCTCGCCATAGACGTCGTCACCCACCTCGGCGTGCGCCATGGCCTCGCGCATCGCCGGGGTCGGCCGGGTCACGGTGTCGGAGCGCAGGTCGATCACGGTCATGCCGCGCAGGGTAGCAGAACCCGGATGCGAGCTAGCGGACCTCGAGCACCAGCACGCCACGCCCCTTGGTGCCCAGGAAGACCCGGCGGGTCACCGGGTCGATGGCGATGGCGCGGGTGTCATCGACCGCGACGCCCGCGGGCGCAGCCATCACGATGACCTGGGCGCGGTCGCGCTTGAAGCGGGCCGCGCCCTTGGAGGTCGCCATCCAGACGTCGCCGCCAGCGTCGACCGCCAGCGAGCGGATGTCGTTCGAGGCCAGCGCCGAGTTCATCATGGTGAGGCCATAGATCTGGGTCAGCATCCCGCCCGGGGCCAGCTGGTCGCCGTAGAGGCCATTGCCGTCGGTGGCCGCCCACAGCAGCGAGCGCGCGCCGTCCCAGGCCAGATCGCGCACCTTGTCGTCGCCGGCCAGCAGGCTGGTGCTGGCGTTCGAGAGCAGATCATAGAGGTCGTTCGAGGCCGCGATGTTGCGCGGCGCCGGCGCGCCGACCTCGACCACGGCCTCCAGGGTGAAGTCGCCCAGCGGGCCCAGCGCCGCACCGAAGCTGCCGGCGGCGTCGAACGGCAGCACCCCGCGCGAGGTCGCCAGCCACAGCGCGGCCTGCTCGCCGACCTGGGGCGCCATCGCGAACACCGTGGGCGGCGTCCCGCTGGTGAAGGCGACGGCGAAGTCGAACACGTTGCGTACCGGGGCCGCGGCGTCGCTGCAATCGACCCGCATGAAGTCATTGGCGGTGACCGCGCCGAAGTAGGCCCGCGGCGAGCGCGGGTGAAAGAACACCGAGCGCCAGCGCGTGTTGGTGGGCAGGCCGCCCGAGAACGGCGCGCCCCCGGCGACGTCCTGCCACATCGCGCTGGGCGGCGCGATCGACGTCAAGGGCGCGCTCATGGCGCCGTCGTCGGTGGCCACCCACAGGCGGCCCGCGCCGAGGTCGACGTCGTTGACGTCGTTGCGTGCGGCGGCGCCCAGCGCCACCAGCTCGACGAAGGGCGCGGCGCGGAAGGCGGCAATATCGACCATGCGCATGATGGGCGCAGGCCCGGCCACGGAGGCCTGCACCCGCGCCACATAGGTGGTGGCCTCGGCGGCGACCGCGCTGATGGCGGGCGCGGTCGGCCCGGGCAGGAGGTTGCCCGCCGGGGTCAGCGACCAGGTCACCGTGATGGGCCCGAACGGCGAGCACGAGCCCTCGGTGTCGAGCGCGACGGTGTCGCCCAGCAGCACCGGCGTCGGGGTGCCGCCCGCGCTCTTGACCTGGCCGTTGACCCGCACCACCAGCGTCAGATCGGTGCTGCAGCCAGCGTCGGCGCCGCCACCGTCGGGGCCGCCGTCACCGGGACCGCCATCGCCGGGGCCGCCGTCGCCGGGCCCGCCGTCGTCGGGGGCGGCGTCGCGCACGCGCACGCCGGAGCTGTCGAACGAGCAGCCCGCCGCCGCGGCGCACGCCAGCGTCACCCGGGCAGGCCACGCGCGCGCCAGCGTCGTCACTTGTCCTCGGTCGCCGCCGCCGACGACGCGCGCACCACGTTGCTGAGCGAGATCCGGCTGGTCAGCAGCGCGACGGCGCCGGTGCCCATGTACCAGAGCACCTGGGTGGCGTGGCTGAACACCGCGAAGATCTGGCCGCCGTGCTCGACCACGTCCTTGGCCAGGTACAGCTTGAGGCCGACGATGGTGAACCAGGTGTACTGCCCGACCAGGCCGGGCGAGTTGGGCAGCGTGATGCCGACCGCGACCAGCCCCATCACGGTGAAGGCCGCGATCACCGACAGCCCGCCCGGGCCGAGGTCGAAGCCGCGCGCCAGCACCCACACGCTGAGGCCGTTGGCGCTCCAGTACACCACCGACATGGCCACGAAGATGGCCAGATCGCGCGGATCCTTGAGCACGCGAAAGCCCCGGATCAGCGCGTGCATCTTGTCGCCCAGCTTCTCGGCCAGCCGCGGCGCGAAGCGCTCGATCAGGGTCAGCCGCATGGTCCAGCGCACCGTCCAGCTGGGCGCGCTGAGCATGAAGATGAGGAACAGCATGGCGGCGCCGAAGATGGCCAGGCTGATGTACGCCGTCGGCATCATCCAGCTCGGCGCCGGCACGCTGCTGGCGGCGCGGATCGAGCAGGTCACGAACACCAGCAGCGAGATCAGCAGGCCATCGACGATGCGCTCGACCGCGACGGTGCCCAGCGCCGAGGCCATCGACACCTTGCCGGGCTCGCGGATGAGGTACGGCCGCACGAACTCGCCCAGGCGCGCCGGCAGCGCCAGGATGGCCATGAAGCCGACCGTGCTGACCGACATCAGGCGGCCGAACGGCAGCTCGACGCCGATCGGCCGGAGCAGGTACTTCCAGCGCCAGGCCCGGAACAGGTGCACCACGATCATGAGCGCGAACATCTGCGCCAGCGCCGGCCACAGCCGGTCCATGTCGACCGACTGCCAGGCCAGCTGCAGGTGGTGCCACTGATCGCCACGGAAGTACGCCAGCCAGGCGAACAGCGCCAGCATGGCGAGCGAGAGCGCGAGGTTGATCGCGAGCTTCAAAGCGGGGACTACAGCCGGATGACCTTGCCGGGGGCCTGCTCGCGCACCTGCTTGGTGGCGTTGCGGGTGTCGATGACCAGGCGCGCCTCGCGCACCACGCGGCCATAGTCGACCGCGGTGTGATCGGTGACGATGACCACGGCGTCCCAGCTGCTGAGGTCGGTCAGCGGCACCGAGGTCAGCTTGTGGTGCGGCAGCTCCAGCGTCGGCACGTGCGGATCGTGGTACTGCACCTCGGCGCCGCGCTCCATCAGGAGCTCGATGACGTCGAGCGCCGGGGACTCGCGCATGTCCTCGATGTCGCGCTTGTACGACACCCCGAGCACCAGCACCTTGGCGCCCTTGACCGACTGCTTGCGGTCGTTCAGGGCGTCGCGCACGCGCTCGACCACGATCGCCGGCATGCCCGAGTTGATCTGGTCGGCCAGCTCGATGAAGCGCGCGTTGTACTTCATGGTCTTCATCTTCCACGACAGGTACAGGGGGTCGACCGGGATGCAGTGGCCGCCGAGGCCCGGGCCGGGGAAGAAGGGCATGAAGCCGAACGGCTTGGTCGCCGCGGCCTCGATGATCTCGAAGGTGTCGAGGCCGAGCTTGCCGGCCATGATGGCGATCTCGTTGACCAGGCCGATGTTGACGGCGCGAAAGGTGTTCTCCAGCAGCTTGACCATCTCGGCGGCATCGGTCGACGACACCGGGACCACGCGGTCCATGACCTCGCCGTACATGGCGCGACCGGCCTCCATGCACTTCGGGGTGAAGCCGCCGATGACCTTGGGCGTGTTCTTGGTCTGATACTTGGCGTTGCCTGGATCGACGCGCTCGGGCGAGAAGCACACGAAGAAGTCGACGCCGATCTTCTTGCCGCTCTGCTCCAGGCGCGGCACCAGGACCTCGCGGGTGAAGCCGGGGAAGGTGGTCGACTCCAGGATGATGAGCTGACCCGAGCGCAGCCGGGGCGCGATGTCCTCGGCCGCCGCCATGATGAAGGAGTTGTCGGGGTCCTTGGTCTTGTTGAGCGGCGTGGGCACGCAGATGACGATGACGTCGGCGTCGCCGAGCACGCTGGGGTCGCTGCTGGCGGTCAGCTTGCCGGAGTCGACGTGGCTGGCGAGGACGGCGTCGGGGATGTCCTTGATGTAGGACTTCTTGGCCTTGACGCCGGCGATCTTGCGCTCGTCCTTGTCATAGCCGGTGACCGAGAAGCCGGCGCGGGCGATCTCGGTGCACAGCGGCAGACCGACATAGCCGATGCCCACGACGGCGACCTTGGCGGTGTGCGACTGGATTCGTTCGAGGAGGGCGCTCATCGGGAGGCGAAGTCCTTTCTGCAATTCGGTTGCATCAAGCTGGGGTCAGCCGACCGGGTCGGGCAGTTCGCCCGCCACGATACGGCGGGGATGCTCCGCGAGCAACCGGGTCACTGCAGCCAGGCCCAGACGCTTCTTGATCCAGGCCAGGCCGGCCCCGGCGGCGCGCACGTCCTCGGAGGTGTGGACATCGGAGGCGCAGGCGTGGGCGACGCCCTCCTCGACCAGGCGGCGGGCCTGCTTGCCCTGCTGTCGGCCATGGGCGCCATCGAGCGCGGCCAGGTCGACCACCAGGGCGCACGACTCGGCGAGCTGGGTCAGGCGGTCCCAGTCCTTCCACAGCGGCATGTAGCGCTCGGGGTGGGCCATCACTGGCAGCATGCGACTGACCCGCAGCTCGAACAGGACGTCCTCGAGGCGGGGCGGCAGCTGCTGGACCGGGAGCTCGAACAGGAAGGCGGGGCCGCCGTCATAGCGCGGGAAGCTGCGCTGGGACAGGCGAGCGAAGAACACGTCGTCCCACATGTTTTCGGCGGCCAGGCGCAGCGTGACCGGGACCGCGGCGGCGGCGCGGGCGGCCTCCAGGGCGCCGTGGGCCGCGCTGATGGCGGCAGCCTCGGGCAGGAACATGCCGGCGCGTTGATGCGGCGTGGCAAAGACCTCGGAGAAGCCCAGCTCCCCGAGGCCGCGCAGCATGGCGACACCGTCCTCGAGCTGTCTGGCGCCGTCGTCCAGCCCGGCGAGGACGTGTGAGTGGAGGTCGAGGAAGCCGGCCATGCCCATGGGGAAGGCGGGGAGTGTAACAGAGAATACCCCCATGGCAGGGCGCGGGGACCCCCAAGGGGTGTCTTGGCGGAGGGTCCAACAAAATGCCATAATCACAAGTCACGGGACGCACCGCCGCGTCCGCCGCGCGAGGAAACGATGGCCGAGAAGAAAGAAAGCTCCGTCCTGTTTTCGCTCCGAGAGCTGCGCCAGCTGGAGGACGACCGCGTCTCCAAGGAGCAGCAGGATCTGTCAGCGCGCCTGGCCGCCGAGAAGCAGGCCAAGCTCGACGCCGAGCGCCGCGCCCGTGAAGAAGAAGAGGCCCGCCTCCAGGCCGAACAGGACCGCGTGCGCGCCGAGCAGGAGCGCCGTGAGGCGCTGGAGCGCGAGGAGCGCATCCGGGTCCAGGAGACCGAGCGCAAGGCGCAGGTCGAGGCCCAGATGCAGCTCGAGCAGCAGCGTCTGCACCTCGAGCACCAGCAGAAGCTGGCGGCCGCGCCGACCAAGAGCCACAAGATGCTGTACGGCATCGTGGCCGGCATGGCGGTGCTGGTCATCGGGCTGGGGATCTTCTACTACCGGCACACCCAGCAGGCCGCGCGTGAGCGTCAGCGCGCCGCCGCCGAGCTGGCCGCGCTGCAGAAGACCCTCGACGAGACCACCGCGGAGGCCGATCGCATCAACCGCGAGATCGCGTCGATCCAGGGCCAGATCCTCAACGCCAACGAGGCCGATCGCGAGCGCCTCAAGAAGGAGCTGGAGAAGAAGCAGCGCGAGATGCAGGCCAACGCGGCGCGCGCCAACGACGCCAAGACCAAGATCAGCTCGCGTGGCTCCAGCAAGCCCGACAAGCCCAAGGGCCCCAAGATCAACCTCGACATCGACACCAGCAACGCGACCGGCGGCATCAACGGCAAGTAGCCGCCCGCCGCGTCGCCGTGCCGGCAACGCCGTCAGACCATTCCGGGTCTGGCGGCGTTTTGATTTCGTGGTACAGGAGATCCCATGGCGGAGAAGAAGGAAAGCTCGGTCCTGTTCTCACTGCGTGAGCTGCGCAACCTCGAGGACGACCGGGTCAAGAGCGAGGCCGAGGCCGCCGCCGCCCGCGAGGCCGCCGAGAAGCAGGCCAAGGCCGACGCCGAGCGCAGCGCGCGCGAGGCCGAGGAGGCCAAGCTGCGCGCCGAGCAGGAGCGCGTGCGCGCCGAGCAGGAGCGCAAGGAGGCGCTGGAGCGCGAGGAGCGCATCCGGGTCCAGGAGGCCGAGCGCAAGGCGCAGGTCGAGGCCCAGATGCAGCTCGAGCAGCAGCGCCTGCACCACGAGCACGAGCAGGCGCTGGCCGCGGCGCCCAAGCGCAGCCACAAGGTGCTGTACGCCATCGTCGCCAGCATGGTCGTGCTGGTCATCGTGCTGGGCGTGGTCTTCTACCAGAACAAGCAGAAGACCGATCGCGAGCGGCGCCAGTCGGCCGCCATCCTGGCCGCGCTGCAGAAGCAGCTCAGCGACGCCGACGCCGAGTCCAAGGCGGTCAACGATCGCATCAAGGTGCTGACCGATCGGCTGGCCGCGGCCAGCACCCCCGAGGAGCGCGACGCCATCGGCGCCGACATCGCCAAGGAGACCAAGAAGTCGGAGGGGATCTCGCGCAAGCGCAAGGTCCTCGGCGAGAAGCTCAAGAACCCCAAGGGGCTGAGCACCAAGGATCTCGAGGTCGGCAGCGGCGCCATGGACGGCGTCACCGGGCAGTGACCCGCCAGGCTACTTCGCGACGACCTTGAACGGGCGGGGGTGCCTGGTGGTGCCGGCCTCGGTGGTGACGGTGAAGGTGGCGTCGCCGATGTCGGGTGGGATCATCACGGTGATCGAGGTGTCGCCGCTGCGGGCGAGCACCTTGAGGGTGCGATCGCCGTAGCTGACCCTGGTGGCCTCGGTGAAGCCGGTGCCGGTCAGGGTCACGCGCGTGGTGGCGGGGCCTGACGCGGGGGCGAAGTCGGTCAGGCGCGGCGGGGCCAGGACCACGAACGGGGTCGCGAAGTCGACCACGGTCTTGCCGCGGCGGTGCTGGAACTTCGCGGTGACCGCGTTCTTCGGCAGCGTGGCCACGATGGTCCTGGCGCTCAGGCGCTGGATCTCGAGCGGTCGGGTGCCCAGCCACAGCTCGTCACCGGCCTGGAAGTTGGCGCCGGTCAGGGTCACGGTGACGCCGGGCAGGCCGCGCGGCGGGTCGAAGCTGGTGATCGACGCCGGCAGCAACAGCGTGAACGGCCCGCTGGCGAGGGCGCGCCCGCTGGGGTTTTCGACGCTGAACAGCTCGCCGGTGCTGGCGTCGGTCGGGACCTGCACCTTGAGCGTGGTCGGGGTGCGCTCGCGGACGATCAGCGCGACCTTGCCATAGCTGACCTTGTCGGTCGCGCTGGTCTCGACCAGCGTCAGCGTGACCACGGTGCCGGGCGGGCCCGCCGAGGGCACGAAGGTCTGCAGCACTGGCGTCGATGGCAGCAGCTCGAACGCCGGCTGCACCAGCAGCGGGCGGCTCTGCCCGCGGGTGATGGTCAGCTCGCCGCTGGCGGCGCCCTTGGGGATGGTCAGCTCGATCCGGGTCGGCTGGATGGTCGCGGCGACCGCGGCGCCACCCACGCTGACGACGTCGCCAGGCAGGAAGCCCGAGCCCTCGAGCACCACCTTGGTGCCGGGGGGCCCCTTCAGCGGGGTCATCCCGGTGACCCGCGCCGGCTCGACGATCGAGACCCAGCGCCCCGTCCACGGCCATGCCGCAGCCACACCCGAGGTCGCCAGCAGGACCCCGAGAACCGCCAGCCTCTTCATCGCAAACCTCCGCAGGGGAGGTGCCGCCCGGATTCGAACCGGGGAATAGAGGCTTTGCAGGCCTCCGCCTTACCACTTGGCCACGGCACCGTGGTCAGAAACGAGGCGCAGTATATGCGGGGAGGGCAGGGTGTCAACGCCGCGCTGCAACTGAGTTATCGTAGCGGCAAGACCAGACATGGACTCTCCCATCCACGATGCCGAGGTGGCTCGCCGCGGGGCCGAGCTGGCCGAGCTGGGTCGGCTGCTGGCGCGCGCCGGATTGACCCCTGAAAAGGTGCTGACCTTCACCGGCGCGGTGTCGCTGGGCGATCTGTCGCGCGCCATCGACGACACCGGCCGGCGCGCCAGCAAGCTGCCCCGACCGCGCGGCCTGGGGGCGCTGATCGCGCTGCTGTGCTGCGGGCTGCCCCAGCTGGTGACCGAGCTGGAGAACCTGCTGGGGGCGCCCGCGCTGGCGCTGCTGGAGGCGGTCGGGGTGCTGGAGCGGGTGGGCGCCGAGCTGTCGCCGCGGCTGGCGCTGGTGCCGGCGCAGCGCCGGCTGGGGCCGCGCGAGGGACGTGGTGTCGGGCCGGTGGTGCTGATCGCCCACGATCTGCATCGGCTGCGCTTCGAGTCGCTGGCGGTGATGGCGCCCGATCTGTCGTCGGAGCTGATCCTGCGCGCCAGCGCCGCGCGGGCCGACAGCTGGCTGGACGTCGGCACCGGCAGCGGCCTGGTCGCGCTGGCGGCGGCGCTGCGCGGCACGCCGCGGGTGATCGCGGCCGACCTCAACCCGCGGGTGCCGCCCTTCGTGCGCCTGGGCGCGGCGCTGAACGGGGTCGCGGGCGCGGTGACGGCGCTGGAGTCCGACCTCATGCACGCGGTGCCGCCGGGGTCGCACGACGTCATCACCTTCAACTCGCCGCTGCTGTTCGGCATGGGCGACCTGCTGTGGCGCAACACCGCCGAGGGGCCGGCGCTGCTGCGGCGCTTCTTCGACGACCTGGCGCCGCGGCTGGCGGGCGAGGCGCTGATCCACGCCCAGCTGCCGCACGACGAGCGCGTGCTGCCGGCGCGGGTGCCGATGAGCGAGCCGGGGCGCTTCCACGGCCTCAGCCTGCGCTACGAGCTGGGCGAGGAGTGGGCCCAGGGGCTCTTGTGGCTGGCGCCCGCCCGTGGGGGCCGTGCGCTGTGGGTCGAGGAGCTGCACGAGCCCACGCCGGAGCAGCTGTTCCTCGATCGCGAACAGCTGGAGCTCGCGCTGGCGCGCAACGAAATGCGCTCGCCCCTGGCCACGTAGTTGATGTAGGAGAGGGCGATGGCTGCGATCGTGGTGCAGAAGTATGGCGGGTCGTCGGTCGCCGACGTCGAGAAGCTGCGCCGGGTTGCGCGCCGGGTGGTCGACACCGCGCAGACCGGCAAGCGGGTCTGCGTGGTGGTCTCGGCCATGGGCGACACCACCGACGAGCTGCTGGCGCTGGCGCGCAAGGTGTCGCCGGCGCCGCAGCGCCGCGAGCTCGACATGCTGCTGTCGGCCGGCGAGCGCATCTCGATGTCGCTCTTGTCGATGGCCATCCACGAACTCGGCGCCGAGGCCATCTCGTTCACCGGGTCGCAGAGCGGCATCATCACCAACGACCGCCACTCGGGGGCGCGCGTGCTCGAGGTGCGGCCGTATCGCATCCAGGACGAGCTCGAGCGCGGCAAGATCGTCATCGTCGCCGGCTTCCAGGGGGTGTCGTACAAGAAGGAGATCACCACGCTGGGGCGCGGCGGCTCGGACACCACCGCGGTCGCGCTGGCGGCGGCGCTGGGCGCCGAGTTCTGCGAGATCTGCTCCGACGTCGATGGCGTGTACAGCGCCGACCCGCGGGTGGTCGACGCGCCGCGCCTGCTGGCGGCGGTCAGCTATGACGAGATGCAGGAGCTGGCGGCGCTGGGCGCCAAGGTGCTGAACCCGCAGTGTGTGGAGTTCGCGCGCTCGGCGGGGATCGCGATCTTCGCGCGCGCGACGGCGGGCGGCGGGGCCGGGACGGAGATCGGCGCCGCGCACAGCGGGCGGCGCGTGGTCGGCGTGACCGGCACCGGCGACCTGGTGCGGGTGCGCTTCGCGGGTCGCGGCGGGGCGGCGCGCGCGCGCACGCTGGCGCACGCGCTGGCCGAGGACGGCGTGGTGACGCTGTGCGGTGGCGCGGCCGAGGACGGCGGCGCCTGGGTGTTCGAGACCGACGACCTGCCCGACTGGGCCAGGGTCAAGGCGCGCATCGTGGCCATCGGCGGCGCCGACGTGGTGATCGAGGAGGGCCTGGGCGCGGCCAGCGTGGTCGGGCAGGGCATCGGCGGCGATCCGGCCGCGCTGGAGAAGGCACTGACGGTGGCGCACGAGCTCGGCGTCGAGACGCTGGGGGTGTACACCTCGCCGCTGCGCATCACGCTGCTGGCGCCGCCGGCGCGGATCAAGGAGCTGGTGCGCGCGCTGCACGCGGCGCTGTGCGGGTGACGCGGGCGGCGGGCGCGCAGCGTGGCGCCGTGCCAGCGGCGTGCGCTGGTCCGGTCGCGCGCGGGCGTAGTACCTTGGCGGCATGTTCGGACTTCGTGGTCGCGCCCAGCCTGCCAATGACGCGCGTGGTGTGAGCGCGGGCGACCGGCCACGCTGGGGCCGGTCGGCGGGGCGGCCGCTGGTCATCGGCCATCGCGGTGCGTCGGCGCGGGCGCCGGAGAACACGCTGGCGGCCTTCGCGCTGGCGCGGCGCGAGGGCGCCGACGGCGTCGAGCTCGACGTCATGCGCTGCGGCTCGGGCGAGCTGGTGGTGTTCCACGACTGGGACCTCGAGCGCCTGGGCCAGCGCCCAGGCAAGGTGGCCGCGCTGCCCATCGAGGCGCTGCGCGAGGTCGACCTCGGCGGTGGCGAGCGGATCCCACTCTTGTCCGAGGTGCTGGAGGCGCTGGGGCCCGACCTCTTGGTCAACGTCGAACTCAAGGTGCGCGGCTCCGGCGGCGAGCTGGCGGCGCCGGTGATCGGCATGCTGCGCCGCCACGCCATGGGGGCGCGCGCGCTGGTGTCGAGCTTCCACCCGCTGGAGCTCGGGCGGGTGCGCGCGCTGGCGCCCGACGTCCTCACCGGCTACCTGTTCCACGCCGAGCAGGCGCTGCCGCTGCGTCGCGCCTGGCCGGCGTGCTGGCTGCGCCCGGCCGCGATGCACCCCGACCGCCAGCTGGTGTCGGAGCCCGCGGTGTCGCGCTGGCACCAACGTGGCATGGCGGTCAACGTCTGGACGGTCGACGAGCCGGGGCCACTGCGGGCCTTCGCGGCCATGGGGGTCGATGGCCTCATCACCAATGATCCAGCAGGCGCGCGGGCCGCGCTGGGGGGCGGCACCGGCGCGGGGTGAAGGCGCCCGCCTGGGAGCTGGCCTTGGGGGGCTAGAATGGGACGACCATGCGTCCGCTACCGCCGATCGAGGTGCCCTGGGGGCTGAAGCCGCTGGAGTCGGCGCGCACCGGGGTCGAGCGCTTGCCGCGGGGGCGGCGGCGCTTCTGGATCGAGCATGACGTCGTGCGGGGCGTGACCCCGGCGATGCTGGTGTGGTGGTTCCAGAACCTCGAGGGCGAGATCGAGGTCGCGGGGCAGCGCCACCAGCGCTATCGCGTGTGGCATCCACGCGACCATCACTCGATCGCGTACGTGCGGCGGCGACCGGATGGGGGGATCGGGCCGGGGGCGCAGCTCAGGATCCGGGAGTTCTTCGCGGCGCGGCCAGAGAACAAGGTCGACATCCTGGCCACCATCGAGCGGCTGGACGAGGGGGGCTTCGTGCACCGCGAGAGCATCCTCGGCGTCGAGGTCGGGCGCATGAGCTACCGGTTCGAGGCGGTCGCGGGCGGGACCCTGTACCAGAACGAGCTGGTCATCGGGAGCCCCGGTGTCCTCGGGCCGGCCATGAACCCGGTGAGCTGGGCGCTCGGGTCCGTCAGCACCAGGTGGTAGTGGTTCGAGAGGAAGCAGTAGGCGTGGAGCTGAATCCCGTAGAGCGCCGCCGCGCGCGCCAGGCAGTAGGCCAGTATCTCGTTGGTGGTGCGCGATGGCCGCAGCAGGAACTGGCGTTGTGTGCAGCGCCTGGTGACGAGGTAGGTCGAGCCGGGGAGGACTTGCCGGGGATAGGACACATCGCCGAAGAAGGCACTCCTCGTGCCGGACACTTGAAGCAGCGAATCCGAGGGCTTCTCTCGTCCGGGTAATCCAGGGAGCGTCCGCTCCGCCGGACAAGCTGCGGACGGCCGGACGCGAGTGCTCGACATCCTCACGAACCTGGGTCGGGTCCGGCCAGGGTCGGGTCCGGTCGGTCCGCACGAACCTGGGTCGGGTCCGGTCAACGAGATCGCACGAACCTGGGTCGGGTCCGGTCGGTCCGGTCAGGGGGCGCGACGGTCACGAACCTGGGTCGGGTCCGGTCCGGGGACCCGACCATACAAGCGGAGCGGACCCGGCGAACCTGGGTCGGGTCCACCCGAGCACGAGCACGAGCACGAGCACGAGCACGAGCACGAGCACCAGCTACGGCGGGCACGCCTTCATGGTGCAGTCGGTCGCCTGGCCCGCGCCGGCGCAGACGCAGGTGTTGCAGCCGACGGGGTACTTCTCGCCGGCTTCGTAGTAGGCGCCGGCCTGCACGCAGCCGCACAGAGTGCCGCGCGCGGTGGTGCCGCCGCTGCCGACCACGACCTCGACCGGGACGCCGAGGCTGCCGACGACCAGACCCGCGCGCGCCTCCTCGGCACAGAGCTCGATGCGCAGGCGCGCGCCCAGGGCGTCGCCCACGGCGCGGATGCTGGCCACGCCGCGCTGGGCGGCCAGGCGGTCGCGATGGCCGGCCTCGACGTCCTGGACCCGGCGCAGGGCGGCCAGGCCCGCGGCCACGGCGGCGTCCATGGTGGGCGGGCCGGGCGGCGCCGCTGGCTCGGCCGGCCGCCCGCTGCGCTTGCCGCGGCAGCCGCCCGCCAGCACGAGAATCACCAGGGCAAACGGGGCCATCCAGCGCACGGCCGCAAGTTAGCACGGCCTCGGTTGACGCCCGCTCAGGAAGCGGTCAACCTAGTCGCCCCGCTGGGCTGGACGCGCATCGCTAGAACAGCCCCGGGATGGCAACGCTGGAGGGGATCTGATGGACGAGCGGACGCAGAAGCGGGACCTGGTGCTCGCACCGAGCGAGTACGCCTATATGCAGGACGTCACCAAGGGCATCATCAAGACGTACACCGGCCCGACGGTGATCAACCCGACGGCGCAGGAGCGCCCGGTGCTCTTCAACACCCAGAAGAAGCGCTTCGAGGGCTGCACCCTGGAGCAGGCGGTGCAGCAGTCGCCCATCGCGCCCGAGGGCTACTACCTGGTGGTGAAGAACCCGTCGGTCAAGGGTGACCACCCGGTCGCCGGCGGCGTCTACCCGTCGCCCGACCTGCACGTCGGCCGCAAGATCAACATCACCGGGCCGTGCGACTTCGCGCTGTGGCCGGGGCAGATCGTCAAGCTGGTGCAGGGGCATCACCTGCGCTCCAACCAGTACCTGCTGGTGCGCGTCTACAACGAGGACGAGGCGCGCGGCAACTGGCGCAAGGCCGTGGTCAAGCCGGCCGCGGCCGAGGCCGGCGCGCCCGAGACCGTGGGGGCGCCGCCGCCCACGCTGCGCGTGCCGAGTGACCTGACGGTGGGCAAGCTGCTCATCATCAAGGGCACCGATGTGTCGTTCTACATCCCGCCCACCGGCGTCGGCGTGGTGCCCGACGAGGGCGGCCAGGTCTACGTGCGCGACGCCCTGACGCTGGAGCGCCTCGAGTACTGCATCCTGGTCGACCAGAACGGCAAGAAGCGCTACGAGCGCGGCCCCCAGGTCGTGTTCCCGGAGCCCACCGAGACCTTCATCACCAAGGACGGTCATCGCAAGTTCCGCGCCCTCGAGCTGAACGAGATCCAGGGCCTGCACATCAAGGTCATCGCGCCCTACGAGGAGGCCGGCCGGCGCTACAAGGAGGGCGACGAGATCTTCATCACCGGGAAGGAGACCGCGATCTACTTCCCGCGCGAGGAGCACTCGCTGGTGCGCTATGACGGCAAGGACAAGCACTTCGCCGTCGCGGTGCCCGCGGGCGAGGCGCGCTACGTCATGAACCGCAAGAGCGGTGAGATCCGCATGACGCTGGGGCCAGCCATGCTGCTGCCCAACCCGACCGACGAGGTCATCGTGCGCCGGGTCCTGACCGACAAGGAGTGCATGACCTGGTACCCCGGCAACGACGAGGCGCTGGCCTACAACCGCAGCCTGCGCCAGGTCGCCATGCACGCGCCGACCACCCGCGCCGGCGTGGTCTCGGAGGGCGACTACGAGCGCAGCCAGCGCCGCGGTGGCCAGCAGAAGCAGGGTGCGCTGGCGGCCTCGGTGGCGATGGAGGGCAGCTCGGTCAGCAAGGACAGCGCCGCCATGATGGGCGACGTGCTGGAGCGCGGCTCGAACTTCACCCAGCCGCGCACGCTGGTGTTCAACACCAAGTACGAGGGCGTGCCCTCGGTCAACGTGTACGTCGGCTATGCCGTGATGGTGATCGACAAGAAGGGCCACCGCCGCGTCGAGCAGGGGCCCAAGAACATCCTCCTGCAGTACGACGAGACGCTGGAGGTCATCGAGCTGTCGACCGGCAAGCCCAAGTCGACCGATCGCCTGATCCTGACGGTGTTCCTGCGCGTGCTCAACAACAAGGTCGGCGACATCTGCGAGGTCGAGACCTCGGATCACGTGCGCGTGCGCCTGACCTACTCGCTGCGGGTCAACTTCGAGGGCGATCCCGACCGCTGGTTCGAGGTCGAGAACTACGTCAAGTTCCTGTGCGACCACGTGCGCTCGGTGCTCAAGGGCGCGGTCAAGCGCCACTCGATCGAGCAATTCTACGCCGGGTCGGTCGACCTGCTGCGCGACATCATCCTGGGCAAGAGCAGCGACAAGGGCGAGCGCGCCGGCATGAAGTTCCACGAGAACGGCATGCACGTGACCGACGTCGAGGTGCTGGCGGTCGAGATCGACGATCAGCGCATCGCGGCGCTGCTGGCCGAGGCGCAGCACGAGGCGGTGGAGTCGAACATCACGCTGCTGCGCGCCAACCGCGGCCTCGAGGTGACCCGGCGCAAGGAGGAGATCGCGCGCCAGGAGGCCGAGGCCAAGACCGCGACGCTCAAGCGCAAGGCCGAGCTGGAGGTCGAGGAGACCGCCAGCAAGCTGCGCACCGTGCTGGCCGGGATCGGGGCCGAGATCGCGCAGCATGACGAGCGCAAGAAGGCGGCCGAGGCCAAGAACGCCGGGGTCGACGTCGAGCACAAGGCGCAGCTCGAGCGCGATCGCGCGGTGGCGGTGTTCAAGCAGGAGGTCCAGAAGAGTGAGCAGGCCATCCGGCTGGCCGCGCTGGAGGCCGACGCGCAGAACGCCATCAAGCGCTTCCAGGCCGCGCAGGCGGGCTTCTCGGAGGCGCTGCTGGCGGCGTCGAACAACGAGCTGCTGGTCAAGGTCGCCGACGCCATGAGCGTGCAGCACTTCATCGGCGGCAAGACGCTGACCGACGTGGTCGACCGCATCTTCGCGGGCACCCCGCTGGCGGGCCTGATGGAGCGGGTCAAGGATCGCGTGACCAGCAACGGTGGCGCGCGGCTGAGCCCGCCGCCGGCGACGCCGAGCAAGTAAGGCGCCGGTGAGCGAGGCGACCCGGTGAGCACGGAGGCAGGGTTGGCGATCTCGGAGCGCGGCACGCTGATCATCCCGATCGGGCGTGCCGCGCTGCCGTTCCTGAAGGACGAGTGGGGGTATGCGCCGCTGGGGCTGACGCTGTGGCCCAAGGCGGAGCACCACTTCACGGTGTTCGGGTTTTCCATCGGCAAGCACCTCGGCAAGGCGCGCGCGCTGCCGGGCTTCATCGACTGGGTCAACGCGCGGATCGCGGCGCACGACTGGAGCTGGCAGCTCGGCCAGCAGTGCTATCACCTGCGCCAGCCCGCGCCGCGCGCGCTGGACACGGTGGTGGTGCGCATCGAGGCGCGCATCGCGGAGTTCTTCGCGGTGGTCGAGGCCGAGGCGCGCGCGCGCGGCGCCAGGCCCGAGCTGCTGGAGGCACTGGCCGCGCCGCCGCCGCCGCACGTGACCCTGTACACGAGTGACCGCGAGGGCAAGCAGGGCATCGGCCTCAACCGGGTGGCCGACCTGGACGCGGCGATCGCGAGGGGCAGGGCGGGGGATGGCAGTGGGTTGTGTGCGGTGGAGGTGCCGGTGGGGGAGGTGCTGGGGTAGGCGAGTCGGGAGGACGCTCGAATGGGCTCGTCCTGGTCAGGCCACGGGGATCCGCGCCCCTCGCCCTCGTTCTCCCGGCGGACAACGATTGACCCTAAGGGGTGTGCGCGCCTTTCAAGGATGTCACGGTCAGCCCAGGCACGTCATCCTGCCGGAAGAGCGCGCGGTTGGTGACGAGCACCCTTGGATTCAGCCAGCGCAACTCCCTGCCGATCTCCTCCTTGAGGGCAAGCGCGTATCCCGGGGCGGCGTCTTCGAGCCAGAGGAGGACCGTGCGCTCCTTGCTTCGTGCGCCAAAGAGGACGCGGATGAGATGGGGGATCCCGGCGGAGGAGACTCTCCCATGTACCCAGGTCAGGGCTGCGATGGTGTCCCTTACCTTGGTCGACACGACCTCGGGAAGACGCGCCCTCGTGCTCCTGAACGAAATTCGCGCACCGCGCGGATCTTTGACCTCGATGAGCCACACGCTAGACCCGTTCAGGACTCCCAAGATGTCGACGGCTCTCGTGCCCTCGGCCGCCCTGTGCAGTCCTTCAAGATACGCTGGGTCTGCGTCCCACTTGAGGGCTGTCCAGGAGTTGTCGAAAGAGAACTCCAGTCGACCTTCGACGCCGATGCTACCGCCCACGCTGCTAGCTCGCCTTGTCGAGTTCGGCCTCGAACTCATACTGACGTGCAAACTGCTCAGAGATCGGGTTGGCCGCGAGTTCCTCCAGCGTCCCTCCCTGTTCGACCTTGACCGGGTCCTTCCGTTGGGGTCTGAAGAAGCCAAAGAACTGAGTCGCAGGCCACCCCTTCTTCGCAGTGCTCGCTGACAAGCGCCTCGCGAGGAGGAAGTCGTGGGTGGTGACGAATACCTGCACGCCTTGCTTCGCCAGGAGGCCGAGCAAGTCGGCCACAACGACGGTCAGTCGCGGATTCAGGTTCGCTTCAGGCTCGTCCCAGAACAGGAAGCCGTTCGTCGTCAGCATTCCGTTGAGAACGAGGCGCTCGAGGCTTGCGATCTTCCTCAATCCCTCCGCCACCAGGTGCGCCTCCATCAGGGCCCTGTCGCCGGAGAACTTCACATAGAAGCGGTCGCCATGGAGCTCTGAGTGGCCGCCCAATGCCTCGCGCAGGGTCGAGACGATCTCATCGGCGGCTTGCTTGCGAACCCCTCGCGCGGGATTGGCGTTCAGAGCCACGCAGGCGTCATAGTAGGTTTCGTCGAAGGACAACTCGCGC
Source organism: Deltaproteobacteria bacterium (assembly GCA_020853705.1). Lineage (GTDB taxonomy): Bacteria > Myxococcota_A > Polyangia > Haliangiales > JADYYK01 > JADYYK01. The sequence continues at coordinate 43,051 of JADYYK010000245.1, forward strand.
TCGGTATATGCGTGGATGAAGCCCTCATAGAGGGCCAGGATCTCGCGGCTGGGCAGAAAGACAGATCGTTCGCCTTCAGCCCACCCGTGGAACTTCGGCCCCCCAAGCTTGCTCTTGTGCAGGGTGAACTCTTGCCGGCCGCCACCTATATCAGAGGTCAGCTTCACGATCGCAGTCGCGAGACCTTGTCGCCGCCTGACCAAGCGGCCAACTTGGCCTCCATCTGGCCGAAAGACCCCAGCCAACTTCGCCGCGAGCACTCGAGCGTCGCCACCCTTGCGCGCGCTCTCGAGCATCGCGTAGATGAGCTTGAGGACGTGGGTCTTGCCCGTCCCATTCTCACCAATGAAGACGTTGATGCCCGAGGTGAATGTCAACTTCGCCTCCTCGAAGGCACTGAACTCGCGGACCTGGATGCTGTTTACGGCCACGACCCGAGGAAAACATGCGGGCCGAATCAGGGCAACATCAGTTCGACGGATGGTCCTTTGGGTCGCGGCGGTCCCCGGGGCGTACGGTCAGTAGCTGTCGAACCTCTGGATCTCGATCTTCCCAGCCGTCTTCGGCAGCCGTTTCGCGATCGTCCTGGTCGCCACCAGCGTGGTCAGCAGCTGGCCGGGGTCGAGGTGTCGCTTCATGGCGCGCCGGATGTCGGCGGGGCGCACTGCACGCACGCGCTTGCGGTAGGTCTGGATGTAGTCATCCGGCAGCCCCGCCAGCAACGTCGACAGCCGGACGTGCAGCCGGCGCTCCGGGGTGTCGATCTCGAACGCGAAGCCACGCTCCAGATACCTCTGCGCGAACGCCACCTCGTCGTCGCTCAGCCCACCGTCACACAGCTCGGCGAACATCCGGTGCACCAGCGCGATGGTGTCGGGCGTCTGCTCGGCGCTGGGGAACACGTGCATCGAGAACGCGCCCGCGCGCCCCCGCGACAGATAGGCCCGGGCGCCATAGGACCAGCCGCGCTTGACGCGCACCTCGGTCATCAGGCGCGCCGTGAAGGTGCCCCCGAAGGCCGTCATCGCGACCTCCAGCGGCAGGAAGTCGGGCGTCTTCCACAGCGGGCCCGGGTGCCCCATCAGGATCTGCGACTGTGTGCGCGCCGGCTTGTCGACCAGGACCAGCCGCCGGCGCCCGTGCGTCGCGCCAGCCATGCCCGCCGGCCGCGCCAGCCGTGCCCGCGGCGCGGCCCGCGTCGGCAGCCGGGCCAGCAGCGGCTCGGCCAGCCGCTCGGCGCGCTTGCCGACCGCGCCGGCGAAGCCGACCACCAGGTTGTCCGCCACCACCCAGCGCTTCACCCAGCCCTGCACGTCGGCCAGCGTGAGCGCCCCCAGCGAGGTCCGGGTGCCCCCCGCGGGCCGTCCGTACGGGTGGTCGCCCCACAGCGCGCGATCATGAAAGCGCCGCACCAGCGCGCGGTCGTCATCGCGCAGCTCGTCGAGCGCGCCGCGCGCCTCGCGCAGGAGCTCGCGCAGCTCGCGCGGGTCCAGCGCCGGGGCCGCCAGCACGTCGCCGAGCAGCGCCAGGTACGCGCCCAGATGCTGCTCGAGCACCATGCCGCCCATCGACACGTGATCGTGGTCGACGTCGATCTCGAAGCTGGCGCCCAGGGCGTCGAACGCCGCGTCCAGCTCGGCCCGCGTGCGCCCGCCGGCGCCGCGCCGCATCAGCTCGGCGGCCACCTGGCCAAGGCCGAGCTTGTCCGCGGGATCGTGCGCCGCGCCGCCCTCCAGCACCAGCTGCACGCTGCACAGCGGCAGCGCGCTCGACGGCTCGATCAGCACCCTCACGAGCGACCTCCCACCCGCCGCGCCGGGCTGGCCACCACCACATTGCGCGCCTCGGGGCGCAGCCAGCGCCGCACCGCGGCCTGCACCGCGCGCGCTCCGGTGGTCAGCGTGGCCTGGCGCAGCCCGGCCAGCGCACGGAAGTCGCCCAGCACGGTCTCGTACATGCCCAGCACCTCGGCCTTGCCGTCCGCGGTGCTCAGGCTGGACCACAGCTGGGTCTCGGCCCGCGCGCGCGCCTTGCCGAGCTCCGCCGGCGTGATCGGTTCGCGCGCCATGCGCTCGAGCTCGTCCTCCACGGCGCGCTCGGCCTCCGCGGCGCTGTGGCCGCGCTCCAGGGTGACGTGGATCTGGTACAGACCGGTGCCCGCGAACGGCGTCAGGCTGGCGCCCACGTCGGTGGCGATGGCGTCCTTGACCACCAGGCGCCGGTGCAGGCGCGACGACGGTCCGCCGGCCAGCACGTCGTCGCAAAGCTGCATCGGCACGTGCTCGCGGTGGCCCAGCGCGGGCGCATGCCAGGCCATCACCACGCGGTCGGCGGGCACCTCGCGGCGGATGCGCGCGCGCCGCGGCGCGGTCTGCCTCGGCTCGCGCAGGGTGGGCTCGCGCGGCAGCTCGGCGGCGCCGAGGTCGCCATAGCGCTCGGCGATCAGCGCCAGCGCGTCGCGCTCGCGGAAGTCGCCGACCAGGATGACGGTGGCGTTGTTGGGGGCGTAGAAGGTCCGGTAGAACGCGCGCGCGTCCTCGGTGGTGATGGCCATGATGTCGCGCATCCAGCCGATGGTGGGCCAGCGGTACGGGCTCCTGGCGAAGGCCAGCGCATAGGAGCGCTCGTCCAGCGTGCCCAGCACGTCGTCGTCCACTCGAAACCGGCGCTCGTTGGCCACCACCTCGCGCTCGCTCTCGACTTGACGGTCCGTCAAGGTCAAGTGGCCCATCCGATCGGCCTCCAGGCGCACCACCAGGGGCAGCTCGGCGGCGGGCACGCTGTCCCGGTAGTAGGTCCAGTCGGTCCAGGTCGCGGCGTTGGTGTCGCCGCCGGCGCTCTCGATCAAGCGGTCCAGCTCGCCCGCGGCCAGGTGCTCGGTCTGGTTGAACATCAGGTGCTCGAACAAGTGGGCGATCCCGGTGATGCCGGGGCGCTCGTGGCGCGAGCCGACGCGGAACCAGGTCTGGTAGGCCAGCACCGGCGCCACGGTGTCGCGCAGCATCAGCACGGTGAGGCCGTTTTGGCGCATGCGAAAGCGTCGCACCCGCGCCTGCCCGCGCCGCTCCACCCCCGCCAGCGGCGCCTCATCGACCAGTTCCAGCTTCGCCATCGTGCTCCTCGGGTCCCGGTGCTTCGAGGTCAAAAGCGGAAGCCGATCCCGAGCGACAGCTCGTGCGTCAGCCACGAATATTCGCCCGCCGCGCTGGGCCGCCCGCGCCCCAGCCGCACGTCCTCGCACAGATCCAGATCGAACCCGCCGTCGACACAGCGCACCGTCGCCTGCGGATCGTCGACCCCCGGGGACACCTGGCGCGGCAGCCGCAGGATGAGGCCATAGCCCGCCGTGATCACGGCGCGCCCGGCCGATAGCTCGATCGATCCAGTGACCTCGCCGCGCGGCGCGTCGAGGGCTCCGGCGTTGACCGCCTGCTGGGGCACCGCCGAGGTCGCGACCCCGATCGACGCGCCATAGCGCAAGAGGTCCGACCAGCGGTGGTCGAGCACGACCTCGCCGGCATAGGCGTCCTGGAAGCCGCGGTGGCGCACGATCCGCTCGGGCACTCCGGCGGCGCGCAGCTCGACGCCGAACAGGCGCAGATCCAGCTCGCGCGCGCGCTGCCAGCCGAACCAGGTCAGGTTGACGCCGAGGAAGGTGCACTCGTTGAGCTCGAAGCGCGCCCCCAGCATGACGCGCTGCGGGCGATCGCTCTGGATGGCGGCCCGCCCCACCGCGACGGCGCCGCCCGGGCTGGTGACCCGCGCGCTGCCCTCGGTGGTCAGCCCGCCCGCCCCCAGCGGCGGCAGGTAGCTGAGGCCGAGCCAGATCCCGTCGCGCGGCGAGGCCAGCACGCCGCCGTTGAAGGTCAGCAGCTGCTCCGCGGTGTCGAGCTCGATGAGCTCGCCGGCGGCCGGGTTCTCGACCCCGCACGGCACACCGGCGCAGTCGCCCGCCAGCCCCGCGCTGCCGCGCTCCAGCGCGGTGTCGCGCATGAAGCCGAGGTCGAAGCTGGTCAGCGCGTACGACAGCGCCAGCCCGGCGTGCAAGCGGTTCGTCACCTTGATGCCGACGCCGAGCGAGAAGTAGGTGTCGCGCACCGACTGCGACACCCGGTGGTAGCGCACCGCGCCGCCGGGGCCCTCGCCGGTGGCCGCGAAGCTGCCTTGCTCGGCGCCCGGGGTCGACACCGCCAGCGCGAAGGTCGCGCGCCCGAAGCCCGAGGTCAGCGCCGCGAAGCCCTCCAGCGCGGCGAACGAGATCGGCGTCGCCGCCGGGCGGAGCGAGCCCGCGGGATCGGGCTGACCGCTGGCGGGGTCGATGGGGTCGCGCGTGATCTCGCCGCGGTCGAGGCGGACCTGGCTGGCCACGAAGAGCTGGGTGTCGGGCAGCGGGGACAGCGCGGCCGGGTTGTAGAACACCGCGGTGGGGTGCACCGTGGCCGGCCCCAGGAAGGTCAGCCCGCCGACGTGCGGTGACAGCATGGGCTGCGCCGCGGCCGGCGTGGCCAGCACGGCGGACAGCGCCAGCATCGGCGCCACGAGGTGGCGGGCGAGGCGGCGAGCGAGGCGGGGACCGGGAGCGCGCACGGGGCGCTGCATGCTAGATCGGCGGGCCACCCACGGCTACCCGAAACCGGTTGCGGAAAGGATGCACGCGCGGCGCGGCCACATCGCGCAAACCGGCGTCGCCACGGTGGAATCGCTTGACACCACCCGACCCGAGCGGCGATCTGTAGGGGATGCCCCCGGCCTCGCCGCCGTCCCCTCCGGGACCCGGTGATCATGATCAGACCTCGCCCCACCAGCGCACCCGACCGCGCAGTGGTCTGTCGCTTCCCGTCAAGCTGACGCTGGCGACCATGGCCGTGGTCGCGGCCGCGGTCGGGGCCGCCGCCTTCTTCAGCCTGCGCGCCATCAACGACCTGGCCTCGCGCGACGCCGCCGAGCGCCGCCGCGCCGGTGAGGCCGACATCCAGCGCGAATCCGAGGCCATGGCCCGCGTCATCGCGTCGTCGGCCGGCCTGCCGCTGTCGCAGAACGCCTTCAAGTACATGGAAGGCCTGGTCGCCGAGACGGTGGCCGGCAACTCGCGCGTCAAGTGGATGCTGATCGCCGACGCCGAGAGCAACAAGATCCTGATCCGCTCCACCACGCCCGACACCCCCAGGGACGAGGTGCTGTCCGACAGCCTGCTGGCCGAGGTCGCCAAGGCCGGCGCCGACGACGTCAAGTCGGTGCGCGATCCCAGAGATCCCACCCGCATCACCTTCGGCGCCAAGCTGGAGGTCGTGGCCGAGGACACCGGCCAGCCGCTCACCGTCGGCCAGCTGCGCCTGGGCGTCTCCACCGCCGCGCTCGAGGCCGAGCTCAAGCAGGCCATCGCCAACGCCCGCGCGCGCGCCAACGCGGCGGCGCGCACGCTGGCGCTGATCGCGGCCGGCATCATCATGCTGGGCGCGCTGCTGGCGGTGTGGGAGGGCCGTCGCATCGCGCAGCCGGTCAAGGCGCTGAGCGAGCAAGCCGAGAAGATCGCCGGCGGCGACTTCCAGCAGCGCGTCAACATCGGGTCGCGCGACGAGATCGGGCGGCTGGCCGACAGCTTCAACTTCATGGCCGACCAGCTCGGCGTGCTGATGCGCGCCACCGCCGAGAAGGCGTCGCTCGACCGCGAGATGGCGCTCGCGCGCAACGTGCAGGAGGCCATGAACCCGCCGCCTGGCCTCATCACACACGGCGGCCTCAGCGTGGTCGGCCACTGCGAGTCGGCCAACTTCTGCGGCGGCGACTGGTGGACGGTGCGCAAGCTGCCGCGCGATCGCGTGCTGGTGGTGGTCGGGGACGTCACCGGGCACGGTGTCTCGTCGGCCATGATCGCGGCCAGCGCGCGCGGCGCGGTCGAGGCGCTGTCGACGGTGAACGACGAGCTGCTCACGCCCGAGGAGGTGCTGCGCGCGATGGACGGCGCGGTGCGCGACCTCGGCAAGCAGAAGCTCTTGATGACCTGCTTCGCCGCGCTGATCGACTCTGCCCGCGGCGTCATCGAGTTCGCCAACGCCGGGCAGAACTTCCCCTACATCCTGCACGCTGGCCAGCGCGTGGGCCCCGAGGACGCCACCCCGGCGCTGACCGTGCTGACCGTGCGCGGCAACGTGCTGGGGGATCCGCAGCGCAGCCTGGTGCAGTCGGGCCGCCGCGATCTGGCCCCGGGCGACATCTTCGTGTGCTTCACCGACGGCGTGGTCGACCGCGTCAACGGCGAGGGCAAGCGCTTCGGCGACCGCCAGCTGCAGAAGCTGCTCAAGGGCACCGAGGTGCGCCGTGATCAGGAGCTGGTCGCGCTGCGCGACACCATCCTGCAGCAGCTGACGGCGTTCGCGGCCGGGACGCCCGCGGACGACGACGTCACCCTGGTGCTGGTGCAGTACAACCCGGCGGTCGCGCACCTGTCGCCCGAGGCGTCGTCGTCGCCGCGCCGTGCGGTGCTGCGATGAGGACGTCCGCGCTGTGCGCCGCGCTGCTGGCGCTGGCGCTGGCGCCGGAGCTGGCGCGGGCCGACGACGCGGGCGCCGACGCTGACGCCGCTGCTGGCAGCGGTGCGGCGCCCTACATCGACTTCCGCGACCTGCCCGAGCTGCCCACCGTGGTCTTCGAGGACGCCGCCGCGCGCGTCGCCGTGGTCGCGGCGCGGCGCGCCGAGGAGGACATCGTCGTCGGCGCCGCCAAGCGCGAGCAGTCGCTGGGCAACGTCGCCTCGGCGGTCACCGTCATCTCGTCCGACCGGCTGCGCCGCTTTGGCTACCGCACCGTGTCGGAGGCGCTGCGCGCGGTCGCCGGCCTGTTCGTGGTCGACGACCGGCAGACCCCACGCCTGGGCATCCGGGGCGTGCAGATCCTCGGCGACTTCAACACCCGCATCCTGGTCCTGGTCGACGGCGCCACCGTCAACGAGCCGTGGAACCAGTTCGTCGGCATCAGCCACGATCTGCCCATCTCGATCGACGAGGTCGCGCGCCTCGAGATCATCCGCGGCCCGGTGTCGTCGGTGTACGGCACCAACGCCTTCTTCGGCATCATCAACATCATCACGCGCAGCGCCGACACCGGCGCACGCGCCTGGGGTCGCGCCAGCGGCAGCTCGTTCAAGGGCGGCGGGATCGCGGCCGGCTTCGCCACTGGCAACGTCAACCGGCAGGTGCGCGGCAGCGTGTCGGGTACCAACCGCGGCGGCGAGACCATCGACGTGGGTGGCTTCGAGCAGTCGGGCAACGACGCCCAGACCAGCTCCGATGGCATGGTCGCCTACGCTGGCGCGGTGACCGCGCAGTGGGGCGGCCTGTTCGCCCAGGTGCGCGCCTACCAGCGCCAGCGCGAGCTGCCCGGCGCGCCCTTCGAGGTCAACACCGGCGACGACCGCAACCGCAACACCGACCGCCAGGTCCTGATCGAGGCCGGCTACACCCGCGCCTTCGGCAAGAAGACCACGGCGACGGTGCGCGCCTACTTCAGCCGCTACCAGTTCAAGGACTTCCTGGTCTACGAGGACGCCGCCGATCCCACCCTGCTCAACCACCAGGACATCGGCAACTCGACCTGGTTCGGCGCCGAGGCGCGTGGACGCTTCGAGGTGCTGGAGAAGAATCGCCTCGGCATCACACTGGGCGGTGAGATCACGCGTGACATGGTGACCTCGGAGGCCTTCGACGACGGCGGCGATCCGGCTGACACCATCGACATCCCGACCGACTTCACGGTCGCCGGCGTGTACACCGAGGCCGACTCGACCTTGACCAAGTGGTTGTCGCTGACCGGTGGCCTGCGCTTCGACAACAACACCGCGTTCCAGAGCGCGCTCAGCCCGCGCGCCGCGCTGTTCATCCACCCGCGCCCCAAGCAGGACGACGTGGGGGTCAAGCTGCTGTACGCGCGCGGCTTCCGGAACCCCAGCCCGTACGAGGCCTTCTTCGAGGACGGCCGCGACCTGGTGGCCAACGACGCCCTCAAGCCGGAGAAGATCGACAGCTTCGAGGCCGTGCTGTGGGGCCGCCCGCGGCCCGGCCTGTCGCTGCGCCTGTCGGGCTATCACTGGCGCCTCAAGGACCTCATCGAGTCGGTCGATGTCGACGTCAACCCCGACCCCGCCATCGAGGAGCTGCGCCTGCAGTCGCAGAACATCGCCGCGCTACAGACCACCGGGGCCGAGGTCGAGGCCTTCTATCGCAACACCCGCGGCTGGGTCGGCTTCGCGCAGGCCACCTACGCCTACGTGCACCGCGAGGGCGACAGCGGCCAGGCCGTCAACGCGCCCGAGGTCAGCGCCGGCGGCGGGCTGTCGTCACCGGCGTTCCGCGGCGTCCACCTGTCGACCGAGGTCGTGTTCCTGACCGGGCGGCGCACCCGCGAGGACACCAAGACCGATCCCTGGCTGGGCTGGAACACCACCCTGTACATGCCGCGCTGGCGCGGCCTCGACGCCACCATCGGGGTCAAGAACATGCTGGCGCTGCGCGAGCAGGTGCCCACGCAAGACGACTATGATCGCACCGACGCGGCAGGCAATCCGGTCTCGGTGCCGACGCTGCCGGGAGAGGGCTTCGAGGCCTATGCGCGCGTGGGGTATTCCTATTAGGGCCGCCAGGGCCATGGTCGTGCTGCTGGGGGCGCTCGCGCTGGGTGGGCGCGCGCGCGCCGAGTCGGCCGAGGACGACGAGAGCGCGCTGCTGGTGGCCGAGGCCCGCGCCGCCATCGGCAAGGGCGACTACAAGCGCGCGGCGTCGCGGCTCGACCGCGCGCTGGTGCAGAACCCGCGCCGCATCGACGCCTACGTGCTGCGCGCCAGCGTGTACGCGGTCGACAAGCAGTACGCCAAGGGCATCGAGCTCATGCAGCGCGCCCAGAGCCTGGCGCCCGACAACCCCGACGTGCTGTCGACCCTGGGGTCGCAGCTCATGCTGGGTCGTCGCGAGAGCGAGGGCGTGCCGCTGCTGGAGCGGGTCGGCGCGCGCTGGCCGGATCGCTACCAGGCGCACCAGCTGCTGGGCCTGTACTCCGCGTCGCACAGCGAATGGGCGCGCGCCGAGGTGGCCCTGAGCGCCTTCCTGAAGACGCGCCCGCGCGAGCTCGAGGGCGAGGATCCCGGGGTCCTCATCGAGCTCGGCAACGCGACGCTGCGTCAGGGCAAGACCGCCGAGGCCGAGGCGCTGTTCGCGCGCGCGCTCAAGGGCACCTTGACCGGGGCCAACGCCGCGCGCGCGCGCATCGGCGCGGCCTGGGCGGCGGCGTCGCGCGACTGCCGGCGCGCCATGAAGCTGCTCACCGCGCTGGCCCCGCTGGCCGAGCGCTACCCCGACGTCGAGCTGGTGCGTGGCCGCTGCGTGCTGGCGCTGGGCCGCGGCGCCGAGGCGCTGGAGATCAGCGATCGCTTCCTGGCCCTGCGCCCGAAGTCGGCCGACGGCCACGCCCTGCGCGGCGAGGCGCTGGCCGGCGCCGGCCAGCTGGCGGCGGCGCGGCTGGCCTTCGAGGAGGCCCTCGAGCTGTCTCCGGGCAAGCGGCTCTACATCCTCAAGCTGGCCCGCGTCGAGCGGCGCGCCGGTGACGCCAGGGCCGCGGTGGCCCGCCTGGACGGCGCCCCCGAGCTGGAGGCGGGCGAGCGCGACTGGGTGCTGGAGATGGGCGAGGCGCTGCTGGCGGCCGGGCGCGCGCCGGAGGCTGCGGCGCTGCTGACCCCGCTGGCGACGCGGCTGCCCGAGGACAGCTCGGTGGCGCTGGCGCTGGGCGATGCCCGGCTGACCGCGGGCGACGCTGCGGGCGCCATCGAGCCGCTGGAGCGCGGCTGGGCCGGCGGGCGTGGCGTCGACCCGGGGCGGGCTCGCAAGCTGCTGGGCGGCGCGCTCGACAAGGTGGCGGGGGCGGCCTTCCAGGCCGGCGACCTCGGCAAGGCGGAGGCGCTGTGGACGCGCGCCGAGCCGCTCAGCGACGGCTTTCGCGTGGCGCGCAACCTGGGCGCGGTGCGGCTGGCCGCGGGCAAGGGCGATCCGCTGACGCCGCTGGAGAAGGCGGCCGCGGCGCCCGGCGCGGACGTCACCACGCTGCTCCTCTACGGGCGCGCCCTGGCCGGCATCAAGCACTGGGACGACGCCCGGCGCCTGCTGGAGAAGGCGCTGGAGCGCAGCAAGGGCGACCCCGCGCGGGTGGCCGAGGCCGCGCTCGAGCTGGCGGCCATGGAGCTGGAGGCCGGCCAGCCGCAGCGCGCGACCGCGGCGCTGGAGCGCGCGCTGGAGGGCAAGCTGCCGGCGCCGCTGCGCGCCCGCGTCGAGATGGCGATGATCACGGCCTCGCGCGCCGCCGCCACCGACGCCATGCAAGGGGGCTCCTTCGATCGGGCAAGCAAGCTGCTCGAGCGTGCGGAACAGCTGACCTTCGAGGTGCCGCAGGACACCCTGACCGCGGTGCGCTGCGAGCTGGCCCTGGCGGCCACCGGCGCCGGCCGGCGTGACGCCGCGCTGCCCCGGCTGCGCCAGCTGGCCCGGAGCTCGGCGAGCTGCCCGTTCCCGGCCCCGGCCGACAAGCTGGCGGTGCCCATCCTGACCGCGTTCAACGAGGGCGCCGAGCTGTCGAAGGCGCAGAAGGCGTTCGCCTCGCTGGACGGCCTGCGCAAGTCGGCCAAGGGCGTGGCCGAGCCGCTGCTCGACGGCGCGGTGCGCTGGATCGCGCTGCAGGCCGCGGCCGACGCCTACCAGCGCGGCCAGCTGGCGCAGGTCAAGAAGTTCCTGGCCCGCGCGCGCAAGATCAAGGGCGCCTCGCGCAGCCAGGAGCTGGCTCACGATCTCGCGGTGCTCGATCTCGAGGAGGGCCGCCTCGACGCCGCCATCGCGGCCCTGGAGAAGCTGGTCAACGAGGTCCCGGAGTCGCTCATCAACCTCGGCCTGGCCTACGAGAAGAAGGGCCAGAGCCGGCGCGCGCTGGAGGTCTGGGAGATCGCGCTGTCGAGCGGCCGGGTGCGCTTCCCTCTGCTCAAGGGCTGGGTGACGTCCAAGCAGCGCATCTTCGGCACTGCGGGCGACGCGGGGGGCGGCACATGAGGACCCCGCGGTCGGCGCGGCTGGCGCTGGGAGCCCTGCTGCTGATGACGGTGGCGAGCGTGCGCCTGGCCGCGGCCGAGGACACCGTCACCATCGGCGTCTACACCCCGTCGGCGCCGTTCAACGGTCCGGTGGCGCGGCTCGAATATGCCAGCAAGCTGGCGGCGCAGATCGGCCCCGCGCTGGGCCGCAAGGGCGTCGGCAAGGCCTTCGCGCGCGCCGCCGACCTGAGCGCCGCGATCAAGCGCGGCGAGCTCGAGTACGCCGTGCTCGACGGCCCCTACCTGGCCGCCCTGGGGGTGCCCTACAAGGTGCTGGGCGCGGCGCAGCGCGGTGGCGCCAGCGAGGTGGCCTGGGAGGTCGTGACCACGCTGCCGGCCAAGAACCTGGCCGATCTGGCGGGCAAGACCGTGGTGCTGCCCGAGGTCGGCGGCAAGAGCGACGACTTCGTGATGCGCGTCCTGATGGAGGGCGAGCTGCCGGCGAACCACTTCGGCAAGGTCATCCAGGCCCCCGACGCGCTGTCGGCGCTGGCCGCGCTGGGCCACGGCCGCGCCGAGGTCGCCCTGGTGCCGGCCAGCCTGCCGCTGCCCGCGGGGGCCCGGCGGCTGCTCACGCTCGGCCTGGTGCCCTGGCCGGCCCTCGTCGCTTTGCCGTCTGCCAGGCCCGAAGATCTTGACAAGGTAGCAAGTGCCGGGGCGAAGGCGGGCGGCGAGGTGCTGTCCGGCTTCGATCGCGGCAACGCCGACGCCTATCGCAGCCTGGCGCGCCGCTTCGGGCGCTCGGCGCGGCGCGGCCCGCTGGCGGTGCCGCCGCAGCGGCTGGCGGTCGGCGACCTCCTGGTGCAGCGCAACTTCACCATCGTGCGCCGCGAGATCAGCGCGCTCTTGCCCGATCCCTCCGCCGGGGATTAGAGTCACCGCGGTCCGACCAGACGCTCCCGGGAGGCGACGTTGTCCAGGCTATCTGTGCTCGCTGTCGTGCTGTGCGCCGCCCTCGCGGGTGGCTGCGGCAAGAACAAGGTCACGCACTCCAACATCGATCGCTGGGTCGGGATCGAGGGCGGCGAGAAGAAGCTGGAGCGCGCCATCAAGGGCGGCTACTCGGCGTCCCTGCGCGGCCACGCCGTGGCGGCGCTGGTGCAGGCCTCGCGCGCCGGCGTGACCATGGCCAGCGACGCCCTGGGCCGGCTGGGCGAGGGCGACCGCCAGGCCGCCATGACCGAGGCCGTCAATCGCATGATCGAGACCGCCAAGGTGGCCGAGAACACCTCGCCCCAGATGCCGCAGGTCGCCGCCAAGGACGCCCTGTTCGGCCTGCGCGACCTGATGAGCGGGCCCGATCGCGACCGCGTCGACGCCTTCCTGGTGGCCTGGCTGACCGGCGACGTGGTCAAGCGCTGGAGCGCGGGCCTGAACAACGGCGACAAGATCCTGGAGAAGGTCGGCGCCGGCGCGGCGCCCGAGCTGCGCGCGGCGCTGGAGCGCGGCACCCTGGCGGTCAAGGAGGTCGCGCTGACCCTGGGTCGCGTGGGCTCGCCCGAGGATCGCCTGCAGGGCGTCAAGGCGGTGCTGGCGGCGTTCGAGAAGGTGGGCGGCTCGCCCGATGACAACACGCTGATCGCGGTCGGCTCGCTGGGCGGGCCCGACGCCACCTCCTGGTTCATGGAGCTCATCAAGGACCCCGACAACGACCTGCGCTTCAAGGTGCTGCAGGCGCTGGGCAAGGGACCCGACAAGCAGGCGCTGCTGCCGGCGCTGGACATGGCCCTGGGGATCGCGGTCAACCCGGTCGAGGAAGGCAAGCTGCGCGACGAGGCCTTCGGCGTCATCCAGGCCATCGGCGGGCAGGCCGCCATCGACGGCATGGTGCGGGTCAAGCTGTTCGAGGACCCCAAGGAGGTGGTGCGCTTCGAGGCCTACGAGGTCGCGCTGCGCGGCTCGCGCGAGCTGGCCATCGGGCCGGTGCTGGAGTCGCTGCCCACGGCGCGCGACTTCTCGGGGCCGCTGCTCGACAAGTACATCCTGCAGTTCATCCGGCCGCTGGGGCCGCTCGCGCTGCCCGCGCTGCGCAAGGCGCTGGAGTCGAGGAACTGGGTCGCCCGGCTGGCCGCGGTGGAGCTCCTGGGCGAGCTGGGCGAGGCCGCGGACCTGCCCAGGCTGGAGGCGCTGAGCAGGGACGCCACCAAGCTGAAGGGCTGGACCGGGGAGGTCACCCTGGGGCAGCGGGCGGCGGCCGCGGCGGAGAAATTGAAGACGAAGTCGTGAGGATGTACAATTCACCACACCTCGGCACCCCCGCCGAGGCAGCGCGTCGCATCTGCTAGGAGCCGAGGCCCGAGGATGGATCAGAGCAAGAAGACGATGCGCCATTTCTACTGCCGGGACGTCCTGTGGGAGACGTTCGAGCAGATGGCGAACGACTTCGACTGCTCCATCGACTACCTCATCAATGAGGCGATGAGGTACTACGCGCGCTCGAAGAACTACCAGGCCGCGCAGCAGTCGGGGGCAGTCGCAGGGCAGCCGGGGCCGGGGGCCAGCGGGTCGCCGCCGCCGATGGCGCCGGGGCCCAACGCTGGGCCCGCGGGGGGGACGCCGGGGATGGGGCAGCCAGCGGTGCGCAGGCCGGGGCCGCCGCCGCCGATGGCGCCGCGCGCGGGGACACCTGCCGCGCACCCGTCGGCGTCGATGGACATGCCGGCGCCGTCGTCGCCGTCGGGGCGTCGTCCCGCGGTGCCGCCCGCGCCGCCGCCGACGCCGTCACCGGTGTCGGGGCAGGGCACGCCGACGCTGTACCTCATCTTCAACAACCAGCGCATCTCGATCGACAAGGACCAGTTCATCATCGGTCGTGGCTCGAAGACGTCGGACCTGGCCATCAAGGATGGCAACATCTCGCGCAAGCACGCGGCGGTGATCCGGCGCAACGGGACCTACTATGTGAAGGACCTGGGGTCGACCAACGGGATCGACTACAAGGGCATGCGCATCGACAACAAGCGCATCGATGAAGGCGACATCTTTCATCTGTGCGACTACGAGCTGCGCTTCACCTACCGCTGACCTGCGAGCGGGGCTGTCGGTTGGCTTGACGGTGGGGATCTCGGCGGGTAGCTTTCACCGCGGAGGTTCTGATGAAGCGCGCTTGGGTGTTCGTGCTGGCGTTCGGAGTGCTGGGTGCGGGGGCGGTCGGGTGCAAGAAGTCCAAGAAGGCGCCCGCTGGTCCGGCCCCCGGGGCGAGCGCGCCGGCGACGCCCAAGGGCGCGACCAGCGGAGACACCCGGCGCGTCGATGTGACCGTGGGTGACACCGGGTTCGAGCCGGCGTCGATCCCGGCCAAGGTGGGCGAGAAGCTGACCCTGGTGTTCACGCGCCGGACCACGTCGCCCTGTGGCGGCGAGGTGGTGCTCAAGAGCACGGGTGAGAAGAAGGAGCTGCCGCTGAACGAGCCGGTCGAGCTGGCGGTGGTCGTCGACAAGGCGGGGTCGGTCGACTTCGCGTGCGGCATGGACATGATGCAGGGCAGCGTCGTCGTCCAGTAGCGGCGCCGGCTGGTGGCGAGGGCTGCGCGGGCAGGGCGAGATGGCGATGGCGCGGATGCCGGCGCGGCCGAGGCTGAGGCTGCGCCGGTGACGACGTTGCCGGGCTGTGGTCCGGCGACGGCGGCACGGCTGATGGAGCACGGCATGGCGACGGTGGGTGACGTCGCCCGGCTGCTGCCGCGTGGCTATGACGACCTTCGGCGCGCGGTCGAGGTCGGCTGGCTGGAGGCGGCGGGGCTCGAGGATGGCGGGGGAGTGACGGCGCGCGGGCGGGTGGTGAGGGCGCGGATCGTGCCGGTGCGGCGGCGGTTTCTGGAGGTGGTGCTGGAGCCGCCGGAGGAGGGGGCGAGCCCGAGCATGAGCCCGAGCACGATTCCGAGTTCGGGGGCGGGTGCGGGTGCGGGGCGGAATGTGAAGGAGCGGCTGGTCCTGCGCTGGTTTCATGCCCGGTTTGGCATGGAGGCGCGCTTCCCGCTTGGCAGCAGCGTCGTCGTCGCGGGCAAGCTGAGGCTGGCGCGCGGGCAGGCCGAGATGGCCAACCCGGAGGTCATCGCGGTCGAGGGCGCCGGCGCTGGCGCCGCCGGCGAGGCCGCAGGCAAGCCCGCGCGCGGGATCCGGCCGCGCTATCCCGAGGTCGACGGGGTCGCCGGCGCGGTGGTGCGCAAGCTCGCGCTGGCGGCCGCGCGCAAGCTGGCGCCGCGGGCGCGCGACGGCATCCCGGCCGCGGTGGCGGCGCGTCAGGGGCTGCCGCCGGCGGGCGACGCGCTGCTCTTGCTGCACGATCCGCCCGAGACGCTGGAGGGTGACGCGCTGGCGGCGCTGCTCGGGCTGGCCAGCCCGGCGCACCGGCGGCTGGCCTTCGAGGAGCTGTTCTACCTGCAGCTCGGCCTGCTGGAGCGGCGTGCGCGCGCAGCCGCGGATCCGGCGCCGGTGTGCGCGCCGCCTGCCGAGGCCATGAGCAAGCTGCGCGCGACCTTGCCCTTCGTGCTGACCGGCGCGCAGGAGGCCGCCATCGCCGAGCTGGCGCGCGATCTGGCGGCGCCGCGCCCGATGCAGCGCCTGCTGCAAGGCGACGTCGGCGCTGGCAAGACCGCGGTCGCCTTCGCGGGCGCGCACCTGGCTGCCGCCGCGGGGCGCCAGGCCGCGCTGATGGCGCCGACCGAGCTCCTGGCCGAGCAGCACCTGGCCACGCTGGCGCCGTGGGCCGCCGCGCTGGGCCACCGGGTCACCCTGCTGACGGCGTCGACCCCGCGCCCGGTGCGTGAGAGCCAGCTGGCGCTGATCGCGGCCGGGGTGACGCGGATCGTGGTCGGCACCCACGCGCTGCTGGCCGATCGCGTGGCGTTCCACGATCTGGCGCTGGCCATCGTCGACGAGCAGCACCGCTTCGGGGTCGCGCAGCGGGCGCGGCTGCGTGACAAGGGCGGCGCTGGCGCGGCGGCGCCGCACCTGCTGGTGATGACGGCGACGCCCATCCCGCGCACCCTGGCGCTGACCGCGTATGGCGACCTCGATCTGACCATCCTCGGCGAGCTGCCCCCGGGGCGCACCCCGGCGCGCACCCACGTGGCCTGGGGCGACGCCGGGCGCGCCAAGGCCGACGCGCTGATCGCGCGCGAGGCTCGCGCCGGCCACCAGGCCTTCGTGGTGTGCCCGCAGATCGATCCTGGTCAGGGGCCCGACGACGAGCTGGTGGAGGGCGCGCGCACGCGGGCGCACGTCGGCGCGACCCACGCGCGGCTGGCGCGCAACCCCGACCTGCGCGTCGGGCTGGTGCACGGCCGGCTGCCCGCCAACGAGCGCGAGGACGTCATGGGTCGCTTCTCGCGCGGCGAGCTCGACGTGCTGGTGGCGACCACAGTGATCGAGGTCGGGGTCGACATCCCGCGCGCCACCGTGATGGTGGTGGAGGACGCCGAGCGCTTCGGGCTGTCACAGCTGCACCAGCTGCGCGGGCGGGTGGGGCGCGGCCAGGGCCAGACCCCGTACTGCATCCTGTGCACCTCGGTCGGCGCCAGCTCGCCGGCGGCGGATCGGCTGCGTGTGCTGGTGGGCAGCAGCGACGGCTTCGCCATCGCCGAGGCCGATCTGGCCATCCGCGGCCCCGGCGAGCTGTTCGGCACCCGGCAGGCCGGTCTGCCGCGCATCCTGTATGGCGATCTGCAGCGCCACGCCGAGCTGATCGTCGAGGCCCGTCGCGAGGCCGAGCGGGTGCGCGCGGAGGATCCCACGCTGTCGCAGCCGGCGCACGCCGGGCTGGCGGCGGCGATGGCGGAGCGCGCGGCCAAGGTGAAGCTGTATGCGGAAGAGGCGGGGTAACGCGAGCACGAGCACGAGCACGAGCACGAGCACGGGCACGGGCACGGGCACGGGCGGCGATCAGGTAGGGACGTTGGCCTTGATCCAGTCGACGTAAGCGGCCGAGCCCATGGTGGGCGGCAGCACCAGCAGCTCGGGCACCTCGTAAGGGTGCAGCTCGCGCAGCCTGGCGGCCAGGGCGGGCAGGGCGGCCGGGCGTGACTTGATGAGACAGATGAGCTCGCGGTCGTCCGAGATGGCGCCCTGCCAGCGGTAGATCGAGCGCACCCCGGGCACGATGTTCACGCAGGCGGCCAGCTCGGCCTCGACCAGCGCGCGCGCCAGCTTCTCGCCGGTGGCCTCGTCGGGCACCGTGGTCATGACGATGGTGATGTCATCGGTCACGCTGAGCTTCATGCCGCGACTCTAGTGCAGCTGCTCATGCAATGTCAGAGCGTCGTGCGACGGTCCGAGCATGCAGCGGTGGTGGTCACAGTTCGGCGCCTACGAGCGCATGGCCCTGGTCGGCGTCGGTGTCGGCCTGGTGCTGCTCGTGGTGGTGCGCGTGCTGCGCTGGTGGCGCTATCACCCGCTGTATCTGTGGTCCGGGCACCGGCGGCCGATCTCGGACCGGGTGCGCTGGGGGATCTTCGCGCGGGCGCGCTATCGCTGCGAATACTGCGGCCATCCGGGCGACGCCGACCACCCGCTGGAGGTCGATCACGCCCGGCCGATCGCCGCGGGAGGCGACCACCATCCGTCGAACCTGGTGGCGGCGTGCCGGCCCTGTAACCGGGAGAAGGGGGTGCGCCGTGTGGCGTGAACCAGGTGCCAAAGGATGAAGTAGCGGGATTCCTCGACATATTCGGTTTGACTGCCATGGCGCAGTGCGTTATGAAATCGGGCCTAGCCAATGTTGATCGTCCAGAAGTACGGCGGCACCTCGGTAGGCACCATCGACCGCATGCGCGAGGTGGCCAAGCGCTGCCTCGCCACGCAGCGCGAAGGCCATGACGTCGTGGTCATCGTGTCGGCCATGTCAGGCGAGACCAACCGCCTGCTCGCGCTGTCAAAACAGCTCAGCGACGACTCGAATGATCGTGAGGTCGACGTCATCGTGTCGACCGGCGAGCAGGTCTCGGTCGGGCTGGTCGCGCTGGCGATCCGGGCCCAGGGCGGTCAGGCCACGTCGTTCCTGGGCCACCAGGTCAAGATCACGACCGACAGCGCGTTCTCTCGCGCGCGCATCCAGTCGATCGATGGCCAGCCCATCTTCGACGCGCTCAAGACCGGCAAGATCGCCGTGGTCGCCGGCTTCCAGGGCACCGATGTGGCCGGCAACATCACCACGCTGGGGCGCGGCGGTTCGGACACCTCGGCGGTGGCCATCGCGGCGGCGTTGAAGGCCGACGTGTGCGAGATCTACACCGACGTCGACGGCGTCTACACCGCGGATCCCAACGTGGTCCCCGGCGCGCGCAAGATCGAGCGCATCTCCTACGAGGAGATGCTGGAGCTGGCCTCGCTGGGCGCCAAGGTGCTGCAGATCCGCTCGGTCGAGTTCGGCATGAAGTATGGCGTGGCCATCCACGTGCGCTCGAGCTTCAACCAGAACCAAGGGACCTGGGTGGTTCCCGAGGAGCAAGCCATGGAGCAGGTCGTCGTAGCAGGCGTCACCGCGAATCGCGACGAGGCCAAGATCACCCTGCTGGCGGTGCCCGACCACCCGGGCGTCGCGGCCAAGATCTTCAAGCCGCTGTCGGAGTCCGGGATCGTCGTCGACATGATCATCCAGAACGTCAGCGCCGAGGGCCGCACCGACCTGACCTTCACCGTGCCCAAGGGCGACATCAAGCGCGCGCAGGAGCTTCTACGCACGCGCTGTGGCGACCTGTGCGGCGGTGGCGAGCGCATCGTGACCAACGACTCGATCGCCAAGATCTCGGTGGTCGGCGTCGGCATGCGCTCGCACGCCGGCGTCGCGCAGCGCATGTTCGAGCTGCTCGCCAACGAGGGCGTCAACATCCTCATGATCTCGACCTCGGAGATCAAGATCAGCGTCATCGTCGACGCCAAGTACGCCGAGCTGGCCACCCGCGTCCTTCATGACGGCTTCGGACTGCACCTGCCCGCGGGGGAGCGCGCGTCGGTCGGCTAGGCCGCCGACGTCACGACGTCACCACGGATCATGGCCGCCACGCGCATCGAGCTGTACGACACCACGCTGCGCGACGGCACGCAGTCGGAGGACATCGCGTTCTCGGTGACCGACAAGCTGCGCGTCGCGGCCAAGCTCGACGAGCTCGGCATCGACTTCATCGAGGGCGGCTTCCCGGGGTCGAACCCGCGGGATCACGAGTTCTTCCAGCGCGCCCGCGGCGAGCTGAAGCTCGGCCACGCGCGGCTGGTGGCGTTCGGCGCGACCCGGCGTGCGGGTGTCCGCGCGGACGACGACCCCGGCCTCCGCGCGCTGCTCGAGGCCGGCACCGAGACCGTCACCATCTTCGGCAAGAGCTGGCAGCGCCACGCCGAGATGGTGCTCGGGGTGTCCGACGCCGAGGCGCTGGAGATCGTGCACACCTCGGTGGCCTTCCTGGCCGCGCGCGCCGGCGCCGTGGTGTTCGACGCCGAGCATTACTTCGACGGCTACCGGCTGACGCCGGAGTTCGCGCTGGCGGCGCTGCGCGCGGCGGCGCAGGGCGGGGCGCGCTTCGTGGTGCTGTGTGACACCAACGGCGGCGGGCTGCCCGGGCAGATCGCGGACGCCACCCGCGCGGCGTGCGAGGTGCTGGGGCCCGGCATCACCCTGGGCGTGCACTGCCACAACGACGGCGAGCTGGCGGTGGCCAACTCGCTGGCCGGGGTCGGCGCCGGCGCGCGCCACGTGCAGGGCACCATCAATGGCTATGGCGAGCGCTGCGGCAACGCCAACCTGGTCAGCGTTGCGCCCAACCTGATGCTCAAGCTGGGCTACGACTGCCTGGTCGAGGGCGCGCTGCCGCGCCTGAGCGAGGTCGCCCACTTCGTGGCCGAGGTCGCCAACCGCACCCCCGACAGCCACCAGCCCTTCGTGGGCGGCTCGGCGTTCGCGCACAAGGGCGGCGTGCACGTGGCCGCGGTGGCGCGCGCCCCCGACACCTACGAGCACATCGCGCCCGAGCTGGTCGGCAACCACCGGCGCGTGCTGGTGTCGGACCTGTCGGGCCGCGCCAACATCCTGTACAAGGCGCGCGAGTACGGCCTGTCGCTCGACGAGGGCGATCCGGCGGCGCGGGCACGAGCGCGCGGCATCCTCGAGCAGCTCAAGGAGCTGGAGGCGCGCGGCTACCAGTTCGAGGGCGCCGAGGCGTCGTTCGAGCTGCTGGTGCGCCGCGGCCTGGGCACCGCGCCGCGCTGGTTCGACCTGCTGTCGTTTCGCAGCCTGAGCGAGAGCGCGCAGGGCCAGCCTTATGCGCTGTCGGAGGCCACCGTGCGCATCGCCGTCGGCGACCGGCGCGCGCACACGGTGGCGGAGGCCCACGGCCCGGTCAACGCGCTCGACGGCGCGCTGCGCAAGGCGCTGGAGCCGTTCTACCCGACCCTGGCCGGCGTGCGCCTGAACGACTACAAGGTCCGCGTGCTGCCCAGCGGCGCGGGCACCGCCTCGATGGTGCGGGTGCTGTGCGAGAGCGGCGACGGCAGCAGCGCCTGGGGCACCGTCGGCGTCAGCGAGAGCATCATCGAGGCCTCGTGCAAGGCCCTGCTCGACGCCGCCGAGTACAAGCTGATGAAGGACGGCATCGCGCCCCCTGACTGGGGTCCGGCCGGGGCCGCCCCCACCGGCTGAGAGAGCCCCGGACGTTTGCTTGGGAAACGTCCGCACGCAACAAGGTCGGGGAGCCAGCGATGACCCGGGTGAACAGCCCTGGAGTCGTCAATGCCGTACCGGACAAGTCCCCGTCGAGATCCCGTAGCGCTGGCCCAGTGTGACGCCCTCGAGGAGGTGCTGCGGCGGCGGCACCAGCGCGCCAGATGGGTGCTGGTGGGCCTCGCGCTGCTGGCCGTGCTCGGCGCCACGGGTATGTGTGTCTGGAGTCAGGTTCAGCCGTCCTCGCACAACGGTGGAGCACGCTGATGCAGGTGCGCTGGCTGGTCGGGCTGGTGGCGGGGCTGCTGCTGTGGTCGCTGACGCCGCCGCCGCGGGGGCCGCAAGGCGCGGCGTGGCCCGAATGCTCGCAGGCCCGGAGCCCGAGCCCGAGCACGAGCACGAGCCCGAGCACGAGCACGAGCACGAGCCCGAGCACGAGCCCGAGCCCGAGCCCGAGCACGAGCACGAGCACGAGCACGAGCACGAGCACGAGCACGAGCACGAGCACGAGCACGAGCACGAGTCAGAGGCTGGTGACCGTGACTTGTTCGAGCGGCAAGGGGGCGCGGCCGCCTGCGCGGGTGGCGCTGCTGCTCGGACAACGCATCGATCTCAATCGGGCCGACGCCGAGGGGCTGAGCGCGTTGCCGGGGATCGGGCCGGTGCTGGCCGAGCGCATCGTCGTAGTGCGGGCGGCCCGGGGCGGCTTCTCGACGCTCGGCGAGCTGGCCGACGTGCCCGGGCTCGGGCCGCGGCTGCTGCAGCGCCTGGCGCCACTCCTGGAGCTGGGGCCAGCCCAGTAGTCGCGACTGACATACGCATACGCCCTACGATTGGTCGCGGGACGTTGCGAGATTTTTCGAGGCGTTGTACCGTGTCGGAGGCGCGGCCGTGCGCCCTCGAGCGATGCCCCTGGCCGATCAAAGCCTCCCTTCAGCAGCAGACCTGGCCGCCCGTGAGGAGGCCTACCGCCGGAACCCGCGTTCCGATGCGGCGGTCGGGCTGGCTGACGCCTACTGTGCGCTCGGGCGCTATGCCGAGGCGGCCGACCTGTGCCAGAAGGGGCTGCTGCACATGCCCGACTCGGTCGGGACGCGGCTGGCGCTGGGGCGGGCCTACGTCGGCCTGCAGCAGTGGCGCGAGGCGCAGACCGAGCTCCTCAAGGTGGTCAAGCTCGACCGCAGCTCGGTCGAGGGCTTCCGCCTGCTCGGCGAGGCCCTGATGCGGCGCAGCGACTTCGAGCGCGCCTTGCCCATCCTGCAGCACGCCCAGAACCTGGCCCCCGCGGACGCGCGGGTGCTGCAGATGCTCAAGCGTGCCCGCGAGGGGCGCGCCCTCGATCCGCCCAGCGCGCCGGCGCCCGTCGCAGCGCCGCCACCGGCGCCCGCCGCGCCCCCTGCCGCGGCCCCGCGCGCCGCCGCGCGCCCCAGGCCGGGCCACGACTTCGAGGCCCAGATGACCAAGGTCGCCGCCGATGACTATGGCGGCCACCTGGATCAGGGCTCGGACGCAGGCTTCCCCGATGAGGCGGCGGCACGGACCCAGGTCCGGGGCAGCGCGGGTCGCCCGGCGCCAGCGCCGAGCCAGGGTGACGACGACAACCTGCCGACCCGGGTCGGCTTCGACGCCGGGCAGCCCAGCGCCGGCCGTGGCGACGCCACCGTGCCGCACATGGAGCTCGGTGAGGACGTCGGCACCGTGCGCCGGGCCATGCCCGCCGCCGCGCCCCCACGTCCAGCCCCGCCGGCACCGCCGGCCGCGCGCAAGCCGCCCGCACCACCCGCGTCACCGCCGCCTGCCGCGGCACGATCGGCGTCACCGCCGGTCCCGCCGGCGCGCCCCCAGCCACCCGCCGCACCGGCGCGCCCGGCCGCGCCCGCACCGGCGGCCGCTGCGCCACCGCCCGCACCGGTTGCCCCGCCCGCCGCGCCGCGCGCTGCCGCGCAGGTCGCCAAGATCCCGCTCAAGAAGCCCGATGCACCGGCGGCGCCGTCGCGCACCGCGCCCCGGGGCGTGCAGCGCATCGAGTCGGCCGACATCGACGAGTCGTCCGCCGCACCCGCCGCGCACGCCGCCGCGCCCTCGCTGGTGGTCGATGTCGACGCCGACCTGGGCGGCGCAGATCAGGGCGAGACGGTCGCCGCGCGCAGCGCCGCCCGCAAGGAGCCGCCCCGCAAGCCGGCGCGGCCAGAGCCGGCGCCGTCCGAGGAGGTCTCCTTCGGGGACGCCGACGATCCCGCCTCCGCCGCGCTGGCCGCCACCCTCGGCGCGCCCGCGCCCGCGCCCGCCAGGCCGGCCAGGCCGGCCAAGCCGGCCGCCCGGCCCGCCGCCGAGGCCGACGCTGGTGGTGACGGCGACGCCGAGGCGCCCGCCCGCGGCCCGGCCAAGAAGGCCGCCCCGCGCGAGGCCCAGGCCCCCGGCGCCACGGTCATGGTCGCGCAGGCCATGCAGCGCGCCGGCGCCAACCACGAGGACTTCCTGAACACGCTGCTGGGCGCCGGCCTGGTCAGCGTGCCCGGGGTGCAGGCGCGCTCCGACGACGAGCTCAAGCTGGCCGAGCTCGGCCCTGGCAAGCGCTGGGGCCGCTCGATCACCGGCGCCATGATCTTCATCTGGGTCCTGGTCGCGGGCCTGGGCGCTGGCGGCTACTTCGGCTGGCGCTACTGGAAGCAGCTGCAGTACAAGGCGGTGACCCGCTACCTGGCCGACACCAGCACCAAGCTGGAGACCGGCGGCCACGGCTCGATCCAGGGCAGCGGTGGCGCGCTCGACCTGGTGCGCAAGGCCATCAAGAAGGAGACCTCGCTGCGCACCCTGGCCGCCAGCGCGCTGGTGCAGGGGATCTTGCTTCGCGACTACGGCGAGGGCAACGACAACACCTTCGCGCTGCTGGTCGGGCAGCTGAAGAAGAAGATCGAGACCCGCAAGGTGCCGCTGACGCGCCCCGAGGCGCTGGCCGCGCGCATCGCCGAGAGCGTGCAGCTGTCGCGGCGGCGCGACACCGCGGGCGCCGTCCAGCTGATGACCGAGGCGGTCGCCGCGCACCCGCGCGACATCCAGGCCCTGACCGCGCTGGCCATGGCCGAGGTCGCCGCCGGCGACCGGGTGTCGGCGCGCAGCCACGCCGAGACCGCGACCCAGCTCAGCCCGCGCGCCGCCACGGCGCTGTCGCTGCTGGGCGACATCGAGCTCGACGACGGCGACTACAAGGGCGCGCTGGCGCACTATGACGCCGCGCTGGCCATCGACCCGCGGCACCCGCTGGCGCTGCTCGGCCGGGGCCTGCTGCGCATCGAGCACGCGCGGGAGCTCGACAAGGTCATGGCCGACGTCAACACCGGCCTGTCGCAGGCGCAGACGCCGCGCATCGAGATGTGGAAACACCTCGCGCTGGGTGAGTACTACCTGTACCGCGAGGAGGACGAGACCCTGGCCGACAAGGAGCTCGACGCGGCCGAGAAGGGCGCCATCACCGACACCCGCTACCTCTTGCGCCTGGGGCTGGCCCGCCTGTGGGAGGGTCACCTGGAGAGCGCCGCGCGCGCCCGCGACAGCGCGGTGCAGCTGGGCGGCGAGGGCTGGCTGAAGCATCCCCTGATCCAGACCATCGACGCCGAGCTGCAGCTGGCGCGCGATCAGCCCGCCGAGGCTGCCAAGCTGGTGGGCCAGAGCGGCCAGGCGGCGCCGCGCCTGCTGTATGCGCGCGCGCGCACCATGCTGCGCCTCGACCAGCCCGGCGACGCCATGGCGGTGCTGCAGACGTTGATCGAGGAGTCCCCCGACGACGCCCTGGGCAAGGCCTATCTGGAGCTGGCGCGCGGGCTGTCCACCAAGGACAAGCTAGAGCGCGAGTCGGCCCGGGAGTCGCTCAAGAAGCTGTCCCTGGCGTCCAAGACCGGCCTGCCGCGCGCGCTGCTGGGCGAGCTCCTGCTCAGCCTGAACGACCCCGGCGCGGCCCGCCGCGAGCTGGAGCAGGGTCTGACCCAGAACCCCGAGGTCTATCGCACCCGCGTGCTGCTGTCGCGCGCCTACGCCGCCGAGGGCCAGAAGGACAAGGCCCAGGCCGCGCTGGAGGAGGCGGTCAAGGAGAACCCCGCCTTCCTGTCGGCGACCTCCGAGCTGGGCAAGCTGCTGGTCAGCGTGGGCCGCCAGGCCGAGGCCATCCCGCTGCTGGAGCGCGTGCGCGAGCAGGGCAAGGCGGGCTGGCGCGAGGAGCTGGCGCTGGCCGAGGCCTACGTGCCGACCGATCCGGCGCGCGCCAAGGAGGCGCTGGATCGCGCCGCCACCATGCCCGGCGTGTCCGAGAGCGAGCTCGAGCGGGTGTCCGACCTCATGACGCCAAAGGACGCTCCCGCGCCGCCCAAGCGCCGCCGCGGCCGCTAGTCCGCCACGCCCTCCGTCACTCCGCCACTCCTCCCTGCTACAGATGGTCGAAGATGTCGATCGGCCCCTTGCCCTCGCGGATGATCTCCAGCTGATCGTCGATCAGCGAGATCACCGTGGACGGCGCGGTGTCACACAGTCCGCCGTCGACCAGGATGTCGATCTGGTGCTCGTAGCGGTCGCGCACGTCCTCGGCGTCGCCCAGCCCCTCGCCCTCGGCGCCGGTGGCGCTGGTCGACACGATGGGGCGCCCCAGCTCGGCCAGGATGGCCTGCACCACGAGGTTGTCGGGGATGCGCACGCCGACCTGCTTGCGCTTGTCCATCAGCGCGCGCGGCACCCAGCGCTTGGCGGGCAGCACCACGGTGTAGGGGCCAGGCAGGATCTTCTTGCACACCTGGTAGGCGAGATCGCTGAGCACGGCGTACTGCGAGACCTCGGCCAGGGTGGGGAACAGGAAGGCCAGCTTGCGGTCCTCGCGCATGCCCTTGATGTGGTACAGGCGGTCGACGGCGCCGCGCTCGGTCATGTCGCAGCCCAGGCCGTACACGGTGTCGGTCGGGTAGGCCAGGACCTCGCCCTTCTGCAGGTGCTCGACCGCGAAGCGCACCTTGCGGGGCTCGGGGTGCACGGGATCGATGACGACACGCTGCATGGCGGGGCGGATTCTACGCGATCACGTCAGGGACGCGCGGGCGGAGGTGTCGGCTGCGCCGCCGGCTTGCGGCGCAGGCCGACCACGAAGACCTCGATCGACTCCTTGCGCGAGCTCTTGGGCTTGACGATCTTGACCTCCTCGAAGCTGGCGCGACAGCGCTGCACCAGCTGCTGGAAGCCGCCGCCCTGGAAGATCTTGCCCACGAAGTGGCCGCCCGGCGCCAGCAGCGCCTCGGCCAGGCCGAGGGCGTGCTCGAACAGCGCCTCCGAGCGCGCCTGGTCGGTCTGACGCACGCCGGTGGTGTCGGGCGCCATGTCCGACAGCACGGCGTCGAATGCCGCCAGGTCGCCGCGCAGCGCCTCCAGCGGGGTCTGGTAGATGTCACCCACCATCAGGCGCGCGCCCGGGATGCTGACCTCGAGCGGGTTGCGATCGATGCCCACCAGCGCACCCTTGGCGCCGACCACCCGCGCGGCGTACTGCAGCCACGACCCCGGCGCGCAGCCGAGGTCGAGCACCCGCGCCCCGGCGCGCAGCACGTGGTGGCGCTGGTCGATCTCCTCCAGCTTGAAGGCGGCGCGCGCGGCCAGCCCCTCCTGCTTGGCGCGACGCCAGTAGGCGTCGTGGCGACGGTCGCGATCTCCGAGCTTGGAACCCATGGTCTGGCGTGTGGCCCTGGTTGTGACCCCGAAAACGACGCGGCGCGACCGAAGCCGCGCCGCGTTCGAACCTTGCTGGGTGGCCTACTTCTTGGGCTTGGCCGCGCCGGCGCCGGCCTTCGACGCCTTCATCGGGTTCTTGGAGGCCTGCTCCTTGATCTCGTACGAGCGGCGCTTGTAGGTGTCCTGCTTGACCGAGCCACGCACGACCACGTAGTCGCTGTTGGCGCCCGGGATGGAGCCGCGGATCAGGAGCACGTTCTGGTCATCGACGATCTCGACCAGCTCCAGGTTCTGGATGGTCTTGTTCTCGGTGCCCATGTGCGAGCTCATGCGCTTGCCCTTGTGCACGCGACCGGGCGTCATGCGGCAGCCGATCGAGCCGCCATGGCGGAAGAACTCGTGGGTACCGTGGCCGTTCACGAAGCCCTGCATCTTGTGCAGCTTCATGACGCCCTGGTAGCCCTTGCCCTTGGAGGTGCCGGTGACGTCGAGGCTGGCGCCGACCGTGAAGACGTCGGACATCTTCAGGACCTGGCCGGGCTGGAACTTGGCGGCGACCTCCGCGGGGACGCGGATCTCGTGCAGCTTGCGCTGCGCCTTGACGCCCTGCTTCTTGAAGTAGCCCATCTCGGGGCGCTTCACCAGGCGGGCCGGCTTCTCGGCATAGCCGAGCTGCACGGCGGCGTAGCCATGCTTGTCCGGGGTGCGCACGTTGACGACGACGTTGTCGCCGGCGTGCACGACGGTGACCGGGCAGCGGTTACCGTCGGAGAGAAAGATCTGCGTCATGCCGAGCTTCTTACCCAGAAGCCCCATCTTCAAGGCCATGTTCTTGCTCCGGAATCCTGCCCGACTCAGACGCGGGCGCAGTTGCCAAGGGCTGGATGTGTAGCCGGACCCGGGCGGGGTGTCAAGCCTTTCCAGCGCTTGGCAGGCGGTACAGCCGGGCGGCGTTGGCGCCGCTGATGCGGGCCAGCTCGGCGGCGGGGCGCCCGAGGAGCTCGGCGAGGAACTCGACCGTGTGGCGCAGATAGGCGGGTTCGTTGCGCTTTCCGCGCAAGGGCAGGGGCGCCAGGTAGGGACAGTCGGTCTCCACCAGGAGGCGCTCGAGCGGGACGCGCAGGGCGGCCTGGCGCAGCTCCTCGGCGGTCTTGAAGGTGACGATGCCGCTGAACGAGACGTCGATCCCCATGTCGACATAGGCCTCGGCGTCGGCCGGGGTGCCGGTGAAGCAGTGGATGACACAGCCGAGCTCGGCGGCGCGGCCGGCGCGCAGGATGGCGCGGGCGTCCTCGTGGGCGTCGCGGATGTGGCAGCACACCGGCTGACCCGCGGCGCGGGCCAGGTCGATGAAGCGCGCGAAGGCGTCGCGCTGGGTCTGGCGCGGCGACAGGTCGTAGTGATAGTCGAGGCCGGTCTCGCCGACGGCGACCACGCGGGGGGCGCGCGCCAGCTCGGCCATGCGGGTCCAGGTGGCGTCGGTCATGTGCACGACGTCGTGGGGGTGGATGCCGATGCTGGCCCAGATCTCGACCGGGCCGGCGGCGTGGGCGGCGGCCAGGGCCACCGCGCGCTCGGCGGTGGCGACGTCCGGGCCGCTGCCGATGCACACCAGGCGACGCACCCCGGCGGCCAGGGCGCGCGCCAGCACGGCGTCGCGATCGGCGTCGAACTCGCTGCCATCGACGTGGGCATGCGAGTCGAACAGGTCGAGAGCATTGCCCGAATCATTCTGATTCGGGCTGGGCTCTCGCCTCACCACGAGGCTGCGCCCCGCCCCATTGGGACAAGCCCAACGGGGCCCCACCCGCTCGCGGCCGGACTCCCGGCCGGGGCCGCTGTGCGGCCATTCAGAGCGTGGCGATGGTGGCTCACTCGGCGGCCTCGATGGGGCGGGCGCGACCGGCCAGCTCGGCGCGGGCCTCCTCGATGGAGCCGCGCACGTCGGCGCGGCGGCTCTTGCCCAGGCGCGCCAGCACGTGCTCGCCGCGTGGGTCGCCCAGGGCGGCCAGGTTGGCGGCGGCCCAGACCTTGAGCAGCGGGTGGCCGAAGAAGCGATCGACCACGCGCACACAGGCGGCCTTGATGGCGGCGAGCTCGGGCGCGCTGGCGCCGGCCTCGGTGCCCTCGCCGCGCTGGCGAGCGCCGCGCAGCACCGGCAGCGCCGCCATCAGCGCGCTGAGGCCGACGTCGAGGTCGCGGCCGCCGGCCAGCTCGGCCAGGCCGGGCAGGCTGCGCCGGTCACCCAGCTGGGCCAGCGCGATGGCGGCCTCGGCGCGGGTCTCGCGGCGCTTGTCGCCCAGCACGGCGGCCAGGGCGTCGGCCGAGGCGGGATCGCCGACCTGACCCAGCGCGGTGGCCGCGGCCTCGCGCACCTCGGCGTCGCTGTCGCCGAGGGCGCGCTCGAGCAGCGGGCGCGCGCGCGCCGGATCCAGCTCGGCCAGCGCCCCGGCGGCCTGGTAGCGCACGTCGGCGGGGCCCTTCTCGAGCGCGAGCTCCAGGCGGCCCCAGGCGGCGCCGTCGCCGATCATGGCCAGCGCCAGCACCGCGGCCTGGCGTGCCATGCGATCACCGTCGGCCTCCAGCTGATCACACAGCGCGGCCACGGCGTCGCGATCCCCCAGCTCGCCCAGTGACAGGGCGGCGGCGTAGCGCACCTCGCCGCGGTCGTCGCGCAGCGCCTTGTGCAGGGCGGCCCGCGCCGGCTCGCTGTCCTCGCCCTCAGCGCTACCCAGCGCGCCGGCGGCGAAGGCGCGCACCTGCGGGTCGGCGCTGCCGAGATCACGCAGTGCGGCCTCCAGCGTCAGCACGCGCGAGCGCGGGTGCAGGTCGCTCATCGGCTCGTCCCGGTGCCCGGGCCAGCGCCGGTGCCGGTGCCCGCCTCCGGCTCGGCCCCGCGCCTGGGCCGCGGCGGCTCCAGCTCCGCGACCTGCTCGACTCGCCCGGCGCAGGCGGCGACGATCAAGCCATACAGCTCGCCGCGGCGCTCGACGCGGAACGGCGCTGCGATCCCGGGACCCGGCAGGAGGAAGCTCTTGGCTGGCATGCCGGCGTCGATGTAGCACGTCTCGCTCGCGGCTGCCGCGCGCACCCGCACCACCTCCTTCCAGGACAGCTGCAGGCGCAGGCCACGCGGGGTCTCCACGCGCAGCCCGTCGTCATCGACCACCACGTGCGACCGCCACAGCGGCGAGCGCAGGTACAGCAGCGCCAGCACGATCAGCACCGCGCCAGCCCCGGTCTCCACGGTGCGGGTGCGCGGCGGCACCCCGGCGACCCAGGCGAACACGATGAGGGCGATCCCGAACCCGATGATGACCCCCGGCAGCCACGGCCAGCGCGGCCGCATCCGGAACCGGCTGGTCGCCACCTGCTATCCCCCGCCGCCCTTGTCCTGGATCAGCTTGGCGATGGCGACGCGGGCCTCCAGGCTGATGGCCTCGAACAGCACGCCGAAACCGCCCTGCAGCAGCACGGTCTTGCCGTCGCTCTCGCGCGGGATCTCGCAGTCGCCGGCGCGGCGCCACAGCACCCAGCCCAGCGACTCGACCTGGCCGTACCCGGCCAGCGGGAAGGTGAAGGCGACGCGCGACATCAGCGGCAGCGCCTGGCCGGCGATGAAGGCGCCGTTGGTGCTGAGGTCGCGGATGGCGGCCGGGAACTTGAGGCCGATGTCGTCGGGGTTGGGGCGCACGCGGTCATAGACCCGCTCCAGCGCGGGGTGCAGCTTGACGTCGCGCTGGCTGATCTTCTCCACCAGAACCGGGATGTTGACGGACACCCGCGGCGCTCGCCGCTGCTCTCCCTTCAAGGTCGACATCGTCTCGTCTCTCCTTCGGCCTTCGGCGTCAGCGCACCTTGGTCCCGGGCGGCACATCGCAGTCGATGGCGGACAGGCCGATCACCTGCTCGTCCCCCGCCGCCAGGATCATACCCTCGGAGCGTACACCACGGATCGTCGCCGGCGCGAGATTGGCGAGGAAGATGACCTTCTTGCCGGGCAGCGCCTCGGCGGCGTAGGCAGCCGCGATGCCGGCCACCACGGTGCGGGTCTCGCCCCCCAGGTCGAGCGTCAGCTTGAGGAGCTTGTCGGCCTTGGGCACCTTCTCGGCGGTCTTGACCTCGGCCACGCGCAGGTCGAGCTTCTTGAAGTCGTCGTAGCTGATGCTGCCCGGGGGCGGCGCGGCGGCGGCTTGCGGGGCCTTGCCGGCGGACTTGTCGGCCGGCTTGTCGGCCTGCTTGTCGTTCTTCGGGTCGCCGCCCTTGTCGGGCTTCCTGACCGCCGGCTTGACGCCCCAGCGCGCCTTCAGCTCGGCCTTGCGGTCGTCGTCCAGGCGCGGCCACAGCGGCTCGCCAGGGACCACCTTCTGGCCCGACGTGAGCTCGCGTCCCCACGCACGCGGCCAGCGCAGCAGGCGCTCGGGGCCGCCGGGGACGCCCAGGCGGTCGAGGATCTCGCCCGCCTTCTTCGGCATGAAGGGCGCCACCATGAGGGCGATCCAGCTCAGCGCCTCCAGGAAGTGGCGCACGGTGTGGCTGAGCTCGGCGGCGCGCGCGGGATCCTTGGCCTGCACCCAGGGCGCGGCGTCGTCGATGTACTTGTTGCCACCGCGGACCAGCTCCCACAGCGCCTCCAGGGCGCGGGTCGGCTGCAGGCGCTCCATGTGCTCGGCCACGGTGTCGCGGGCGTGGATGGCCAGCGCGGCCAGCTTGCCGTGCACCGGGTGATCCTCGAACGCGCCCGGCTCCAGCCTGGGGATGACGCCGCCGGCGTAGAGCTCGGTCATCTTGACGCAGCGGTGCACCAGGTTGCCGAGGTCGTTGGCCAGGTCGGAGTTGAGGCGGCCCAGGAAGGCGTCGTGCGAGAAGTCGCCGTCGAGGCCGAACGAGGTCTCGCGCAGCAGGAAGTAGCGCAGCGCGTCGACCCCGACGTCAGCGGCGAGGCCGAGGGGATCGATGGCGTTGCCCAGCGACTTGGAGATCTTCTGCCCGTTGGCGGTCCACCAGCCGTGCGCGAACACCGTCTTCGGCAGCGGCAGGCCGGCGGCCAGCAGCATGGTTGGCCAGTACACCGCGTGGTGGCGCAGGATGTCCTTGCCGATGACGTGCACCGCCTGGGGCCAGAACTTGTCGTACTGCGCCGTGCCGGGGCCGCCCAGCGCGCTCATGTAGTTGGTCAGGGCGTCGATCCACACGTAGATCACGTGCTCGGGCGCGCCCGGCACCGGGATGCCCCACTTGAAGGTGCGCCGTGACACCGACAGATCGCGCAGGCCGGCCTTGACGAAGGCGACCACCTCGTTCTTGCGGAAGTCGGGCTGGATGAACTCGGGGTGGGCCTCGATGTAGTCGAGCAGCGGCTGGGCATACTGCGCCATGCGGAAGAAGTACGACTGCTCCTTGAGGCGCTGCACTGGGCGCTTGTGATCGGGGCACAGGAAGACGCCGGGGGCGTCGCCGGGGACGAGCTGGGTCTCGGTGTAGAACGACTCGCAGCCGACGCAGTACCAGTCCTCGTAGTCGGCCAGGTAGATCGCGCCGGCGGCCTCCAGGCGGCGCCAGATGTCAGCGACCACGTCCTTGTGGCGCTGCTCGGTGGTGCGGATGAAGTCGTCGTTGGAGATGTCGAGCTTCTTCCAGGCGTCCTGGAAGCGGGCCACGAAGTGATCGGCGTGCGCGATCGGGGTGCGCCCGGCGGCGATCGCGGCCTCCTCGATCTTCTGCCCGTGCTCGTCGGTGCCGGTCAGGAACCAGGTGTCCTGGCCGCGCGCGCGGTGGTAGCGCGCCAGCGCGTCGCACGCGATGGTGGTGTAGGCGCTGCCGATGTGCGGCGCGTCGTTGACGTAGTAGATCGGGGTCGTGACGTAGAAGGGGTCGGACACGGGAGTCGGATGTACCGGACAAACAGGCGACAGGCAACAGGTGACAGGCCACAGGCGACAGGGAATCCGGGGGGATGAGGGGCGGGAACGGGCGTCAGGCCGGGGGCAGGTCGTCGCCAGGCAGCGGGCCGGCACCGCCAGGGCCAGCGGCGCCGCCGTCGTCGTCGGGCTCGGGGTCGCGGCGGCGGCCCTGCGGCTGCGGTGGATCGACGCGGGCGACCACGTTGGCCGGGAAGACCTGCGAGCCGCCCTCCTCGAACCAGACCCGCACGCGCTGGCGCAGCACGTCGAGCTCGGCGACCTTGCCCTCGCCGGCCGGCGTGGTCACGCGCTTGCCCAGCTTGGGCAGGCCCTTGCCGAGCTCCCGGTAGGTCGACGCCTCGTAGACCAGGCAGCACTTGAGGCGGCCGCACTGGCCGGTGACCTTGGACGGGTTGAGCGGGAGGTTCTGCTCCTTGGCGTGCTTGATCGAGACCGGCTCGAAGCGCGGCAGGAAGGTGGAGCAGCACAGCTCGCGGCCGCAGGAGCCGATGCCCCCGACGATCTTGGCCTCGTCGCGGGCGCCGATCTGGCGCAGCTCGACGCGCACGCGCAGCCGGGTGGTCAGCTCCTTGACCAGGTCGCGGAAGTCGACGCGATCCTCGGAGGCGAAGTAGACCAGGACCTTCTGGCCCTTGTGGATGTAGTCGCAGCGCACCATCTTGATGGGCAACCTGCGCTCGCGGGTGCGCTCGCGGGCGAAGCGCAGGGCCTCGGCGGCGCGGTCGTCGAAGGCGCGCTCGGCGGCCAGGTCGGCGGCGGTGGCGCGGCTGAGGATGCGCGGCAGCTCGCCGGCGACCAGGCGGCGCGCCGAGGCGATGACCACGCGGCCGATGCTGACGCCCTGCTCGAAGTCGCACAGCACGTGATCGCCGCGCTGGTAGGCCTCGCCCTGGGCGTCATAGTCGTAGATCTTGCCGGCCTCGCGGAAGTTGACGCCGACCACGTTGGTCAGCATGCCGGAGGCGTAGGGCACGTCGTCGAGCTGCGCGAAGACCTCGTCCTGATCGGGGTCAGCCGCCTCGCGGTCGGCGTGGAAGGTCTTGAAGACCACGGGGGCGTCGTCGTCGCCGTCGTCGTCATCACCGGCGCCGGCGCCGGCGCCGGCCGCGGGCGTGGGGCCGGAGTCGCGCAGCATGGGCAGCGCGACCAGGCCGCCACGGCGCGCGTCGGCGGCGTGGCGTGCGGTGGCCGAGGGCGGCGCGGTGGGGGCGCCGAAGGGTGACGGCGCGGCGGCGACAGGCGCGGGTGCGGTCGGGGCCGGGCCTGCACCGGTGATGGGGGCGTCGTCCCAGCCGTCATCGATGGCGGCCTGGGTCCGGGGGCCGGGCGGTGGGCCCGGGGGGGCGCCGCGGGGCGCCTCGGGGCGTCCGTGGCGCGGCTCGCCGTGGCGGGGCCCGC
Source organism: Deltaproteobacteria bacterium (assembly GCA_020853705.1). GTDB lineage: Bacteria > Myxococcota_A > Polyangia > Haliangiales > JADYYK01 > JADYYK01. Next base: position 76,843 of record JADYYK010000245.1, read on the forward strand.
CCTGCGGACGGCCCTGGTCCCGGCCGCGCTCGCGGTCGCGTCCGCCACGATCGGGTCGGCCGCGATCGCCACGGGGGCCGCGGTCGCCGCGGGGGCCGCCGCGATCGCTGACCGGGCGGTCGCCGGGAGCGCCAGGCCCGCCCGCGGCGCCTTGCCCCGGCGCCTCGCCGGGTGGGCGGGGCCGGTCGTCACGTCGTGGCCCGCGGTCGTCGCGACGGGGGCCGCGCTCATCGGGCCGCCGCCCGCGCTCGCCGCCGCGCCGACCCTCCGGGCGGGGGCCGCGGTCGCCTTCGGGCCGCGCCGCGCGGTCGCCTTCGGGCCGCGCCGCGCGGTCGCCCTCGGGCCGTTCCGCGCGGTCGCCTTCGGGTCGCGGCGAAGCTTCGGTGGCTGCCCCCGCGTCAGGAGCTGCGCCCTCGGGTCGCGGGCCGCGCTCGTGCGGTCGGCCCCCCCCGCGCTCACCGTGCGGCCGGGGCCCGCGCTCACCGTGCGGCCGACCACCGCGCTCACCCTGCGGCCGGGGCCCGCGCTCGCCTTGCGGGCGACCGCCGCGGTCGCCCTCGGGTCGCGGCCCGCGCTCGTGACGATGGCGACCCTCGGGCCGGGGCCCGCGCGCCTCCTGCGCTGGCCGGTCACCCGCTGGCCTGGCCTCGCTGGCCCCTGCTTGCGTCGGCGCCGCCGCTCCCGGCGCCGCTGGCGCTGCATCATCATCGGGGCCGTCGTCGGGCCCCTCGGCCTCGCCACCCGGGGCGCCCCCTGGACGATCGCCGCCGCCACGCCCGCGCCGCCGCCTGCGCCGCCGCCGCTCGCCGTCGCCCCCGCCGGCACCGCCGCCAGCGCCAGCACCGCCGGCCCCGCCAGCGCCAGCGCCGCCGCCCCCGCTCGCACCACGGCCGCCCGCGCCGCCGCTCGCGCCACCGCCACCCGCGCCAGCCGCACCACCACCACCAGCGCCGCCGCCGCTCGCACCACCGCCACCCGCGCCAGCCGCACCACCACCACCCGCGCCGCCGCTGCTCGCGCCCCCGCCGCTCGCGCCTGCGCCAGCACCGCTCTCGTTCTCGCTCATCTCGCTTCGGCTCCGGCGCCCGTCCCTGTGCTCGCGCGACTCACGCCGCACGCAGCTGGAACACGAGCTGCTCCAGTGTCAGATCCACCGCCGCGAACGCCCGCAGCGCGCTCGCGGCCTCGGCCGTCGCGCGCGCCGCCGCCACGCAGCGGGCCCCTCCGCGCGCGGCATCGACCGCCAGCCCTTCATCATCATCGACGGCGTGCACCAGCCGCGTGACCTCGGCGCCGCTGGCCAGCAGCGCGCCGTCGCGCCAGTACAGCGTCAGCAGGTCCAGCGCGTCCGCCAGGGTCTCCTTCTCGTGCTCCTGCTTCAGCTCGGCCGCGGCGTCGAGCACCTCGGCCGCGCCGGTCCCGCGTGCCGCCGCGCGCAGCCGCCGCGCCACCGCGCGCCGCGCCGCCATGGCCTCCTCGTCGAGGCTGGCCAGCGCGCGACCCAGGCTGCCGCCCGCCAGCGCGGCCAGCTCCTCGCTGCGCGCCGCGGCCACCGCGTGGCGCTCGCGCAGCACGCGCGCCACCACGCTGGCCGGAAGCGGCGCGAAGCGCACGCGCTGGCAGCGCGACCGGATGGTGGGCAGCAGCTGCTCGGGTGCCGCGCTGACCAGCACGAACACCGTGCGCGGCGGCGGCTCCTCCAGCGTCTTCAGGATCTGGTTGGCGCTGGTCGGGTTGAGGCGCTCGGCCTCGTCGATGATGATGACCCGGGCACGGCCCTCGTGCGGGGGCAGCGTCAGGCGCTGGCGCACGACGTCGATGGACTCCTTGGTGATCTGCCGCGCCGCGCCGGTCGGCTCGACCCGCAAGACGTCGGGGTGCAGGTCGCGCGCGATGCGATCGCACGCCGCGCACAGCCCGCACGGACCGCCCGGCTCGAGGCAGTTCAGCGCCTGCGCCAGCACCAGCGCGGCGCGCGCCTTGCCGACGCCGGTCGGCCCCGCGAACAGGTAGGCGTGGGCGACGCGGTCCGCGCTCAGCGCGTGGCGCAGCATGGCCAGGGCGCGCTCCTGCCCGTGCAGCTCATCCCACGTGGTCTTGCCGCTGCTGCCGCTCACCGACGCACCATAGCATGCTACAAACGGGACATGACCCCGGCCGAGCGGGCGCTCGCCATCGGAGACCGCTATCGCGAGCTCGGGCTCCCTGCCGCAGCAGGCGCCGCCTACCGCCGCGCCGGCCTGCTCGATCCCGCGCCGGGAGTGGCCTCGCGACGGCTGGCCGAGCTGGCGCTGGCCGAGGGCGACGGCGCCGCCGCCAAGCGCCACGCCGACGACGCCAGCCGTCGCCAGCCCGGGCCATCGACGCGCCTTCTGGTCGGGCGCGCCGCGCTGGCCGCGGGCGAGCTGGCCGCGGCCCGCTTCGCCTTCACCGCGGTGGTCGAGGGCGCCGCGCGCGACGCCCGCCTGCGCGCCGAGGCGCACATCGGCCGCGCCGAGGTGGCCCTGGCCGAGGGTGACAGCGCGGGCGGCTTCGCGCACCTGGCCGCCGCGGTCGACGATCACCCCGACGACGCCGACGTCATCGCCCGCGTCGGCACCCTGGCGGTCGCCACCGGGCGCGCCGCGGAGCTCCTGGCGCGCACCCGCGAGGAGGTCACCAGTCGGCCGCAGTCGCACTCGGCGCAGGCCATCCACGCCGAGGTGCTGGCCGCCGCGCAGGCCGCCGGCGCCGCCCCAGTCGCCGACGCCGAGATCGAGCAGGCGCTGGAGCGCACCCTGACCCTGGACCCCCGCGATCACGGCGCGCGCCTCAAGCTCGGGCTGCGCCTGCTGCGCCGCCGCTTCCGCGACACCGGGGCCCGCCAGCGCGCCCTGGTCGAGCTGGAGCGGCTGGCCGCCGAGCTGGGCGCCGGTCCGGCGCGCGCCCGGGTCGACCTCCTGCTGGCCGGCCTGTACGACGACGACGAGGCCACCGCGACCGCCGCCGCCGCCGCCGCCGAGCGCGCCCTCGACGCGCGCCCCGGGGACGCCGCCGCGCTGGGCACCCTGGGCATGCTGGCGCTGCGCCGCGATGACCTGCCGCGCGCGCGCGCCCGCTTGCTGGCCGCGGTCGGTCGCGCCCCGCGTGACGATGGCGCCTACCACACGCTGGCGCGGCTGCTCTACGCCGAGCGCGCCACCCGGACGCTGGCCGACGACGTCGGCGCGGTGCTGGGCGCCGCGGTGCCCGCCCTGGGCGAGGCCGCCGTCGACGCCGGGGACGCCGCCGCGCGCCTGCTGCACGCGCTGACCGAGGTCGCGCGGGCCGACGTCTACGAGGGCCTGTACACCAAGGGCCACCAGCTCAAGAACCTGCTCGGGATCGCGGGCGCGCGGGCGCGCAGCGCGGTCAAGGCGGCGCGCGCGGCCGGCGCCGCCCCCGATCTGCTGGCCAAGCACGAGGAGCTGACCAGCCACATCGGCGCGCTGTACGACGAGTGGGCCAGCTACCTGCGCACCATGAAGGACGACTCGCCGCGCCTGGAGGCGGTGGCGGTCAATGGCCTCGCCGCCGAGGCCGCGCAGCTGGCGGCGCAGCGCGGCGGCGGCGCCCCGGTGCGCCTGGTGCCGGGCGGCGCGATGCCCGAGATCCGCGGCGATCGCGCGCGCCTGCGCGAGGCCCTGCTCAACCTGGTGGCCAACGCGCTGGAGGCGCAGGCCGAGGTCGACCCCAGCGCCGCGGTCGAGGTCGCGACGCGGGCGCTGCCCGGCGCGTCGGGCGCCGCGCCACGGGTCGAGATCGAGATCCGCGATCGGGGGCCGGGGATCGCGCGCGCCGATCTGCGCCGCATCTTCGCGCCCGGCTTCACCACCAAGGAGGGCGGCTCGGGCTTCGGCCTGGCCATCGCCGAGCGCGTGGTCGCCGCGCACCACGGCCGCATCGCCATCGACAGCGAGCCCGGGCGCGGCACCACGGTGCGCATCGATCTGCCCAGCGACCTCGAGGGGCTGGCCGCGGTGCCCAGGGTGTCGAGCTGATGGCGGCCCCCTTGGCGACGGCGGACAGCCCGGTGCAGACCATCGTCGCGGTCGATGACCAGCCCGAGGTGCTGGCGCTGCTCGGCGAGGTCTTCCGCGCCCGCGGGCGCGCCTACCAGCCGTTCTCGGACGGCGAGGCCGCCATCGCGTATGTCGCCGCGCACCAGAGCGAGGTCGTGCTGGTGGTGCTCGATCTCGAGCTCGGCGCCGGCAAGCGCGGCGGCATCGAGCTGCTCGGTGATCTGCGCGCGGCGCACCCCGATCTGCCGGTCATCATCCTGACCGGCAACGCCACCGTCGACGCCGCGGTGCGCGCGGTCAAGGCCGGCGCCACCGACTTCCTGGTCAAGGACATGTACCTCGAGGACACGCTCGACGTGTCGGTCGAGAAGATCGAGCGCATGCTGGCGCACATCCGCGAGCGGCGCCGGCTCGAGGGCGAGAACGTCGCGCTGCGCAACGCCAACCGCGCCCTGCGCGAGGAGGCCGATCGGCGCCTGCAGTTCGTGGCCGAGGCGGCCTCGATGCAGGAGATCCGCGAGAAGATCGAGCGCATCTCGCAGCTGTCGCGCCCGGTGCTGGTGCTCGGCGAGCGCGGCACCGGCAAGGAGCTGGTGGCGGCCGCCATCCACCGGCTGTCGCCGCGCGCCAACGGCCCCTTCATCACCATCAACTGCGCCGCGGTGACCGAGACCCTGCTGGAGTCGGAGCTGTTCGGCCACGAGCAGGGCGCCTTCACCGGCGCCACCAAGCGCAAGGAGGGCAAGTTCGAGCTGGCCGACGGCGGGACCATGTTCCTCGACGAGGTCGGCAACATGACGCCGGAGTTCCAGACCAAGATCCTGCGCGTGCTGGAGTACCAGCGCTTCGAGCGGGTGGCCGGGTCGAAGACCATCTCGGTCGACGTGCGCGTGGTCGCCGCCACCAACGAGGACATGGAGAAGGCCATGGCCGAGGGGCGCTTCCGGCGCGACCTCTACGACCGCCTGGCCTTCGAGGTCATCCGGCTGCCGCCGCTGCGCACGCGCAGGGAGGACATCCCGGCGCTGGCGGCGCACTTCCTGGCCCAGTTCCGCGCCGAGGTGCCCCACGTCAGCGCCCGCGTCATCTCGGCCGAGGCGCTGGCGCGCCTGATGCGCTACGACTTCCCCGGCAACGTCCGCGAGCTCAAGAACGTGGTCGAGCGCGCGGCCTACGGCTGTGACCGGCCGGCGCTCGACGAGCGCGCGGTCGAGCGTGCGCTGCCGCCCGAGCCGCCGAGCAAGACCCCGGCCGGGGGCAGCCGCGCCGCGCGCGGGGTCGAGGGCAACCTGCCGCCCGAGTTCTCCGATGATCCCGCGCTGCCGCTGCCCGAGCGGGTGGCGGCGTTCGAGCGCGCGCTGGTCAAGGACGCGCTGCTCCGGGCCAAGAACAAGCAGCGCGAGGCGGCGGAGCTGCTCGGCATGTCGTACGATCAGTTCAGGCACCTGTATCGCAAGTACGGCATGAAGGATGGAGGGCTCGCGTGAGCGTGTTCGACCGCATCCGGGCGGCGCTGAAGTCGAACCTGGACGGCCTCTGGGGCAAGGCCAGGGGGGCGCGTGACGCTCGCAAGGTCAGCGCGCTGGAGGCCGATCTGGCGACCGGGCGGCGCGAGCTGGCGCTGCTGCTGGCCGCCGAGGCGCGCCTCGAGCAGCAGGGCCGCGACAAGGTGGCCATGGTGCGCAAGCTGGCGGCCCAGATCGAGCAGGCGGCGCGGGCCGGCAACAAGCCGCTGGCGAGCGCCGCGCTGGCGCAGAAGAAGCGCGCCGAGGACGAGACCCGGGCGCTGGCCAAGGTGCTGGCGGGGCAGCGCAAGGAGACCGACGAGCTGCAGAAGAACCTGGATGAGCTGGAGAGCAAGCTCGCGGAGGTCAACGGGACCCGGGCGGGCGCGGGCGCGGGAGCGAAGACGAGTTCGAGCACGAGCGGGAGCACGAGTTCGAGCAGGAGCACGAGTTCGAGCGGGAGCACGAGTTCGAGCGGGAGCACGAGTTCCAGTTCGAGTTCGAAGGCGGGCAGCAAGAAGTCGACCTCGTTCGTCGATGACGACGGGCTGCCCGATCTGTCGCGCTTCGACGTCGGCGATGACGACATCGATCAGGACGCCATCCGCGCCGCCGCGGACGCCGAGGTCGAGGCCACGGTGCGCGCGGCGGAGAACTTCGGCATGGCCGAGGAGGAGCTGAAGTCGCGCCGCATGGACCTCGAGCTCGAGCGGCTCAAGCAGAAGATGCGCGCGGGTGGGGCAGGGGCCGCGAGCCGGCCCAGCGCTGCCAAGGCTCAGCCCGCCCGCCCGTCCGCCAGGAAGCCGGCGCCGAGCAGCGATCCGCTGGCCGAGCTCAAGAAGAAGCTGGATCGCAAGTGAGCGCGCGCCCGGCTGAACAGCGCCTGGGCGACGCGCTGCTGCTCCGCCTCGCCGACCTGGCCCGCGTCGAGCTCGACGTCCTGGTCGCCGGCGCCACGCCCGAGCACGGCCGCCAGCTGGTCGCGGCGCACGTCGAGGATCTGGCCGACGCCCTGGCCGACGCCCGCGATCTGGTCATCTCGCTGGACCGCGCGCCGCCCGGCGCCCGCGCCTCGGAGCAGGACCCGCTCGGCTTCGCCGAGGCGCCCGCGGCCACCCGCCGCGAGCTGTCCGACGAGGAGCTCGAGCGCCTCGGCGCGGCCCTGCTGACGCGCGCCGAGCGCCGCCGCCACGCCGCCGCGCTGGAGGCCGCCGCCGCGCCGCTCCTCATCAAGCTGCGCGACGCCGAGCGCCGCCTGGTCTGAGCGCCGACGCGAGCGGCGACTTGCTACACCCCGCTGCGCCGGTGGCGCAGCAGATCCAGGAACTCGCCGCGCGTCCTGGCGTCCTCGCGAAAGCGCCCCAGCATGGTCGACGTGATGGCGTAGCTGTTCTGCTTCTCCACCCCGCGCATCATCATGCAAAGGTGCTGCGCCTCGCTGACCACGGCGACGCCGGGGGCGCCGATCAGCTCCTCGATGGTGCGCGCGATCTGGTTGGTCATGGTCTCCTGCACCTGCAGGCGGCGCGCGAAGACGTCGACCAGCCGGGCCAGCTTGCTCAGGCCGATGACCCGGCCGGCGGGCAGATAGCCGATGTGACACTTGCCGAAGAAGGGCAGCAGGTGGTGCTCGCACAGGCTGAAGAACTCGATGTCCTTCACGATCACCATCTCGTCCGAGTCGGTCTCGAACATGGCGTCGTTGAGCACCACGCGGGGGTCCTGCTCGTAGCCGCGGGTCAGGAACGACAGCGCCTGCGCGACCCGGCGCGGCGTGCGGGCCAGCCCCTCTCGCTCGGGGTTCTCACCGATGAGCTCGAGCTGCCGCCGCACCAGGGTCTCGAGCTCGGCACGTGCCGCCTCCGGGATGCCGGGACGTTCCTCTTGCTTTGCCATGCCGGGACGCTACCGCGCGCCTCGGCGCTTGGCCACCGCGATCACCAGCTCGGCGCCGGGGCGACCGTCAGAACAGGCTGTCGCACCCGAAGTCGTCGGGCTTGGGCCGGGTCCCGCCGCCGCTGCCCAGCACGACCCGGAAGTCGCTGACGCGCACCACGGTCTCACCCGAGACCGCGCCAGCGTTGCTGCCGACCTGCAGGCCCAGCTGCAGCGGGGTCTGGCCATAGAAGCCCTGCACCGTCGCGGTCTGCCCACCGGCCGTCGCCGTCACCGTGATCGAGTTGCCGGTCTTGACCACGCGGAACGTGGCCGCCGTCGCCGCCACCGGCTCGAGGTCGCTGCTGCCGGGCTGCATCGCCGCCGAGATCCCCACCACCGGGCTGGTGCCCATGCCGGCGGTGAACAGCTGGTCGGGCACCAGGTCCTGGTTCGACAGCACCGCCTGCACGAAGGCGCCGGTGCCGCCAGCGCTGAAGCTCTCGACCTCGAAGCTGGCCTCGAAGTTCCCGCTCAGGCCGGTCTGCTGCACGCCGATGCTGCCGGTCCCGGTCGCTCGCAGCACCAGCGCGCCGCCCTCGACGCGCGCAGTGGCCCCGCCGGTCGCACCCACACGCCGCCACAGCACCGCGCACTGTGACGCGTCGATGGCCGCGTCGGCCAGGGCGGCGTCCGCGGCGCCGCCACCATCGCGGGCCCCGCCATCGTCATCGTCGCCACACCCCGCCAGCGCCAGCAGCGCCAGCAGGGCGGTCAGCGCATGATGCTGTCGCACGAGAAGTCGTCGGTCTGGGCCGGGCCGCCCGCGCCACCGCCGGTGATGGCGATCTCGGTGATGCGGATCGAGGTCTCCGGGTCGAAGGTCTGGCTATTGGTCCCGATCTGCAGCCCGAGCTGCAGCGGCATGATGGTGAAGGCCTGGCTGGCCGTCGACGCCGGGGTGCCGCCCAGCGCCACCGCGGTCACCGTCAGCATGCCGCCGGTGCGCACGAACTGGAACTCGCCTGACTTGATGGTGGTGGCATCGACGTCGGTCACCCCGGCGGGGTTCTTGAAGGCCGCCGACAGCCCCTCCAGCGGCACGTTGCCGATGGCCGCGGTCGCGAACGGGGCGTTGGCGCCCAGGGTGGGATCGGCGACCGCCGACTGCACGAAGGCGCCCATGCCGCCGGCCACGAAGTTCTCGAAGCGGATGGTCGCGCTGAAGTCCCCGGTCAGCGTCATCATCGGCAGCAGGTTGAGCAGGTCGGTCTGCGCGCTCATGGACGACCGCAGCACCAGGGCGCCGCTCTCGACCGTGGCGCTCGACACCGCAGCGGTGCCGATCTTCTGCACCCGCCAGCGCTTGACGCAGCCGACCGCGGCGTCGGGCCCGCTGGCGTCGGCCACCACGCCGCTGTCCACCGTGGTGCCCCCATCGTCGTCGTCACCACAGCCCATCAGGCCCACCGCCACCGCCACCGCCAGCGCCAGCGCCACTCCAGTCATCCGTCCCATGGCGCCATGGTAACCCAGCCGCCCGTTTCAGTGGCCTTTGAGGGCGTCGCTCGCGAGCAGGGCCTGGTAGTCGATGCGCGCATGCCCATCCGCCAGCACCGGGGGCAGGGCGCCCAGCGCCAGCGCGCGCACCCGGGCCGCGAAGGCGGCCGCGATCTCCGAGCGCGGCGGCAGCGCCGCGGCCATGCGCGCGTCCATCTCGATGTCGGCGCGCTCGATCTCGAACGCCAGCCGGGCGCCCTCGGCCAGCGCCAGCCTGCCGCGCCGCAGCAGATCCTGCAGCGAGTTGGCCAGCGCATCCAGGGTGTACTCGCCGCTGGCGATCATCTCCAGGGCGGTGCCCAGCACCGCACCACCCGACAGCGTGCCGTCGGCGAACAGCACCAGCGCGCCCTGGAAGTAGTTGTAGATGGGCACCACGCGCGGCCCGTACTTGGCGAAGCGCGCCGTCGGCGAGCGCTGATCCAGGTGGATCAAGATCCGGCGCACCACGTCGTGCCCGACCCGCGCCACCGCCGCCGCGGCCAGGGTCGCCTTGCGCGCATCGGGGTAGGCGCGCACCTTGCTCAGGACCTGGTCGAGCTCGCGGTCGCCGACGCGCCCGGCCAGCACGTCGCCGTACAGCGAGTAGATGAAGGCGTCCATCTCGGCGTCATCACCGAACAGCGTCTCCTCGACCTCCTTGGGCTGCTGCGCGCGCGAGCGCAGCAGCGCGGGCAGCTTGTAGCCGACCTGCTCGCGCACGGCGCGGAAGCGCCCGCGCAGCATGTTCTCGAGGTTGGGCTTCAAGACGAACTCGTCATACTCGACGCCGTCGAGCTGGAGCCGCTTCTCCAGCACGGTGCGCATCTGGGTCGGGCTGCCCGACACGATGCAGATGCGCCCCAGCGCGCCGCGCTCGCGACGCAGCGCGCGCAAGAGCGCCGGTGCCCCGGGCACCGCGCGCTTGTCCTCGGCCTTCTCGAACGCCGACTTGAGCAGCTGGGTGAAGGTCGAGAACTCGCTGCGCAGATAGGTCTTGTCGAGATCCCAGCGAAACACGTGGCGCCGCTCCGGCGCGGCGGAGGCAGCGGCCACGCTATCCGGCCTTGGCCCCGCCGCCCTGGCGGCTGGCCTCGAACTCGCGCATGCCCTTGGCGATCTCTTCCACCACGCCATGAGCCGCGGCCTTGCCCGCCACCTTGATGGCGTTGGCGATGGCGCGCTGCTTGGAGCGCCCGTGGGCCTTGATGTACAGCCGGTCGAAGCCGAGGAACGGCGCGCCGCCATACTGCTCCCAGTCGGTGACCTCCTTGATGCGCTGGAAGCCGCCCGACAGCATCATCAGGCCCAGGCGCCACACCATCTTCTCCTTGTAGGCGTAGCGCGCCAGCGACATCACGGTCTCGCTGACGCCCTCGAGCATCTTCAGGACCACGTTGCCGACGAAGCCCGAGCACACGATGACGTCGGCGGTGCCGCGCGGGATGTCGATGCCCTCGACGTTGCCGATGAAGTTCAGCCCGGTGTGCGAGGTCAGGAGCTTGTGCGCCTCGACCACCGAGGCCGGCCCCTTGCCGGCCTCCGAGCCGTTGGACAGCAGCGCGACCTTGGGGCGGGCGTTCTTCGACACCCGCGACGCATAGGCCGCGCCCATCAGCGCGAAGGCCACCAGGTCGTCGGCGTCGGCGTCCAGGGTGGCGCCGACGTCGAGCAGCAGCGAGAACGGATCCTGCTTGTCGCCGTGGCGCTGCTCGGTCGGGTACACCGCGGCCAGCGCGGCGCGGCGCACCCCGGGCACTCGCTTCCAGGTCCGCGCCGCCGCCAGCACGCCGGCGCCGGTGTTGCCGGCCGAGACCAGGGCGTCGGCGCCGCCCTCGGCGACCAGCCGGGCCGCGACCAGGACCGAGCAGTCGGGCTTCTGGGTCAGCGCCTCCGCGGGCTTGTCGTCCATGGTCACGAAGCTGCCCGCGTGCAGCACGCTGAGGCGCTCGGCGTCGTGCCGGGTCTCCTCCAGGATGGGCTCGATGCGCCGCTGATCGCCGACCAGGACGATCTGCAGGTGGCGCGCCTCCAGCGAGGCCAGCGCCGCACCCCGCACCGTCTCCAGGGGCGCATTGTCGCCGCCCATCGCGTCGACCGCGATCGTGAGCATGGGGGAAGCCTACCCGAAACCAAGCGCGCGGCCTACTTCGCCGCACGCCCGCTACAAGTAGGCAGGATCGCGGTGCTCGCCGAAGACGTCGCGAAACACCTGGCTGATCTCGCCCACCGTGACGCCGGCCTTGACCGCGGCGACCACCGGGGGCACCAGGTTCTGGCCGTCGTCCTTGGCCGCCGCGCGCACCGCCTCGAGGGCGGCGGCGGCCCGGGCCGCGTCGCGCGACGCCCGCAGCGCCTTGACCCGGGCGATCTGGCCCTGCTCGGGGCCGTGATCGATCTTCAGGGTCGGGATGTTGTCGCCGGCGCCGTCCTCGACGTACTTGTTGACGCCGACGATCGAGCGCGCGCCGGTGTCGACGCTGCGCTGGAACTGGTAGGCCGAGTTGGCGATCTCGCGCTGCGGATAGCCCTCCTCGACGGCGCGCACGATCCCGCCCATGGCGTCGATGCGCTCGATGTAGGCCATCGCGGCGGTCTCCATCTCGGTGGTCAGCGCCTCCACGAAGTAGGACCCGCCCAGCGGGTCGGCCACCGCGGTGACGTTGGACTCCTCGGCGATGACCTGCTGGGTGCGCAGCGCCAGCGACGCCGCGTCCTCGGTCGGCAGCGCGTAGGTCTCGTCGTAGGAGTTGGTGTGCAGCGACTGGGTGCCGCCCAGCACCGCGGCCAGCGCCTGCAGCGTCGTGCGCACCACGTTGTTCCACGGCTGCTGCGCCATCAGCGACACGCCCGCGGTCTGCGCGTGCGTGCGCAGCAGCCACGAGCGCGGGTTTCTGGCCCCGAAGCGCTCGCGCATGACCTTGGCCCAGATCCGGCGCGCGGCGCGGAACTTGGCGATCTCCTCGAAGAAGTCGTTGTGCACGTCGAAG
>JADYYK010000246.1 GCA_020853705.1 Deltaproteobacteria bacterium
GCCCGCAGCGAGCGCCGCCCGCGTGCGCGGCCGCGTGGTCAGTGCCTCGACCACGCGCCCGCGCTCACAGGCCTGCCGCGCCGACAGCTGCAGCCGCGCCTCGGCGTACTCGTGGAACGACGCGAACCCGAGCGCCTGGTGCACCCCGAGCGCGCGCGCGTCGAGCAGCGCCGCGACCTCCTCGGCCTCGGCGCGCTTGCGCCGCTCCACCGCCTGGACGACCCGGCCGTCCGCCATCTGCACCTCGCTCGTCGCCCCCACTGCCTGCACCTGCGTCATCCGCCGCCTCCTGCTCGTGTGCGCACCTCCTTCCTACCATGCAGATCTGGACCGCTCTGGCAGCGCCCAGGTGCGACGGAGTGCGACGCTGACGCGAGAATCGACCAGCCAGGTCGCCGGCGCGCCCAGGCGCGAGCTGGTGACGCCCAGGATGCATCCCAGGACGCAGCGCTGGCTCGGGGCGGCCGGCACCCGTGTATCGTGTCAACAAGAAAGTGCATAAAGATCGGGCAATCAGCATTGCGCACGACACCGGTGCCCGCGGTGAGCGGCGCGCCGAAACCGATCCACCCAGCCAGCTGAAACAGATCCACCCCGGGCTCGGCATTCCTGGCCACTGCGTCTCCGAGTGGTGACGCCGGATCTCGAGACCTCGCACGCTCCTGCAGCTGCGCGGCGGCTGGTGTCTGCGTTGGCAGAGAGGCGGACGGAGCGGCTGGGGGGTGGAGCGAATGTGTGTATCAGGGTCCGCGCGCAGTTCCGCAGGGCGACGGGAGCACGACCTCGAGCACGAGTCCCCTCTCCGCCACCCCGCGCCGCACCGCACCGCCGCAGTTCGCCCGAGGACTGTTTGAGCGTTTGAGCACGGACCCTGATACACACAGTCGCGGAGCCCCCCAGCCGCGGAGACCGCCGGGCCCCGACCCAAGCCTCCAACTCCGGCTCCGGCTCCGGCTCCGGCTCCGGCTCCGGCTCCGGCTCCAACTCCGGCTCCAACTCCGGCTCCGGCTCCGGCTCCGGCTCCGGCTCCGGCTCCGCCGTCAGGAGAAGCGGATAGTTCCACTATCCCCACGACTTCCACGCCGCCCCTACCCACCCCGCGCCACGGTGCTAACGTGTCCCCCATGCGGCCCTGGACCAACCCTCGCGTCATCATCCGCCACTGTGACAGCTACGACCCCGCGCGCATCCGCACCATCATCCGCGAGGGGCTCGAGGAGCTCGACCTGCGCCCGCGCGGGCGCACCCTGGTCAAGCCCAACATCGTCGCGGCCGGCCCCCTGTTCGAGCACGCGCACACCCGCGTCGAGTTCATGGAGGGCGTCCTCGGCGCCCTCAAGGACCGCGCCGACTCCTCGATGACCGAGCTCGCGGTCGGCGAGCGCTGCGGCATCACGGTGCCCACGCGCAACGCCTTCGAGGGCGCCGGCTACAACCCGATGCTCAAGCGCATGAACGTGAAGCGCTACTGCTTCGAGGAGGAGCAGCAGGTCGAGATCCCGCTGACCCACCCCGAGCGCCTGCGCGACTACCTGTACACGCCCGAGCCGGTCGCCAAGGCCGACTTCTTCGTCAACACGCCCAAGTTCAAGGCCCACCCCTGGACCACGGTCACCTTCTCGATGAAAAACTACATCGGGATCCAGGACGACCGCCACCGCCTCATCGATCACGACCATCGTCTCAACGAGAAGGTCGCCGACCTGCAGTACATCGTGCAGCCCGAGTTCATCGCCATCGACGCCATCACCGCGGGCGAGGGCCGCATGCTGACGCCGATCCCGTTCCCCATGAACCTCATCATCATGGGCAACAACCAGGTCGCCTTCGACTCGGTGTGCTGCCAGATCATCGGCATCGACCCCAGCACCGTCGAGCACATCAACTTCGCGGCCAAGCGCAACTTCGGCCCAATGGAGATGGACAAGATCAAGATCACCGGCGACGTCACCCTCGACGAGGCCAAGGCGCGCTGCAAGGGCTTCCGCTCCGGCCTGATCCGCGTCGAGAAGTACTTCGAGGGCACCCACATCAGCGCCTACGCCGGCACCCCGCCCGAGCCCGAGCGCACCCAGTACTGCTGGGGCGGCTGCCCCGGCGCCATCGAGGAGGCCATCGAGATCCTGCGCCTGTTCGACAAGGACACCGACGTGAAGATGCCGCGCCTGCACGTGGTGTTCGGCAACTACCAGGGGCCCATCGACGCGCAGCCCGGCGAGAAGGTCGTCTTCATCGGCGACTGCTCGGTGTGGGAGGGCCAGCTGCCCAAGGCCAAGGGCGGCAGCGAGCTGGTCCAGATCAAGTCGACCTACAAGGACCGCTCGACCAAGGACCCGCTGCACGCCAAGCACGACGACATCTACGCCAAGATGCTGTCGGTCGCGGCCCGCCTGCGCGCGGCCAAGAACTCGCCCTGGGTGCGCTTCGAGGGCTGCCCGGTCAGCGTCGCCGAGCAGGTGCTGTTCCTGGTCCAGCTCGGCGGCCTCAACAACCCCTTCTTCGACAGCTCGCAGGCGGTCGCCTTCAACAAGGCCTACCTGCAGTGGAAGTCGATGGTGGCCTGGAAGCGCATCACCGGCACGCCGTACCAGAAGGCCGGCCCCGCCGCGCGTGGCGAGGCCGCGCCGGTGGTCGATCAGCGCCGCGACTGATACAACCTCCCCGTGTCCCCCGCCGCACCCGCCGAACATCGTGACCGCGTCCTCGTCGTCGAGGACGAGCCCAACCTGCGCCGCGTGCTGGCCGCCATGATCGAGCGCGCCGGCTTCCAGGCCGTCACCGCCAACGACGGCGAGGACGGCCTGCGCCGGCTCGACGACAGCTTCGCCGCGGTGGTCACCGACCTGCGCATGCCCAAGGTCGACGGCATGACGCTGCTCAAGCAGGCCCGGGTGCGCTGCCCCGACGTGCCGGTCATCATGATCACCGCGCACGGCTCGGTCGACAACGCGGTCGAGGCGGTCAAGGCCGGCGCCTTCGACTACCTCGAGAAGCCCTTCGAGCACGACCACCTGCTGCAGGTCATCGAGAAGGCGGTGTCGACGCACGATCTGGCCAGCGACGACGCCCGCGTGCACGAGCTGCCGGCCGGCGACGGCGGTCGCTCGCGCCTGGTCGGCGACAGCCCCGCCATCAAGCAGATCTATGCCCTGGTCGAGAAGGTCGCCTCGACGCCGTCCACCGTCCTCATCACCGGCGAGAGCGGCACCGGCAAGGAGCTGGTCGCCAAGGCGCTGCACGAGCAGTCGTCGCGCGCCGAGCGCCCCTTCATCAAGATCAACTGCGCCGCCATCCCCAAGACCCTGATGGAGAGCGAGCTGTTCGGCTACGAGAAGGGCGCCTTCACCGGCGCCGTCGGCTCCAAGCCAGGCCGCTTCGAGCTGGCCCACGAGGGCACGCTGTTCCTCGACGAGATCGGCGAGATCCCGGTCGAAACCCAGGTCAAGCTGCTGCGCGTGCTGCAGGAGCGCGAGTTCGAGCGCGTCGGCGGCATCAAGACCATCAAGGTCGACGTCCGCCTGATCACCGCGACCAACCGCGACCTGGAGCGCGAGATCAAGGCCGGCAGCTTCCGCGAGGACCTGTTTTACCGCCTCAACGTGGTGCCCATCCACATCCCGCCGCTGCGCGAGCGCCGCGAGGACATCCCGGTCCTGGTGCGCCACTTCGTGGCCAAGTTCAACGAGCGGCTGGAGCGGCGCATCGCGGAGGTCGATGACGGCGCCATGCAGCGCCTGCTGGCCTACCACTGGCCGGGCAACATCCGCGAGCTCGAGAACGTCCTCGAGCGCACCATCGTGCTGGCCGATGGCCCGGTCATCCGCGCCAGCGACCTGCCCGCCGAGCTGGGCCAGAGCGCCGCGGCGGCGCAGGCGTCGGCGGCGGCCGCCGTCACCGGCACCGGCCCACACCCCGCCGCCACCCCCGGCCACGTCCCCGCCAGCGCCAGCTCGGGCCCGGTCCCGGCCGGCGACGATCCGCGCCCGCACAGCGGCGCCCTCAAGGACGCCGTCAAGGCCGAGACCGAGCGCGTCGAGCGCGCCCTCATCCTGCGCGCCCTGGAGGACACCGGCGGCAACGTGACCCAGGCCGCACGGCGCCTGAAGATCAGCAGGAAGAGCCTGCAGATCAAGATGAAGGAGCTGGGGCTCCGCGAGAAGGCTGGTTGACCCCCGATCCCGACCCGGGTACCCTCGCGACATCCCTATGGCTTTGCGTCCTCGCGATCTGTGGCTTGGCCTGCTCCTCGGCACCTCGATCATGGCCCGTTCGGCGCTCGCCGCCGAACCGACCGTGATCACCAGCGCCACCGAGGACAAGATGTTCTCGGCGCACTTCACGGTCGACTATGCGTACGCCAGCAAGACCGCCGGGATCCTGCGCGAGACGCCGATGGGCACCATGCCCGGGCAGCCGACCAACCGGGTCCACGACCTCATCTACAAGAGCTCGCGCCACACCATGAACGTGCGCGGCGCGTTCGGCTTCTTCCACGACATCGAGGTCCACGTCGCGCTGCCCATCATCATCAGCGACGCGCGCCACCTCGAATATGACGACACCGACGCGACCTCGTCGCCCACCGTCACCGAGGGCATCCTCCCCGCCAGCGGCTTCGACGCCAACAACGACGTGCCGTCCACCTCGGGCAAGACCGTCTTCATCGGCCCCGATCGCTCCGGCCTCGATCAGATCTGGCTGGGCGCGCGCTGGGCGCCGCTGAACCAGCGCCGCGACCCGTCCAAGCCGACCTGGACCATCGGCGGCGAGTACCGCATCGAGATCGGCGACACCATGAAGTTCAACCGCACCATGGCCAAGGGCAACACCGGCGTCGGCCGCGGCGTCAACGAGTTCTACCTCGACACCTCGATCTCGCGCCGCATCGGCTGGGCCGATCCCTTCGTGACCTTCTGGTGGCTGTACCCCACCGCCAACGACGGCTCCAACTACCCCACCTTCCCGCTGTCGATCGGCCAGGAGGACAAGCAGCCGCAGCAGCGCGCCGGCACCCGCTTCGGCTTCGAGTCGATCGTATGGGAGCAGCCCGACCAGCAGCGCCGCATCGGCATCGAGGTCGCCACCCGCGTCGAGGCCACCTTCCAGGGTCGCGGCTACTCGGAGATGTGGGAGGCCTTCTCGACCAGCCCCGCCTTCATGATCAACCCCGACCCGGGCAACACCATGCCGGGCACCCCGGGCGCCATGCTGCAGCCGCACCCAGGGACCACCGTGATCGAGAACTACGCCACCTTCGGCGGCGAGCTCGCGGTGCGCGGCCAGCTCGGCAAGCTGATCCAGTTCCGCGTCGGCGGCGGCTTCACCTACGACCAGGGCCACGCCATCACCTTCGATGACGCCGGCAAGGATCGCCCCAACTCGACCACCGACGACATGGACAGCGTGGTCACCCCGGGCACCGTCGAGGAGAACCCGCTCCACTTTCGCACCATCGACCTCCCCGGCAAGCGCTACCGGGTCGATTCGTCGACCACGTGGGAAATTTTCGTGATGGGGAAGATCCTGCTCTAGGTGCCAGCGGCCGCCTGTGACGGCGGCAGGTTAGGCGAGCCGGGATCGATGTAGCAGGGCACCTCCTGCCCGCGGACTTGACGGTTGTCAAGAACGCGGCCGCAGGAACGCGCACCCTCGCTGCATAAATCCCATGACGACAGATCTCGTGATTGGAATGGCTGGCTCCGGGGGTGACGGCATCGTCTCCGCAGGTGAGGCGCTACTGTCTGCCGCTGCCAGCGAGGGCTACCACGCGATGATGACCAAGAGCTTCGGCTCGCAGATCCGCGGCGGAGAATCCAGCTGCCGCGTGCGTCTGTCGACGGAGCCGGTGCTCAATCCAGGCGGCACGCTGGACGTCGCGGTGGCATTGAACTGGGACGACTTCCTCAAGTTCGGAGGTGAGCTGCCAGTCGGCGGCAACACGGTCGTGATCTACGAGAGCAAGACCGGCGTGCTGCCCGACAAGCTGCCGCTCACGGGCGTGGTGCCGGCCGAGGTCTTCCCGGTGCCGCTGCAGGATCTGGCCAAGGAGTTCGCCGGCACCGAGAAGGCCAAGAACACGGTCATCCTGGGCCTGCTGGCGGGCTGGTTCGGCGTCGGCAGCAAGGGTGTGCTGGCCGGCCTCAAGAAGCGCCTGGCCAAGAAGGGGCCCGAGCTGTTCGAGGCCAACGAGCGCGCCTTCCAGGCCGCGCTGCGCTACGCCGCCGAGCACCCGCTGGCGCGGCCGCGCTCGCTGCGCGCGCCGCCCAAGCTGACACCGAAGCTGCTGACCGACGGCAACGACATGTGCGCCGCGGCGGCCATCTTCGCGGGCTGCCAGTTCTTCAGCGGCTACCCCATCACGCCGTCGACCGAGATCATGCAGTTCATGTCGCGCGAGATCTGGAAGTACGGCGGCGCGCTGGTGCAGTGCGAGGACGAGATCGCCGGCATCGGCGCCGCGGTCGGCGCCTCGTTCGCGGGCAAGAAGGCCATGACCGCGACCTCGGGCCCCGGCATGTCGCTCAAGGCCGAGATGATGGGCCTGGCGACCATCGCCGAGCTGCCGCTGGGCGTCGTCAACGTGCAGCGCGGCGGCCCGTCCACCGGCCTGCCCACCAAGACCGAGCAGGCCGACCTGTTCCAGGCCGTGTTCTCGGCCCACGGCGACGTGGCGCGCCCGATCCTGGCGCCGACCTGCGTGGCCGACTCCTTCGGCCTCACCGTCGAGGCCTTCAACATGGCCGAGGAGTACCAGACCCCGGTCATCATCCTGTCCGATCAGGAGATCTCGCAGCGCAAGGAGACCTGCGACCCCATCGACACCGCGGCGCTGCGCGTGGTCGACCGCCTGGCACCCGGCCCCGCCGAGCTCGAGGACTACAAGCGCTACCGCTTCACCGAGACCGGGGTCAGCCCCATCAGCCACCCCGGCATGCGCGGCGGCAACTACCTGGCCGCCGGCATCGAGCACAACGAGCACGGCGACCCCACCGCCAACGGCGTCATGCACGCGCGCATGAACAGCAAGCGCTTCGACAAGCTGCGCCCGCTGCAGACGCGCAAGGATCTGTTCAAGACCTACGGCGACCCCGACGCGCCCTTCGCCCTGGTGGCGTGGGGCTCGACCGCGGGCGTCGCGCGCGAGGCGCTGGCGCTGGCGCAGGCCGACGGCCTCAAGGCCAAGCTGCTGGTGCCCTACCTGCTGTTCCCCGTCGCCACCGCGGCGTGGACCAGCTTCTTCGCCGGTGTGCAGGCCGGCCTCATCGTCGAGCAGAGCCACCAGGGCCAGCTGTACCGGCTGCTGCGCATGTACCTCGACCTGCCGCGCGGTGTGGCCTCGTTCGCGCGCAGCGGCGCCAACCCGTTCCAGCCCAAGGAGATCGTCGCCAAGCTGCGCCGACGTCTCGACAACCAGCGCACCGACCGCGACGGTCAACCGCACGAAGAGTAGAGGAGGGACCCGGCCGTGACCCTGACTGCCAAGGACTTCAAGAGCGACCTGAAACCCATCTGGTGCCCGGGCTGTGGCGACTTCGGCGTGGTCCAGGCCATGTACCGCGCGCTGGCCGCCATCGGGCGCCCCCCGCACGAGATCGCCTTCGTGTCGGGCATCGGCTGCTCGAGCCGCATCCCCGGCTACACCACCGCGTACGGCTTCAACTCCGTGCACGGGCGCGCGCTGCCCATCGCGCAGGGCATCAAGCTGGCGCGGCCGCAGCTCCTGGTGCTGGCCGCGGGCGGTGACGGTGACGGCTTCTCGATCGGCGGCGGCCACGTGCCGCACGCCATCCGCCGCAACATGGACATCACCTATGTGGTGATGGACAACCAGATCTACGGCCTGACCAAGGGCCAGCTGTCGCCGACCTCGCCGCGCGGCCTGCAGACCGTGACCTCGGTGGGCGGCAGCCTGGAGCAGCCCATCAACCCGCTGCTCTATGTGCTGGCCTATGGCGCCGGCTTCGTGGCCCAGGGCACGCCGGCCGACATGGCGGGCCTGACCGCGGTCATCGAGGAGGCCATCCGCTACCCCGGCTTCGCGTTCGTCAACGTGCAGTCGCCGTGCGTGACCTATGGCCAGGAAAACCAGCAGATCAAGGCCCACCGCGAGCAGATGAAGACGCTGGCCTCGCTGGGCCACGATGCCACCAACATGGCCGCCGCGCTGGCCCGCGCCCAGCACTACGGCAGCGAGCTCTACACCGGGGTCTTCTACAAGAACCCGCAGCCGCCGCAGACCTTCGAGGCCCAGGCCCGCGAGCGTCAGACCCAGCTGGGTCCGTCCGCGCGGCCGCGTGACCGCATCCTCGACATGTTCCGCCAGCAATAGGAGCCGCGATGCCGACCAAGGGGATCGACTACCGCACCATCAGCCTGCGTGACGCGCTCGACCTGGCGGTCCTCATCGAGGAGGAGGCCAAGGAGCGCTACCTCGAGCTGGCCGACCAGATGGAGCTGCACCACACGCCCGACGCCGAGGGCTTCTTCCGCTTCATGGCCGACAACGAGGACAAGCACCGCGTCGAGCTGCTGGAGCGCCGCCACAAGCTGTTCGATCACCAGCCCTCCGGGGTCACCCGCGAGCAGCTGTTCGACGTCGAGGCGCCCGACTACAGCGAGGCGCGCGTCTTCATGACCCCGCGCGAGGCGCTGGAGACCGCGCTGCGCAGCGAGACCAAGGCCTGGACCTTCTTCGACAAGGTGCTGCCGCAGCTGGTCGACCTCGGCGTGCGCGGCCTGTTCGAGGAGCTGCGCGCCGAGGAGGTCCACCACCAGGAGCTGGTGCGCCGCGAGCTCGCCAAGCTGCCGCCTGACGACGCCTTCTGTCACGAGGACTTCGCCGACGAGCCGGTCGGCCAGGACTGAGGCCGCGATGCCGACCATCACCGAACGGCAACAGTTCTCCGAGACGACGTTCCTGTGGAAGGTGCACGCGCCCGACGTGGCGCGCTCGGCCCAGCCGGGCCACTTCGTGATGCTGCGCCTGCACGATCACGCCGAGCGCATCCCGCTGACGGTGGCCGACTATGACCGCGACGCCGGCACCATCACCATGGTCATCCAGGCCCTGGGCAAGACCACGCGCGAGATGCGCGATCGCTACGTCGAGGGCGACAGCTTCGCCGACTTCGCCGGGCCGCTGGGCGTGCCGCAGCACATCGAGAAGGTCGGCCACGTCGCGCTGATCGGCGGCGGCCTCGGCGTCGCGCCGGTGTTCCCCCAGCTGCGCGCCTTCAAGCAGGCCGGCAACCGCACCACGTCGATCATCGGCTTCCGCTCCAGGCCGCTGCTGTTCTGGCAGGACCGCTTCGCGGAGTGGTCGGACAGCCTGGTGGTGTGCACCGACGACGGCAGCTTCGGGCGCCCCGGCTTCGTGACCGCCGCGCTGAAGGAGCTGTGCGAGCGCGATCCGCCCGACCTGGTCATCGCCATCGGCCCGCTGCCCATGATGCGCGCGTGCACCGAGGTGACGCGGCCGTTCGGGGTCAAGACCATGGTGTCCTTGAACGCCATCATGGTCGACGGCACCGGCATGTGCGGCTCGTGCCGGGTCAAGATCGGCAGCGAGGTCAAGTTCGCCTGCGTCGAGGGGCCCGACTTCGACGGCCACCTGGTCGACTTCCCCGAGCTGGAGGCGCGCCAGAAGCGCTTCCACCCCGAGGAGACCGAGGCCACCAAGCGCTACGACCACGTGTGCAACCTCGAGCTCGAGCTGTTCGAGAAGGAGACCCGCAACTACAAGAAGATCCGCGAGCTGGCCCCGCACCAGGTCACCATGCCGGAGCGCGATCCGGGCGAGCGCGCGCGCAACTTCCTCGAGGTCAACCTGGGCTACGGCCTGCCCGACGCGCTGGCCGAGGCCGAGCGCTGCATCCAGTGCGTCAAGCCGACCTGCATCGCCGGCTGCCCGGTGGCCATCGACATCCCGCGCTTCATCCGCCACCTGCTGGTGCGCGATCTCGACGGCGCGCTGGACGTCATCCGCGAGTCGAGCATCTTCCCGTCGGTGTGCGGCCGGGTCTGCCCGCAGGAGTCGCAGTGCGAGGCGCAGTGCGTGATCGCCAAGAAGATCGAGCCGGTCGCCATCGGGCGGCTGGAGCGCTTCGTGGGTGATCATGCCCGCGCGCGCCAGGCGCCGGCCGGGAACGCGGTCACGCCGGGGCGCCTGGGTCGTGTCGCCATCGTCGGCTCGGGGCCGGCCGGGCTGTCGTGCGCGGCCGATCTGGTGCGCGACGGCGCCGACGTCACCGTGTACGAGGCGCTGCACGTCATCGGCGGCGTGCTGCGCTATGGCATCCCGTCGTTCCGGTTGCCGCGCGACATCATCGATCGCGAGGTCCAGGGCCTGCGCGAGCTGGGCGTCAAGATCGAGACCAACAAGGTCATCGGCAAGACCTTCACGGTGCCGCAGCTGCTCGGCGACATGGGCTTCGACGCCGTCTTCCTCGGTGTCGGCGCCGGCGCGCCCAGCTTCCTCGGCATCCCCGGCGAGGGCGCCGGCCAGGTCTACAGCGCCAACGAGTTTCTCACCCGCGTCAACCTGATGGGCGGCGATCGCTTCCCGTTCGCCGACACCCCGGTCGCCATGGGCAAGAGCGTGGTCGTCATTGGCGCCGGCAACACCGCGATGGACTGCCTGCGCGTGGCGCGCCGCCTGGGCGCGCCCGAGGTGCGCTGCGTGTACCGGCGCTCCGAGGCCGAGGCGCCCGCCCGCATCGAGGAGCTGCGCCACGCCAAGGAGGAGGGCATCGACTTCTTCTTCCTGCACGCCCCGGTCGAGATCCTGGTCGGCGGCAAGAACGAGGTCCGCGGCCTGCGCGTCGAGAAGATGACGCTCGGAGAGCCCGACGAGCGCGGCCGGCGCAAGCCGATGCCCACCGGCGAGATCGTCGAGCTGGCGTGCGACACCGTGATCTATGCGCTGGGCACCAAGGCCAACCCCATCGTGACCCGGTCGACCCCCGGCCTCAGCCTGACCAGGTGGGGCTACATCGTGGCCGACGAGCAGACCCAGGCCACCAACGTCCCTGGCGTGTTCGCCGGCGGCGACATCGTGACCGGCGGCGCCACCGTCATCCTGGCCATGGGCGCGGGGCGACGCGCGGCGCGCGCCATCGGCGCCTACCTGGCCGGCGGCAAGCAGTGGCCGCTGACGCGCGAGGCCACCGTGGCCTACGTGCCGGGCAGCGACGCCGCCGCGCAGGTCGGCCCGCCGCAGGCGGTGGAGGTCGTGCACGCCTGTCAGCGCTGCCACCGTCCGCTCGACGCGCCGGGCACCGACGGCGAGGACTATGTGTGCTGCGCGGGCGCCCGCCTGGAGTGGCGCTGCATGTCCTGCAGCAAGGTCAGCGAGGGCTTCGCCTTCCCGTACGGGCTGTGCCCGGCCTGCGGCGGCGTGCTCGAGATCCTCGACCCGCGCAAGCTGATCGCCACCGCGGCACTGGAGCCCATCCGCGCCGCCTTCGAGATCGAGCTCGGCGGCATGGCCTTCTACACCAAGGCGGCGACCCAGACCCGCGATCCCGCGCTGATCGACCTGTTCAAGAGCATGGCCGAGATGGAGCGCGAGCACATGGAGACGCTGTCGCGGCGCTACCACACCGACCCGCCGGCCCCGGCCGCCGAGCGCGCCATCCAGCACGCCGCGATCTTCGGCGGCGCCGAGCACACCCCTGGCGACCCCATCAACCTGGTCCGCATCGCCATCGCCTTCGAGGAGCGCGCCGCGACCTTCTTCCACGAGCGCACCGTGCACACCGCCGCGGGCTCGCTGGAGCGCCGCCTGTACGAGGAGCTGGCCGCCGAGGAGCGCGAGCACGTCGCGCTGCTCAAGACCGAGCTGGTGCGCTATCGCCAGGGCAAGCCGGGGCTGCTCTCGGCCGGCGACGCCGGGCGCGGCGTTCAGCCGAACGCCAGGCAGGTCATGGCCAGCGAACCGAAGGAAAAACCCCGGTAGATCTCCTGCATGGTGTCGCCCGCGCGGGCGGCGCCGACCGCGAACAGCAGCGGGTCGTAGTGCTCGGTGCTGGGCACCGCCAGGCGGGCCTCGTGGTGCGAGCGAAACCCGCACAGCGCCTCCGCGTCCAGCGCACGGGCGCGCTCGACCGCCCAGGCGTCGAAGTCGTGGGCCCAGTCGGGCACCGGCGCGCCGTCGTCGCCCCACGCCAGCAGGCCCAGGTTGTGGACCACGCCGCCGCTGCCGAGCAGCGCGACACCGTCGTCACGCAGCGGCGCCAGCGCGCGCCCCAGCCGCACCACCTCCTCGGGGGTGCGCCGCCGCGGCATCGACACCGCGACCACGGGCACATTGGCCGCAGGCACCAGGTGACGCAGCGGCACCCAGACGCCATGGTCGAGGCCGCGCTCCTGATCCAGGCCCGAGCGCAGCCCGCTCGCCCCCAGCAGCGCCACGACCTCGGCGGCCAGCTCGGGCTGGCCCGGCGCCGGGTACTCCAGCTCGTACAACTCCCGGGCAAAACCGCCAAAATCGTGCACGGTCTCGGGCCGCGCCGCGCCGGTCACCAGCCACGCCGCCTTGGACGTCTCCCAGTGCGCCGACACCACCACGATGGCCCGCGCGCCCTGCAACGACGCCCCATGCCGACGCAGCGCATGGACATAGTCGTCATCCGCCAGCGCCACCGTGGGCGCGCCATGGCTGATGAAGGTCACGCTCACGCGTCGTCCTCGTCGCCCGCACCCGCACCCGCACCCGCACCCGCACCCGCACCCGCACCCGCACCCGCACCCGCACCCGCACCCGCACCCGCACCCGCGCGCCCCGGTTCGCCACGCAGCGCCAGCGCCAGCTGGTAGATCTGCCGCCGTGGCCGCCCGCTCAGCAGCGCCAGCGCCGCCGCCAGCGACTTGGGCGACTCGCCCGCCGCCAGCCGCCGCCGCACCTCGGCCTCGACGTCCACCACCTCACCGGCCGCCCCCACCGGCGCGCCCTCGACCACCAGCGTGACCTCGCCGCGCGGCGCCACCTCGGCATAGCGCGCCGCCAGCTCGCCCAGCGGCGCCCGCACCAGCTCCTCGTGCAGCTTGGTCAGCTCGCGCGCCACCACCGCGCGCCGCTCCGGCCCCAGCGCCGCCGCCAGCGCCGCCAGCGTCTCGCCGACCCGCCCCGGCGCCTCGTAGAAGATCATGGTCCCGGTCTCGCCGCGCAGCCCACCGAACAGGGTCTGCCGCGCCCCCTCCGCCCGCGGCGGAAAGCCCAGGAACACGAACCGCTCGGTCGGCAGCCCCGACCCCACCAGCGCCATCAGCGCCGCCGACACCCCGGGCACCACCTCGACGCGCACCCCCGCCGCCACCGCCGCCGCGATCACGCGCTGCCCCGGGTCCGACACCCCCGGCATGCCGGCCTCGCTGATCAGCGCCACCGCATCGCCACCCTGCAGCCGCCTGACCAGCTCATCGGCGCGCCCGGCTTCGTTACCCTCGAAGCACGACACCACGCGCCCGCGGGCCCCGATCTCGTACGCCGCCAGCAGCCGCTCCGCCGCCCGGGTGTCCTCCGCCGCGACCACCTGGACCTCGCCCAGCACGCGCACGGCGCGATAGGTGATGTCCTCCAGGTTCCCGATCGGCGTCGCCACCACATACAGGGTGCCGCCGCGCACCGGCGACCCCGGCCGGCGCCCGCTGGCGGCGCCCACCGCGCTCACGGCTCCTCGTCGGAGGCCCCGATGGCGACCGCCTCGCCGAGCTCCTTCTCGAGATAGCCGCGCAGCCGGGTCACCAGCCGCTTCTCCAGCTGCCGCGCCCGCTCGCGCGAGATCCCGTATTTTTCCCCGATCTCCTGCAGAGTCAGCGGCGCGTCATTGAGCAGCCGCTCGCGGAAGATGGTCTCCTCGCGCCCCTTGAGCCCCTTGGCGAACTGCTCCAGCTTCTCGCGCAGGAGGGCCCTGAACTCGCCGCCCTCGACCTGCCTGTCGGGCCGCCCCGCCGCCGCCGACGGCATTCGATCCATCGGGCTGTGGGCGTTGTCGTCGTCGCCGCGCCCGCTGGGCGCGTCCAGCGACAGATCGGGCGCGCCCAGCCGCACCGACATCTCGTTGACCTCGGCCTCGCTGACGTCGAGCCGCTCCGCCAGCAGCTTGGGCCCGACCTCGTAGCCCTCGCGCTCCAGCTTCTCGCGCTCCTTGCGCAGGTTGAAGAACAGCTTGCGCTGCGCCTGCGTGGTCCCGATCTTGACCAGGCGCCAGTTCGACAGCACGTACTTCAGGATGTAGGCGCGGATCCACCAGGCCGCATACGACGACAGCTTGACGCCGCGGTAAGGGTCGTACTTCTTGACCGCCTGCAAGAGGCCCAGGTTGCCCTCCTGCACCAGGTCGAGCACGTTCTTGTACGACCTGCGGTACTCGTGCGCGATCTTGACCACCAGGCGCAGGTTCGCCGTCACCAGCCGCCGCGCCGCCACGACATCGCCGGTCTTCACATACTTGACGGCCAGCTCGTGCTCTTCCTCGCGCGTCAGCAGCGGGTACCTGCGCAGCTCGGACATGTACGCCGACAGCGGATCGTGCCGGACGATCGACCGCGCGCCCTTGACCGACCCCAGCGCGCGCACCGCGCCCAGCCCGCGCGACTCGCCGTCGCCGTCCGTCGCGCCATCGGCGCCATCGCCGCCACCCGCGCCGCCATCCACGCCATCCGCGCCATCGGCCAGCGGCTCCGCCCCCAGCTCGGCCTCGACCGCGCTCAGCTCGGCGGCGTCCGGCTCCAGCTCGGCCAGATCCGGCTCGGCCTCCCCGTCACCATCGCCACCGCCCGACCCCGGCTCGCCGTCGCCCTCGACCGGGTGCGAGCCGCCCTCGACGAACCCCACGTCGATGACCTTGCGCTTGCCGCCGCGCTTGCCACCCTTGCCTGTGCCAGTCGCTGCCATCGCCGGGCCCCACTATGGCAACCACGCCCCCAATTGACAACCCAACCCGCCACCGGCGAAAACCGGCCATGCGACCCACGCTGGCGATCTCCCTCTTCGTCTCCGGGCAGCGCGCCCTGGTCATCGGGGACGGCCCCTCGGCGGCCGACCGCGCCAGCCGCCTCACCGAGGCCGGCGCCAGCATCACGAGCATCCCCGAAACCGCGTTCATCCCCGCCGCCCTCGCCGATCACCGCCTGGTCTTCGTGTGCGACGAGGCCCAGGATCCCGCCCTGGCCGCCCGGGTCCACGCCGCCGCGCACGCCCACACGCCGGCCCTGCTGTGCTACGCCCAGGATCGCCCCGAGCACTCCGACTTCGCGCTGCCCGCCCTGATCCGCCGCGGCCACGTGCGCGTCGCCATCTCCACCGAGGGCGCCGCCCCCGCCCTGGCCCGGCGCCTGCGCGAGGAGCTCGACCGCCTGCTCGACCCCCGCCTGGCCAGCTTCGCCGACGCCCTGGCCAGCGAGCGCGCCGCCCTGCCCCCCGGCGAGCGCCGCGCCCGCCTGGCCGCCCGGGTCGCCGCCCTGCGCATCGAGGGCATCCTGCACCTGCCCGAGTAAAAACCGGCCCCAGCCCACATCCGCCCACCCATTCGGCACACCGGGAACAGGATCAACCCGCACCGTGGTTCGTATCCATTGATCACACCGTCGTGACAACCCCCGCGTAGCCCCTGACCACCACGTGCCCTATAATCGACACGCGCGAGTTCCCACCCAGCGCCCCCGGAGAACCGGATGAAGCTCTACGTGAAGTTGACGATCCTGCTGGGCGCCCTCGCCAGCGCGCTGTACCTGACCATCCAGACCCCCAGCTCCAAGAGCCTGAAGCTGTTCGGGGCCCAGGAGACCGAGGCCGCGCCCGGTCGCGCCACCCCCAAGCCCAAGCATGACCTGACGGCGCTGAAGATCTTCAACGTCACCCTGGTCCGCTTGCGCGACAACTATGTCGACCCGACCCGCATCGACACCAAGGAGATGCTGCTCAAGGCGCTCGACTCGGTGCAGCGCAGCGTGGCCGAGGTCCTGGTCGAGCCGCGCAAGGCCGAGGACAAGGTCATCGTCCAGGTCAACGACCAGAAGAAGACCTTCGAGCTCAAGGACGTCGATTCGCCCTGGCGCCTGGCCACCCGCCTCAAGGAGATCTTCAAGTTCGTCCAGGCCAACATGAACCCCGGCTCCGACGCCCGCGAGATCGAGTACGCCGCCGTCAACGGCATGCTGTCCACGCTGGACCCGCACTCCACGCTGCTCGACCCCGAGTCGTACAAGGAGATGCGCGTCAACACCTCGCAGAAGTTCGGCGGCCTCGGCATCGTCATCGGCATCCGCAAGGACAAGCTGACCGTCATCAACCCGATGCCGGGCACCCCGGCCTCGCGCGCGGGCATCCTGGCCAACGACCACATCGTCAAGATCGACGACGAGGCCACCGTCAACCTGACCCTGACCGAGGCCGTCAACCGCCTGCGCGGTGACCCCGACACCAACGTCACCGTGTGGATCGAGCGCAAGGGCCAGCCTGGCCCCGCCACCGACGGCGGCCTGCTCAAGTTCCCGCTCACCCGCGCCGAGATCCACGTCGACTCGGTCGAGTCGCAGCTGCTCAAGAACGGCGTCGGCTACTTCAAGATCAAGCAGTTCGGCGCCACCACCTCGGACGAGCTCAAGAAGGCCATGGCCGCCCTGACGAAGCAGGGCGCGCGGGCCTGGATCCTCGATCTGCGCTGGAACCCGGGCGGTCTGCTCGATCAGGCCATCAAGATGTCCGACATCTTCATCGAGAAGGGCACCCTGGTCACCACGGTCGGCTACGCCGGCAAGCAGCGTGACGAGCGCCGCGCCGTGGCCGCGGGCACCGACACCACCTCGCCGGTCGCGGTCATCCTGAACGGCGGCTCGGCCTCGGCGTCCGAGATCGTCGCCGGCGCGCTCAAGAACAACGACCGCGCGCTGATCATCGGCCAGACCTCGTTCGGCAAGGGCTCGGTCCAGGTCCTGTTCGACAACGACGACGAGTCGGCCCTCAAGCTGACCATCGCGCAGTACCTGACCCCCGGCGACATCTCGATCCAGTCGGTCGGCGTGCCGCCCGACATCGCCCTCCTGCCCGCGCGCATCCCCGACAAGTTGGGCGAGGTCTCCGAGCGCGTGCGCTACCTCGGCCCCAACCACCTGACCCGCGAGTCCGACCTCGACAGCCACCTCGACCACGCCACCGCCAAGAAGGGCGAGCGCCCGGCCGAGGAGGTCGCCTACCTCTATGTCCCGCCGCCCAAGAAGGCCGGCGCCGCGACGCCCGACGACGATGACACCGACCCGGGCACCGGCGGCGACCCCGAGGAGGAGGACGAGGAGGAGCCGCCGCCCGACGCCGACAAGTTCGTCGAGGACTTCGAGATCACCTTCAGCCGCGACTTCCTGACCACCACCAAGTCGGTCTCGCGCAAGGAGATGATCGCGCAGGCCCGCGCCTTCGCCGCCAAGCGTCGCGCCGAGGAGGAGGTCAAGATCGCCGCCAAGCTGCAGACCCTGGGCATCAACTGGGAGAAGCCGCTCAAGGTCGCCGGCACCCCCAACCTGCACGCCAAGTGGGAGTCCGACCGTCCCGACGGCAAGCTCAGCGCCGGCGAGACCATCAAGCTCAAGCTGACGGTGACCAACGACGGCACCGGCCCGGCCTTCCAGGTCCGCGGCCTGGTCAAGAACGACGACTACACCTTCGACGACGTCGAGATGATGTTCGGCCGCATCAACCCGGGCGAGACCAAGACCTTCGAGCAGGCCATCAAGGTCCCGCGCGAGGCCATCACCCGGGTCGACGCCTTGCGTGTCGAGCTCAAGGACGCCACCGGCCGCGAGGTCGCGGGCGTGCCGCAGTACAAGGTCACCCTGGCGGGCCTCGCGCGCCCGGTGTTCGGCTACAAGTACCAGATCATCGACGACGTGCGCGGCAACAAGGATGGCCTCCTGCAGCGTGGTGAGGAGGTCCGCCTGCTGACCGCCATCACCAACCTGGGCCTGGGCAAGGCGTGGAAGACGCTGGCCACCCTGAAGAACAACTCGGGCGACGGCGTGGTGGTCAACAAGGGCCGCTTCGATCTGGGCGCCATCGACCCCAACGCCGAGAAGAGCGTCGAGTTCACCTTCGAGGTCGCCAAGGACTTCGAGGGCAGCGAGGTCCAGGTCGAGGTCATGGTCTACGACCAGACCCTGCGCGAGTTCGTGACCGAGAAGATCGACGTCCCGATCTCGCAGCCCGAGGGCGGCATCGTGGCCGCCAAGGGCGTGGCCCGCGTGGGCGCCGACACCTGGGTCTACGAGGGTGCGCGCCAGGGCAGCATGGTGATCGGGCGCGCCGCGGCGGGCTCGTCGTACAAGCTGCTGAGCCGCATCGGCGACGGCTGGCTGCGCGTCGAGGTCGCCAATGGCCGCCCCGGCTTCATCGCCACCAAGTCGGCCAGCGTGCTGGCCACCGGCGCGGCGTCGCCCAAGTTCAGCGCGCGCTGGGCGGTGACCCCACCCAAGCTGGTGCTGTCGGTGCCGCTGGAGGCCGACGCCACCAGCGCCCGCCTGACCGGCAAGGCCACCGACGACAAGCAGGTCGAGGACGCCTACATCTTCGTGTCCAACCGCGGCGCCAAGATCGACAAGAAGGTGTTCTACACCTCGAACAAGAACAGCAAGAACGGGGCGGAGCTGGCCATCGACGCCACCGTGCCGCTGTGGCCCGGCGCCAACGTGATCACGGTCGTGGCGCGCGAGGACAACGAGGTCCAGACCCGCCAGACCTACATCGTGTACCGCCCGGATGGCCCCGCGACGGCGGCGCGTACGAAGTAAGCCGGCCCGGTATTCCCGCCATCCCCACTAGCACCGTTCCAGCCAAAGACCAGACAAGTCACTCGGCTTCGCCGAGTGACTTGATAGTTGCGCCAAACCGCAGGGTTTGGCATCAATGGACCCATGCGGTCGATCTTCGTGGCAACCCTCCTGTGCGCCTTCGGCGCCTCCGCCCTGGCACAGGAAGCCGCGAAGCCCGCGCCCGCCGCCCCCGCCGCCAGCAAGAAGGTGAAGGCGGCCAAACCCCCGGCCGACGACGTCATCGTCATCAACGCCGGCGGCGACGTCTCCTACGCCAACGGCTGGAACGGCGAGGACGTCTGCGACAAGATGGGCGCCGAGCTGTTCGCGTCGATCCGCCCGCTGCTGGCCCAGGGCGATCTCAACTTCGCCAACCTGGAGACGCCCTTCACCGAGGCCACGCCCGCGGTGCAGAAGGAGTTCATCATCGTCTCCAAGCCGCACCGCCTGAAGTGGCTGACCGACGCCGGCTTCAACCTGTTCTCCAACGCCAACAACCACTCGATGGACGCCGGCAAGCAGGGGCTCGAGGACACCCTGGCGCTGCTGACCTCGATGAACAACGAGGAGCGCCCGCTGGTCTGGGCCGGCACCGGCGTGACCTCCGACGAGGCCAAGGAGGTGAAGTACTTCACCCCCAAGGGCAAGCGCACCAAGTTCGCCTTCATGGCGCTGGGCAACAACGGCTCCAACCTGGTGGCCTCGGTCTACTCCAAGGACGTGCCCGAGCGCATCAAGGCCGCCGCCGCCAGCGCCGACGTCGTCATCGTGTCGTCGCACCACGGCAAGGAGTACGAGCACGTGCCGTCGCCCGAGACGGTGCGCATGTATCACGGCTTCATCGACGCCGGCGCCAAGATCGTGTTCGCGCACCACCCCCACGTCATCCAGGGCGTCGAGCGCTACAACGGCGGCGTCATCTTCTACAGCCTGGGCAACCTGTCGTTCAACTCCAAGACCAAGCGTCACCACGAGAAGGGCGCCAAGCTGTACTCGATGCTCGGCCGCGTGGTGGTCAAGAACGGCCAGATCGACAGCGTTGGTGCCTTCCCGCTGTACGCCAACAACACCGAGCCGCTGGTGGTCGGCGACGAGAAGCTGATGCCCAGGCACGCGCAGCCGCAGCTCTTGACCGGCGCCTTCGCCAACAAGGTGCTCGAGGATCTGGTGACCTGGTCGCGCAAGATCCCGACCAAGGCGCCGCCGACCGCGTACAGCAACGCGCTCGACAGCCTGGTCGTGGGTGACAGCGCCCCGCCGGCCGTCGCCAGCGCTCCGGCGGCCTCACCGGCGCCCGCCGGCACCGGCACGGGCACCGCCCAGGCCGCGCCGACCGACACGCCGTAGCCTTCTCCCGTATACTCGACGCCGCGTGGCGGTCGAGAGAAGCGGGTTCAAGCGGCGGCTGTTCGTCCCCGGTGTCGTGCTCACGGCGCTGGAGGCGATCGTCATCGTCTTGCCGCTGCTGTACTTCTACCGCCCCACGCCCGAGCAGCGCTCGGTGCTGTCCACCGCGGTCCTCCCGGTCGCCCTCGGCTTCGTCGCGGTGTGGGCGCTGGCCATCACCACCTGGCTGGCGCCGCTGCAGCGCGCGGTCTCGCTGCGCAAGAAGAACCAGCCCCTGCTCGGCGAGATCACCGACGCCGCCTACCGCGCCCTGCTGCTGGCGCCCAATCGCCTGTGGGTCCTGCGCACCACCCTGTGGACGGTGTCGCTGTCGGTGCTGGCGTCGCTGCTGTACGCGCTGACCTCGTTCCCGCTGCAGGCCGTGGCCACCGTCATCGGGGTCACCCTGATGAACTCGCTGATGGTGTCGCTGCTGCGCAGCTCGTGGACCGCGCGCGTGCTGCGCCAGCTCAAGCCGGTCCTGTTCCCTGGCCTGGAGCCGCTGCGCTACTTCGCCGACACTTACTTCGATCGCCTGGTGAAGATCTCGCTGGTCATCGGCGCCATCGCGCTGACCGCCATCATCGGCTTCATCTACTTCTTCCTGCCCATCACCTTCGACCAGTTCCTGCAGCTGCAGACCTACTTCCCGCTCTCGGTCGGCGTGCTCACCGTGGGCTGGTACCTGACGGCGCGCCGCTTTCGCCGCCCCATCGAGGCCTACCTCGACGTCGCGGTCTACTCCGACCCGCAGGATCGCCCCGGCCCCACCGACCCGCGCGCCACCGCCGCCTACCGCGGCGCGCAGGCGCTGGGCTACAAGCTGGCCGCCTCCAAGGTCGCGTTCTGGACCGTGGCCGCCGCCGCCGGGTCGGTCCAGGCCCACTACGTGTTCCGCATCGACTCCGACAGCGCCATCCTGATGTTCGGCGCCGCCGCCGTCATCACCATGGGCGGCGCCCTGTACGAGGCGCTGTGGCACCGCGCCGGCATGCGCCCGCTGCTGTCACACCTGGCGCTGCGCCACCGCCTGGTCCCGAGCGAGATCCGCACCCCGCTCAGCCTGCGCATGAAGATGCTGATCTCGTTCGGCGGCCTGGTGCTGTTCGCCTGCGGCCTGGCGCTGTTCTGGTCGTTCATCCAGTACAAGAACCTGGCCGCCGGCTTCGTGCAGAAGCAGGCGCTGCAGAAGCTCGACTTCGTGC
This sequence comes from Deltaproteobacteria bacterium, assembly GCA_020853705.1. GTDB lineage: Bacteria > Myxococcota_A > Polyangia > Haliangiales > JADYYK01 > JADYYK01. Next base: position 21,393 of record JADYYK010000246.1, read on the forward strand.
GCGACGAGGTGCGCATGCGCGCCGCCAAGCGCGGCGAGGGCGCCGACACCCAGCTGGTGCGCGAGGTCCTGGCCCAGGCCGCCCTCGGCGTGATGGCCGACGGCGGCTCGTTCTATCACCTGTCGCCCAGCGGCGCCGGCGCGCACGCGGCGTCGATCCGCGCCGGCACCACGCCGCCGCTGCGCCTGCCCTGGCCGACCGTCGCGCTGCTGTACCAGAAGGGCGAGGGCTGGCTCGACGTGGCCTCGCTGCGCCTGACCGGCCGCTACGCCCAGCTCGAGCTCGACGGCGTCGACCTCGGGACCATCGCGCTGTTCTACCCGGGGTCACGCTTCCGCGGGCCAGGGATCGAGCGCCCGCTCAAGGAGCTCTTGGTCTTCTTCATCGTGCTGTTCGGTGTCTCGGCGGGGATCGTCTGGTTCACGGTGTCCGAGTTCACCACGCCCATCAAGGCGCTGGAGCGCCGCGCCGAGGAGATGGCCCGCGGCGAGCTGGCGCCACCGGTCGCCGCCGCCTCCGAGGCCGACGAGGTCGGCCGCCTGACCTTCGCCCTCGAGGACATGCGCCGCGCCCTGCGCGACAAGCTGCGCTCGACCGAGGAGGTCAACCTCGACCTCGAGCGCGAGGTGCAGCGCCGCACCTCCGACCTGGCGCGCAAGAACAAGGAGCTCTACGAGGCCCTCGACGCCCTCAAGCGCGCGCAGGCGCAGCTGGTGCGCTCCGAGAAGATGGCCTCGATCGGCCAGCTGGTGGCCGGGATCGCGCACGAGATCAACAACCCGGTCAACGCCATCGCCAACACCGTGGGCCCGATGCAGACCGAGCTCGACGACATGCTGAGCGAGATGTCGTCACGCAAGTCCCTGGTCGGCGCCGCCAGCACCGCCGCGGTCGAGATCAAGGACATGATCCGTGTCATCCAGAACGGCGCCCGCCGCACCAAGGAGATCGTGCAGGCGCTGCACAACTACTCCCGCGTCGACGACGAGCGCCTGCTCGAGATCGACGTCAAGCGCAGCCTCGACGAGTCGCTGGAGCTCCTGCGCCACATGATCAAGAACCACATCACGGTCGAGCGTCACTACGGCGAGAACACCAAGATCCGCGCCCACGCCGGCCAGATCAGCCAGGTCTTCCTGAACCTGCTCACCAACGCCGCCCAGGCCCTGGAGAAGAAGGACGGCACCATCCGCATCTCCACCGAGCGCAAGAAGCAGCCCGGCGGCGACATCGTCGTGGTCCAGATCGGCGACGACGGCCCCGGCATCCCCGCCGAGGTGCTGCCGCGCATCTTCGACCCCTTCTTCACCACCAAGGAGGTCGGCGCCGGCACCGGCCTCGGCCTGTCGATCGTGCACGGCATCGTCGAGCGCCACGGCGGCACCATCGAGGTCGACACCCAGGTCGGCGTCGGCACCACCTTCACGGTGACCCTGCCGGTCGAGCAGCCCATCGCCCCGACGCCACCCCCGCCAGAGCCCTCCACGAAGGTCGTGGTCGCGTAGGCCTGGCTCTGCCCGACCCGGTTCACGCTGTGGCCCTGGCGCCACTGCCCTTGCGCGTTCCCCCCGCCTCCCGCGCCCCCAACCCCTCGAAACTCCTTTTCCGCCCGATTTGTCGCCAAAGGCACGGCCATTGCTACTATGAACCCGTAGAAGCGATGTCCGCCCCAATCAAGATGCGCCGCTGGTTCCGCGCCGCCGCCCTCGCGCTGGCGCTCGCCCTGCTGCCCGCGTCCCAGTCGGGCTGCTCACCGCGCCTGACCGCCGACTTCGTGCGCACCGCCCTGTGGACCGCCAGCGTGGTCGGCTACGTCGCCATCCTCGAGTCCCACGACGCCCACTTCCACTTCGAGCACTGCGGCCACTACCGCCGGTGGCACGACAGCCAGTGGGTCTACTACTACCAGGGCCGCTGGGAGTACTACAACGCCGGCGACGCCCACTGGTACTTCTACACCGAGCAGTAGTTCAGTCGTCGGGCTCCCCCACCCTGTCCAGCATCCTGGCCAGGTCGAAGCCGACCGAGAGCTCGAGCATCGCGCCGTAGCCCCAGGGCTCCTGGCGCTCGGGCACGTCCAGGTAGCCCGCCGTCGCCAGCACCCCCAGCAGCAGATAGCTCAGCTTGCCGTCGTCACTCGCCACCGGCAGGTCGAAGCCCAGCCCCGCGCCCAGCTCGGCCAGCACCCCGCCACCCGACGTGCCGCCCGCCCCCGCCGCGTCCGCCTCGGACGAGCGCTGCGCGGTCGCGACCTGGGCGCGCGCCAGCCCTGACAGCCGGCTCTCCCGCCCCAGCTTCACGATGGCGACGTCGGCCAGCGCCTCCACCCCGGCCGTGACCAGCCCGCCCGCGTCCTCGCCGTCACCCGCGAACCCCGCCGTCATGCCGCCCCCGAAGCGCCCCGCGGGCCCCTGGCTCACCCCGCCGAACCCGAGGCTGATGGCCTCGACGTCGCCCTGCTCCGTGCCCTGCCCCGCCAGCATCCCGCCGCGCATGCGCCCATAGCAGCCCGCGCCGCCCAGCAGCGCGGCCACGACGATCACCACGAGCAGCACCGACCTCATGGCGAGAACCTAGCCGGCTCGCGGCGCAGCGGCGCGCCAATCGGCGCTCGCCTCGCGCCACGCGCGGCTCCGCCCCGGCGGCACTTTCTGCCTTGACCAACATATGCACCATGGTGCATATGTATCGACATGCAACTGGACGTCTTCCAGACCCTGGCCGACCCGACCCGCCGGCGCATCGTCGAGGCGCTGCGCCACGGCGAGCAGCAGGTCGGCGACGTGGTCGCCAGCGCCGGGGTGCACCAGTCCGGAGTGTCGCGCCACCTGCGCATCCTGACCGAGGCGGGCTTCGTCACCATGCGCCCCGACGGCCAGCGTCGCCTCTATGCCCTGCGCCCCGGGCCCTTCAAGGAGCTCGAGGCCTGGGTCGACCAGTACCGCACCCTGTGGGAGGCGCGCCTCGACCGCTTCGGCGCCGCGCTGGAATCCCGACAGAGACGCACCCGAGCCAGGAGCAAGCCGCAATGAGCCGCGACAAGACCAAGGTCGTCATCGAGCGCACCTACCGCGCCAGCCTGGAGGAGATCTGGAACCTGTGGACCACCAAGCAGGGCTTCGAGTCCTGGTGGGGCCCGCAGGGCTTCCGCGCCGACGTGCACACCCTCGAGGCGCGTGACGGCGGCACCCTGCACTACGACATGGTCGCCGACAGCCCCGAGATGGTCGAGGCCATGAAGAAGATGGGCCAGCCGCCCTCACACGCGGTGCGCGCCACCTTCTCGGCCATCAGGCCGCAGACCCACCTGGCCATCATCAATGTGATCGACTTTCTGCCCGGCGTCGCCGCCTACGAGAGCACGATCGACGTCGCCCTGTCCGCCGTCGGCGACAAGGTCCGCATGGTCGTCACGCTCGACGGCATGCACAGCGAGGAGTTCACGGGGATGCAGAAGGAGGGCTTCACCAGCCAGCTCACCAAGCTGGACGCCCGCTATACCTAGCCAGGCGCCCAGCCGGGCGTCACGTCAGCGCGTGTTACTTGCAGACCTTGGCGACGAACGAGCCCAGGGCCCCGCTGTCGCCGTCCTTGAAGTCGATCTTGCCGCTGACCTGCTTGGCGGTGACCTCGGTGAGGCTGGAGCCCTCGACGGGGTTGCTGCCGGTCAGGCCGCCCATGGAGCTGAAGCGCGAGATGTAGCCCTCGACCTTGATCGGGCCGACCGCCGGCTCGCCGGGCGGATCGCCCCGGTCGATGGTGAGCTCCACGTAGGTGGCGTCCGGACACGCCTTCTGCAGCTTGTCGGAGTCGACACCGCCCCCCTTGTCGACCATGGAGCAGGTGAACTTCTCGCAGTCCCTGGTGATCGCGACGATGCGCTTGTCACCCGTCGTGATGTACAGCGCCTTGTCGGCGTCGAACGTGCCCCAGTTGTTGCCACCCTTGAAAGCGGTCAGCTTGCCATCGGGCGGCGGCGGGATGGTGATCGCGGCCGGGGAAGCCGACGGGTCGGGCGAGGCCGACGGGTCAGGCGACGCCGACGGGTCCGCGGAGGCCGACGGCGACGGCTCGGGCGACGCCTCGGGCTTGCCGTTGAGCACCAGCACCAGCGACGTGCGCTCGGGGCTGTTGATCAGCTTCTTGCAGGCGCCGTCCTTGGCCTCCTCCATGATGAGGTTGATGCAGCGGATGTTCTCGTCGGGCGCCGCCATGCAGGCGTCGCTCCAGACCTTGGGGTCCTGGCGTGAGGAGTACTGCTTGTAGATGTTTTCGCACGCCGCCTTCTTGTCGCCGAGTCCCTTCGGCTTCTTCTTGCCGCAAGCGGGGACGACCAGGGCGAGTGCAATGACGATGTAGTGGGCTCTCATGCGCGCAACATTACCCCACTCGGCACCTGGTACCAAACAGGGCCACACGGTTTATGACGATCGGGATAGTCGCACTTTGCCGAAGACTGCCTATGCCAGCGTCACCTTCCGGTACTGCCTGCCACAGCGCACCACGTGCACGCCGCCGCGCGCCAGCGCGCGCTGCCCGTCGGTCACCACCTCGCCATCCACCGCGACCGCCTTCTGCCCCACCAGCCGCTTGGCGTCGCCGCCGGACTTGGCCAGCCCCGCCGCCACCAGCACCTTGATCAGCGCCAGCCCCGTCGCGCCGTCGTCGACCACCACGCTGACGCTCTCGATGTCGTCGGGCACCTCGCCACGCTGGTGCTGCTGCTCGAAGTGCGCCTGCGCCGCCGTCGCCGCCTCGTCGCCGTGGAAGCGCGTGGTCAGCTCGCGCGCCAGCGCCTTCTTGGCCACCATCGGGTGGCCGCCCTTCAGCGCCGCCAGCGCCTCGTTGTCCACGCGCGAGAGCAGCTCGTAGTAGCGCCACATGGCCTCGTCGGTGACCCGCATCAGCTTGCCGTAGACGTCGTTCGGCGCCTCGTCGACCCCGACATAGTTGCCCAGCGACTTGGACATCTTGTCGCCGACCAGCTTGCCATTCTCGACCCGCGCGTCGGTGCCCTCCAGGAGCGGCGTCGTCATCACCATCTGCGGACGCAGCCCGTAGTCCTTCATCAGCGCGCGCCCGACCAGCAGGTTGAACAGCTGATCCGACCCACCCAGCTCGATGTCGCACTGCAACGCCACCGAGTCATAGCCCTGGAACAGCGGATACAGGAGCTCGTGCACGCTGATCGGCTTCTGGGCCTGGAAGCGCTTGGTGAAGTCGTCGCGCTCCAGCATGCGCGCCACGGTGTACTTGGCCGCCAGCGTCACGGTGTCCGCCGCCGTCATCGGCCCCAGCCACTCGCTGTTGTAGCGGACCTCGGTGGCCTCCCGATCCAGCACCTTGAAGGCCTGCCGGGTGTAGGTCTCGGCGTGCTCCAGCACCTGCTCGCGGGTCAGCCGCGGCCGCGTCGCGCTCTTGCCGGTGGGATCGCCGATCATCGCGGTGAAGTCGCCGACCACGAACACCACCTTGTGGCCGAGCTCCTGGAAGGTGCGCATCTTCGACATCAGCACGGTGTGGCCGAGGTGCAGGTCGGCCGAGGTCGGGTCGAAGCCGGCCTTGACGACCAGCCGCTTGCCCTCCTTCAGCCGCATGCGCAGCTCGTTCTCGGACTCCACGTGTGTCACCCCGCGCAACAGCAGCGCGAGCTGCTCCTCGACATCTCTCATGCGTCCTCGCTCACGACCGGGCCAGTGACGTCGCGCCGCACCCGCTCCACCGCCACGCACTTGCCCCGTCCATCGATCTCGAACACCACGCCGCGCAGCTGCACGTTGCCCCTGGCGACCACATACGGCATCGGCCGCCCGGACCGGAACTTGTGCACGATCTTCTCCTTCACCATCCCGATCACCGAGTCGTACGGCCCGGTCATCCCGACGTCGCCCAGGTACCCGGTGCCGCCCGGCAGCACCTCTTCATCCGCCGTCGGTACGTGGGTGTGCGTCCCGAACACCGCCGCCACGCGCCCGTCCAGGTGGTGCCCCATGGCGCGCTTCTCGCTCGACGCCTCGGCGTGCATGTCCACCACCACGGGCACGCCGGGCGCGGTGCGCAAAAGCTCCGCCAGCGCGGCGTCCGCGGCGTCGAACGGGCTCGCGCACGCCTCCATGAACACGCGCCCGATGAGGTTCATCACCGCGACCCGCACCCCGCCACCGCCCGGCACCTCGACCACACACACGCCACGCCCCGGCGTCCCCGGCGCGAAGTTCAGCGGCCGCACCAGCCGCCCGCACTTCTCCAGGTACGGCGCGATCTCCTTGTCGTGCTTCCAGGTGTGGTTGCCCAGCGTGATGACGTCCACGCCGCTGCCGAACATGTCCTCGGCGCTCTGCACCGTGATGCCGACCCCGCCCGACGAGTTCTCGCCGTTCGCGATCACGAAGCCGACGCCCAGCTCGGCGCGCAGCCGGCCCACGAACGAGCGCAGCGCATCGCGCCCCGGTCGCCCGATCACATCACCGATGCACAGCACCTTCACGACAGCCCCACCGACCGCCTACTTCGCGTACTCGGTCGCCCGCGTCTCGCGAATCACGCACACCCGCACCTGCCCGGGATACTGCATGGTGTCCTCGATCCGCTTCGCGATCTCCTTCGACATCAGCACCGACTGGTCGTCCGAGACGCTGGCGTTCTCGACCATCACGCGCACCTCGCGCCCGGCCTGGATCGCGAACGCCTTCTCGACCCCCGGGTAGTCGGTGCACAGCTTCTCGAGATCGCCGAGCCGCTTCACATACGACTCCAGCTGCTCGCGCCGCGCACCCGGGCGCTGCCCGCTCAGCTGGTTGGCCGCGTCGACCAGGTTGTCGAGCACGCTCTCGGGCGGCACCTCGCCGTGGTGCGCCGCGATGGCGTGCACCACGCGCGGCGCCTCACCCAGCTTGCGCGCGAGCTCGGCGCCCACCGCCGCGTGCGAGCCCTCGACCTCCTGGTCCGCCGCCTTGCCGATGTCGTGCAGCAGGCCCGCCCGCCGCGCCTGCTTGACGTTCAGCCCCAGCTCGCCGGCCATGACGCCGGCCAGGAAGCCGACCTCGACCGAGTGCAGGAGCAGGTTCTGCGCGTGGCTGCTCCTGAACTTGAGCCGGCCCAGCATGCGCGTCAGCTCGGGGTGCATGCGCGAGATCCCGAGGTCGAACGCCGCCTGCTCGCCGGCCTCCTTGGCCTGCTGGTCGATCTCCTCCGAGGCCTTCTGCACCACCTCTTCGATGCGGGTGGGATGGATGCGCCCGTCCGCGATCAGCCTGGACAGCGCGATCTTCGCGATCTCGCGCCGCACCGGGTTGAAGCACGAGATGATGACCGCCTCCGGCGTGTCGTCGATGATGAGGTCGATGCCGGTGGCCGCCTCGAGGGCGCGGATGTTGCGCCCCTCGCGCCCGATGATGCGCCCCTTCATGTCGTCCGAGGGCAGCGCCACCACCGACACCGTGCGCTCGGCGACATACTCGCTGGCGTAGCGCTGGATCGCGGTCGAGATGATCTTCTTGGACCGGTTCTCGGCCTCGGTCCGGGTCTCGTCTTCAATCTTCCTGACCGCGATGGCGGCCTGCTTGCGGGCCTCGTCGGCGACCTCGGCGGCCAGCTTGTCGCGGGCCTGCTCGGCGGTCATGCCGGCGACCTTCTCCAGCTCGCCCTTGGCCTCGGCCAGCGCGGTCTCGGCCTTCTTGGCGGCGGCCTCGGCCTGCTGCTCGCGCGTGGTGGCGGCCTTCTCGGCGCGTCCGACCTCGGTCTCCTTGCGCTCCAGCTCGCCGATGCGCCGGGCGGCGTCCGACTCCTTGCCCTGCACCTGCTCCTCGCGGCGCGCCAGCTCGGCCTTGCGGGTGGCGAGCTCGCGCTCACCTTCGGACTTGAGCTTGAAGGCCTGCTCCTGGGCCTCCAGCTCCGCGCTCTTCTTGAGAGCGGCGGCGTCGTCCTTGGCTGCAGCGAGGGCGCGCTCGGCCTCGGCCTTGGCGGCCTGGATCTGGCCGCGCTGACCGCGCTGGAGCGCCCACGCCACCGCCAGACCGATCGCGAGACCCGCGATCAGCGCCGCGATGATGTACAGGGGCGTCATGTCTGTCTACCTGGTTGGGCGCGCACAGCGCCCCGATCGGTGGCCACGATCCAGTCGAGCGCGGCATCACCGGGGCCGCTGGGCAGCCCGGGGAGGATCTGAACGTCATACACCGCGCCCACGCGCGTCGCGCGCGGCGCGGCGGCCAGGGTGGCGTCGTAGTACCCGCCGCCATAGCCCAGCCGGTGCCCATCCGGCGCGACCGCCAGCGCTGGCACCACGAACACGTCGATGGCGTCGAGGTCGACGGCCGGCGCATCGGGCTTCGGCGCCAGGATGTCCAGCACCCCGGGCTCGAGCTCCGACACGTCGTTCACGACGCAGAAATCGAGCACCTTGGTGTCCGCCACGATGCGCGGATACACGGTGCGCAGCCCCGCCGCCCTCAGCACCCCCGCCAGCCGCCCGGCGTCGACCTCGCTGCCGATGGCTGCATACACCGCGAAGGTCTCACCGGCGATCCGCTTGTCGGCCAGCATCTCGGCCAGCCACAGCACCAGGCGCCCAGACGCAGTCGCCCGCGCGGGCGTGGCGAGCGCGTCACGCATGGCGCGCATTTCCTGCCTGAGTTTTGCCTTTTCGACGCGGAGATCGCCAGGGCCGGGCATTGGATTAGTCTTTAGGATTAGCAACCTTAGCCGGTTGGCCGGGGGCTTGGCAACCGCGAAGGCTCCCTCCAATGCCGAAAAAAAAATCCCCCCGCCTGGGCCGTGTGAGGAGACAGTCAGAGCCCTTGGTCGGGGGATCGACGTCTCACGTGGGCGCTCCGGGGTGCCTATCAGGCGCGACTGGGTCCAGTCGCGCACACCAGGCACCGGTTGGAACTCCCGATTCCGAGGTGTTGGGTCCTCATCGCCTCATCACGAACCCCGCAGGGGGAAAGATCGTGGACTATTTGGCCTTGGTTCTGCTCGGTGCTGCGTCCTCCAGGGTTTTGCGCAACGCACGTGCTCGTTCTCGCACGCCCTCCCGTAGACCCGCCCGCGCTGCGCGCTCTCTGAACAGCTCGTCCGCAATGTTCAGCGCGGTCAGGAGAGCGACGTCATAAGAAGCGACCCCACCACGGGCGGCCGCCGTCTCCTTCACGCGCGTATCCACGAACTCGGCCAATCGAGCGACGTAGCCTTCGTCTGCATCGGTCCGCAGGGCCAGCTTCTGACCAGCGACAGACAGCGTGATGGGCCTCTTGGAAGACATGGCCCACACCATAGCCGACACTTCAGGCGATCAAAACAAGGGTCCGCTGGGCGTCCGCGAGCGTTCTGCGATCGATAAGCGAATCGTGCCTTGCGAGATCAACCGTGCGCCTGTGCACGCACGCTGTCAACCCCGAAAATGGGCCGATTTTCAGCCGCAATGCAGCATTTCCTGATTTCCGAAACATGGCAGCCGTTTGCGTTCGCGGGCCCGAAGTGCTACCCAGGTTGCTCCCTGTTTTCATCATCCGGGGCCCATAGCTCAGCTGGTAGAGCAGCGGCCTTTTAAGCCGTTAGTCGCAGGTTCAAATCCTGCTGGGCTCACTCTCTCACTCCCCGATCTCTCGGAGGTCGATCGCTTGGGTCGATTCGATGATCGCGCCACCAGGCCCATCCGCGGCCTCGGCGACATGCTGCGCTGGAAGCTCCTGCGGCGCGGCGTCGCCGAAGCGCGCAAGCGGCCCCGCGATCCCGCCTTCAAGATGCCGGTGCGCGAGCCCGACCTCGCGCTGCTGGCGTCGCCGCGCGCGTCGCTGACCTGGATCGGCCACGCCACCTTCGCGCTGCGCCTCGGCGGCAAGCTGATCCTGACCGACCCGGTGTGGGGCCGCGCCGGTGGGCTGGTGGCGCGCCAGGTCGCGCCCGGCGTCGCCTTCGAGGCGCTGCCCGCGGCGGACATCGTGCTGGTCACGCACAATCACATGGACCACATGGATCTGCCCACGCTGCGGCGGCTCGGCCCCGAGGCGCTGTACGTGGTGCCGCTCGGCAACGCCGACCTGCTGCGCAAGGAGGGCCTGCTCAACGTCATCGAGCTCGACTGGTGGGAGACCCACCGCCTGGGCAGCAACCTCGAGGTCACGCTGGTGCCGTCGCGCCACTGGTCGATGCGCATGCCGTGGAACCGCAACGACATGCTGTGGGGCGGCTTCGTGGTGCGCGGCCCCGAGGGCGTGGCCTACCACTCGGGCGACACCGCGTTCTTCGACGACTTCGCCGAGATCGGCCGCCGCGCCGGCCCCATCGACTGGGCCATGCTGCCCATCGGCGCCTATGAACCGCGCTGGTTCATGGAGCCGCAGCACATGAACGTCGACGAGGCGGTGCGCGCCTACGAGCTGCTCGGCGCGCGGACCATGGTGGCCATGCACTGGGGCACGTTCGTGCTCACCGACGAGCCCATCGACGAGCCGCCCACGCGCCTGCGCACGCTCAGCAGCGAGCGCGGTTATGGCGGCGACAAGGTCTGGCTGCTCGACATCGGCGAGTCGCGCGCGCTGGGGCGCTGACTAGGGCTTCAGCAGCTCGGCCAGCAGCTTTTCGTCGTCGTCACGCACCTGGTGGGCGCCGATGCCGCCCATGATGCGGTGCTCGTCGTCGGGGCGCACCACCCTGGGCTTGGGGAGAGCCTTCCTGGCTGCCGCCTGCTGCGCCGCCTTGGCGGCCACGCGCGCGCGCAGGGCCGCGGCGTCGGCGTCCTCCTGGCTGACCTGGGTCAGGCCCTGCTGCGCGTCAGCGTCGCCGAGGCGGCTCATGCCGCTCATGCCGCCGAGCTCGCTGGCCGCGGCGCAGCCGGTGTCGGCCGCCGTCGCGGCGCCGGCCAGCCCGCGCTTCTGCTTGACGATGCGGAGCAGGCTGGGCGTCGACGCCGCCACGAAGCCGAGCGCGCTGGCCCCGACCATCAGCCCCGCGAGCGCCCGGGTGCGCCGCGGGCGGCTGGGGGCGACGCCGATCGAGCGCAGCTCACCGGCGGCTGCGGCGGCGCGCTCGTGCTGGTGCTCGTGCTGGTGCTCGTGCCGGTGCTGGTGCTCGTGCTGGTGCTGGTGCTCGTGCTCGTGCTCGTGCTCGGGCCTGAGCATGGCGCCGACCACGAGGCCGATGTCGCGGCGCATGCGCTTCCACTCGGCGCCCATGTCCCCCATGCGCCGCATGTCCCCGGTCTCGAGATAGCTGGCACACGCACACTCGCCCTTGGTCGAGCAGTGCAGCCCGTCGGCGAACACCCGGCGCACGATGTCCTCGAACGGCTGGTCGACATGGCCGATGCGCAGCGCCGCCTCGGGCCCGTCATCGCGATCCTCGCCCACCATCGGCGAGCACGGATACAGGTCCCCGCGCGTCGCGACCACCACCTGCGGCCGCTTGCCCAGGCGCCGCCCCGGCGCCGCCTCGCCGATGGCGTCGGCCAGCGGCGTGAAGCGCACCTCGCGCCCGGCCGCGCGCTGGCTCACCAGCTCGGCCCCGACCTCGAGCAGCTGCGCGCGCAGCTCGTCCCGCGCCTCCGCCGTCCACTGCGCCGTGAAGTCCAGGTTGGCCTGGACCTGCTCGACGCCCTCGTTCCACAGCCACTCCACCGACTGCGCCAGCAGTGCCACCGTCGCCGGCGTCACCACCATCATGGCGTCGGGCGCCGCCTCGGCATCGACCAGCGCGCGCAGCCCCTTGACCACCGCGTCGAACGACGAGCGCGCCTTGCCGCCCCCGTACAGGCGCGCGGTGTCATGGGCCTCGCGCACACCATCGATCGACACGCACACCCGCATGCCGCTGCCGACGATCCACTCGATGTGCTCGCGCCCGAGCACCGTCGCGTTGGTGGTCGCCTGCAGCACCAGCCGACACCTGGCCTGCTCCGCCAGCCGCCGCGCCTGCCCCGCCGCCTCGCGCATGGCCGCGAAGGCCAGGAAGGGCTCGCCGCCGAAGAAGCCCAGCTGCGCGACCTCGGGCGCGTCCGCGAACATCAGCTGCACCGCCCGCCGTCGCACCGCCTCCGACATCTCGCCGCCGTGGTGCGCGCCCGCGTAGCAGTAGGTGCAGGCCAGGTTGCAGCGATGCGTCAGGACCAGCGAGACATCCATCGATCACTCCCTCATTCGAACATCAGCCCGTCGATCATGTCGTCCATCGGGCGGTGGACCGGCTTTCGCGGGTGCGGCTTGACGGCCACCTGCTGCGCCGCCTTGGCCGCGATCCGCGCCCGCAGCGCCGCGGCGTCGGCGTCCTCCTGGCTGACCTGGGTCATCCCGGTAAGCGCAGCAGGATCGACACTCATGCCGCCCACGTCCTTGGCGAGGTCACAGCCCCCCGCCGCGGTCGCCGTCGCCGCCAGCGCCCGCTTCTGCTTGACGATGCGCAGCAGGCCCGGCGCCGAGGCCGACACGAAGCCGAGGGCGCTCGCGCCGACCATCACGGTGGCGACCAGCTTGGTGCGCCGGCGTGGTGGCTCCGCGGCCACGGCCTTCATCGGCCCGGCCGCCCCCGCGAGGAGGGGCACGAGACCGGCTCGGTGCTCGTGCTCGTGCTCGTGCTCGTGCTCGTGCTCGTGCTCGTGCTCGTGCTCGTGCTCGTGCTCGGCAGCCAGCATCCGTCCGACCACCAGGCCGAGCTCGCGCCTCATCCGCCGCCACTCCACCCCCACCGGCCCCTGCGCCGCCACATCCCCGGTCTCCAGGTAGCTCGCGCACGCGCACTCGCCCTGCTTCGAGCAGTGCAGCCCCTCGGCGAACACCCGCCGCACGATCTCGCCAAACTCGTCGCTCAGATGGCCAATCCGCAGCGCGGCCTCGGGCCCATCATCGCGGTCCTCGCCCACCATCGGCGAACACGGGTACAGGTTGCCGCTGGTGCCCACCACCACGTGCGGCCGCTTCACGCGCCGCAGCGCGGGCACCACCTCCCCCGCCCCGTCCATCAGCGGTCCGAACACCACCTCGCGCCCCTCGCGCCGCCAGCGCACCAGCTCGGCACCGACCTCGAGCAGCTGCTGCCGCAACAGGGCCCGCGCGCCGGCGTCCCAGTCGGCCGCGAAGTCCAGGTTGGCGCGCACCACCTCGACGCCCTCGCTCCACAGCCAGGCCACCGACTCGGCCAGCCAGGGCACGGTCGCCGGCGTGATCACCATGAGCGCCGCCGGCTCGGCCCCGGCGTCGACCAGCCCGCGCAGCCCCGCGACCACGGCGTCGAACGACGACCGCCCACCCTTGAGCGGCCGCCCGCGCTCGTGAGCCGCGCGCACGCCATCGATCGACACCGAGACGCGCACGCCGTGGCCGACCACCCACTCGACCTGCTCGCGCCCCAGCGCCGTCGCGTTGGTCGTCACCTGCACGAGCAGCCGACACCCGGCCTGCTGCGCCAGCCCGCGCGCCAGCCCCACCGCCTCGCGCATGGCCGGGAAGGCCAGGAACGGCTCGCCGCCGAAGAAGCCGAGCTGCGCCACCTCGGCGCCATCGGCGACCAGCAGCTCGACCGCGCGCCGGCGCACCGGCTCCGCCATCTCGGCGCGGTGGTGCTCGCCGGCATAGCAGTAGGTGCAGGCCAGGTTGCAGCGATGGGTCAGGACCAGCGAGACGTCCATCAGAACTCCATGTCGCCCTGGATCATGACGCCCCCGAAGTGGTGATCGGGCGGCTTCGGCTTCTTCGGCCGCGGCTTGACCGCGACCTGCTGCGCCGCCTTGGCCGCGATCCGCGCGCGCAGGGCGGCCTCGTCGGCGTCCTCCTGGCTGACCAGCGTCATCCCGGCCAGCGCCGCGCCATCGACGCTCATGCCGCCGACACCCTTGGTCGCGCTGCCGGCGACGTCGGCCGCCGTCGCGGTCGCCGCGCAGGCCCGCTTCTGCTTGACCACGCGCAGCAGGCCGGGCGCCGACGCCGACACGAACCCGAGCGCGCTGGCCCCCACCATCACGCTGGCCACCAGCCGCGTGCGCGACGGGCTGGTCGCCGCCAGCGACCGCAGCGGCCCCGCCGCGCCAGCGACCGCCAGCACCGGCGCCAGCGCCAGCGCGGCGCGATTGCGCGCTTCGTCCGGCGTCGCGTCCGCGTCCGCGCCCGTCTGTGCCTGGGCCTGCGCCGCCACCGGCGCGGTCTCGCCCAGCAGCCGACCGACCACCAGCCCGACCTCGCGCTTCATCCGCTTCCAGTCAGCGCCGACTGACCCCATCCGGTTCATGTCGCCAGTCTCCATGTAACTGGCACAGGCACACTCGCCCTTCTTCGAACAGTGCAATCCCTCTTCAAAGACCTTCTTCACGATGTCGCTGAACGGCTCGCTCAGATGGCCAATCCGCAGCGCCGCCTCGGGCCCATCATCCCTGTCCTCACCCACCATCGGCGAGCACGGATACAGGTTCCCGCTGGTCGCGACCACGACATGTGGCCGCTTGACCCGGCGCAGCGCCGGCACGACCTCGCCGATGGCGTCCGCGAGCGGCGCGAACGACACCTCGCGCCCCTCGCGCCGCTGCCGCACCAGCTCCGCCCCGACCTCGAGCAGCTGCTCGCGCAGCACGACCCGCGCCCCGGCCTCCCACTCCGCCGTGAAGTCCAGGTTGGCGCGCACCACATCGACGCCCTCGTTCCACAGCCAGGTCACCGACTCCGCCAGCCACCCCACCGTGGCCGGCGTGATGACCATCAGCGCATCCGGCCCCGCCCCCGCATCCACCAGCGCGCGCAGCCCCTTGACCACCGCATCGAACGAGCTCCGCCCCCCCTTCAGCGGCCGCCCCCGCTCATGCGCCTCCCGCACCCCATCAATGGAAACGCAGACCTGGACCCCATTCCCCACCACCCACTCGACCTGCTCCCGCCCCAGCGCCGTCCCATTCGTGGTCGCCTGCATGATCAGCCGACACCCCGCCGCCGCCGCCACCACCCTCGCCCGCGCCGCCGCCTCCTTCATCGCCGCGAACGCCAGGAACGGCTCCCCACCAAAGAACCCCAGCTGCGCCAGCTCCGCCCCATCCGCCACCAGCAGCTCGACCGCCCGCCCCCTGACCTCCCCCGTCATTTCAGCTAGATGGTGGTCCCCCGCATAGCAGTACCCGCACGCCAGATTGCACCGATGGGTCAGCACCAGCGAAACATCCATGGCCAGGTGCTACGCCGCCGTTCCCAAAACGATCTCCCCTACTTGACACCCGGATCCCCGACTGCTACCCCTACCCACCTCCGACCCCATCGTCTAGCTGGCCCAGGACACCGGCCTTTCACGTCGGCGACACGGGTTCAAATCCCGTTGGGGTCGCCCGTTAAGTGTAGATTTCATTTTCGAATCATCGTTGGCCCCCTTCTGTCGCACCCAGGTTGCCACGCGCTCCAGGTGGTTCGTCCCCCGGCGCCAGGCCGAAGGGACGCGAGGCGCCCACCAGCGAGGCATCGACGTCGGCGTCAGGACAAGGTCAGCAAGGCCTGCTGCGGATGCATACGAATGAAGGCGTCAATTAGACCGAGCATCTCGGCGCTTGCGACTACGTTCAGACCCATCGTTGAGACCAGCGTCCGGCGGAGCAATCTCATGCCCACCAGCGCGTCCTTGCGGCCGCCCAGAGCCTCGATGATGGCAAACCCAAAGGCGTTGCGCCGCTCGGGCAGCACGACTCCTCCGTGAATCTCCTTTAGAATCATGGCGCTGATTGCGGCGGCGGGGCCGACGGGAAACTGCTCTCTTCCTATCAATGCACGGAGTTCACGCAGCGGCCGCTCCACCGGGTCGTAGTCGGCCAACCGACACGAGGCCTGGACAATCCCCTCACGGAGAAAGATGCCTTGGTACTCGTACCCGGCCAGTCGGGCCGAGTTCTCATCCCTCGTCGCCTCTCCTACGGTTCCCCTGAGCACGGCGGCGTCGAGCAAGCCCTGAGTCCCAACTGCGACCCCACCCCGTTGCCGGCTCGACACCGCCATGCTCAGATCGTCCGTCCACAGGACGCAATCCGTCTCCAGGCTGGCGACGATCGTCTCCGCCCCCCACTGCTGATGAAGACCCAAGAGGAGCGACCTGTCTTCGGGTCGGAGAGTCGCGAAAGCTGGCGTTGGGACAACCTGACATTGCTCCACCACGTGTGCGGCTGCCACAGCGACCCGAGACCACCACTCGGTATCCATCGCGACGAACGCCAGCCCGGACGGCGACGACACTAGACGGGAACTCTCTCTGGTTCGACTACTCCCTCTAGCAAATGATAGGACCGCATCACGAGTCGCGTATGTCATCCTCCAGGTCCAACCTGCGTCCCAGAGGTCGTCTCGAAGTCCAAGAAGTACGATTGTCGCCACCGCACTCACGTCGACTAGCACCGCCTGGCGATTCACCGCGGCATCGACGGCCGCCTCGTGAAGCGCGAGGTCACCGTCTCCGGCGCACACTTCGATGCCCTCGGCCATCGCCACATCGAGCTGACAAACAATGGGATGCTCGCGCAGCGCTTGGCTGAGACTCGACAGAGAAAGTGCCCGCCCACGATAGTGTTCCAGGACGGCGCCGACTGCGACAGCCCTCTCCTCGTTCACCCTTACGAGATACTTCATCTGCTCGTCGGCAAGGGGGGCTCCGCTGGTGCTAACCGTCACAGACTGCACATCATCCCGCTCGGGAAACAGAAACCCAAACTGATCCATGCTGTCGTGGACGCGACGAAGATACTTCGTTGCGAGCGCAACGATCTCTACGCGCTTCGCATTCGCACCCTGCGAAAGCGCAAATGCCTCACCAACCACCCTTCCCATGAACGGCCTGGCGCGCGGACCATCAGCTCGAGTCTCCTCGCCTTCGCGCAGGCGGGGGCCATCCTCGATGACGAGCCAATGCTGTCCCTGACCTCCGATTTCCTGGTAACAAACGGCCACCCCCGGTGCAACCCGTGCCGGCTGCGCAGGTCGGCGCTCCTGCGGAATGCCGAAGAAGCTTTGGATATAGAGAACATGAGCCTCGTGCTCGGTCCAATGGCAGCGAAGAATCTCGTATGCATGAGCAAGGGCACTTTCAAAGACGCCCATATCCATAAGGAGTCTCACCACACGCCGCCCGATCTCCAAGTCCTCCGCGGCGTCCGGCAAGCGACCCAGATCGACAACCACCTCAGACAGAAGGCCCAAGCGGTAGGCTGCCATCGAAAGCCACAGCGCAATCATCCGCCCCCCGGGATTTGCCCGCGCATACTCGCTGAGCACGTTGTAGCATTGCCTCGGGTCTGAAAATTGGAGGAGCCCAGCCTCGACTTCGATGAGCGTCTCGTCACTGCTGCCGTTCTCCCTGAGCAGTCGGCACTGTTCCAAGACGAGGGCGTGGTCTTGCACCTCATGAGCACACTGGATCAACGAGAGGGTGTCCGGACACTTCATGCCGGCAACGGCAAGCGTCCGCCAGATAGCGAGCGCACTGCTCTTGTGACCCACCCGCCCTAGCACGACCGCAAGGGTCCGACGTGCTACGGCGGGCTCGTCGTTCCTCATTCCCTCAAGAGCACGCTCGGCCAGCGCGGCTGCATTGGCGAGGTTACCACGCTCGGCCTCGACTGACGCCTCCAATGCTCTCTTTAGACACTCGCTCACGGCAGCGGCTCTAACGAGGCTGTCCGCGTCGTCCAGAAGGCGTTGCGCTATCAGGATCTTAACGGCATTCACCAGCGCCGGTTCGCCGAGCGTCCGCGAGTTCTCAGAAAGGCGGCGATAAATGGCCAACGCCTCCACTTGGGTTGGAACGTCGTCCTCAAGAACCATTGCGAGAAACAACGCCGGCCAGTCGTCGATAGCGCATCCAACAGCTTCGCGGATGAGCGCAATGGCTCGCGACCGATCGCCAACGAGCAACTTCTCCGCGCGGAGCAGTAGTACGTCGGGATCGTTCGGGCGCAGGCGGCCAGCCTGCTCAAGGTCATCCAACTCCCCGCTGGTATCGCCAAGCAGAAAGCGAACTCGGGAGCGGGCGACGTAGGCATCACAGTGTTCCTGGTCGTATTCATCCGTCACACACCGAGATATTGCGACGGAAAGGCTGCTCTCAGCGCGCTTGAGACCCGCTCGATCAACTGGTGCACTCGGGCCCCGATGCCCTGACCGGAGGGCCGCTGTCTGCAGCCCGAAAAGCGCGTTTCCGACGTGCAGCGGCCCCCATGGTTCGGTCGGCGCGATAGCGTCGAGCCGTCGTCCGAGTTCTACCGCCTGGGTGTATTCGCCCGTACGATTCGCACGGTCACACAGCGCAAAGAGGACTTCCATACGATCGAGCCACAGGCTCACCGACTCCAGAAGCACGTGAAGCGATTCGCTGGCGGGAGCCGTTCGGACAAACACCACAGCGGCTCGTTCACACTTGTGCACTTCGACCAGCGGCCTTGCGATTCGAAACGCCTCCCCGTGCTCGCCGAGTAGCTCGTGGGCTTTGGCCACATAAGACTGTGCGTCTGGGTCCTCGGGCTGGTGCATGGCGGCCTTGATGTATAAGGCGGCGCCCTCCTTGGTCCGACCTTGAACAACACACGTGGCACCCAGGTTCACCAGGACTCGAAATCGCTGTCTTGGACTTAGCCTATCCCAAACGCGCCTTTGCAGCTTCTCCAGAAGGTCGCGCGCCGCCCCCGGCTCACGCCGCCTGAGAAGCTCGCGTGCCTCATCGATCTGCTGGTCATAGTTGACGTCTGGAGCTCTTGCAGAGTCGCCCACTCCAGATGTCAGTGATCGGTGGTCACGCCTCATGAAACGGCCCACTCTGGCCCCGTCAGCCACTACAAGATCCGGAAGTTTCTCGTACTCGCTCTGCACCCGCGCACTCCCCAGGGAGACCGCGGCAATCACTCGATCGGAGACAATTACCGCGCCGTCGAACTTTCTCGCCTCATCGTCACTGGCGATCGCATCTACGGCAAAGATCGCTGCTCCAGTCGGACGAAGACCGCCCTCGGCGGTTTCATAGAGGAAGACCGGTGCGTAGTGAACGCCGATGCGCGCGCGCACGGAGGCCGCACTGGATTTCTGGTCCGTCTCGACGCTCAGAAACTGGCGGAGGCGTGTCGCAAGTTCCACAGCTCTCCCAACTGGGAAGTCGGCCATCGCCAGGATCCCGCCGTCCCCTCCTGGCGAGAACCAACGCGAGTTCTCTGCGAGGTTGGTCTCCCCCTGAAGCCGCTGGACCTCCCCCACGACGGAACGAAACCGAGAGGCGAGCTGTCGCTGGTCTCCCTGCGAAAACCCGGGCAGATCGTAGCTCAGAAGGAGAGCGTTCATGAAGTCGTCCGCCTTCGCGGACTGGACTGCACAGGCCTCAAGCATCTGGATTTCACCAACGGGAGCCGCGAATCCAGAGTAGGTCACACCGTGTTTCGCTGACACCTCGACAGAGTTCGCCTTGGACCTAACCCAGTGACTTCTCGGAAGCAGATCTTGGGCGATGCCCAAAGCATAGGAGGTGTGCACAAGGACCCCGGGGTTAGTGTTCGCCACCGCGAGCCGCGCGGCGGTGTTTATGCAGACACCGATCGCATTCGTCGTGCCATCGGCATCAGTAATCAGCTCCACTTCTCCGTGGGAGATCCCCACCTGAATCGCGATTCCGGCACCTGCGATAGAGGGCGCGAGCGCCGCAAGAAGCTCGACAACCTCTCGACCGCACGAGTCTGGAACCAAAACGATGGCCCCAGTGAGACAGGCTAGCACGCGGACCCCAGGCTGAGGGAGTTGCAGACCCTTCTTGAGCTCGGAGTGGAGTGTACTCAACGCACGACGGGAGGCTCCACCCTCCATCGCGCTGATACCTCTGACGTTCATGAACAGCACGCTTGTCTGAATCGGTGGTTCCACCGGCATGGGAACTCGCAGAGGGCTTGGGTGGGACACTTGAGAAGCGCCAGGTGCCATCCTCACTGCCTCGAAGATGGATCCGACCACATTATTCAGACGCTCAAGCTGGTCTCTCACACTATGAAAGCTAGGCCGGACAGGGTCTGTTGGAGGAAGTCCCACGAGCTGTTTCATCGTGGCCTGAACCATGCGGGTCACGGCGGCGAGTTCGGCACGCAGCTCGTCCGAGTCAAAGGCGGGCAGATCACGTTCCATGTCCTTCAGTAAGAGTTCGACTTTGCCGTCCAGAGCCGAGGTCGCTGCCGCGTTGACAAGTCCGAGGTCTAGCTGGCTGGCCACGATATTGGCGTCGCTTACGAGCGCCGTGAGTCGCTTTCTGAAACGCTCCATTGTCGAAGCTTACACCCCTCGTCTGACATCTCGGGAGTGGTGTGTGTTGGATGGCCACCTGAATCCGTCGAAAGACGGCTAGCAGCGGCAGTAGCAGTAGCACAGGAAGGTCGCGGGGCCGGAGGCTTCGAGATAGGACTTGGGCTCGCTGGCTTGGCTGTAGCGAGAGCCGTCGCTCTTCCAACGGTCGAGGCGGCCCACGGTCGTGATGGCGTCGGGCAGGGGCAGCGTCGCGCTGGCGTCGCAGCAGGCGCTCGTCGGCGGCGACGCCGTCCAGGCCGGCGCGCTCCTTAACCGCGAGCGCCGCCCCGAGCGCATCCAGCAGCTCCTCGCTCAGGCCTGTCAGGGACACGACGATGAGGCCTGCGGTGCGCACGACACCGCGGCGGAGACGTTCCGGCCTGCCGACGGTGCCGAGGTCGACGGCGGCACCAACTGACCACACGCGCGGGCGCCCGCGACGTTCCGAGGCGGGCTCGCTGGGGTGGCCGCTCCAGGCCCAATGGCCGGCCGGACACCGGAGGCGCCGAGCTGCACACGCGACTCGCCAAGGGCGAGAAGCCGAACCGCAAGCGCATGGCCGAGGTGCTGCGGTCTACTGTTGATGGCCTCGTGGACCCGCAGAAATTCCGCTCGGGTGGTGGCCGTCGAAAACTGGCCCAGGGTGGCGGCGCGGGGTAGGACAGCCGTCGCATAGCCGAAAGAAGCGAAGGCTCGAGGCACCAC
>JADYYK010000247.1 GCA_020853705.1 Deltaproteobacteria bacterium
CGAGCGATTCGATGAGGCTTGGGCGCTGATTGCCGCGACGTTTCACGCCGATGTGATCGTTCTCGGCAACGTCATCGCCTTCAAACCCGAACGGCTCAAGCCCGCGTCACGATGAGAGTCGCACCCAGACGAATGATGAGGGCTGCGCCGGGGCTGCGCCCCGCCCCATTGGGCAAGCCCAACGGGGCCCCACCCGCTCACGGCCGGACTCCCGGCCGGGGCCGCGGTGCGGCCCTACGCGGTCGCCGGGCGCAGGCGGCGCAGGGCGGCGGTCAGGGCGGTGTGCCCGAGGACGATGAGGGTGGCCAGCGCGGCGCCCAGGATCAGCGTCGACAGCGACTCGCGCAGGCCGATGCGCATGTGGGCGTCGGGCAGGTGGTCCTCGGACCAGGCGCGCAGCACGACGTAGAAGTTGGTCGCGGTGCCCAGCACCGCGGCGCACAGGGTGGCGGCGGCCAGCAGCAGCGGGGCCGCGGTGTTCTTGCCCAGGCCGCGCGGCGAGTGGTCGCGCAGGATGAACCAGACCACCGCGCGCTGGGTGAGCAGGCCGAGGCCGAAGCCGCCGATGATGAGCACCAGGATGCTGCCGAATCCGCCATCTCTGAGGAACTGCATCAGGGGGACCTCCTTGCACAGGTAGAGGAAGCAGACGACCAGGGGCAGCGCCGCGGCCAGGACCTCGAAGCCGCCCTGGGCGGGCGCGGGCAGGCGGCGCAGGGCGCGGTGCAGCGCGGGGGTGTGCACGGCGGACAGCTCGGCGGCGGCGCCGGCGTCGAGGCCGAGCTCGTGGATGGCGCGGGCGCGGGCGGCGGCGTCGTCGGCGCCGCTGGCGCGGGCGGCGGCGTAGGCGGCGTGGAGGTCGGCCGCGATCTCCTCGAGCAGGTGGCTGCGCTCGGGGTAGGGCAGGTCGAGCTCGCGCTCGAGGCGGCCGAGCAGCGGGGCGAAGCCGTCGGAAGGCGCTTGCGGCGCCCGCGGCCCCCGCGGCGTGGACGGCGCGGGTCCGGGGGCGGCCGGGGCGCTCATGCCTTGCCCATCAGGGCGCGCAGGGCGGCGCTCTCGCGCTGCTGGTGCTCGCGCTCCTCGGCCAGCGCCTTGTGGCCGGCGCGGGTCAGGGTGTAGACGCGGCGGCGCTGGCCCTCACCGGCGCTGGCGCCCTCGGCGGCGCCGCCGGTCTCCCAGGCGCCGGTGATGAGGCCGTCCTGCTCCAGCTTGTGCAGCACCGGGTACAGGGCGCCGTAGGAGATGGAGAAGAAGCCGCGGCTCTTGTCGGCGATGTGGCGGGCGATCTGATAGCCGTGCTTGCCACCCTCGCGCAGGGCGAGGAGGACCAGGAACTGGCTGCGGGCGCGGGCGGACTCGGACATCGGTGGCGAACCTCGGCCTCGGGGCTATCGGGACCAGCTATATCGGACGCCGATATAGCGACCGGAGCCTGAGACAGCGCAGGCGCGGGGCCGGTTCCCATCTTTTTGCGAGGGCGTGAGGTATGCTCCCGCAATGAGTGATCTCGGGGAGCTGGACGCGCTGGGGCTGGCGGCCCTGGTCAAGAAGCGGGACATCAGCCCGGCCGAGCTGGTCGAGGACGCCATCCGGCGCATCGAGCAGGTCAACCCTGCGCTGAACGCCGTCATCACCCCGATGTTCGACCTGGCCCGCAACGCCGCGGCCGGCGACGTGCCCGAGGGGCCGTTCCAGGGCGTGCCCTTCCTGCTCAAGGATCTGGTCACCGCCTACGCCGGGGTGCCGCTGACCTCGAGCTGTCGCTTCACCAAGGACGTCATCCCGCGCCACGACAGCGAGCTGGTCAAGCGCTACAAGCGCGCCGGCCTGCTGGTGGTCGGCAAGACCAACACGCCCGAGCTCGGCCTGCCGCCGACCACCGAGCCGCTGCTGCACGGCCCGACCAGGAATCCGTGGGACGTCACCCGCACGCCGGGCGGCTCCAGCGGCGGCTCGGCGGCCGCGGTGGCCGCGCGCATGGTGCCGATGGCGCACGGCGGCGACGGCGGCGGGTCGATCCGCATCCCGGCCTCGTGCTGCGGCATCTTCGGCCTCAAGCCCACGCGCGGCCGGCTGCCGCTGGGCCCCGACATCGGCGACATCATGCACGGCCTGGTCAACGAGCACGCGCTGACCCGGTCGGTGCGTGACAGCGCCGCGCTGCTCGACGCCACCGCGGGCATGGACGTCGGCGCGCCCTATGACGCGCCCGCGCCGCGCCGGCCCTACCTCGAGGAGACCCAGCGCCCGCCCGGCAAGCTGCGCATCTCATGGAGCGTCAAGCCGATGACGCCGGTCAAGATCCACCCCGACTGCGTCGCGGCGGTGCACGACGCCGTCAAGCTGCTGACCGAGCTCGGCCATGACGTGGTCGAGGAGGACTTCGACATCCCGGGTCAGGAGCTGCTGACCCAGTCGTTCGTCGCGGTGTGGGCCGGTGGCTGCGCCGCCACCATCGACGCCATGGCCTTCATGGTGCGCAAGACGCCGACCGAGGCCGACTTCGAGCCCATGACCTGGGCCATGTACCAGATGGGCAAGAGCGTGCCGCTGCCGATGTATCTGCTCGGCGTGATGCAGCTGCAGAAGCTGTCGCGTGATCTGCAGTGGCACTGGCACAAGCGCAGCATCGACGTGCGCCTGCTGCCGACCCTGGCCGAGCCGCCGCTGCCGCTGGGGACGCTGGACGCGCAGCCGGGGAATCCGCTGGCGGGCTTCTTCAGGTCGGCGGAGTTCGTGCCGTTCACCCCGCTGGTCAACGTCACCGGCCAGCCGGCGATGTCGGTGCCGCTGCACTGGAACGCGGCCGGCCTGCCCATCGGGACCCAGTTCATCGGGCGTTTCGGCGACGAGGGCACCCTGCTCAGCCTGGCCGCGCAGCTGGAGAGCGCGCGGCCCTGGGCCGGGCGGCGCCCGCCGGTGTGCGCCACCGCGAAGTGATGGCCGAGCGCGCTGCCGAGGCTGAGGCCGGCGTCGAGGTCGACGCGCTCAGCAAGCACTACAAGGTGCACAAGCGCCCGCCCGGGACGCTGGCGGCGCTGCGCTCGCTGTGGTCGCGCAGCTACGAGACGGTGCGCGCGGTCGATGGGCTGTCGTTCAGCATCGCGCCCGGCGAGCGCGTCGGCTTCCTGGGGCCCAACGGGGCCGGCAAGACCACCACGCTGAAGGTGCTGTCGGGCCTCTTGTACCCGACCCAGGGCCAGGTCCGCGTGGCCGGCCACACGCCGCAGCAGCGCGAGGTGCGCTTTCTCAAGCGCATCACGCTGGTGATGGGGCAAAAGCAGCAGCTCTTGTGGGATCTGCCGCCCAGCGAGACCTATGCGCTGAACCGCGCCATCTATGACGTCTCGCGCGGCGACTTCGAGGCCACCATGAAGGAGCTGACCGAGCTGCTCGACCTCGGGCCGCTGCTGGGCAAGCCGACGCGGCAGCTGTCGCTGGGCGAGCGCATGAAGTGCGAGCTGGCGGCGGCGCTGCTGCACCGGCCGCGGGTGCTGTTCCTCGACGAGCCGACCATCGGCCTCGACGTCAACATGCAGGCGGCGATGCGCGACTTCATCAGGGCCTACAACGAGCGCCACGGCGCCACGGTGATCCTGACCTCGCACTACATGGCCGACGTGCTGGCGCTGTGCCCGCGCGTCATCGTGATCGACAAGGGCAAGCTGCTGTATGACGGCGACCTCAAGGCGCTGGCGCGGCGCATCAGCCCCGACAAGCTGGTCACCCTGGAGCTGCGCGCGCCGGTGGCGGCGCCCGACCTCAGCAAGTTCGGCGTGGTGGTCGAGCACGGCGAGCACCGCGCCGCGCTGCGGGTGCCGCAGACCGGGCTGCAGGCGGCCATCGCCGGCCTCCTGGCGGCGCTGCCGGTGGAGGATCTGACCGTGGTCGATCCTCCGCTGGAGGACGTCATGCGCCAGCTGTTCGCGAGCACGAGCGCGAGCACGAGCACGAGCACGAGCACGGGCGAGAGCACGAGCACGAGCACGGACGCCGGGTGAGCCGCGTCGGCGCCTATACCGCGATCCTGCGCATCGGCCTGGCCGAGGCGGTGGCCTACCGCGCCGAGTTCCTGGTCTGGATGCTGACCACGACCATGCCGCTGGTGATGCTGGCGCTGTGGACCGCGGTGGCCGCCAGCGGCGGGCCGTTCCAGGGCTTTCATCAGGCCGACTTCGTGGCCTACTACCTGGCCGCCATGATCGTGCGCACCGTGACCAGCACCTGGGTGGTCTGGCAGATGAACCAGGAGATCCGCATGGGCACGCTGTCCCTGCGCCTGCTGCGTCCGATCCACCCCTTCATCGCCTACAGCGCCGAGCACCTGGCCGCCATCCCGCTGCGCGCCGCGCTGGCGCTGCCCGTCGCGGTCATCCTGCTGCTGACGGCCGGGGGCGGCCACGTGGTGCAGGCCGATCCGGTGCGCATCGGCGCGCTGCTGGGCGCGCTGGCCGGGGCCTGGCTGCTGCTGTTCCTGACCATGCTGGTGATCGGCACGCTGGGCCTGTACCTGGAGCGCTCGCTGGCGATCTACGAGGTCTGGTGGGGGCTGTTCGCGGTGATGTCGGGCTACCTGGTGCCGCTCGAGCTGATGCCCGGCTGGCTGCGCGGGGCGTCGGACTATCTGCCCTTCCGGTCGATGCTGGGCTTCCCCATCGAGCTCATGATCGGGCGCCTGTCGCGCGCCGATGCGCTGCGCGAGCTCGGGCTGCAGTGGGGCTGGGTCGTGGTGCTGCTGCTGCTCACCGTGGTGGCCTGGCGACGCGGCCTGAGGCGCTTCGAGGCCTTCGGCGCGTAATTCGTTACGCACGGGATTCACAGGGGAAAATGGTCGGACCTGACAGAACTGTGACACAGTTCTGAGGGCACCCTGACCAGGGCGGCGCTACATCGAGAGCCATGGCACTCACGCGCGTCCCGACTCCAGGCGGGCCCGGTCCTGCCACCTGGCGCACGTACTTCGGTCCCACGGCGCTGCCGTTCTGGGCCGTCCATGTCCTGGCCATCGCCGGCGTGGTCTGGCTGGGGCTGTCGTGGACCGGCCTGCTGGTCGCCGGGATCTCGTACTTCATCCGGATGTTCTTCGTCACCGGGGCCTACCACCGCTACTTCTCGCACCGCACCTTCAAGACCTCGCGGGCGTTCCAGTTCTTCCTCGCGCTGGGGGCGCAGACCAGCGCGCAGAAGGGCGTCATGTGGTGGTCGAGCCACCACCGCTGGCACCACAAGTACTCCGACCAGCCGCCCGACGTGCACTCGGCCAAGCTGCGCGGCTTCTGGTACTCGCACGTGGGCTGGTTCCTGGGCCCCGACTGGAGCCGCACCGACGAGTCACGGGTCAGCGATCTGGCGCGCTTCCCCGAGCTGCGCCTGCTCAACCGGCCATCGCTGCAGCTGATGCCGGCGCTGGCGTCGCTGGTCGTCCTGTGGCTGATCGGCGGCGCCTGGCTGGCGCTGTGGGGCGGCTTCGTGGCCACGGTGCTGCTGTG
Organism: Deltaproteobacteria bacterium; assembly: GCA_020853705.1. Classification (GTDB taxonomy): domain Bacteria; phylum Myxococcota_A; class Polyangia; order Haliangiales; family JADYYK01; genus JADYYK01. Next base: position 5,490 of record JADYYK010000247.1, read on the forward strand.
GCACGGCACCTTCACCATCAACTCGCTGTCGCACATGTTCGGCAGCCGGAAGTACGCGACCAGCGACGACTCGCGCAACAACTGGCTGCTGGCCCTGCTCACGATGGGCGAGGGCTGGCACAACAACCATCACCACTATCAGAGCTCGTGCAACCAGGGCTTCCACTGGTGGCAGATCGACGTCACCTACTACATCCTGAAGGGCTTCGAGAAGGTCGGCCTGATCTGGGATGTGCGCCGCGCGCCGGCCCACGTCATCGAGGGGCGTCCGGGCGACGACGTGGGTGGCGATGTGGGGGGCGACGACAAGGCTGCGCTGGTCAAGGCCGCCTGAGCACGGCACACTGCCGCCGTGAAGCTCCGGGCACCCGCGAACGTCCTGCTGCGCCGCGCGCAGCTGGTCTTCATGCTCGCCATCCTGGTGCCGACCATCCTGATGACGGCGACCGGGATCATCGTGCTCATCGCGCGCGGGTCCGAGTACGCCACCCTGGTCGCGGGCGTGCTGGTGCTGGTCTTCTGCGTGCTGCTGGTGACCGGCTACATCCTGGGCACCATCCTGGTGGCGCGCGGGGCGCGGCTGGCGCGCGTGCAGAACGACTTCCTGTCGGCGGTCTCGCACGAGGTGCGCACGCCGATGACCTCGATGCGCATGTTCATCGACACCCTGCGCGAGGGGCGAGTCACCGACCCGGCCGAGCAGAAGCGCTGCCTCGACATCATCCACCAGGAGATGGGGCGGCTCGACGGCCTGGTCGAGCGGCTGATCGAGCTGTCGCGCATCGAGTCGGGGCGCCACGCCTTCGAGCACAAGCCGGTACCCATCCGCGCCGTCGTCGACGAGGCGCTGGCGGCCTTCGCCGCGGTGCGCGTGGGGGCAGACGTCGATCTGAAGGTCGAGGTCGAGGACGGCCTGATGGTGCGCGGTGATCGCGCGGCGCTGGCGCAGGCGGTGGGCAACCTGCTGGTCAACGCCTGGAAGTACACCGGCGCCGACAAGCGCATCGAGCTGACGGCGCGCCACCAGGGCCAGCGCCACGTGGCCATCACGGTGGCCGACAACGGCGCGGGCATCCCGCGCGAGGAGCAGCGCGCGGTGTTCGACAAGTTCGAGCGTGGCCGGGCCGCCATCGAGGGCGGCCAGCCGGGGAGTGGTCTGGGGCTCGCGGTCGTGCGGGCGATCGTGACCGCGCACGGCGGCAAGATCGATCTGGAGTCGGAGCCGCGGCATGGCTCGCGCTTCAAGATCGTGCTCAAGCAGGTGACGGCGTGACCGGCGCGGGGGCGCCGGGGGCGGGACCGCTGACCGGCGCGGGCGCCGAGGCGGCCGAGGTGCTCATCGTCGAGGACGACGCCGCCATCGCCGAGGGGCTGGCGCTGAACCTGCGCCTGGCCGGCTTTCGCCCCGAGGTGGCGCATGACGGCGAGGCCGCCGCCGAGCGCATCCATGAGCGGGTGCCCGACCTGGTGCTGCTCGACATCTCGCTGCCGCGCAAGAACGGGCTCGAGCTGCTCGGCGAGCTGCGCGCGGCGGGGCTGATGGTGCCGGTCATCGTCCTGTCAGCGCGTCAAGACGAGTTCGACAAGGTGGCGGCGCTGCGCCTGGGCGCCGACGACTACGTGACCAAGCCGTTCGCGCTGGCCGAGCTGATGGCGCGCGTGGGCGCGGTGCTGCGCCGGGCCGGGCTGACGCAGACCCAGGCCCAGACCCAGCGGCCGCGCGGCGAGGGCGTGCTGACCTTCGGTGACGTGGTCATCGATCCCGCCACCCGCACGGTGACGCGCGACAGCGCCCCGGTGAAGCTGACCCACCTGGAGTTCGAGCTGCTCGCCTTCCTGGCGCGCAACGTGTCGCGGGTGCTGTCGCGCGAGGTGCTGCTGCGCGAGGTCTGGGGCTACCGCCGCTCGGAGACCGCGCGCACGGTCGACAACTTCGTCGCCCAGCTGCGCAGCAAGCTGGAGGCCGATCCGGAGGCGCCGCGTCACCTGGTCACGGTGCGCGGCAGTGGGTACCGGTTCGATCCGTGATCGGCCGCTACCTCCACCTGCTCTGGGTGCAGGTGCGGGCCTCGCTGGTGACCGCGATGCAGTACCGCGTCGACTTCCTCGTCAGCGGGCTGATCTCGGTGTGGTGGATGGTGTGGACGCTGGTGCCGCTGCTGGTGGTGTACCGCGGGCGCACCAGCGTGGCGTCGTGGACGCTGCCCGAGGCGCTGCTGGTGGTGGCCTGGTTCACCATGCTGCGCGGCGTGCTGGAGGGCGTCATCAACCCGTCGCTGACCGAGGTCGGCGAGCGCATCCGCACCGGCACCCTGGACTTCGTGCTGGTCAAGCCGGCGGATGCGCAGTTCCTGATCTCGACCGCGAAGTTCGCGCCGTTCAAGATCGTCGACGTGATGGCGGGCGGGGCGGTGGCCGGGATCGCGTTTCACCGGCTGGGGCGGCTACCGGCGCCCGGGGACGTCGGGGTCGCGCTGCTCCTGTTCCTGGCCGCGCTGCTGGTGCTGTACAGCATCTGGATCCTGGTGGTGTGCTGGTCGTTCTGGGTCGTGCGGCTGGACAACCTGTCCTACCTGTTCACCGCCATCTTCGACGCCGCGCGCTGGCCCATCGACGTGTTTCGCGGCGCCTGGCGCCTGATCTTCACCTTCGTGCTGCCGCTGGCGCTGATGACGACCTACCCGGCGCGCGCGCTGCTGGGGACCATGGACGCGCGCACCGCGCTGGCGGCGCTGGGCGGGTCGATCGGCTTTGCCGTGCTGGCGCGCCTGGTGTGGCGGCGCGCCCTTTCGCACTACACCTCGGCGTCCAGCTGACCGGCGGCCAGACGCGCGGCGGCGGCGTCGAGGTCGGCGTCGGGCGCCAGCTGGATGGTGAAGCGGGGCGGTAGCTCGGCCCGCAGCGCGGCGGCCAGCGCGGGGGGCACGGGATAGCGCGGCGGCACCGGGTCGGCGCTGTCGCCGAGCGGGGCCGACAGGGTGGCGAGGTCGAGGTCGACCGTGATGGGCGGTGGCGCGCGGCGGGTGACGCGATAGGCGCCCTGGTCGAGGAAGCTGCGCGTGCACATGGCGCGCAGGCCATCGGCCAGCGCGGCGGTGTCGTCGGGCGTCGGCGCATCGGTGGGGATGCTGTGCCAGGGCAGCGTGGCGAGGCTGGCCAGGGTGTGCTCGCCGAGGGGACTGCCGGCGGCGGCCAGCGCGAACAGCTTGAGCCAGGGCTCGGGCGTGAAGTTGGACGACAGGAAGTGCGGATCGCGGCGAGCCAGGTACTCGTCCCAGCCCAGGCGCGCGACGGCGTCGGCCAGCGGGCCCAGGGCGTCGTCCCACGAGGTGACCCCGGCCTGGGCGCGGATGAGGGCCTCGGGGGAGACCGCGCGCGCCAGGGCCTGGCCGATCTGCAGGAACCAGGGCGCCGCGAAGATGGCGTTGTCGGCGCCGAGGTCGGGATAGGCGAACGCGGGCAGCGCGCGCACGCTGAGCCAGCCCGCGATGCACTCGTCGAGATAGCCCGGGAAGATCCCGGTGCGCGCAGCGCCGAGGTGCGACAGCTCGTGGGTCAGCGGCGCGGCCAGCCAGGTGTCGATCACGGTGTGCACGTCGTCGCCCGCGGCCAGCGCGCGCGCCATCGCGGCCATGTCGGCGGGGTAGCCGTACAGGAGCGGCATGAAGCCGCCGTAGTAGGTGCGCGGGTACAGGTCGGCCAGGGTGGCGGCGCGCAGGTCCGCGGTGCCGAACGCGGTGGCGGTGTCGACGCCGGCGCCGGCCAGGATGGCGCCGAGGCGCGTGATGGCGCCCGACAGGCGCGGCAGGCGCGCCCAGTCGAGCGGCGTGTGCAGCAGGGTGGCGGTGGGCTCCGCGCGGGTGCACAGCTGCTCGACGTGCAGGGCGGGCATGGTGTCGAGGTAGTGCCAGCTGAGCGGTGAGTCGGGGTCGAGCGCGATGGCCGCGGCCAGGGTGGCCGAGAAGGTGCGTGGCAGTGTCAGCGTGGGCGGCGTGCTGGTGCGCGCCAGGCCGGCGCGCTCCAGGCGGCGCAGCGTGGTGGCGGCGCTGCGGGCCAGGCGCGGGGCGAAGCTGGCCTCGGTGGCGGCCAGCGCGGGACCGAGGCCCGACAGGGTGGCGAGATCGATCATGCGCCGAGGTCGAGGCGGGTGTCGCCGGCCAGCGGCGTCGTCGCGTGGAAGAGGTCGCCGAGGGCGGCGATGGCGGCCGCGGCGCGGGCGCGCGACACCCCGGTGAGGCGCACGTGGCGAGCCCCGCGCTCGGCCAGGCCGCGCGCCAGGGCGGGCGGGAACAGCCAGCGCGCCGGCTCGGCGAACACGCCGGCGGGGTGGCGCGCGCGAGAGAGCTCGCACGCGGCGACGTCGATGGTCAGGACGCCGTCGGGGGGATCGGCGGGGTGGGTCTGGAAGTTGGGCGCCATGCGATGGACCTGTAGCAGCGCGTGCACCGCGAGGTCGAGCAGTGCGACATCGGCGGGCTCGGGGGCGTCGTGCCACCACGGCAGCTCCGACCACGGCGTGCGCGCGGCGGCGTCGTCGAGCGCGGGCAGCTCGAGCAGCGCGGCGATGGCGGCGGGGGTCGCCACGCCGGTGGCCTCGGTGCGCAGGCACAGCTGGCCCAGCGCGCCGGCGCGCGTGGGCGCGCGGGCGGCGTCGGCCAGGCGGAGCCAGTCCAGCGCGCGCAGGGCGTCGGGCGAGAACGGCGGCTGGCGGCGGCGCAGCCAGTCCTGCCAGCCCAGCGCGGCCAGCGTGCTGGAGACGGTGGCGCCGAGGGCGCGATCGTCGCCGCTGGTGAGCAGGCTCCACAGCGTGCCGCGGCCGTGGCGGCGCGCCAGCGCCTCGCCGAGGAGGACGAACAGCGACACGCCGGGGACGGCCTCGGCGGGGGTCACCGGGAAGACGTGCTCGCGCCGGGCGCAGGCGCCGAGGTGCAGCGCGGCCGCCTCGATGAGCAGCCACGGGGGCGGCGGGCGGTCGTGCTCGCGGGCGGGGCCGTGACACAGCTCGTGCACGATCTGCCCCGACAGGTGCAGATCGATGACCTGCTCGGGCGCCGCCTCGAGGTCGAGATCGCGCGCCATCACGGCGAGCTCGGGCGGGTAGGCGCCCAGCATGGGCAGGCCGCGCCCGAACAGGGTGTGCACGTAGAGCTCGGCGATGGTCGGGCGCGCGGCGATGAGCTCGGCGGGGGAGGCGGCGCCGCACAGCGCGGTGGGATCGAGGCCGGCGGCGCTGACGATGGCGTACAGGTCGCCGAGCGCGGCGTGCAGGCGGGGCAGCTCGGCGAGCTCGAGCGGGCGCCACAGCAGGGCGTGCGCGGGGCTGGCGCCGCGGCAGAGCTGCTCGATCTGCTGTCGCGGCATGAAGTGGGTGTAGTGCAGGGCCAGCGGCTCGGGCAGGCCGTCGGCGCTGGTGCTGCTGGTGGCGCGGCTGCTGGTGCTGTGCGCGTGGTGATCGGCCGCGGCCAGCAGGGCGGCGCCGGTGATGCTCTCGCGCAGCGCGGGCGGCAGGCGGGGCGGCGGCCAGCCTTCGGGGCTGCGGGTGCCAGGGATTGCCAGCTCGGCGCGAGCAGTGGAATCGAAGCGCGCGTCCAGCCGTTCCCGGAGCTCGGCGGCCGTGGTCACGACGTGATGATAGCGCGTGACGCGCCTCACCGGCGACGTCGAGATCCGCGGGCTTGCTCGGGATCTTCGGTTTTCGCGGGGAAAAATGCAGGATCCTGCGAAAAAATCGTTGACGCCTGCGTGCCCGTATGCGAGACAGGAAGGGTATGCAGACCTGGACCCACAAGCCGCTGATTGGCATGAAGACGTCGCGTGTCGACGTCTTTGGCTGCCTCGCGGCAGGTGGGAGGGCCTGACCCCGGTCTCCTCCTAGCGTTTCTGACGCAAACCTGCCGCGGGCCCCGATGGGACCCGCGGTTTTTTTTTGTGCACTCGAGCATCAGAAAGCGGTGACGTGATGGAAGCGGAAGCGGCAACGGGAGAGGAAGCGACGGAGGCGAGGCAAGGCAAACCACCCCAACCCGGGGCCGGGCTGGCATGGGAAGGCGCGCCGGTTCGCGCGCTCATCCGGCTGGCCTGGCCGATCACGGTGTCGAGTCTGTCTTACAGCGTGATGACGCTGGTCTCGACCTTGCTGGTCACACACCTCGGCAAGGCGCAGCTGGCGGGCGCGGGTCTCGGCGGGACGGCGGCGTTCGTGCTGCTGTGCTTCTCGTTCGGGCTGCTGCGTGGCGTGAAGACGCTGGTCTCGCAGGCCATCGGGGCCGGGCGCAAGGAGCTCATCGGCGGCTATCTCGGTGCCGCGCTGGGCACCGCGGTCTGCATCGGGCTGCTCACCGTGGGGCTCGGGCAGCTGATGGCGCTGGGCCTGCGCCACATCGCCGCGACCGCGGCGTCGGGCGCGGCGGCGATGACCTACCTGTCGATCCGTGTGCTGGGTGCGCCGATGGCGCTGGCCTATGTGGCGCTGCGCGAGGTGCGCTACGGGCGCGGTGATGCGCGCACGCCGATGATCGCCACGGTGGTGGCCAACGGCGTCAACGTGGCGCTGTCGCTGCTCTTCATCTTCAAGCTGGGGTGGGGCGTGGCGGGGGCGGCGTGGGCGACGGTGATCGCGCACTCGGTCGAGGTCGGCATCCTGGTGCTGGTGCAGAGCGCCGAGGGCTGGGGTGTGCGCGGCGCGCGCTGGGAGGATGTGCGAGCGCTGTGGCGCATCGGGCTGCCGACCGGGCTGCAGTTTTCGCTCGAGGTCGGGTCGTTCTCGCTGCTGGCGGGGATGCTGGCCGCGCTCAGCGAGCTGCAGATGTCGGCGCACCAGATCGCGCTGCAGATCAACCACTTCAGCTTCCTGCCCGCGTTCGCCATCGCGGAGGCGGTGTCGGTGCTGACCGGGCAGGCCGTGGGCGCCGACAAGGACGAGCTGGTGCAGCGTGTGGCGCACATCGGGATGTGGGTCGCCGGGGTGTACACCGGGGCCTGCGGCGTGGTGATGGCGCTGGGCGGCGGCCTGCTGGTGTCGGGCTTCACGCACGAGCCGGTGCTGGCGCATGTCGCGGTCAGGTTGCTGCTGGTCGCGGCGGTGTTCCAGGTCTTCGACGCTGCCAACGTGGTGGCGCGTGGCGCGCTGCGCGGGGTCGGGGACGTGCGCTACCCGGCGGTGGTCGGGGTCATCAGCGCGTGGTGCTTCACGCCACCGCTGACCTGGCTGCTGGGCTGGAAGGCGGGGCTCGGCGCGCTGGGCGGCTGGCTCGGGCTGTGCGGCGAGATCGTGGTCGGGTCGCTGATCCTGTGGTGGCGGCTCGAGCGCGGCGGCTGGCGCGCGGTGGCCGAGCGCGAGCGGGCGCGCCGGGCGCAGGAGGCTGCGAAGTACCAGGCCGAGGTCGAGGCTGACGCCGAGGCCGAGGCCGAGGCGCAGGCGGAGGGCGCGGCGCTGGCATCGTAGGAGCAGGCCGAGGTGCAGTTGCGGTGACGGCGGGGCGTCGGGGGCGAGTGGTTCCCCCGGCGCCTTCGCTGTTTCTACAGCCCGGCGGCGGCGATGATGGCGCGACAGGCGGCGGCATCGGGCAAGCGGCCGCGGGCGGCGCCGAGGTCATCGGCGAAGTGTGCCGGGTCGCCGGAGGCCGGGATGACGCAGGTGACGGCGGGGTGGGCCAGGATGAAGGTGAGGCAGAGCTGGGCCCAGCTCTGGCAGCCGAGGTCGGCGGCGAGGGCGGGCAGCGGGCGGGTGCGCAGGCGGGCGAGCAGGGCGCCCTCGGCGAGCGGGCGCATGACGAGGACGGCGGTGCCGGTGGCGGCGGCGGCTGGGAGGAGGCGGGCCTCGGCGGCGCGGTCAGCCAGGTTGTAGGGCAGCTGGATGAAGTCGACGGCCTCGGTGTGGAGGATGGTCTCGAGGGCGTCGAACTCGCTGTGGGCGTAGTGGGTGACGCCGAGGTAGCGGATGCGGCCGGCGCGCTTCCAGTCGCGCAGCACCGGCAGGTGCGTGCGCCAGTCGAGCAGGTTGTGGATCTGCATGAGGTCCATGCAGGTGGTGCCCATCAGGGCCAGCGAGCGCTCCATCTGCGCCAGGCCGGCGGCGCGGCCGCGGGTCCAGACCTTGGTGGCCAGGAATGGACGCGGCGTGCCGGCAGGCAGGGCCGCGAGGAGGCGCCCGATGGTGGCCTCGGAGCGGCCGTACATGGGCGAGCTGTCGATGACCCGGCCGCCGGCGGCGAACAGGTGGTTCAGGACGGCGAGGCGGGGGGCGGTCTCGGAGGGGGAGTCGGAGATGTCGAAGGCCTGCCAGGTGCCGAGGCCGATGGCGGGGAGGGCTTCGCCAGTGCGCGGGATGGGGCGGGTCAGCACAGGGGGGGAGAGTCGCAGCGGAGGAGGGGGGACGAGGAGGAGGAGGAGGACGAGGACGAGCACGAGCACGAGCACGAGGACGAGGACGAGGAGGAGGACGAGGACGAGCACGAGCACGAGCACGAGCACGAGCACGAGCACGAGGACGAGCACGAGGACGAGCACGAGCACGAGCACGAGCACGAGCACGAGCACGAGCACGAGCACGAGCAGGAGAGGGCGGCGGGTGGTGGTGTGGCGGGGGCTGCGGCCGACCTTGCGTGGC
>JADYYK010000248.1 GCA_020853705.1 Deltaproteobacteria bacterium
GTGGCCTCGACCGCGGGTGACTCGAGGATGCCGAGGGCGCGCGCGATGGCCTCGAAGGTGGCCAGACCTCCGACCTTGGGCTCGCGGCGCAGGCGGTAGGCAGAGGGCGCGCCGAGGGGCAGCGTGACGCGGGTGGCCTCGGCCAGGCCGGGGATGCGACGCACCGCCTTGCTGGCCTGGCGCCAGCTGCCGTCGGGGACCACCAGGGTGATGGGGCGGGGATCGGCGGCCAGCAGCGCGGCGTCGAGCGGGCGCGCGTCGTCCGCGGGGAACAGGGCCAGCACGCGGCGACCGGCGTCGTGCAGGTGGCGCAGATCGACGCGGGCGTCGTCGTGGCCGTGGATGGCGAGCTCGCTGCCCGGGAGTGCGAGCAGGGCCAGGCGTGCGGTCGCGGTGGGCTTGCTGGCCTCGCGCCGGTGCATGACCACGACGATGCGGGTGCCGAGCTCGAGGCGCGGGATGGCGGCGCACAGGCAGTCGGCCTCGTGCATGCGGCAGGTCGCGCAGCGCGCGGCGCGTTTGGAGCGCTGACCCATGCGCTCGCCATACCACGAGCGAGGCACGGCGCGAGGCGCCAGGCGCGAGCGCGGCCGTGCGTCAGTTCCAGGCGATGAGAACCTTGCCGGTGGCCTGCTTGGTCTCCAGGAAGGCGTGCGCCTTGGCGATGTCGCTGGCGGCGAAGACCCGACCGATGTGCGGGGCCAGGCCGAGGCTGGCGAAGTCGTCGAAGGCGCGGGTCAGGCGCGCGATCCAGGCCGGGTCGCGCAGCACGTGCAGCGCGTTGAGTGCGTAGATCCCGGTGTTCTGATCGAACAGCTTGAGCACCGAGATGCGCGGCGTGCGCAGCGCGGCCAGCGCCATGCGCGGCAGGTTGCGGCGGCCGTCCTTGACGCCCGAGTTGACGCCGATGCACACCATGCGGCCGGTGATGCCGAGGCGCGCGCGCTGCCAGTTGATCTCGGCGCCGCCCGAGGCGTTGAGGATCATGTCGTAGCCGGTCAGCTTGGGGTCGGCGCGGAACTCGTCGCGGGTGTAGGCCGTCGCGCCATAGGCCTTGATGAAGGCCTTCTTGCTGGCGGTGGTGGTCAGGCCGGTGACCTCGGCGCCGGCGTGACGGGCCATCTGCATCGCCAGCACGCCGACCCCGCCGGTGGCGCACTCGATGAGGACGCGATCGCCCGGGCGCACGCGCGCCATCTCGAACAGCGCCACGTGCGCGGTGAAGAAGTTGACCGGCAGCGCCGCCGCGACGTCGAGGCCGAGCTTGGCCGGCATCTTCAGCACCTGCTCGGCCGGGATGACCACGCGCGAGGCGTAGCCACCGAAGTAGGTCCCGGCGGCGACGCGATCGCCGACGCGGATGTCGGGGCTGACACCGGCGCCGACCGCGGCCACGGTGCCCGAGACCTCGTAGCCGGGCACGAACGGTCGCTTCGGCGCGTCGGGGTAGAAGCCGAGGCGCATCTGCACGTCGGCGAAGTTGACGCCCGAGAACTCGACGTCGATGGCGACCTCGCCGGCGCCGGGGGCGGGCACCGGGCGCTCGCGCAGCTTCAGGGTGTGGGCGGCGCCGTACTTCTCGATCCCGATGTGGCGGTGCGTGGTCGTCATCAGCGTTCTCTCCTTGATATTTCGACAAATGTCGAACAATGCGGACAAAAAAAGGGGTGGGCCGCCGCTGCCTAGCCCTGGTCGCCGGGGGCCAGCAGCGCGCGCAGCTCGCGCATGACCTCGGGGTTGACCGAGCAGATGAGCTGCTTGCCGTCGCGCTGGGTGTCGATGAGGCCGGCGTCGGCCAGCTCCTTGACGTGGTGGGACACCGTGGGGGCGCCGATGTCGAGGCCGCCCAGCAGCTTGGTCAGGAAGCAGTCGTGGGTGCGCCCCTTGGCCAGGTCGAGCTGGCTCTCCTCGAGCAGGTTGACGAACAGCTGCAGGCGGTTCTCGTTGCCGAGCGCCTTGAACATGCGCGCCAGGCGCCTCAGGTCGGTCTTCGGCGACACCCGAACTCAATACGATAGTTATCGAACTGTGTCAAGCGCCGTGTGTGGCGCCGAAGTGGTAGCTCGACAGGCGCACGCCCCAGGCGGCGCCCTGGAAGCCGGTCACGCCGCGGTCGGCACCGGCGGCGCCCGCGATCACCATCAGGGGCAAGAGGTGCTCCTCGCGCGGGTGCGCGGCGCGGGCGCCGGGCGCGCTGGCCCAGGCGCCGAGGCGCCGGTCGCGCTCGGGCGCGGGCAGTGCGGCGGTCTCGCGCAGCCAGGCGTCGAAGCTCTCCGAGACCTGGCGCGCGCCGGTGCTGCCGCCGCGGCCCAGGTCGAAGCCGCGCATGTTGTGGTAGCTCATGCCGCTGCCGATGATGAAGACGCCCTCGTCGCGCAGCGGCGCCAGGGCGCGGCCCATGGCCAGGTGCTGCGCCGGATCGAGGTCGGCCTGCAGCGACAGCTGCACGGTCGGGATGTCGGCCTCGGGATAGGTCAGCTTGAGGGGGATGAAGGTGCCGTGATCGTAGCCGCGCCCGGGGTCAGCCGCGGTGGCGAAGCCGGCCGCGCCGAGCAGCGCGCGCACCCGGGCCGCCAGCTGCGGGTCGCCGGGCGCCGGCCAGGTCAGCTGGTACGACGCCGGCGGGAAGCCGTAGTAGTCGAACAGCAGGGGCGGGCGCTGCGCCGTGGTCACGGTGGGCACCTCGGTCTCCCAGTGGCCCGAGATGACGAGCAGCGCGCGCGGCCGGGCCGCCGGCAGCGTCGCCACCGAGCGCAGGTAGTCGGCCAGCTGGTCGCGATCGTGCGGGCTCATGCCGAGGTCGACGAACGGCCAGGGGCCGCCGCCGTGGGGCAGGAAGACGACGGGCATGCGGGATGATGTGGTCATGGCAGGCAATCTGGTGCTGTTGCGGGACTTGCACCAGGGCCTGGTCTGGAAACATGCTGTTGCATGGCGGAAACTCCGGTGGGGCTCGACCTGCTCGGCATCTTCGTCGCGGTGGCCGACGCGACCAGCTTCTCACGGGCGGCGCGGCGGCTGGGCATCAGCAAGGGCACCGTGAGCCGGGCCATCGCCCGGCTGGAGCAGGCCCTGGGCACCGAGCTCATCCACCGCACCACGCACCGGGTCGCGCTGAGCACCGCGGGGACCGCGCTGTACGAGCGCACCGCGCCGCACCTGAGCGCGCTCGCGCACGCGGTGGGTCGGCTGCCCGAGCGCGCCGAGCAGCCCTCGGGCGAGCTGCGCCTGACCGCGCCCCATGACGTCGGCGTCATCCTGTTTCCGGAGCTGCTGGCCAGCTTCGCGCTGCGCTACCCCGAGATCCGGCTCGACGTGCGGCTGAGCAACCAGTCGCTGGATCTGGTCGGTGAGGGCTTCGACCTGGCCATCCGGGCCAGCGTCAGCAAGCTGATGCGCGACACCTCGCTGAAGGCGCGCCGGCTGTGCGGGATCGACGCCCGGGTCTGCGCCTCGCCGGCCTATGTGGCGCGGCGGGGCGAGCCGCGGCGCTTCGCGGAGCCCGGCCACGACTGGATCGTCTATCCCGGCATGGCGCAGGCGCTGGGGGCGCCGCGCGGCTTCCAGGCCCGCGTGGTCAGCGACGACTTCCTGCTGACCCGGGACCTCTTGCGCGAGGGCGGCGGGGTCGGCCTGCTGCCTGGCTTCGTGGCCGAGCCCTACGTGCGCGCCGGGCTGCTGGTGCAGCTCTTGCCGGCGATGCGGCTGCGCGGCTTCGCGGCGTACTTCCTGCTCTACCCGTCGAGCGCGCAGGTCAGCCGCAAGGTGGTGGCGTTCCGCGACTTCCTGCTCGAGTACCTCGAGGCGCACCCGCTGCAGTAGTTGCACGGCTGCAACACAGAGTTTCCAGTGCGCTGGTTGTAGCGCCGCGCGAAACGGCGCAGGCTGCGCTGCATCCGACCCGCCACACCACCCAGCGCCCCACGGGGCGGCTGCGAAAGGACTCGTCATGATCCTCGTCACCGGAGCCACCGGAAAGCTCGGCCGTCACGTCGTCGCAGGCTTGCTCGAGAAGGTCCCCGCCAGCGAGCTGGCCATCGCGGTGCGCAGCCCCGACAAGGCCGCCGACCTGGCCGCGCGCGGCGTCACCGTGCGCCAGGCCGACTACCTGAAGCCGGCCACCATGGAGGCCGCCCTGGCCGGCGCCGACAAGGTGCTGCTGATCTCGTCGAGCGAGCTCGGTGATCGCGCCACCCAGCACAAGGCCGTGGTCGACGCCGCGCGCAAGCACAAGGTCGGCCTGCTGGCCTATACCAGCATCCTGCACGCGGACACCTCCAGGATCGGGCTGGCCGCGGATCACCGCACCACCGAGGCGTACATCCGCGCCGCCGACGTGCCCTTCGTCTTCCTGCGCAACGGCTGGTACCTGGAGAACTACAGCGAGCACCTGGCGCCGGTGCTGCAGTATGGCGCGGTGCTGGGCTCCGCCGGGCAGGGCCGCGTGGCGGCCGCCGCGCGCGCTGACTACGCAGCGGCCGCGGTCAGCGTGCTGACCGGGACGGGCCATGCCGGCAAGAGCTACGAGCTGGCCGGCGACGTCGCCTTCACCCTGGCCGAGCTGGCCGCCGAGGTCGCGCGCCAGGCCGGCAAGCCCGTCGTCTACAACGACATGCCGGTCGAGGCCTACCGCGGCGCGCTGCAGGGCGCCGGGCTGCCGGCGGCGTACGCGGAGCTCCTGGCCGACAGCGACCTCGGCATCGCGCGCGGCGAGCTCGACGATCGCAGCGGCGACCTGCACCGGCTGATCAACCGGCCGACCACGCCGCTGGCCGACGCCATCGCGGCGGCGCTGAAGCAGGGCTGACTCTGGCGCGTGACGCGTGACGCGTGACGCCCGACCGGCTGACCGGCTGAAGCTCACCTGGCGGTGGTCGCTGCCGGGTCTTGCCGCCCGCGCTTCGACAGGGTGGCGAGGTCCTGACGGGGGCGCGACCTGATCACACGGGCTTGGCGCGGGCACACGCGTTGCTTTGTCTTGCGCCCATGTGGCTCCGACGAATCGGTGTGGCGATCATGAGTGGGCTCCTGGGTGTGACCAGCGCGGGGTGCTTCGCGCGCGGCGGCGCTGGCACGCGCAGCAACGCGACCGCGGCCAACCTCATCATCCTGGGCGCCGGCATCGCGATGGCGACCGCGGCGGCGCTGTCCGACGGTGACGAGGGCTGCGGCGAGAGCAACCACCCCAGCGGGCCGTGCATCGACGGCACCAAGCTGCTCATCGTCCCGGCGGTGCCGCTGCTGGTGGGCGGCTCGCTCGGCATGCTGTACTCGCGCACCGGCGGCGACCCTGGCGCCCGCAAGCCGCGCGCGCCGCGCCGCGGGACGCCCCAGGCGCGCGCGCGCACCCTGCCAGGCCTGACCCCGTCGCGCTGACCGGGCGCGCTATCATGGCGCATGCTCATCGAGGCCAAGGCGCGTGATCTGGGCGGCTTCACCGTGGGGCGCGTGCTGCCGTCGCTGGCGCGGCGCGCGGTGGGACCGTTCGTGTTCTTCGATCAGATCGGGCCCACCGTGCTGCCGGCGGGCGGCGGCGTCGATGTGCGTCCACACCCGCACATCGGGCTGTGCACGGTGACCTACCTGTTCCAGGGCGCGCTGCTGCACCGCGACACCCTGGGCTCGAGCCAGATCATCGAGCCCGGCGACATCAACTGGATGACCGCGGGGCGGGGCATCGCACACTCCGAGCGCACCCCCGCGCCGCTGCGTCAGGCCGCGATGCCGGTGCACGGTCTGCAGCTGTGGGTGGCGCTGCCGCGTGAGCACGAGGAGGTCGCGCCGTCGTTCGAACACCACCCGGCGGCGACGCTGCCGGCCCTGGAGGCCGATGGCGTGGCGCTCAAGGTGCTGGCGGGCGCCGCGTTCGGCGTCAGCGCGCCGGTGCGGGCGCTGTCGCCGCTGTTCTATGTCGAGGCGCGGCTGCCCGCGGGCGGGGTGCTGCCATGGCCGACCGAGTACGCCGAGCGCGCCTGTCACGTCATCGAGGGTGAGGTCGTGTGTGGCGGCGACCGCGTCACGGCGGGCCAGATGTGGGTGGCGCCGGCCGGGGAGGTGCCGGCGCTGCAGGCCGGGGGCATGGCGCGCGTGGTGCTGCTGGGTGGCGCCAGCCTGGATGGGCCGCGCCACCTGTGGTGGAACTTCGTGGCCAGCTCGCACGAGCGGCTGGAGCAGGCCAAGGCCGACTGGCAGCGCGGCGGCTTCGGGCTGATCCCGGGCGACGATCAGGAGCGCATCCCGCTGCCCACCTAGCGCTCAGGCGGCGGGCGTCCGACTTCAGGACGTCACACCTCGGACGTCAGAGCAGCGAGCCGATGGCGCGCACCAGCAGATAGGCGGTGACCCCGAGCAGCGCCTGCACGATCGGGCTGGGGCCGTCGCGCGCCCGCGCCGCCGCGACCGGGCCCCGGACGTGCGGCCCGGGCGGGGGCTCCCGCGGGA
>JADYYK010000249.1 GCA_020853705.1 Deltaproteobacteria bacterium
ATGCGATGGGACTGCCGAGGCTGGAGGCGGACCCCAACCTGTGAACCGCCGGATACGGACCCGTACGTCCGGTGGTGTGAGAGGGGTCGGCCAGTCCCTACTGGCCGCCCCTATCTCGATCGGCCGCGAACCGTCCACGGCTGGCCCGAAAACACCGAAGGCCGCCTCGCGGCGGCCTCCAGTGCTTCGTCTCAGTCCAGGCTCGCGGCTACTGCTTCGAGAGGCAGCGCACGACGGCGGTCACGTCACCCTCGGGAGGACCATCACGCTCGATGCTGAGCTCGAGGTTGTCGGGCGAGACCTGGGTCGGGCACTCGGTCGGGTTGAAGACCGGCTTCCAGCACGGCTTGCGGCTGCCGTCGCACACCGGCAGCGGGTTCTCGACCTGGGTGTCGGTGCCCAGGTTCAGGGTGTCGGTCACGGTGCACGACACGCGCTTGCCGTCGCCACCCACGACCTCGGTGCCAGACGGGTCGCTGGCGGGCACGTTGACCAGCGGAGCGCGGATGCACTGCTTGCCGAGGGCGGCGGCGATCAGCTCGCCGATGCGGCGCAGCGCGGGCGAGAAGTCGTTCTGGCAGATCGAGATCACCGAGCCGTTGTCGCCGAACGCCTTGGTGAAGGTCTCCAGGCGGATGCCGGGAACCGCCTGACCCTGTGCCGACTCGCACGACGGCAGCAGCAGCGGGTTCATCATGTTGTCGGTGCCGACCTCGACCGGCGACGGGTTGCCGATGATGCTGGCCACGATGACCTTGTTCTTGGCGCCGTTCTTCAGGCTGATCAGGAAGTCGACATACTTCTGAACCGGCTCCACGTACTGCGAGGTCTCGTTCGACACGCAGTTCGAGCGCGGGCCGGGCTGGGTGCGCGCCAGCGACGGGTTGCAGGTGATGCCGAACTCGAAGCAGCGGAACGAGGTCAGCGGGCCCAGCGGCGACTGCACCGAGTTGTCGGCCGGGTTGAACATCGCGCCCGGGGCCTTCGAGGTGCAGTCGTCCTCGTCGGCCAGGATGATGACGGCCAGGAAGGCGTTGGGGCGCAGGAAGTCGGCGTTCTCGTTGGCCGAGCCGTCGAGGGCCGCCTTCATCGAGCCGAGGTGGTGCTCGAAGCCGCAGCCGTCGATGCCGAGGCGGCCGATGCACGAGAACACGTCCGACAGGTTGCCGGTGTAGTTGCGCACGCGGCCGGTTGGGCTGTCGATGTCCTTGATGAAGCGGCCTTGGGGCGGCATGCAACCCGCGACCTTGGGCGAGTTCTGCAGCACGCCACGGTCGCCGTTGGCGGTCTCGCACGACTGAAGTGAGAAGGTGCCGGCACCCATGTTGGACGAGACGACACCGATATGGACGTTGGGTAGGCCACCCGGCAGCGCGGCGAGGACGTTGATGAAGTCGGGCAGCTTGGTCGCCAAGGCGCTTTGTTCGAGCGCCATCGAGCCCGAGTTGTCGATCACGAACAGGATGTCGATGTCCCGGTTCAGGTTCTGGATGAACGGGTTGTTGGTCTCACCGACGCGCTCCGGATCGACCTTGTTGATCGGGCGGTTGGGGCAGCCGGCCAGCAGCACCGGCACCAGGGCGGCGGCGGTGAGGACTCCGAGCCGCTTGTTCGACGATCGCATTCGTTCCTCCAGATTTCGAGAGGGCCGCATCTTACTCAGGGGCCCTGTAGCCAGCAAATCCAATCTGACCCTGTCCAGCTAGCAAAGCACGACCCAGGCCAGCCAGGGAAGCACCGAGGTTCCCGAGATCGCTTCCGTCCAGGAGGGCGACTGCCAACCAAGTTGGCAGCGACCGTCAACCCACTTGGCGTGCCGGGCCGGGCTACTGCCGCGACAGGCAGCGCACCACGGCCTGGACGTCGCCCTCGGGCGGCCCGTCGCGCTCGATCACCAGCTCCAGGTTGTCGGGCGACACGTCGCTGGCGCACACACTGGGGTTGAAGACTGGCTTCCAGCACGGCTTGCGAGTGCCGTCGCACACCGGCAGCACTGTCTCGACCTGGCTGTCCTGGCCCAGGTTCAAGGTGTCGGTGACGGTGCACGACACCCTGCGGCCGTCACCACCCTCGACCTCGACGCCGGCGCCATCGCTGGCGGGCACGTCGACCAGCGGAGCGCGGATGCACTGCTTGCCCAGCGCTGCGACGATCAGCTCGCCGACCCGACGCAGCGCTGGCGAGAAGTCGTTCTGACAGATCGACACCACGCTGCCGTTGTCCCCGAAGGCGCGGGTGAACTGCTCCAGGCGCACGCCCGGATCGGCCACGCCCTGGGCCGAGCTGCATGACGGCAGGAGGTCGGGGTTGCCCATGTTGTCGACCCCGACCTCGACCGGGCTCGGGTTGCCGATGATGCTGGCGACGATGACCTTGTTCTTGGCGCCGTTCTTCAGCCCGACCAGGAAGTCGACGAAGCCCTGCACCGGCTCCATGTAGGGTGAGCGCTCGTTGGAGACACAGCTCGAGCGCGGTCCGGGCTGGGTACGGGCCAGCGACGGGTTGCAGGTGACACCGAACTCGAAGCAGCGGAACGACGTGACCGGCCCCAGCGGCGAGCTGACCGCGGTGTCGGCCGGGTTGAACACCGCGCCCGGGGCCCTGGCGGTGCAGTCGTCCTCGTCGGCCAGGATGATGACCGCGAGGAAGGCGTCCTTGCGCAAGAAGTCGGCGTTCTCGTTGGCCGAGCCGTCGAGGGCCGCCTTCATGGCGCCGAGGTGGTGCTCGAGCCCGCAGCCGTCGATCCCCACGCGGCCGATGCAGGAGAACACCTCGGCCAGGTTACCGCTGTAGTTCTTCACCCGCCCGGTCGGCGACTCCACATCCTTGATGAAGCGTCCGCTGGGTGGCGTGCAGCCCGGGACCCGGGGCGCGTTCTGCAGCACGCCACGATCGCCGCCGGTCCGCTCGCACGACTGCAGCGAGAAGGTGCCGGCGCCGAGGTCGGAGGTGACCACGCCGATGTGCACGTTGGGCAGCCCGCCGGGCAGCGCCGCCAGCACATTGATGAAGTCGGGCAGCTTGGCGGCCAGCGCGGTCTGCTCTTCACCCATCGAGCCCGAGTTGTCGATCACGAACAGGATGTCGACGTCGCGGTTCAGGTTCTGGATGAAGGCGTTGTTGGTCTCGCCGATGCGCTCCGGGCTGACCTGGTTGATGGGGCGGCTCGGGCAGCCCGCCAGCGCCACCATGGTTGGCAGCAGCAGCAGCAAGGTTGGCAGTCGCAGCAGATGTGTGGGTCGCATGGTGGGTGCCTCCGGGGACTCGGTGTCACCGGGCCCGTGAAACGGCTCACGCGCCCGGCGCGTGCTACGATCTCGAGCGATGGTCGCTCGGCCACCCAGCTCGGTTCGGCTGCTCCGGCGTGTGCTGGTGGTGGATGACGATGCCGGTGCGCTGCAACAACTGACCCAGCTGTGCGAGCGCGAGGGTCTCGAGGCCACCGCGGCGTCGTCGCTGGCGGTGGCGCAGCGTGAGCTGACGGCGCGACCGTTCGAGCTGGTGATCGCGGATGCGCGCTCGGGCGCCGCGCTGCTGCCCAGCCTGGCCAGCCCGCTGCTGGTGCACGCCCCGGCCGGGGACGCCGCGGCGCTGGAGCTCTTGGAGGCTGGCGCCTGGGGCCGGCTGCCGGCGCCGGCGCGCGCCCCCGAGCTGCGCGCCGCGCTGCGCGCCCTGGAGGAGCGCGAGCGGCTGCGCCGGGAGGTCGGCCGCTTTCGCCGTGGCCCCACACCCGCAGCTGCCAACGCCGACGCCAGCGTCGGCAACCCGGGTGGCGCCGCCGCGCCGCCCGCGGTGTCCGACCTCGGCGGGCGCATCCTGTCGCGCGCCCCCGCGATGGCCGACATCGTGCGCGCGGTGTCGCGCTACGCCGCGCACAAGCAGACCGTGCTGGTGCTGGGCGAGTCGGGCACCGGCAAGGAGCTGGTCGCGCGCGCGCTGCACGACAGCGGCCCGCGCGCCGCCGGCCCCTTCATCCCGGTGCTGTGCGGCGCCATCCCCGAGGCGCTGATCGAGTCCGAGCTGTTTGGCCACAAGAAGGGCTCGTTCACCGACGCCACCCGCGACAAGCTGGGGCTGTTCGAGGCCGCCACCGGGGGCACCCTGTTCCTCGACGAGGTCGGCGAGCTGCCCCTGACGGTGCAGGTCAAGCTGCTGCGCGCGCTGCAGGAGGAGCACATCCGGCGCCTCGGCGACGTCACCGACATCGCCATCGACGTGCGCGTGGTCGCCGCCACCATGCGCGATCTGCCCGCCGAGGTCGCCGCCGGCCGCTTCCGCGAGGACCTCTATTACCGGCTCAATGTGCTGTCGATCCAGCTGCCCCCGCTGCGCGAGCGCACCGGCGATCTGCCGGTGCTGGTGGACGGCCTGATCGCCCGCCACGCCGCCCGCCTGGGGCTGCCGCCGCCCACGGTCAGCGACGACGCCATGGCCATCATCAATGCCTACCCCTGGCCCGGCAACGTGCGCGAGCTGGAGAACACCATCGAGCGCGCCCTGGTCCTGTGCGACGGCGATGTCATCGACACCGAGGTGCTGCCTGACCGCCTGCGCGCCCGCGGCGCCGCCGCGGCTGCTGACGCCAGCGCTGGCGCCGGCAGCCCGGGCGGCATCCCCGCCATGACTGCTGGCGACCTCTCGATCAAGAAGACCAGCCGCGCGATGGAGAAGGAGCTCATCCGCCGGGCCTTGGCAAAGACCCAGGGCAATCGCACCAACGCCGCGAAGATATTGGAGATTTCACACCGCGCGCTGCTCTACAAGATCAAGGAGTACGGGCTCGGATAGGCCATTTTTCGGCCTTTTTTTGACATCGCCTCGCGCTCCTGTACCATGTAGGACAAGGTCATGAAAAGTACCCGCTCGAGACCCCAGAATGAACCCTCATTGAGGGGTGTTCATGGGTTCACCTGCCGGCCGGTTTCTTGACCCCCATGAAATGCGCGACTCATACTCGGAAAACGCCATGCCGCCGACACCTACGCGGAAGGACAACAACGTTCGCAAGATCAGGCTTGCGAAGATGATGTCCAAGGCGGAGCTGGCGCGCCGGGCCGGGGTGTCGACCCTGACCATCGACCGGGTCGAGAAGGGCTTTTCGTGCCGCATGGATACCAAGCGCAAGATCCTGGAGGCGCTGCAGCTGACCACCAGTGACCGGATCGCTGTTTTTGGTGCCGACGAGACGGAGTGAACGCACGCTAGACCGTTGACTGAAAGGGCTTCAGGAACATGGCCAAGCCGCTCATCGGGCTCGATATCGGGTCGAGTTCGATCAAAGTCGTCCAGCTTCGCAACGCCTCCCCCAAGGGGGGGGTGGTGACGGCTTTCGGCCTCGAGCCCATCCCGGCGCAGACCATCGTGGACGGCACCATCATGAACCAGGGCGCCGTGGTCGAGGCCATCCAGAGCCTGTGGAAGCGCCTCAAGCTCAAGCCAAAGGACGTCGCGCTGGCCATCGCCGGCCACTCGGTCATCGTCAAGAAGATCACGGTGCCGCAGATGAGCGCCGCCGAGCTGGAAGAGCAGATCCCCTGGGAGGCCGAGAACCACATCCCGTTCGGCAAGGACAACGTCGAGCTCGACTACCAGGTGGTCAACAAGAAGGGCGCCGGCGGCCAGATGGAGCTTCTGCTGGTCGCGGCCAAGAAGGAGGTCGTGCACGACTACGCCGCGGTCGCCCGCGAGGCGGGGCTGAACCCGCTGGTGGTCGATGTCGCCGCCTTCACGGCGCAGAACGTCTTCGAGATCAACCAGGACGCCCCCGCGCAGCCGGGGCAGGTCGTGGTCCTCATCAACATCGGCGCCAGCATCTCGACCATCAACATCGTGTCGGGCAACGCCAGCGCCTTCACGCGCGACGTCGCCATCGGCGGCAACGCCTTCACCGACGAGATCCAGAAGCAGCTCAACGTCTCGCACGAGGAGGCCGAGGCCTTCAAGGTCGGCGGCGTGGACGAGCGCGGCGTCGTCCCGCAGGAGGTCGAGCGCATCCTGCAGAGCATCGCCGAGGTCGTCGCCGGCGAGTTCCAGCGCTCGCTGAACTTCTTCCTGGGCAGCTCGGCCGACGCGCAGGTCGCGCGCGTGCACCTGTCGGGCGGCTCGGCCAAGGTCGTCGCGCTGCAGCGGGCCATCGAGCGCCGTGCGCGCCTGCCGGTGGAGCTGCTCGACCCGTTCAAGCGCATCACCATCGACGAGACCAAGGTGGATCCGGCCTTCGTGCGCGCCAACGCGCCCGAGGCCGTCGTGAGCATCGGCCTGGCGCTGCGCTCACCGGGGGACAAGGTCTAGCCATGATCAGGATCAACCTCTTACCCTCGAAAAAGTCGCGCACGACCGAAAAGGGTCAGAAGATGATCCTGCTCGCCGTGCTGGTGCTGGGGGCCGCGGGGGCGGGCATGTTCCTGGTGACCTCGTCCCTGAGCGACGACGTCGCGAAGAAGAAGCAGGAGTTCTCGAACCTCAATGCACGGCGGGTGGAGCTGACGACCGAGACCAAAGAGTATGCGAACTACGAGGCCGAGAAGCAGGACCTGCTGACCAAGCAGGCCGCCATCGAGGCCCTCCGTGGCGCTCGTCAGACGCCGACCTGGGCGCTCGACGAGCTGTCGCAGATCCTGCAGAAGGACCGGCGCCCGCCCACGGCGACGCATCCCGGCAGCGGCCCCACCATGACCAAGGAGATGAAGGCGCGCGTCGAGCAGAACAAGAACGCGCAGTGGTCCGAGGGCTGGGACGCCAAGAAGCTGTGGCTGACCTCGCTCACCGAGGAGAAGGATCACGAGCTGGTCATCGAGGGCGGCGCGCAGTCGGACAAGGACGTGACCCAGTTTGCCAAGCGGCTGCAGGCCTCGGTGTACTTCCGTGACGTCGTCCCGGTGTCGGGCGCCATGAAGAACCATCCGACGCTGAACATCCCCTACTACGTGTGGACCATCCGCACCAAGGTCCTGTACTGATGGCGACCCCGCCCTGGATGCAGAAGCTGCAGAAGCTGCCCACCCGGCAGAAGATCATGGGTGCGGTCGCCATCGTCGCGGTGATCGTCGGCGGCTGGTACATGCTGATCTACAAGCCCAAGAAGGAAGAGCTGGTGAAGTTCGAGGGCGAGGTCAAGCAGCAGCAGCAGATGGTGACCGTCCTGCAGAAGAAGTACGACTCCTTCCAGGAGCTCAAGAAGGAGGTCGACGAGCTGCGCGCCAAGGCCAACGTGACCGTGGTGCTGCCCAGCCGGGCCGAGCTGCCGGCCTTCTTCGATGCGCTGCAGTCGGACTCCACGCTGGCCGGGGTGCAGATCGTCAAGTGGGAGAACCAGCCCGAGGTGCCGTTCACCACGCTCGCGGTGGCGGGGCCGGCGCCGGGGACCCCCGCCGCGGGTGGCAACGCCGTGATGGCGAGCGCGACGCCGGGGGCGACCGCGCCGGGTGCGGCGAGCAGCGCGGCGCTGGCCATCAAGGTGCCGGTGGCCATCGTGGTGACGGGCAGCTACCAGCAGATCAACCGCTATTTCTACGCGATCTACGGCGGCAACAGCGCCAACCCGACCGACAAGCGCCTGATCAGCATCGAGGCGCTGACCATCAAGCCGGTGCTGAACTCGAACCAGCTGCCGACCGGACAGCTGGTGGCGGGCTTCGTGGCCTCGACCTTCAGGCAGCCCGACGCCCCGATGGCGCCGGTGGGGCCAGGGGCCGCGAGGCAACCGCAGGGCGCCAAGGCGGCGGTGGTCGGTGCACGCCAGACCACCGAGGCGCGCGGTGACGTCGGCGACAAGATGGAGAAGTGATGAGACTCCGAGGCGCACATAGGCTGCTGGGCGGCGCGCTGGCGCTGGGGCTGGGCGTCCTGGTCGCGGCGGACACCCGCGCGCAGACGCCGGAGATCCAGATGTCGGTCACCGGCAAGGCCTCGGGCTCGGCGTCGTCGATGAAGGTGCCGGAGGAGTTTCACGCCGCGCTGACCGAGGAAGACTTCAACGAGGACGTCAGCGGCGAGAAGCACCGTGATCCGTTCCAGTCGTACATGACCCCATCAGCCGGGCCGCTGCCCACGCAGCCCGGGAACGACAACGGCTCGCGCAGGGTGGTCGCCGGAAAGTCGTCCCTGGCGGAGCTCGAGCTGACCGCGATCGTGAAGAAGAAGGGCGGCAAGTTCTACGCGATGTTCGATGACCGTACCGGGCGCGGCCACGTGGCCCAGAGCGGCGACTTTCTGACCAAGGACGAGTTCCGCGTCAAGGACGTGACCGCGAACGTCGTCATCATCGAGCTGGGAGTCATGGGCGCGGATCAGCGGCCTCTGACGCAGGAACTGAAGCTGTTTCCGGAGGAGCGGCGGGCGCCGCGTACGCGAGGGCGGCCCCTCCTGACCGATCAGGAGGACCAGTAGTCGCGCCGCGCGAGCGGCGGCAACAGAGGCGCTGACCAGTTCGTGCGGGGTGGTCAGAGGTGGTCGACCCGGTGGGTCGACCCGGAGGGGCTGTCTCGGCCGTGGAGAAGGGTCTGCCAGGAGCTTGCAAATGGCTGATTTGAATCATGAAGGACGCTGCGAAGGAGGCCCTCCGAAGGGGCCCCTGCGGCGCTGGGGTCCGGGCGCGGTGGTCGCGCTCGTGCTGCTGGTGTCGGGCGCAGTCGCCCAGGCCGGACCGCCGGCTCGGCCACTGAAGAAGAAGAAGACGCCGGCTGCGGCGTCGGTGGCGACGCCGGGAGCGAGCGCCACGGTGCCGGCTGCGGGTGGCACAGCGAAGGCGGCCGAGGCCGAGGACCTGCTGACCAGCGTCGTGCTGGCCAAGGCCAAGGCGGACGCGCGCGCTGTGGCGGCCAAGCCGGTCGCGGCGACCGCGCAGAAGGGGCCGGCGGGGACGCTGGCGGATCCCTTCGCGGCCGGCGTGCCGGTGCCGGTGGCGACCAAGCCCGCGGCCGCCAAGCCGCTGACGCCCGAGGCGGCGGCCAAGGCGCGCGCCGAGCAGCTGGCGGCGGAGGCGGCGGCCAAGGCCAAGGCGGATCGTCTGGCCATGGAGGCCGCGGCCAGGGCGCGCGCCGACAAGCTGGCGGCCGAGGCGCGGGCGCGTTCGCTCGCGCAGGCCGAGGCGGAGGGGCGTGCCCTCGCGGGTGCGCTGCCCAAGCCGAAGCCCACGAGTGATGACCAGGCTGCGCTGAAGGCCAAGGCGGAGGCTGACGCCAAGCTGCTGGCGCAGACCCAGGCGGCGGCCAAGGCGCAGGCTGACAAGCTGGCGGCGGAGCAGAAGCTGAAGGCGGAGGCCAAGGCTGCGGCGGACGCCAAGGTGATGGCGGAGGCCAAGGCCAAGGCGGACGCCAAGGCTGCGGCGGACGCCAAGGCGGCGGCGGACGCGAAGGCGATGGCGGAGGCCAAGGCCAAGGCTGCGGCGGACGCCAAGGCGATGGCGGAGGCCAAGGCCAAGGCGGAGGCCAAGGCTGCGGCGGACGCCAAGGTGATGGCGGAGGCCAAGGCCAGGGCGGACAAGCTGGCGGCCGAGCAGAAGATGAAGGCGGAGGCCGACGCCAAGGCGAAGGCGGCCGCGGATGCCAGGGCGGCGGCGGACGCGAAGGTGATGGCGGAGGCCAAGGCCAAGGCGGATGCCAAGGCTGCGGCGGACGCCAAGGCGATGGCGGAGGCCAAGGCCAGGGCGGACAAGCTGGCGGCCGAGCAGAAGATGAAGGCGGAGGCCGACGCCAGGGCGAAGGCGGCCGCGGATGCCAGGGC
>JADYYK010000250.1 GCA_020853705.1 Deltaproteobacteria bacterium
ACACTGGCACCATGATCGAGCTGCCCTTTGCGTTGCGCGGTCTGGCCGCGCTGCCTCTCGACGCTCACGCCGAGGCCACCGGGATCACGAACCTCGCATTCCCCAGGAACGCGCAGAAGAGCTTCGACACCGACGGCCTGTTCTGGGCCGCTCCGTTCGCGACCGGCACCAGTGGTACGGACTACGCCTTCAGGCTCACGCCAGGGCCAGGCCACGGCGCCGTGCTTCGGTGCGTCTCGGGGCACGCCGTGACCATCGCGTCGAGTCCGGAGCGCGCGATCTTCGCGGTCCTCGCGTGCGAGCGGCTGCTGCGCGGTGGGGATTCACGCGCGGCCCTGCACGACGGCTGGTCGAAGGCGCGCCAGGTCATGCGCGACGCCGTGAGCATCACCGGCGGGGATCCGGACAGGGTCGACGCAGCGATTCACCTGGCGGACCAGCTGCCCAGGTGGAAGAACGCCGCCCCGGCCGCGGAGCTCGAGCTGCGCCGCGCCACGCTCAGGAAGATCACCGACGAGCCGGCCGAGACGAGCGCGGCGTGGACGCGCGCCGAGGCCAGCCGCGCCGCGCCCGACGATCTGGAGGCGTGCCTCCTCCTCCTGCAGGGCAATCATGGTCTCGACGGTTCCCACCATGGAGCCGGGCTGGTCCCGGCGAACGACGAGGCCATCCCGCTGCTGGTGGAGTGCGCGAAGGCCGTGACCCAGGCCAAGCGCAAGCCGGACCCGAAGTGGGCCGCCGTGATCAGGTCGATCGCAGACCAGGGACAGCCAGTCTCCGAGGACTTCATCGAGCCGATCGGAGCCACTCCGACGCAAGAGGCGTGGGAGGCCCTCGCCATGGCGACCTTCTGGTTCCACGCCAAGGCCGAAGACGTGCCACCCGAACAGATCAAGCTCGCCGAGAAGATGTCCGAGCAGCTCTCGAAGCCCATCCTGCTGGCGCGCCGAGCGCTCTCCAGCGCGAAGTGACGTCGAGCGTCCGGGTTGGCCCCGGGCATCATCTTGCGGCGGTGGCCGGCGCCGGGCCGGGTCACGGGGGGAGGGTACCCCCGCGCGGGTCTGGTGTGCCGCCGCCGCTCGGGCCTCCGAGGGCCGCGATGGCGTCTCGCGCGTCCACCAGGTCCTGGCGCTTGTAGCCAGTCGCGTCGTCCATCAGCCGGTCGAGCTGGCCGAGCATGTGCGTGCACTCGTCGGGGGTCGCGCGGCCCAGGAACCCAGTCCGCGCCAGCTCGGGGAGCACGACGCTGACGGCCTCCTGGATCATCCACGGCCCGTCGAGCCCCTCGGCGAGGAAGCTCCACAGCGCTGGCCAGGGCGCCCCCTCGGCAGGCCCCAGCGCGTCGTTCATGCGCAGATAGCCGAGCGCCGTACACAGGTTGGCCCGGGCCCACGGGTCACCCGAGCGCAGGCCCGCCAGCGTGTCCCAGACCAGCGCCGCCGCCTCCGCCGCGGTGGCCTCCAGCTCCGCCGCCCGCGCCAGCAGGAACGTCAGGGTCTGGAGCACGCCCGGGGAGCCGCCCGCGCGGTGGTTGGCCACCAGCCGCCGCAGCCCCCCATCCTCGCCGGCCGCCGCCTCCATCACATCGAACACGTCGCCCGCGTCGGTGCCGTCGCCATCGCGCGCGACCACCGCGTCCAGTCTGGCGAGCAACTCATCGAGTCTGGTGCCCATCAGGCGAGGCCCTGTCTGCGCTGGCGTGCGCGTTCGAGCATCGCGAGCCGCCGCGCTCGAAGCGCGAAAGTCCGCCTGGGCACGCTGCAGAGAGACCGCGTTGGCGCCGCCCTCGCAGGTCGGGTCCGCGTACTGAAGATCGTCGTCCTCCCACCCACAGACGGGGCAGATGGCGAAGCTGCCTGGCGGCTGCTCGGGCAGCGTCGCAAGCTCGCAACAAGGGCAGGGGAAGCTGGTCATTGCCTCACGGGGATCACAGGTCGGTCATCCGCCCGGTGACCAGCGTGTACTCGTCTTCGCAGAGCCAGTCGCAGGCCTCCTGGTAGGACGCGGCGGTGTGCGCGACCTCGTTGTCCTGCTTCGGATCGAGGATCTCGACCCGCCCGCCCCCGGCGTCCCTCACGATGAGGACATAGGGCGGCGATTGCCCATCGTCCGCCCAGACCTCGAACCATGCACTGCTCATGTCTCGCGTCCTCCTTCCAGACTCAGGCCGGCGACGGAGCGAGGCGGAGGACTGGCGCCTCCAGTCCTAGCGCCGCGAGTCTCGCCTCCAGGCTGGGGGCCCGCTCCGGGGGAGCGTGGAGCAGGACATGGAACGGCATTGCGCCGCGAAACTCGTCTGCTTGTGACCAGGCCTCTCCGGTCTCCCTCAGGATCTCGAGGAAGAGGCCAAACTCGTCCGCGTCGCCGTCAGCCAGCACGTCAGGGGCGTCCAGCACGACGATGACGATCGCACTCGCGCGAAGCCACTCGAGGTCGCGCATGCAGTCGGCAAATGCATCCCAGTTCTCGCCGAAGTAGGTGGGGAACTGGAGCAGGGTGGCGAACTGGTCGAAGACCCCTTCCCGCCGGCGCATCCGCCCACCGCGCAGGACACCAACGAACGGACTGGCCGACGTCGGCCCGCCCGGGCGAGCCGCGTGCAGCGCCGCGATCTCGCCGCGAAGCTGCCAGAGTGCGGAGCTTGCGACGGCGGGCTCCGCGACGAGCTGCATGACGGGAGGGGTCGCCGTGCTCAACAGGTCTTGGGTCGTCATGATCAGGGCACCAGAATGAAGGTTCTGTAGTGATCCGCAGTGAAGTAGGCGCGGCCATCGCTGCCGATTACGAGTCGCTCCGCGCCCCGATTCACTCCCTTTTGGTAGGGATTCACGTCGTACTCGCGGTAGCTGATGGGCTGTCCTTCGGCGTCTGCACGCGGAAGCACGGTACCACCCCCCCTCCCGTCGTTCTTGAACTGGATGCCGCCCTTGTATCCCGTAGGCGCATTCCCTCCGCCCGCGCGGACCTTCTCGAGAACAGCCTGTGCGTGGGGTGGTGGCACACCTCGGGCGGGCACGGTTCCAACGACTTGAGGGGCACTGCCTGGTTCGGCAACTTCGCTGCCTTCCCCCACCCTACTGGAGCTGGAGCCGCCGGCTGCATCGACTGATGTTGGCGCCCGTTCGGCGCCGCCGCCTTGAGCTGACGATGTTTGCGCGGGCGGCTGGGCATTGTTTGTTCGCACGACCTCAAGCTCTGGATAGGGCTCCCGGACCTGCACGGGCTTCGCTGGGCGGATCCCTGGTTTGGTCTCCAGCTTGGCCATGCGCTTGTGGACCGCGTGACCGAGTAGCGCGCCGAGGATGCCGAGGAGGACGTCCGTCCCCAGGCCGGCGCGCTCTTCGGGGGTGAGGTGGCGGCCGGTCACCAGGTCGCGGCCGGTGGCGGCCTCGGCGGCGGGGGCGGTCATGGTGGCGTCACCGGCGGCGGCGAGCACCGCGCCGGTGCCGCGCAGGGCCTTCTCGTACCAGGGCATGTCGCGGAAGCCCTGCATGTGCATCAGGCTGCCGAAGCGGTGACGCAGGGCGCGGATGAACACGAACCCCAGCAGCGACAAGCCGATCCAGGTGGCGGCCAGGGTGAAGGCGGCCAGGCCGGTGGCGATCATCGACAGGTTCAGCAGGCCGGCGGTGCCCGCGATGGCGAGCCCGGCGAGCGCGAAGTAGAGCAGGTTCGTCTGCAGGCTCTTGCGCACGGCGGCCCAGATCCGGTCGCCCTGGGTGCGCTGCAGCTCGGCGGCCGCGCGGGTCGCGAGGTCGGGGAAGCGGCTACCCAGGCCGGAGGTCTTCGCGGACACGGTGGTCACGGCGGCGTCGACGTCGCGCGAGGTGGCGGCGATGGCATGCTCGGCGTCGGACGACCAGCGCGTGCGCACCCGGGTGAACTCGGTGTTGGTGGACGTCAGCGCGGTCTGGGTGGTCTCGGCGGCCGTCTCGCGCAGCGCGGTCCGCACCAGCTGGCCCTGCTGTGCCATCCAGGCCGAGACCTCGCCAGCCAGGTCGCCCCCGCGGGGCTGCGCGGTCGCGGGCGCGCCGTCGACCACGCGGCGCGCGCGCACGCCATAGGCGGTGATCGCGGCGACGACGTCGGGGGCGGGCGCGGCCTGGTCGGCGGGTTCCGTCGGCGGGCCCAGCCGGCCCGCGAGGTCAGCCTCGGCGCGCAGCATCTCGGCGACCACGGAGCGTGCGCGTCCCCGGGCCGCCCCCGCGCCCCCGCCCGCGCCCGCCGCGGGCCCGGCCGCGCCCGGCGCGCTCGCGAGGGTGTGCAGCGCGCGCAGCCCCTGCTGCTCACGCTCGGTGATCCGGGCCAGAGCCAGCCCGCGGGCCTCGGCCCAGCTCCTCGCGACCTCGGCCTGGCGCGCATCGAGCCGGGCGACCACCCGCCTCGCGCTGGTCTGGATGGCGTCGGCGACGCGGGCGGCGCCCTGGCGGATCCGCGCGCGCAGCGACTCGGCGCGAGCCGCCAGTTCGTGGGCGACCTTCTCCGCCGAGGCCACGACGGTGGCGCTCACCTCGGGCCGTAGCTGCTCGGGCACGGACACCGTCTGGGCGGCAGCCAGCGCGGCGGCGTGGATGGCGGGCAGCTGCAGCGCGGCCGCGGCGGTGACGCGCTCGGCCTCGGCGTGAGCATGCTGGCGCACGCGCAGGCTGTCGGCCTGGGCGGCGCGCAAGAGCTCGCGGCGCTGGGTGGCGAGGACGACCTCGAAGCCACGCCGCCCGGCGTCGAGCTCCTGCGCGACCAGGCCGCGCTGCACCTCGGCCTCGGCCTGCAGCGCGGCGCGCGCAGCCGCGAAGCGGTCGGTCGCGGCGTCGCCGGCCGCGCGCCCCGCGGTCGCCTCCGCATGGGCGAGCGTGAGCAGGCGCTCGCGCGCGAGCAGCGCCAGCAGCGGGTGCGCGGGTGCGGCGGCGGCCGCGTCGTCCAGCCCTGCGTCGGCCTCGCCGGTGCTGCTCGCCGACGCCGGCAGCGTGGGCGTCATAGCGGCGGCAGGGGCGGGGGCGGGGGCAGCACCGGCTTCGAGGTCGACGGGGTGCGTGGCGTCCGGGGTCGCCGCGGCTGGCTCGCTGACGGTGTAGGCTGCGGCGGCCGCGTCGTCAGACGCGGCGGCTTCGGTGGCGGGCGCCTCGTCTGCGGGCGGGGCGGGCGCCACTCCGCCTGCGGGCGCGGCACTGTCCGCGGCTGGCGCTCGCGGCGACTCGACCGGCGCGCTGCCAAGCGGCGACCGGTGCAACCCCGCCGCCGCGGGCGCCGCCATGACCGGCGTCGGCAGGCCAGGCGCCGCGGCCCAATCGCCGGCGATCTGCTCGGCCTCGCGCTCGTGGGCGTCACCTGGCTGGCTGACCTCGAGCGGCCCCTGGCTGCGCCCCCCGTCCTGCACTGTGTGCACGACCTCGTGCAGGAGCAGGCTCTGGCCGGCCACCGACTCTGGATCGTAGTGGCCAGCGCCGAAGTAGATCTCCTGGCCGAACGTGAAGGCACGCGCATCGAGCGCCGCCGCCGCGTCCCCGGCGGCCTCATCCGTGTGGATCCGCACCGCGCCAAGGTCGGCGCCCACCTTGGCGCCGAGCCGCTCGCGCAGCGCCGCCGGCAGCGGCGCCCCCGGGCGCGTGCGCGCGACCTCGACCAGGGTGAACGCCCCAGGCCGACCCGCCCGCCGCGGCGCCGCGAGCGCGTCCCGGTAGATCCGACCCACCAGCGTGCGCCGCCCCGGCCACGGCGCAACGTCCTCGCGCGGCTCCTCCTCGGGAGCCGCGTGATCGTGGTCCGAGCTACTGCCGAGCCTGCGCCGCCCGCCGCCGTCTTTGTCGTCGTCGCCCATCTGGTGCCGAGTTCATCGGCACCCTGCCCGGGTTGTTGCGTGCATCGCAATCAGCATTGTTGCCGCAGCAAGCGAAGCTCTGGAGGTTGCTCGGCTTCTTCGGCCAGCTTCGGTCCTGTTTCTTTTCGCTGCCGCACCGGTGCTGCCCGCCGCCGGGCACCGCAAGTCGCCGGCGTGGAACTCCCGAGCTGGAGTAAGAAGGCAGAGATGGCGACATTGCCTGGCTATTTGCTGGTGGAACACCTGGGTCTCGATCTCGAGGGCAGCTCGCTCGACGCGGGAGGTTGGCCGCTGGCGCGGGCAGAGATCGAGGCGTGCTTCGTGAACGGGTTCGCGGGGGCAGTGACCGAGGGGGAGCGGGAGGACTTCTGCTGGGTCCTGGCAACGGCGCTGGCGACGGACCACACGCACGCGGTGTGGGCGACACTGGAGGGGCAGGCGCAGCAACCGTGGGTCTACGAGCTGGCCGAGAGCCGCGAGGTCTGGCGCGAGGCCCTGGAGCGATTCGGCGGGCAACGAGGGTATGTCGAGGCGGCCCACGCGGCCGATATCGAGATCGCCACCGTGCCCGTCCGGCAGTGGCGCGCCGAGATGGCGTTGCACGAGGGGGCGGTGCCGGTGGCGCTGGCGGCGTTCCACCTCGGGGAGGTGCTGCGCGAGTCAGCGGACTGGTTCGGGGCCGAAGTGGATGCGCGAGTCCTGGAGCGGGTGAGGGCGCGGGCGGACGCGCATGGCGAGGCGGTGGTGGTGCGCGCGATCGTGGACCACCTGCTTGGCGCGTCTGTCGAGGTGGCGGCCCGCATCGCAGGTGGGGAAGTAGCGAACACCGACGCCCAGGTGACGCGACGCGCGCTGCAGCAAGTGCGCGATGCGCTGTGGCCCGGTGTGGTGCCGTCGCCAGCGATCACGCTGACCGAGGGAGACATCGCAGGGTACCGAGCGGCGCGGCATGGGCGGGCCCGGGTCGCGGCGGGGTTGCCGTGGTGATGCCCTCCGCTTGACCATCCGTGTCAGCGCCCTGGTGCAGCTTGTCCTCGATGGCCAAGCCCAGACGCCCCGTGCGCCCCAAGACCCCGCAGCTCCGCCTGTGCATGGAGCCCCTGGAGGTCATCGATCACCCCGCGGTCTTCTTCCAGGTGCCGGCGTCGGTGCCGGTCCAGGCCATCGCCAGCGTCACCCTGATGCTGTTCGAGTCGCGCGCCGCCGAGCGCAAGGGCGTGCGCCCCTGGCTGGCCTTCCTGGGCACCGACGTGCTGCACCACAAGGGGCTGTCGACCTGGCTCGGCGTGTCCGACCACATCCCGCTCACGGTCCTCGACTCGTTCGAGTTCGTGCTGCGCGAGCTCGGCGCCACCACCATCGAGCGCGAGCTCGGCCGCCCCCGCCACCACGGCATGGAGCCGCTCGCGCGCCTGTCCGCGGACGGCCTGGAGCGGCTGATCGACGGCAAGCCAACGCGTGACGACGCGGCGGACCTGCTCGACGGGGTGACCGAGAGCGGCACCTTGCGGCCGTATGTGTGGGGGGCGCCGGGGCGGCGGCGCGGGTGATGGCCTGCAGCGCGGCGTGAAGAAGGGAGGAAGGTCAGGTGCGGCAAAAATGCAGTTGGCTTGCTTCCTGAGTCTTCGACGGCCGAGGAGTACGATAGGCGAATGAGGGATCACCCGCCAAGCAAGGCTCCGCGAGAGCAGCAGCACGAGCCTGCGCCCGAGGCCGTGGCGGCGCACCCCGACGCCACGTCGCCCCTCTCGCTACGGAAGGTCTTGGCCTTGGGCGCCGACGCGGCTGCGGTGGCCAATGAGCTGGCACACCTCGGTGAGGATGAGGTCACGGCGATCATCAGGGAGCTGCACTCTGTCCTCGGGAATCACTTCGTCCAGAAGCTTCATGCGTTTGTCTTTGACGCGCAGATGGCCGAGAAGGCCGAGCCCAAGACCCCCCTCCAGAAAGCACTGCGGAAGGCAGTTCCGCCTGAGGCTATCGTCAGGATGGCGAAGAAGGTCATTGGCAACTCTGGCAGGCCATTGACTGATCTGGAGAAGAGCCGCGTCGAGCATGTCTACCTGGACACCATCGACTACTCGAAGGTGCGGATCACCCAGGGGCAGCCGCTGTCGTTCGGAGGCACCGCCCGGACCGTGGCCAACACTATCCACTTTGCGACCAGTGACTTCGTACAAGACGCGAGTGGCAACCCCACGCAGGAACTGAACGACGATGCGCTGGTGACGTTCGACCACGAGATCGGCCACGTCTGGCAGTTCCAGCACGCAGGCCTGGGATACATCCCGGCCGCATTGATCGCACAAATGCGAGCACAGCAAAGTACCGGCGACCGCGACAATGCCTATGACTGGCGCGACGCCGCTCGCGCTGGCGTACCGTTCACCCAGCTGAACCCCGAGCAGCAAGCCGAGTCGCTCGCGGACTACAATGAAGCCATGGTGCGCATGCGTACCCCGGGGCAGCCTGGTCCTCTTCCCCTGCCGGACG
>JADYYK010000251.1 GCA_020853705.1 Deltaproteobacteria bacterium
CGCTACCGGTCTGCCGGGCTCGGCTTTGACCGGGCGGGATTCGCACCCGCAGGACGACTCATCCAAGTTTCAGGCCATTACAACCTCCTTCCTCTTGGACCAGCATGGTCCTGGTCGCACCGGCAAAGTGCCGCACCTGAGTGTGACCGTGCTCGACCATGCTCGACCCACACTGTCATGAGGCATGTTCGTGAGAACGGCCTATTGGTGGGCTGCGCCGGCGCCTGGGTCAACCGGAGCCATTTCAAGCTGTTCGAGTAGAGTTCCTGGCAGCGCGACGACCCGTATAACGTTGACGCCGCGTTCGACGGAAGCGGCTGGCACTCGGCCTGTCACGGTCAGGTGGCCGTCTGGCTGAGGCTGTCCCGTTCCAACTCGGCGATTGTTCCACCAGAGCGTGAGTTCAGCAGTGGACACAGCGATGAGTCGCAAGTCGAGTCCACCGGGTTGGTTGATGGGCACCAAGGCGCGCGCCTCCGACGAGGACATTCGCGACGCGTGGCCGACCAGGTCACCGAAGCCCGAGACCAAGAAGCGACGGTGTTCCGGGGCCGCGAAGCGGAGAAGGTCTGAGTTCTTGTAGCCGGGCCGAGTAGGCTTCAAGTACTCGTCGTTAAGGAAATAGTAGCCGACGATTTCGTCCCAACGGCGGGGCGCCACGCCGTAGCGCCAGGCAAAGACTGCACTCGCTGGAAGGGCTAGTGGATTTCCCACAGTGTCATAGACTCGATTCTCGAGTCCAGCCACGAGGGCTGCATAGTGGCCTCGCATTGAGACAGCCCCATGGGTCACAGTCCAAGCATCCTTCTGGCGGACTGCTTCGCAGTTCAAGGCAACAAAGGCGAGCGCCACCAGGCCAATCGCCCCCATGGCCGTTGCTCGCGGCCTCCGCTCGAGCAGGAGCCGAGCAGCATCAACGCCATGGGCGAGGCCAAGCGAGAACGCCACCATGGCAGCGTCATACCGGCGCCCACCAAAGGACCCGCCGGCCCACCAGTCCCATACTGCTCCGTTGACATACGCTTGCGCAAAGACGATCGCCAGCAAAGACAGGCCCACTCGCCGGTGGCGTCTAATGAGTACTCCGAAGCCAACGAAGGCTAAGACGAGAATCGGCGCGTACGGCAAAAGGCCATTGCGAGACGAGAAGACTGTCTCAACCCATCGCGACTCGCCCCAGCGCATGAAGCCCGGGCCCTGGGGCACGGTCAACCAACTTCCATACAGCGACCTCCAGGCTAGCATCTGCGGCAAGAATACAAGCAGCGCGGCGGCAGCGCCGAGCGCCGGCCCGGGCAAAGCACGGAGTGCGGCAGGCCACTCCTTGCGCCACAACAACGGGAGAGCGACAAACCCGGCGTCGAGGACAAGCAGAAGGCTCCAGATGGCGTTCTGGGGCCGCGCCAGGGCAGTGGCCCCCGCCAAGACACCACAGAGTACCCACCCCCGCAGGCTGCGGCGGTCTCGCGTCGCGTCCCAGGCCAGCACAAAGGCTGCGGCGGCAGCGACTGCGACGGGGTGAGAGTACCCAGGCTGGCGGATAGCGTAGTAGAGAAGCGGGCCGCCCGCAAAAACAGCAATGGTCCCCATGGCAGAGGCAAAGGCGCCGAGACCGCGCCGGCAGAGAAAGTAGGCCAGCACCATGCCCGTGAATGTCCAAAGGAAGGACGCATACATCGTGATCCGGAGGGTCGCGGCGCCTCCGCCATCCCTCCGCGCTCCGCGGGCCAGATCTATCGAATACCCAACAAGGAAGAAGGGCGCATGGAAGATCGCGGGTCCGATACCGAACGAGTTGCCGACCTTCTTGGTGGCGGTTTCTGTCTCATGGTAGTAGTTGCCAACCCATCGGTACTGGTTGGACAGGTCGAGATCTCCGTCCAGGAACATCGAGGGTAGATACGAATAGTAGTACCGCGCGTCTGCGGAGAGAGTCGCTGTCGGCGTGTTCCGGCTGGTTCGCCCCATGAAGAAGGCTGCGGTGCCGGCAGCGAACAGGACGGCGAACAGGATGACCACAGGGCGACGGATTGGTCGCGTGACTTTCACCAGTCGGCGTCGAAACCAACCCATCGAGTCACCAGCCCTGCCCGTCAACAAGGGGGTCGCGGTCCAACCTCGCAGCACGGCCTCCGTTTGCGACCCCCGGAGGCAACACCACTGCCCGCCTACCTCGGAGGTGCCGGAGCCCGTTGCGACTACCCAGGTCGTTTGACGATTCTCGGCTCATAGGGGCGGCCGCGACCGTAGCCGAGGCGGCGCGGGTACTCAAGGACTCGCGTCACACGCGAGGTTAGAATCTGCCAGGGTTCTGGTACGCAGCTGGTGATGCACGCGCACGCGACGGCGGGGCGCCTGTGTGTCGTGGCCCGGTGGGGCTCGCCGGCCGCAAATGGGCCAACGCGCGCAACCGCGAGCCGGGCCGCAGTCGGCCCGCATGATCGATCTGGCGCGCCCGCGTGCGGGGGGCGATCCCCTTGCCGGCGCCCAGCTGCTCGGCGACCTCGTACATGATGCGGGCGTCGGCCCAGGGTCGCTCGCGACTGCCCAGCAGGGTCACCAGGCCGGTCAGCGCCAGGGTCAGGCCGATGGCGATCAGCCAGCGCTGGCGGGGGCTGCTCGTGCCGGGGTCTGCCGGGGTCATTGCGCCGGCGAGAAGCTAACACAGGGGTCGGCGGGGCGCGGCCACCAGGGCGCGGGAAGGATCGGGGCCAGCCGTGGTATGCAGCGGGTGATGCGCGCGAAGGCATGGCTGCTGGGTGTCGCGACCATGGTGGTGGTCGCGCTGGCGGGTTGCAAGAAGGCCACCCCGCGCAAGCGCGAGCCCGGGCCGCGGCCCGCCCCGGTCATCGATCCGAGCCGGCCGCGCGCCGGGGCCACGCCAGTGTTGCCGCCCGACGCGGGCGTCACCGCCGCGACACCGGCCGCTGCCCCCGATGCCGGCCTGGCGAAGGCGGCGGCGCTGGCGGCGGCGCAGAACGCCGGCATCCTCGGC
The DNA here is from genome assembly GCA_020853705.1 of Deltaproteobacteria bacterium. GTDB lineage: Bacteria > Myxococcota_A > Polyangia > Haliangiales > JADYYK01 > JADYYK01. The sequence goes on from JADYYK010000251.1 coordinate 2,996, forward strand.
CTCCTCAAGAGCAACCCGGGGGTCTTCGGCAACGCCGACTTCAAGTCGGGCTTCGACGACATCGAGATCAAGGGCGGGCTGCTCGGCAACGACCTCGACCCCCAGGGCGGCTTCGGCCTCGGCAGCAGCGGCTTTGGCGCAGGCGGCGCCGGCACCGGCGGTGGTGGCACCGGCTGGGGCACCATCGGCGGTGGCAAGTACGGCACCCTCGGCACGGGCAGCGGCACCGGATCGGGTTACGGCGTCGGCTCCGGTTATGGCAGTGGACGCGGACGCGGCGGGCTGGGCAGGTCACCCTCACCCAGCCCGGCGCCGAAGAAGCCGGTGCCCCCAGCGCGCACCTCGCCGCCCGCACCCGCGATGCCGTGATCGCAGCACCGGGCTATGCTCGGGTGCACATGGTCCGTGCTCGCTGCTGTCCCCGCGCTGCCGCCGTCAGCCTCACCGGCGCTGCCCGCGTCGCCGTCGCCGTCGCCGTCGGGGCGCTGCTCGTCGGCGCTGGCTGTGGCGGGCGCAAGCGCGGCCCGGCGCGCGCGGTCGACGCCGGGGTGGCGCCACGCACTGGCGGGCCGCTCATCAGCACCGACGCCCGGGTCGAGCTGCTCTCGATCCTGTTCCGCCTCGCCGGCGCGCCCGAGTACAACAAGGGCTCCCAGACGCCCTACCTGGCCGCGGCGCTGGCCCACTTCGGCCGCTTCGCCGACCACCCCGCGGTGCTGGCCAGCCGGCAGCTGCGCCAGCAGAGCGGCATCGGCTACAACGCCCCGGTCGGCCTGGCCGTGTATCTCGATCCCACCACGCTGACCCCGCTGGTGCCGATGCAGCCGCTGCCGTCCGGGCTCGACGTGCGCTGGCGCGGCGTGGCGATGGCCGACTACCTCGACAAGGTGCGCGACTTCGCCACCCGCAGCGACTTCGCCGGCTTCTTCGCGACGCAGCGCCCGTATCTGACCCGCGTCGAGGCGCGCATGTCGGCGGCGCTGGCCGGCCATGACAGCGCCAGCTGGCTGGAGCGCTGGTTCGGCGCCGCGCCGTTCGGCAGCTTCGTCATCATCCCGGGGCTCATCACCGGCGCCTGGAACTACGGCGCCAGCACCACGACACCCGGCGCCGGCCACACCGCGTTCCAGGTCGTGCAGCTGGAGCGGCCCGACGCCGAGGGGCTGCCGCAGCCCAGCGACGACACCCTGGCGTTGCTGGCGCACGAGATGTCGCACTCGTTCGTCAATCCCATCATCGAGGACCACGCCGCCGCGCTCGAGCCCGCGGCGACGCCGCTGTTCACCGCGGTGCAGGCGGCGATGACCAGGTCGACCTATCCGTCGTGGCTCTTGATGGTGCAGGAGTCGTGCGTGCGTGCGGTGACGCTGCTCTATGCGCGCGCCGAGCTGGGACCGGCCGCGGCGCGGGCGACGCTGGCCCGCGATCGAGACGCTGGCTTCACCTGGATCGAGGCGCTGGCCGAGATGCTGGAGGCGCAGCGCGCGGGGCTCGCCGACGCAGGTGCGGGTTCCAGCCTGGAGGCGATGGTGCCGGCGCTGGCTGCCTTCTTCAGCAGCCAGGCGCCGCCCGCAGCCTCGCCAGGACCCTGAACGACCCTAGCGTTGATCGTTCTGGTAGACCTCGTACTCGCCCTGGCCGGTCAGCGTGCCATCGGCGTTGAGGTTCGGCTTCATGTTGAGGACGATCTTGCCGTCGGGGCTCATCAGGGTCAGGCCGCCTTCACACAGGCCCGAACCACCCGAGGTGACCTTGACGCGGGCATACGGATCCGCCGCGTTGGCCAGCAGGTCGTAGCTCTCGTCGCCGGTCAGGGCGTCGCGATGCACCTTGAACGAGAACTCGGGGTGCAGGTTGAGCGCCTCCGAGCAGCCGTTGCGAACCACGGTGGCAGAGAACTTCCAGGTCCCATCTGGCCAGCAGCCATCGACGTCGGCCGGCTTCGCGGCCCCGTCCACCAAGGTGCCGCGGATGGAGAGGTCGGCCGAGCACACGATCCCGAGCGTCTTGGCTCGAGTATCGCCGCCAGCCATGTCGCCATCGACCGCACCGCCAATGCAGCCCGCCAGCCCGACCGAAGCCACGAGGCCAGCGAGAACCTTTGTCATCCGAGCGAGGTGCTTGTTCATGGCTGAGGCGTTTTGCAAGGCTGCGGCCAGTTACAAGATTGTGATCTCACTGGCGGACCCCACACCCACACTGGAGTCTCGGCCCCCACCTTGGTGAGTAGGAACCCCGTGGAAACCAAGGATTCAGGGGGGGGCCGGGCTGGAACGGCCAGTGCAGAGCAGTTGTGACATGAGGCTCTCCGAAGGCATCCCCACGCGTGCTCCCCTGCTCCTCTTCCTGGTCGTCGGCGCGGCCGGCGCGTCGTCGTGCAGCAAGCGCGACAGCGCGGTCAGCGAGGCCCACGCCGCTGACGCGCCGCCCGCCGCCAGCGCCGCCGCGAGCTCGAGCGCGAGCGTCGCGCCGGCGGCGTCACCCGCAGCATCGCCCGCGCCCAGCGCGCCCGCCGACATGTTCGCCGAGGATGACGAGCTGGGCGGCGGCTCCAGCGCCGGCGGCGAAGGCCAGAAGGGCAACAAGCGCTGGCGCGACACCGGCGTCTATCTCGATGGTGTGCCCATCGCGATGCTCAACTTCGGCGAGCTGCCGCTCGGGCTGCCGCCGGTGTGGATCGAGGATCGCGTCTCGGTCGACATCGAGCCCGGCAAGCCGGGGCCGGGCTTCAAGATCGTCAAGCAGCGCGAGTACCGCTTCACCGACTACCTGCGCGCGCTGCACGTCGACCTCGACGAGGTGAAGGAGGTCCACGTCATGGGGCCCAAGTTCACCGACTCCATCGTGGTCAGCGGCGCCGAGCTGAAGAAGCGTGGAAAAGGCTTCCTTTTCCGCTTCGGTGCCGAGGTGGGCGGCAAGGCCATCCCGGTGGTGCCCGACAAGTTCGGCAACGGTCGCAGCCCCGACAAGGTGTCGGCCGTCATGATCTATGTCGACAAGAAGCCGCCGGTGATCGACCAGGAGCTCGGCATGGTGCTGGACGGCAAGGTCATCGCCGAGGTGCCCTACTTCGGGCTGCCGCTGCGCGGCGGCGTGCGCGTGTACCAGGACGATCGCATCGCGCTGCACATCAAGCGACCGCTGCTGCGCAAGACCACCCCTGCCGGCCACGACGCAGACGGCACCCCGCGCTGGAACCTGCTCGCGGTGCTGAAGGAGAACGGCGTCGCCACCGACAAGATCGTCGAGGCCTGGGTCATCCGCCACGAGCGCTGGGAGGAGCGCCTCGATCGCGCCGCGCTCGAGCAGCTGACCTTCGTGCTGCCCGAGAAGGGCAGCGGCAACATCCTGCTCGGCGACGGCAAGCTGCTGGCGCAGTCGATCTCGCTACGCGCGCGCGCGGTGAAGCCCAGCGAGCGGCCCAGGATCCGGCCCGGCGAAGACTTCTGAGCACGCCCCATCGCCACACCCGCCGCCCTCCTCTCTCATCCATCCCCCGGACCTCCTGACGCCTCCGCAACCCCCCGGTTAACCAAAGTTTCTCCTGGCACCTGCTCCCACCAACTGGGGTGTCGACTCTCCAATGTAGGTGTCACAACTCGCTCATATTCCGTGGCTCGAGGGTCGGCCTGGCCGTTGCAGAGGTGGGTGTACGTCGCTGAAACACTCCCCCACTTTCCCGAACCGGAAAGGTGACCATGAGCAACAAGAACATCGCCCTCGCCTTCGCAGTCCTGGCCCAGCTGTCCCTCACGGGCGCGGCCCTGGCCCAGACCACCCCGTGGACGCCCAGCGTCGCGAAGATGCAGAGCGCCGACCCCACCGACCTGGCCCGGGTCCAGAACGGCCGTCTGCGCAAGACCGACGAGGAGTTCACCAACGAGATGGCCGTCGCCAAGGTCTTCGCGGACGGCAAGAAGGGCGTCTTCGTCCAGATGCGCACCGCCGCGCTGGCCGACGGCACCAAGCCGCAGAACCGCATGCAGGCGTCGTGCACCCCGTTCGAGCTGGTGCAGGGCGCCGGCGGCGCGGTCGGCGCCGAGGTCCGCCCCGGTGAGCGCTTCATCACCAACAACCGCGGCAACGAGTACCGCAACGCCAACAAGCCCGAGCTGATGCCCATCAACGGCGGCATGAACATGCTGGTGATGTACAACTTCCAGCCCCAGGGCCAGAACGACACCAAGCGCTACGCCAAGGTGCTCGACGCGGCGTGCAAGGAAGTGCCGATCACCAACGGCCAGAACCAGACCCGCACCCAGGTCGTCATCATGGAGAAGAACAATGACGACTGCGACATGCACCAGTCCGGTGAGGGCCCCTGCGCGGTGGCGACCGACGCCAACGGCAGCACGCACCTGACCTGCTGGGCCGGCTGCAACGGCAACGGCCGTGACGACGGCTGGATCAACGACATCACCGTGCAGTGCCAGAACGGCGCCGACGGCGCCGCCACCGGCTGCAAGATCATCAAGAACTTCGACGCCTCGCTGGCGCAGCGCGAGGAGCGCTCGCGCGGTCGCTGCTCGGTCGCCGACGCCGACCCCAACACCGCCATCTGCACCTGGACCGAGGGCAACAACCAGCCCCAGCGCGACGGCACCTGGATGGCCGCGGTCGACATCGGCCCCGGCGGCGAGCGTGGTGAGGAGGCGCAGTCGCGCGTCCTGTGGAAGAAGATGATCGAAGGCCGCAAGGGCGGTAACGAGAACGGCGGCAACGGCCAGACCCCGCGTTCGTACAGCGTGCGCGCCAAGTCGTCGCGCGTCCTCATCACCAAGGCGGACGGCACCCTCGAGAAGTCGGACATGCTGTGGGTCGAGACCGGTGACCTGGTCGGCAACAACAACAACGACCGCAAGGGTGGCCGCTATGTCGATTCCCGCCTGGGCATCGCCAAGGCGACCCGCGCCGGCCTGGAGTGGGTCGTGCCGATGACCAGCGTGAAGGACCTGATGCTCGGCATCGACGGCACCCACCTGACCATGACCGGCGCGGTGGTGCAGGACGGCGCCAACCTGGTGCCCGCGCTGACCTTCCTGCAGGGCAGCCAGAACGGCGGCGGCGCCTCGTCGCCCGACCTCAAGGTGATCGGCCTCGACATGGTGAACAAGAAGTTCGTGGACTACGGCACCTACGCGGCCGGCGGCTCGTACGACCGCCACCTGTACTCGAACTATCTGGGCAACAACCCCGGCAACCAGGGCCGCAACTTCGCGGGCAGCGTGATGGTCGCCAACCCCTTCGTGGGCGTGAACGGCAACGACGCCAAGTACCTGCTGCTGCACGCGCTGACCGGCAAGGATCCGGCGGACGTCGCCAAGCCCGAGCTGAAGCCGAGCTCGTACCTGACCGTGATGCCGCTGTTCGCCAAGGGCATCCCGGCGGCGCCGCAGACCGGTAACAACGGCACCGGCGGCGGGCAGAACGCGGGCGGCGGCACGGGCACGGGCACTGGCACGGGCACCGGCGCGGGCACCGGCGCGGGCACCGGCACTGGCACTGGCGGCGGCATCGGCCCGGGCACCCCGGTCACCGGCGGCGGCACTGGCACCGGCACGGGTACTGGCACTGGCACTGGCACCGGCACCGGCACTGGCACTGGCGGCAACACCACCAACCCGGCGCCCGAGACTCCCAGCACCGGCGGCGCGGCTCCGATGGCGGGCTGCGACACCAGCGGCGGCAACCGCGCTGCTGCTCCGGGTGCCTTCATCCTCCTGGGCCTGCTGATGGCGGCCTTCATCCTGCGGCGTCGGGCGTAGTCGGCGAAGTCAGACGACAGACGAACTCGGACCAAGCAGGAAAAGGAGAGCGCCATGACCCGCAACTTCGGCCTCGCTGTACTGACCTCGCTGACGATCGGCCTCACCGGGTGTGTGAGTGAGATCGGCCAGCAGCAGGGCCCTGACCCCTCGGGCTCGCCGAACCCCTCGGCCTCGCCCAGCCCCTCGGCCTCGCCGAGCCCCTCGGCCTCGCCCAGCCCCTCGGCCACGCCCACGCCGTCGCCGTCACCGTCGCCCTCGACCCCGCCTGTCACCGGGTCGTCGGCCAAGGCGCTGTTCGACGCCAACGTGGCCTCGATCGTCACCAACAGCTGCGGCGCCAGCACCTGCCACGGCTCGGCGGCGGCGCAGATTCGCTTCGCGGCGGCGCCCCTGGCCGGCCTGTACGACTCGGTGCTGAGCTTCAGCGACAAGCTGGTCAACTCGAACTTCGACAAGACCCGGTCGCAGATCCTGACCAAGATCGCGGGCGGTCACTACGCCGTGGTCTACACCCCGACGCAGAAGACCTCGATCGAGCAGTGGCTGGACGCCGAGGTCGCGGCCCGCATGGGCGGCCCCGCGCTGCCCAACGTGCGCCGCCAGCTGATGTCGCAGTGGTCGGGCTGCATGACCCTGACCGACTGGAACGCCGACAACGTGGCGTCGCAGTGGGCGCAGAAGAACACCGGCGAGGGCACCTGCGAGGTCTGCCACATCAACGCGCAGGGCTTCCTGGCCTCGCGTGACAGCCAGCGCGTGTTCGACATCCTGACCACCCAGGTCAACGCCCGCACCGGCGGCATGTACATGGAGATGTACTTCGTCCCCGACATCACCACCGACCCGGCCAACCCGAAGATGATCATCAACCGGGCCGGGCTGGATCGCGCCGCGGCGGGCAACGCGCAGCACCCGCGCTTCAACGTGGACGGCAACGCCATGACCGCGCTGACCAGCTTCTACACCAAGACCATGGCCAAGAAGACCGGCGGCACCTGCGCGACCCCGCGCTTCATGCCGTAGCCGTAGCCCTCGCCTCGCCCGCCTCCCCGCTTCTCCACTCCCCTGTCACAAACTGGCTCTCCTCGGTATAGTCCATGCCAAGGAGAGCCAAACTTCATGCGCAAACTCGTGCTGGCGTCGGTCGTCCTGCTGTCCCTCGGTGTCGTCGGCTGCAAGAAGAAGAAGGACAAGCCAACCCCGACCGCTGACCCGAGCACGAGCGCGAGCCCCTCGATGACCCCGAGCCCGCTGCCCACCGCGTCGCCGGTCGACACCACGCACGCGATGAACAAGATGAAGAACTGCCCCAACGCCGCGGCGGGCGCCACCACCACGGTCGAGGACGTCGAGGGCGGCGTCAAGCTGGTCATCGTCGGCGCCGACCCCGCGGCGGTGACCGAGATCAAGGCGCGCACCAAGACGGTCATCGCGGCCTTCAAGCCCGAGAACACCGAGGTCAAGCACACCGGCGAGGGCACCGGCCTGGGCGCCGGCGGCAAGTGCCCGCTGGTCCTGGTCGACGCCACCGCCGAGGTCAAGGAGAGCGACAAGGGCGTCGAGGTCACCCTGAAGGTGGCCGACGCGGCCAAGCTCGACGAGGTGCGCAAGCGGGTCAAGGAGCGCAACGACGCCATGGGCGGCAAGGGTGGCGGCGACGGCACCGGCGGCGGTCAGGGCACCGGCGGTGGCGGGGGCGGCGGCGGCAACTGAGGTTCGCAAGCCGGCGCCGCGGCTGGGGGTCGTGTCCGCGACCGGGGAGGTGGGGCCTCAGTTTCCCCGCGTATCCAGCTGATTTCACGGCTGACCTACTTCGGCACACCCGTTGCTCTATGACGGGACATGACCCTGGTTCGACGCCTGTTTCCCGTCCTGCTCATGGTTCTCGCGCTGTGCCTCGCCGCCTGTGGTTCGGAGGGTGACGATGACGTCGTGCCCGATGGCTCGGTGACGGTGGATTCGGGCAGCAGCGCGGACGGCGGCTCCAGCAAGAAGGCGTTCGGCGCGGTGTGCGCCAGCGCTGGCGAGTGCGAGTCCATGAACTGCTTCAACTTCAACAACCGCGGGCTGCGCTGCACCAAGACCTGCACGGTGGCGACCGCGGCGACCGACTGCGCGCCGTCCACGCTGGGCTGCAACGGCATGGGTGTGTGCAAGACGCAATGACGCGCCTGCGCACAGCGGCGGTGCTCGGCGCGCTGGTCGGCGCGGTGGCGTCGGCGGGCGCCGAGCCCGCGGATCCGACGCAGACCTACGAGACCATCGTGCAGAGTCGCACCCGCGCGCGCAAGGACGACCAGCTCAAGCTGACCGGGCGCGAGCTGGCCGAGCGGGGCGCGCGCGACCTGGCCGAGGCGCTGGACCTTCTGCCCGACGTGCGCGTGCGCGCCGCCGGGCGCGGCGGCTTCCAGGTCGACCTGCGCGGGGCGCGCAAGGGCATGGTGCTGGTGGTGGTCGACGGCGTGCCGGTCGATGACCCCTACTACGGCAACTTCGATCTGTCGTCGATCCCGGTGACCGACATCGTGAACATCCGGGTCTCGCTCGCGCCGGCGTCGCCGCTGGACGGACCGGGCGGCTCGGGCGGCGTGGTCGAGGTGGTGACGCGCGCGGCCACCGGGTCGCAGCGCGTGCATGCCCGCTCCGATGTCTCCAGCGCGGGCGGCGTCATCGGCGCGGTGACCGCGCGGCGGCCGGTCGGCGGCGCGCTGGCGGTGCGGGTGTCGGCCTCGGGCGGCGTGACCGAGCGGGATCTGGTGCTGCTGGATCCGGCGGGCGCACGCACCGGGGTGTCGACCACGGGTGATCAGGCCCAGGCGACGCTGCGCATCGAGCACCTGACCTCGCGCGCACGTGTGGTGTCGGATCTGTCGGCCAGCCGGCGCACCATGCTGAATCCGCCCGGCACCGACCAGAGCGCCAGCCTGACCCGGGTCGCGCCCGAGTACGCCGCGCGCGCCTCGGTGGCGGCGGATCTGGCGGCCGGGCAGTGGCGCACCGGCGGGCGGCTGTACGGCAATGTGCTGTCGCGCCTGAGCGAGAGCTTCTCTGACGGCGGCCTCGAGCAGATGGTGGGCCGCGAGAACCTGCTGGCCGGACGCGCGGGCGCGGGCTGGCACGCCGACCGGTCGCTGGGCCGCACGCGGCTGGCGCTGCGGGCCAGCCTGGACGCCGACTTCGCCTCGGTGCGCAGCGGGGTCGATGCCGGCACCGAGGCCTCGGGCCAGGGCGGCGTGGGCCAGCTGGCGTTCGGGGTCGGGCGGGCCGGACGCGTCCGCGTGCAGGCCGATGGCGGGCTGGCGCTGCCGGTCAGCGGCGGCACGCCGTGGCCGGAGGCCAAGCTGACCCTGGGCTGGGATCCCGACGAGGTGGTCGGGCTGCGCGTGACCAGCGGCTACAAGGGGCGCGCCCCCAGCCTGCGCGAGCGCTTCGCGCCGCAGCTGGGCAACACCGAGCTGTCACCCGAGCGCGTCGCCTTCGCCGAGACCGAGGTCATCGTGGCCCCGGCGCGCTGGCTCAAGCTGCGCGCCAACGCCTTCGCGCGGCGGGTCACCGACATGATCCAGTTCCGGCCCGCGGAGCAGAAGCTGATCAACACCGGGACGGTCGCGGTGCGCGGCACTGACTGTGGCGTGGAGCTCGGCGGCGACGTCATCGCGGGTGCGCTGTCGTACGGCTACACCGACACCGGCAACGACGCCAACCTCGACTATCTGCCGCGCCACCGCGCCGACGCCTCGGTGACGGTGCGGCAGAGGCGCGTGGGCGGCACCCTCAGGGTGCGCTTCACTGGCGAGCAGTTCGACCGGGGCACCGCGCTGCCGGGCTACACCACGGTGGAGGCCTCGGCGTGGGCGCGGCTGCCGGCGCGCATGACCGCGACCGCGCGCGCGACCAACCTCGGCGACGCCCAGTACCGCGAGCGCACCAGCGTGATCGGCCCCGGGCGCACCCTCAGTCTGGGGCTGGAGGGCGTGTTCGACTGAGGTCTGGGCGGTTTTACACAGCCCTGACACCGGCGCCCGCGTTGCCCCCGTAGCAACCGACATGCGCCGCGCCCGCGCCCTCGCCCTCTCGCTCGCACTCTTGGCCTGCACCCGCGAACCCCGCAGCCCCTCGCCCGAAGCGCCCTTGCCCGCCGCGTCGGTGGCCGCGCCCGCCGCGCCAGCGCCCGGGACGCCCGTGCTGGCGCTGGCTCCGTCGCCGCTGGCTGCTGCCCACTGCGTCGACTCGGGCGCCTCCTGCGGCCTCAGCCTCGCCACCAGCCGCTGGCCTCCCTCCGACGCCATCAGCTTGCCCGTCGCCCGCAGCTTGCCCAGCATGATGCACCTCCGCCGCCAGCTGGTGGGCGTCGCGCTGGCCGGTGACGAGATCTTCGTGACCGTCGACCACTGCCCGCAGTGCGCCGCCGTGCGCCGCTTCACCACTGTCGCCGACGTCAGCGCCGTCAGCGACGAGCACCTGACCCGGCTGCAGACGTGGATGGGGCTGCCCGCGACGCCGCTCCTGCGCAGCGGCGCGGCCTGGCGTCAGGCCTTCGGCTTGTGAGGGTGGCCCTTGCCGAGCTTGCGCACCGGGTACGGCTTGTGCGGCCCGCGTGGGCCGGGCGGGCGTGCCCCGGGAGGACGCGCTGCGGGCGGACCTGACGCCGCGCCGGAGGGCAGCCGGCGCGAGCCCGGCGCCCCCGCGGGCCGGCTGAAGGGCGCACCGTGCGGACGCGCCGCGAGGGGCCGCGACCCGCCTGCGGGCGGTGTCCCACCAGGCCTCGGCGGCTCGGTCATGCGTGGCGTCGGCGTGCCCAGCAGGCTGGGTGCTCCCGGCGCGCGTGGTGGCGCGGGGGTCTCGCCGGCGCGGTCGCGATCGCGGCGCACCATCACCTTCTTGCCCTTGATCAGCTTGCCCTGCAGGCGGGCGACGACCTCGTCGACGGCCTCGGCGGGCAGCTCGACCAGCGAGAAGCGCTCGGTGATCTCGATGGCGCCGATGGAGCGGCCCGGCAGGCCGGTCTCGTTGGAGATGGCGCCGACCAGATCGGCGGGGCGGATGCCCTGCAGGAAGCCGGCGCCGACGAACAGGCGCGCGCCACCCGCGCTGCGTGCGCGCGGGACCTTGGCGCCGTGCAGGGTCGGCTGCGGGCGCGCCGCGCCGGGCGGTCGCGGCGGCGGCGGGGTCGGGATGTCCGGCTCGACCCGCTCGCCGCCGCGCGAGGCGTGGTAGAGACGCAGCGCGGCCAGCGCGATGTCCTGCACCGAGTGCTCGACGGTCAGGGCGGCCAGCAGCTCGTGGTATCTCGTGCTCGTGCTCGCGCTCTTGAGGGCCTCGCGCAGCGCGGCCTGGGTCGCGGCCAGGCGGTGTGCCTCCAGCGCCTCGACGGTCGGCACCACGCCGAGCTCGATCTTCTGCTTGGTCAGCGACTCGATGTTGCCGAGCAGGCGCAGCTCGCGCGGCTCCAGCAGGGTGATGGCGACGCCGGCGCGACCAGCGCGGCCGGTGCGCCCGATGCGGTGCACATAGTCCTCGGGCGACGACGGCAGATCATAGTTGATGACGTGCGACAGCTCGCGCACGTCGAGGCCGCGCGCGGCGACGTCGGTGGCCACCAGCAGCGGCGCGGCGCCCTCCTTGAAGCGGCGCAGGGCGCGCTCGCGCTGCTCCTGCGACAGGCCGCCGTGCAGTGGCTCGGCCGGGATGCCGCGCGCGGTCAGGGTCTCGCCGAGGACGTCGACGTCGATCCGCGTGCGACAGAACACCAGCGCCAGCGCCGGCGTCTCCATCTCGAGCAGGCGCACCAGGGTGGCCATCTTCTGCGGGCGATAGGTCATGTAGGCGGTCTGGCGCACCCGCGGCAGCGCGCCCGCGGGGGCGACCTCGCGGGCCAGCCGCAGCTCGACCGGATCCTTCAGGTGGCGCGCCGCGATCTCGGCGATCCGCTTCGGCATGGTCGCCGACAGCAGCGCGGTCTGCCGCGTCGCCGGCAGCTCCTTGAGGACGGCCTCGAGCTCCTCGGCGAAGCCCATGTCGAGCATCTCGTCGGCCTCGTCGAGCACCACCACCTCGACGCCGCCCAGCAGCAGCGACTTGCGCCGGATGTGATCGAGGGCGCGCCCCGGGGTCGCGACCACGACGTCGACGCCGGGTGACAGCGCCTTGAGCTGCGGCCCGATGGGCTGACCACCGAACACCGCGACCGCGCGCACTGCGAGCGCCTTGCCATAGCGCTGTGTGGCCTCGACCACCTGCATGGCCAGCTCGCGCGTGGGCACCAGGATGAGGGCGCGCGCGCTGCGCGGCTGGCGCGGCGCCGGCTCGCCGGTGAGCAGGCGGTGCAGGATGGGCAGCGCGAAGGCCGCCGTCTTGCCGGTGCCGGTGGCGGCCTGGCCGAGCAGATCGCGGCCCTCCAGCAGCGCAGGGATGGCCGCTTGCTGGATCGGCGTGGGCTCCTCGTAGCCGAGCTCGCTCAGCGCGGCGAGCAGGCGGGCGTCGAGGCCCAGGTCGGCAAAGCGCATGTGGCAGCCATCCTAACACCCCTTGCGCGAGCGGCGTCCTCGTACTATTTCGTATGACATGGCTCGTGAACCCAGGAAGCCGGTGCGAGGTCGCCGCGCGCTGCCCGACAAGGAGCGCAAGGGCCGCCTGATCCAGACCCGGGTGGCCGAGCCGCTCGACGAGGCGCTGCACGAGGAGGCGCGCAAGAAGCGGGTCACGGTGTCGCAGCTGATCCGCAACGTGCTCGAGGACACCTTCAACCTGGTCGACAACATCGTGACGCACTCGACCCAGCTCGGCCGCACGGTGACCCGCGACGCCCAGCGCCTGGCGGCGTCGGCGCAGGGCATCGACCGCGGGCCCGCCGCGCCGCCGGTGCCAGCGACGCCCGCGTCCCCGCCCTTCCCTGCGCCGCCCGCGGCCCCGGCGCTGACCCCGGCGTCCAGCGCCGCCCTGGCCCTGATCGACGCCTGGCAAGAGGTCGTGCTCAACCGCGACGCCACCTGCGCGCGCTGCGGCACCGCGCTGCGCAAGGGCGAGAAGGGCTTGCTGGGGGTCGGTGGCGACGCGACGGCGCCGCGGCTGTGGCTGTGCGCGCCGTGCAGCAAGGCGCTCTAGCA
>JADYYK010000252.1 GCA_020853705.1 Deltaproteobacteria bacterium
GCCGATGGCGCGCACCAGCAGATCGGCGGTGACCCCGCGCAGCGCCTGCACGCTCGGGCTGGGGCCTTCGCGCGCCGGCGCCGCCGCGACCGGGACCATGACGTGCTGACCGGGCTGGAGCTCCAGCGTGAAGGCCTTCTCGAGGCCGTCGGCGGCCAGCATCACGGCGAGCTCGCCAGCAGGCAGGCCGGCCACCACGATACGGGCGGTGTGTGCGTCCATGACCACGGGGTGGCCGTTGATCGAGAGGTGGGCGCCGTCCACAGCGTGGGTGAACTGCAGGGTCAGCTCGGCGTCGTCGCCGGGCTGGGCCTGCGGGTAGCGGGCGCTGACCGGGCGCGCGGCGGCGCCGCAGCCAGCCAGCGCGCCGAGCCCGAGGAGCCCGGCGAGCCCGGCGAACCAGGCGAGCCCGGCGAGGCAGCTCCAGCGGATCCAGCACACCGAGCCGGGTGATGCGCGCATGCCAGGTCGACCCGCGCCGCGGAGAGGCGGTTGCCAGGCTGCCCAGCCCGGTGTCAAATGGCGCGATGATCCGCACAGTCTGCGTGGTGACGACCCTGGGGCTCCTGTGGGCAGGCTGTGGTGGAGGCGGCGGCAGCTCGCCGGATGGCAGCGTCATCCCGGGCGCCGACGCCAGCAGCGCCGACGCCGGCGTGGTGCCCGACGGCGGCAACTCCGCCGATGCCGCGGTGACCTGCGCCACCGCGGCGATGGGGCTGGCGGTCGGGCTGTTCCCGTCGGGCGGCGCGACCAGCGGGGCCACGGTGGGCTACGTGGGCTGCAGCGCGACCACCACCGCGACCGGCACGCCGGCGATGTGGAGCCTGATGGTGTCGCAGCAGGCCAGCTACTTCCGGCTGACGCACACCGGCTTCCGCACCTCGCTGTCGGCCGAGATCAACCCGGTGGTGTTCAGCGCCGGGGCCACGCTGCCGCTGCAGCTCGTCAGCACCGGACTGTCGCCCTATGACGCCGGCAAGGCGCACCTGCTGGTCGCCATCGGCACCGCGGTCGCGCCGTGCACCAAGGCGGGCAACACGGTGACGCTGCCCGGCCACCCCGAGGCGGTGGTCAGCTACATCAACGCTGCGGGCGCCAGCACCGGCGGGACGTCGACCAGCAACGACGGCCTGGTGTGGATCACGGGGATCGTGCCGGGGCTGAACCCGATCGGGACGCCGACGCTGACCTCGGGTGTCGGCGGCTGCACGCCGCGCACGACCTTCAGCACCGGCAACGTCAACCTGGTGGTCGACGCGGTCACGGTGCTGAACGCCGAGATGCGCCAGTAGCGCGCGGCTGCTCAGGTCGTGCGCACGGCGCGGAAGCGCAGGCGCACATAGTCGGCGGTCCAGCGTCCGCCGGCGTCACACAGGGTCGGGCGCACGCGCTGCTCGACCTCGGCCAGGAAGCCGGCGCGCTGCTCGGGCGGCAGCACGCGAGTGAACGACTCGGCGAAGGTGGCCAGCCAGCCGCCCAGCGCGCCGGGCAGCGGGGTCGGGCGCGGGAACAGGCGGATCTCGGGCACCTCGAAGCCGGCGCGCGCGAGGCGGGCGGCATAGTCAACCACGGTGGGGAAGTACCACGGCGACGCGGCGCGGCCATCGAGGCCGCGGGCGTCGAGCCCGGCGATGAGCGCGCCGTGGATGGTCTCCACACAGCCGTCGCCGCCGCACTCGGCCACGAAGCGACCCCCGGGACGCAGGGCGCGCGCGACACCCTCCAGCACGCGGTCGGCGTCGGGCATCCAGTGCAGCGCGGCGTTGGAGAACACGGCGTCGAACTCGCCGTCGAAGGCCAGCTCCTCCCCGGCCATCACGCGCGCGTCGAGGCCGAGCGCCTGGGCGGCGGCGATCTGCTCCGGGCTGGAGTCGACCCCGACGACCTTGCAGCCGCGCGCCACCAGGGTGCGCGTCAGCGCGCCGTCGCCGCAGCCGAGATCGAGGATGCGCTCGCCGGGCTGCGGGGCCAGCAGCTCGAGCACGGGCTGGCCGAGATCGGCCACGAATCGTGCGTTCTCGGCGTAGCGCGCCGGATCCCAGCGCTGGGGGCCACTCATGATGCGGACACGGGCGGGGCAGACGTCGGCATGCCGCGAGTGTACCCTCTGGGGCCATGAAGCTGCTCATCGCGGACAAGCTGGAGGACCAGGCGCTGCAGGCGCTGCGGGCGCTGCCCGGGCTGGAGGTGGTGGCGCAGCCCGGCATCAGCAAGGACGCGCTGCCCGACGCCATGGCCGGCGTCGGCATCCTCATCGTGCGTGGCAAGCAGGTCAGCGCGGCTGTGTTCGAGCGCGCCGATGCGCTGCAGCTGGTGGTGCGCGCGGGCGCCGGCGTCAACACCATCGACGTCAAGGCGGCCAGCGCGCGCGGCGTGTTCGTGGCCAACTGCCCGGGCAAGAACGCCATCGCGGTGGCCGAGCTGGCCATCGGCCTGATGCTGGCGCTGGATCGGCGGCTGCCCGACGCAGTGGCCTCGCTGCGCGCGGGGCGCTGGGAGAAGGGCGAATATGGCAAGGCCGATGGCCTCCACGGCAAGGCGCTCGGGGTCGCCGGGCTGGGGGCGATCGGGCGCGAGGTGCTGCTGCGCGGGCGCGCGCTGGGGCTGCGCGGTCACGTGCACTCGCGCTCGCTGACCGCCGAGGGCGCGGCCGAGCTGGGGGTGACGCGGCATGACTCGCTGCGCTCGCTGGCGGCGGCGTCGGACATCCTGTCCTTGCACCTGCCCATGACGGCGGCGACGCGCGGGGCGGTCAACGCCGAGGTGCTGGGGGCGCTGCCGGCGCGCGCAATGCTGATCAACACGGCGCGCGCCGAGGTGGTCGATCACGCCGCGCTGGCCGAGCTGGTGCGTACCCGGGGCCTGCGCGTCGGCCTCGACGTGCTGCCCGGCGAGCCCGAGGCGGCGTCCGCCAGCTACAGCCACGAGCTGCTGGCGCTGCCCGGGGTCATCGCGACGCCGCACGTGGGCGCGTCGACGGCGCAGGCGCAGCTGGCCATCGCCGACGAGGCGGTGCGCATCGTGGCGTCGTTCCTCAAGGCCGGCGAGGTGCCGAACTGTGTCAACGTCGCGGTCACGCCGCCGGCGCACTGTCAGCTGGTGACCCGCCACCTGGATCGGGTCGGCGTGCTGGCGTCGCTGCTGGGCGTCATCAAGCAGCACGGCATCAACGTGGGCGAGATGCAGAACCGCCAGTTCGAGGGCGGCGCGGCGGCCACCGCGATCATCCGCCTGGGCAGCGCCCCCCCGGCGGCCTGCATCGACGAGCTGCGTCGGGTGCCCGACGTCCTGCACATCGAGGTCGTGATGCTTTAAAGTGCCGGCCGTGCACGCGCCCAACCCCGAGACCCAAGGCCTCCTCGGTCGCCTCGCTGGACAGCTCGAGGAGCTGCAGCGGAGCGGCCTCTCCAAGGACGAGCGCGTCATCGTGTCGCCGCAGCAGGCGGTGGTGCGCATCGCCGATGGCCGCGAGGTCATCAACCTGTGCGCCAACAACTACCTCGGCCTGTCCAACCACCCGGCGCTGGTGGCGGCGGCCAAGCAGACGCTGGACGACCACGGCTACGGGCTGTCGTCGGTGCGCTTCATCTGCGGCACCCAGGATCTGCACAAGCGGCTGGAGGCGCGCCTGAGCGCGTTCCTCGGCACCGACGACACCATCCTGTACGGGTCGTGCTTCGACGCCAACGGCGGCCTGTTCGAGACCCTGCTCGACGCCGAGGACGCCGTCATCAGCGACGCCCTCAACCACGCCAGCATCATCGACGGGGTCCGCCTGTGCAAGGCGCAGCGCTTCCGCTACGCCAACAACGACATGGCCGACCTCGAGCGGCAGCTTCTGGCGGCGCGCGGCGCGCGGGTCAAGCTGATCGCGACCGACGGCGTGTTCTCGATGGACGGCATCATCGCCAACCTGGCGGCCATCCGCGCGCTGGCCGACCAGCACGGCGCGCTGGTCATGGTCGACGACTCGCACGCGGTCGGCTTCGTCGGCGCGGGCGGGCGCGGCACCCCGGAGCACTGCGGCGTGCTGGGCCAGATCGACATCATCACGGGCACGCTGGGCAAGGCGCTGGGCGGCGCCTCGGGCGGCTACACCGCGGCGCGCAAGGAGATCGTGGCCTGGCTGCGCCAGCGCTCGCGGCCGTACCTGTTCTCGAACACGCTGGCGCCGGCCATCGCGGGGGCCTCGCTGGCGGTGCTGGATCTGCTCGAGGGCTCGGGCGAGCTGCGCGGCAAGCTGCGCGACA
Source organism: Deltaproteobacteria bacterium (assembly GCA_020853705.1). Taxonomy (GTDB): domain Bacteria; phylum Myxococcota_A; class Polyangia; order Haliangiales; family JADYYK01; genus JADYYK01. The sequence goes on from JADYYK010000252.1 coordinate 4,251, forward strand.
ACAGCGCCTATTTCCGCGCCGGCATGGAGAAGCTGGGCTTCCGGCTGGTGCCCGGTGAACACGCCATCATCCCGGTCATGCTGGGTGAGGCCACGCTGGCGCGCGAGCTGGCGGCGCGCCTGCTCGATGAGGGGGTCTACGTGATCGGCTTCTCGTATCCGGTGGTGCCGCAGGGCCAGGCGCGGATCCGCACCCAGATGTCGGCCGGCCACGAGCGCGCGCACCTGGATCGCGCGCTGGCCGGCTTCGAGAAGTGCGGCCGCGCGCTGGGGGTGATCGCGTGAGGGCGCTGGTCAAGTCGCGCGCCGAGCACGGCATCTGGCTGGAGGAGCAGCCCATGCCCAGCGTCGGCCACAACGACGTGCTGGTGCGCATCAGCAAGGCCGCGGTGTGCGGCACCGACATCCACATCTACACCTGGGACGACTGGTCCAAGCGCAACATCAAGGTGCCGATGACCATCGGGCACGAGTTCGTCGGCCGCATCGAGGCGGTCGGCAGCGAGGTCTCGGGCTTCAAGCCAGGGAATCGCGTCTCGGGCGAGGGCCACATCACCTGCGGCCACTGTCGCAACTGTCGCGCCGGGCGGCGCCACCTGTGTCGCAACACCGTGGGCGTCGGCGTCAGCCGGCCGGGCTGCTTCGCGGACTACCTGTGCCTGCCCGCGGTCAACGCCTTCCACGTGCCCGACGCCATCGGCGACGACGTGGCGTCGTTCCTGGATCCGCTGGGCAACGCCACCCACACGGCGCTGTCGTTCGATCTGGTCGGCGAGGACGTGCTGATCACCGGGGCGGGGCCGATCGGGATCATGGCGACCGCGATCGCGCGCCACGTGGGCGCGCGCTTCGTGGTGGTGACCGACGTCAACGAGTACCGGCTGGAGCTGGCGCGCAAGATGGGGGCGACGCGCGCGGTCAACATCAAGGCGACCTCGCTGGAGGCGACCATTGCCGAGCTCGGCATGACCGAGGGTTTCGACGTCGGCATGGAGATGTCAGGCAACCCGGACGCGCTGCGCGGCATGCTGAAGACGATGAACCACGGCGGGCGCGTCGCGCTGCTGGGCATCCCGCCGGGCGAGATCGCCATCGACTGGAACCTGGTCATCTTCAAGGGGCTGGTGCTGAAGGGGATCTACGGGCGCGAGATGTTCGAGACCTGGTACAAGATGGCCAGCATGCTGCAGAGCGGGCTGGATGTGCGCCCGGTGATCACGCATCACTTCGCGGCGCGCGACTTCCTGCAGGCCTTCGAGGTCATGCGCTCGGGTAGCTCGGGCAAGGTCATCCTCGACTGGACGTGAAAGCACCGGACAGGTGCGGCCCCGCCAGGGCGGGGCCACACCTGAGGGAAGTCGCGTGGTTGCGTGCGTGCGCTGGCGCACCAAAGGTGGTGATTGCGCGGCCATGCGCTTCGACTATGCTGCGGGCTTTTAGCGCCGAGAGAGGTTTCATGCGCGCGCTGGGCACGCTGAGCTTGGTTTCCCTGATGATGCTGACGGTCGCGGGCTGCGCGACCGCGAGCGGTGGCAACGATCCCGACGCGGGCGGTGACGACGACGTCGACGCGCGCGTGGTCGACGCCGCGCTGGACAAGGACGCCGCGCCGGTCGATGCCGCGGCGGTCGATGGCCAGGCGGTCGATGCCGCGCAGCCGGACGCCCAGCTGGTCGACGCGCAGATGGTCGACGCCCGGCTGCCCGACGCGCAGATGCTCGACGCGCAGATGCTCGATGCCGCGGTGCCCGACGCGATGGCGCCGGACGCCGCGCCGATGTGTGTGCCGCCGGTGGCGGGGCCGTGTGACACCGCGCCGCAGTGCGGCTGCAGCGGGACGCAGAACTGTGTCGTCATCGACAACACCAGCGGCAACACCGGCTGCATCACCGCGGGCGCGGTGGCGCCGTACCGGTCGTGCACCACCAACAGCCAGTGCTCGCGCGGCAACTCGTGCTTCGGCGGGCTGTGCACGCCGTACTGCGCGGGCAGCGCCGACTGCCCGGGGGCGTATCGCCAGTGCAAGCAGGCCTACTACGAGGACGGCGGGGGCGCGACGCTGCCGACGCCGGGGTTCCTGTACTGCACGCTGACCTGTGACCCGGTCAATCCGCAGCTGGATGACGCGACCTATGACGCCTGCGGACCGGGGCTGAAGTGTCTGCCCTCGAACGACCGCGCCAGCGACTGCTACAACCTGGGCTCGGGGTCGGGCGTGCAGGACGACGTTTGCGGCTTCACCACAGGTGATGACTCGCTGTGCGCGCCGGGGTACCTGTGCGTGGGAACGCCGCCTCTCGGGTTCCCGTTCGCATGTGCCAAGTTCTGTGTGGTCGGCGGCAGCGGGTGCCCGAGCGGGACGACGTGCAGGGGATTCTCGACGGCGCAGTTCGCGGGGCCGAACACCATCGGGATCTGCCAGCAGTAGCGCGCACACGTCACGAGCCACGAGCCACGAGCCACGAGTCACGGGCACGAGTCACGAGTCACGCGCTACGGCTCGCACTCCGCGCTGGTCAGGTCGCTGGCCGTCATGCAGTCGCGGAACTGCGCCGCGCAGGTGGTGAACTCCCCGGTGTCGCCGCTGTCCTGGCAGCGCAGGCGCTGCTTCATGCAGGTCAGGCAGTAGTCGCGGTCCTCCTCGGCGTCGCGCTCGCGCAGCTCGGCGTCGCTGATGAACTTCTCGTACACGATGGCGCGGAAGGGGCCGCTGCCGGCGCTGTGGCTGTGCTCGTCGCGGCCGGTCACCACCAGGGTCAGGTTGCCGTCGCTCTGCGGGCACAGCTCGCCGCCGGCCTGCAGCAGGCGACGGCTGCCGGCGACCGCGCCGCCGCTGGAGCCGCGTGACTCGCGAGCGGCGGTGAGCTCGAGGCGCAGGCCGGGGCCACGGTCGCTGTCGGGGCGCGCGCCGGCCTCGAGCACCACCACGGCCAGGTAGCAGCGCTCGCGGCGGGCCGGGAAGCTGATGGTCGGGATGCGCTCGAGCTTGCCGTGCACCGGTGCGCCGGCGGCGGTGTAGCCCTCGGTCAGCTCGGCCAGGCGGGCGGCCACCGCGCTGTCGGGCTCGGCTTGCTCGGGCGTCGGCGCCGGTGCGGCGGCTGCGGCGGGCGCGGGACCTGGTGGTGGCGCCGGGGTGACGGTGCCGACCGTCGCTGCCGGGGCGCCCTGGGGCAGCGCGCTGTCGGCCGGTCTGGGTGCGCAGCCGGCGAGCGCCAGCAGCGCGAAGGCACGAAGGGGAGGGCGCATCGCCGCGATGATACGCGGCCGGCTCCGCGACCTGCGTGAGCCCGCGCCTTGCAGTGCGCTGGACCCGCCACGGCGCGTCGCGGGTTTGCCCCGCGCGAACGCCAGGATTCTGCAAAACCCTCTCGAAAATCTGAGGTCTCGAATGCGGCGGACGCTGGTGCTGGGCCTGGTGTGGGGGATGCTGGGGTGTTCGGGCGCGGGTGAGCCGGGGCCGCAAGGACCGACCCTGCCAGTGGTCGAGGCCGGGGCGCCGCTCGACGCCACGTTCGCTGCGCGCGCGCGGGAGATCGCCCGCCAGTACAAGGCCTGGGGCCGCGTCGACGACGAGCTGCGCTGGGCGCCGTTCCTGTGTCGCCAGCCCATGCCGGCCAGCGCGCACGTCAGCGCCTCGGGCCACGTCGACACCCACGGGCAGAAGCTGTACTCGGTGTTCGTGCGCGATCGCGAGCGCTATCCGGCCGACTCGCAGGTCGGACAGGTCGTGGTCAAGGAGTCGTTCGTGCCCGAGCCGGTCGAGCAGGCGGCGCCGTTCGATCAGACCACGGCGCAGAACGTCGAGGCCGATCACTTCCATCCCTATGTGGTGAAGGACGGCGTGACCTACCGCGCCGGGGCGCCGGCCGGGCTGTTCGTGATGTTCAAGCTGTCACCGACCACGGTGGGGACGGATCGTGGCTGGGTCTACGCCACGGTGAACACCGCGGGCGAGGTCAGCGCGGCGGGGCGGATCGCGTCGTGCATGACCTGCCACGAGGACGCCGAGCATGATCGGCTGTTCGGGGTCCAGACCAGCCCGTACTGAGGTCAGATGTGGTCGAACTCGCCGACGACATCGGCGATGAAGCGGCGGTCCTCGTCGGTGACGGTGCTCTCGTCGGTGGCGGCGGAGAGCGTCGCGCGGTGCGCGCGGTCGATGGTGCGGCGAGCCAGGCCGGTCCAGCCCGCGCTGGCGCCGGTGATGTAGATCGAGGTCACGTCGCCATCGATGTCGGTGATGATGGTGGTCAGCAGGTAGCCCACGTCGCCGACCTGGATGTTGATGCGCACGCGGTCACCGACGCCGCGCCCCTTGGTCGAGCCGGTCAGGCGCAGCCAGTCGCTGGCGCCGATGATGTCAGCCTCGGCCAGGTCGCTGGTGTGGGCGAAGCGCAGCGACAGATCGGGCGCGGTCACCGGCGGGGTGGCGCGGACCGAGACGCGCTCATCGACCTGCTGGCGCCGCGCGCGCTGCTCGCCGCGCGGCAGGACGCGCTCGATGGTGCCGCGCCTGGCGGCGCCGGCGTGGGCCTGCCTGACGTGCATGAGGAGGCGCGCAGAGGCGGCCCCGAAGCTGGCGGCTGACACCCGCAGGCCGCAGGCGGCGCAGATGCGGAGGCTGGCTTCGTGACTGCTGGCGTCCTTGGTCCTGGTCATCATGACGGGCTGTATTGCGAAGCGGGTGCCAGGGGCTGACATGCTGCAAGGCGGCGGGATCGCTGCAGAGGAGGAGGCTGCTGCGGCGGATTGGTCTGGTGGTGGCGCCATAGAGATGGTGCGGGGACCAGGGTATGTGGGGGAGGGGCGGCGCGGGGGACCAGGGTCGGTGGGGGGAGGGGCGGCGTGGGGACCAGGGCAGACGGGGCAAGGCGGGCCGGCGCCGGGGCGGGCACGGGGGGCGGGATACGGCGTGATAGGGTCGGCGCGTGGTGGATTCGGTGACCCGGACCGGGCAGGGGGCGCTCGCGGAGACGGCCGCGCCGGCGGTCGACCCGACCGGGCAGACGGCGGCGCCGGCGGTCGACCCGACCGGGCAGACGGCGGCGCCGGCGGTCGACCCGACCGGGCAGACGGCGACGCCGGAGGTCGACCCGACCGGGCAGACGCTGGCGTCGGATGCGGGGGCGGCGGGGGATCTGCCGCGTGCCTTCGAGTCCGAGGCGGGGGCGACCGGGCACTATGCGCTGGGTGCCGAGATCGCGCGCGGGGGCATGGGGCAGATCCGCACGGCGCGCGATCGGCGCCTGGGCCGCACGGTGGCCATCAAGACGCTGCTGCCGGGGGCCCCGCGCGAGCTGGGCGAGCGCTTCGAGCGCGAGGCGCGCATCACCGCGCGGCTGATGCACCCCGCCATCGTGCCGGTGTACGAGGCCGGGCGGCTGCCGGACGGCCAGCCGTTCTATGCCATGAAGTGGGTCGCGGGGCGGTCGCTCGAGCAGGTGGTGCGCCAGACGGCGACGCTGCGCGAGCGGCTGGCGCTGCTGCCCGCGGTCATCACCGTGGTCGACGCCATCGCCTACGCGCACAGCCTGCGGGTCATCCACCGCGATCTCAAGCCGCACAACGTGCTGGTGGGGGATTTCGGCGAGACCGTCGTCATCGACTGGGGGCTGGCCAAGGATCTCGGTGCCGGCGCCAGCGCGGCCAGCGCGCCTGCGCTGCCCTACCGTGCCCAGGGTGCGGGCGCGACCCGGGTCGGCCATGTCATGGGCACGGTGCCGGACATGCCGCCCGAGCAGGCCGCAGGCGCCGAGGTCGACGAGCGCGCCGACGTCTATGCGCTGGGCGCGCTGCTGTATCACGTGCTGAGCGGGGCGCCGCCGTACCAGGGCCGTGACTCCGACGAGGTGCTGGAGGCGGTCCTGCGTGCGCCGCCGCGCGCGCTGAGCGAGGCGGCGCCAGGGGTGCCGCCTGCGCTGGCGACGCTGGTCGGCGCGGCGATGGCGCGCGAGCCGGGCGACCGGCCCACGGCGCGTCAGCTGGCCGAGCAGCTGCGCCGCTTCGAGACCGGCCAGCTGGTGGCGGTGCACAGCTACTCGGCCTGGGAGCTGGTCAAGCGCTGGCTGGGGCGCCATCGCACGCCGGTGCTGGTCGGCGCGGTCGCGCTGCTGGCGCTGCTGGTGCTGGGCGTGGTCGGCCTGCGCGGGATCGTGCGCGAGCGCGATCGGGCGCGACGGGCGGAGCACGGCGAGCGGACCTCACGTGTGACGGCGGAGCGCGAGCGGGCGCGGGCCGAGGCCGGGCTGACCGCGCTGCTCACCGAGCAAGGGCGGCTGGCCCTGCTGGAGCGCGAGCCGCAGCAGGCGGCGGCGGCGCTGTCGGCGGCCTATGCGCGTGGGCCCGCGAGCCCTGGGCTGGAGCTGATGCTGGCGGCCGCGCTGGCGCCGCTGGAGGCGGAGCGCGTGCGGCTCGAGGCCGGCGGGGCGGTCAGGCGGGTGCGCTTGACCGACGCCGGGCCGGTGGCGTGGCGGGCGGATGGTGGCATCGCCAGCTGGGCGACGGGCGCGGGTGGCGCCGCTGCGCCGACGCTGGTGCGTGGGGGCTGGGCCGCGGCGGACGTGCGGGCGCTGTCCCACGATGGCCGCGTGCTGGCCAGCGCGCGGGTCGGGCAGCCGGTGACGCTGTGGGATGCGCACAGCGGAGCGCGCCTCGGCGAGCTGGCCGAGACGCCGGCGTCGGGGCCGCTGCTGGCGCTGTCACGCGATGGCGGGCTGGTCGCGACGGCGTCGCCGCTGGCGCTGCACCAGCGCGGCGCGGCGCGGGCGCGCTGGCGCTGGGCCCCGGGTCGACATCCCGAGCTGGGGCCCGCGCTGGAGGAGATCACGGCGCTCGGCTTCAACGCCGACGGCTCGCGGCTGCTGGTGCTCGACAAGAGCGGCGTGGCGGCGCTGGTCGACAGCGCGACCGGGCGGGTGCTGCAGCGCTATGCGCACGGGCCCGATGTGCTGCTGACCGGGGCCATCTCGCCGCGCGGGCTGATCCTGGCCACCGCGGCGCGCGATGGCAGCGTGCGCGTGTGGGGCACCGAGCAGGCGCTGCAGGTGGCCACGCTGAGCGGCCACCGCGATGCCGTCAGCGCGCTGGCCTTCAGCCCCGATGGCGCGCTGCTGGCGACCGGCAGCTGGGATCGCAGCGTGCGGGTGTGGGACGCCTTCTCGGGCGCGCTGCTGGTGACGCTGGTCGGGCACGACAGCCTGCTGGCCGACGTGGCCTTCAGCGCCAGTGGCGCGCAGCTCATCAGCGCCGCGCGCGACGGCAGCGTGCGGGTGTGGGACCTCGGGCGGGTGCTGCCGCGCTCGGTGCGTCATGTCGCCACCGTCAGCGCGGCGACGCTGTCACCCGACGGCGCGCTGCTGGCGACCGCGAGCAGCGAGGATGATCCAGCCGGGGCGGTGCAGCTGTTCGACGCGGTCAGCGCGGCGCCCGCCGGCGTGTTGCCGCTGCCCGGTGGGGCGACGCGGGTGCGCTTCTCGCGTGATGGGGCGCGGCTGGCGGCGGGTGGGCCGGCGGGCAAGGTCGTGGTCTGGCAGGTCGCGGGGCGCCAGCAGGTCACCGAGGTCGCGTGCGGCGCGGCCATCGAGGCGCTGGCGTTCAGCCCCGACGGTGCGCGGCTGGGCTGCGCGGCGGGTGGCCGCGTGCAGCTGTTTGGCGTCGCCGATGGTGTGCGGGTGCTGGAGCGCGAGGCGCCGGGCGTCAGCGTGCTGGAGTGGACGCGCGACGGCACACGGCTGGTCACGGCGGGGCAGGGCGTGGAGATCGCCGATGGCCAGACCGGTGTGGTCGCGCAGCGCTGGCCGCTGCCGGCGTTGACCGGGCCGGGGGGCGCGCTGTCGCCGGATGGCGCCCGCCTGCTGCTGACGCTGGCCGACAAGAGCTCGGGCGTCGTGCAGCTTCACGATGGCGCCTGGCGCGCGCTCGAGGGCGCCGAGCAGGCCTTCGGGCTGGCGGCGGCGTGGAGCCCCGACGGCGCGCTGGTGGCGACCTGCGGCTTCGACGGGGTGGCGCGGCTGTGGAGCGCGGAGGGCGGGCCCGTCCTGCTGGCGCCGGTGGTCCACGGCGGCATGTGCGCCACCCTCGAGCTGACCACCGGCCACATGATCACGGGCGGCAGCGACGGTGCCCGGCTGTGGACCTGGCCTGCCGAGCGGCGCCCGGTCGACGAGGTGGCGCGGGTGGTCGCCGCACATGTGCCTGCGCGCTTTCTGGCCGCGACCGCGGGGAGCGGCGGCCCGCCCGTGCGGAAGTGATGCTGCGCGCGCGCGCCTCGGTGGCGGTCGCACTGTTGATGCTGACGCTGACGCTGGCGCCGGCGTGCAACCGCCAGCCGCGCAGGGGCGTGGCGCCCGTGCGCCAGGGTACCGACGCGGGCGCTCCTGCGCTCGAGCGACGCGGCAGCTGGAGCGACGGCCCGCTGTTCCAGGTTGCGCGTGGTGGCCACACCGCGACCCTGCTGCCCGACGGGCGCGTCTTGCTGGTCGGGGGCAACGGCAACCTGCACGTGACCGAGCGCCAGGGCGCCGAGAGCTTCGATCCTGCGGGCCAGCTGGACGGCACGCTGTATGAGCTGCCGCTGCGACTGGGCCACACTGCGACCCGGCTGCCGGATGGCCGGGTCCTCATCCTCGGCGGCCTCGAGAGTGGCAGGCGGGCGGCGGCGAACCTGGTGCTGGAGGGCAGCGCCATGACGCCGAGCATCGTCCCCTGGCGCGCGCCCGGCCACACCGCGACCCCCATCGACGGTGCACAGGTGCTGGTGCTCAGCGCGGCGGCCGAACCCGAGCCCGCCCTGCTGGTCGGGACCGGCGTCGGGCTGGTGGTGGAGCTGAAGGGGTGGCACCCGACCGCCCACACCGCCACCTGGCTCGGCGGTGGGCGCGTGCTGGTGGTCGGCGACCGCGCCGAGGCGGTGGGGATCGTGGCTCCTGCCCCTGTCGTCAGCGTCAGCCCGGGACCCGGCCTCGGCCCGCAGGAGTTCACCGCGCTACCAGGCGGGCAGGGCCGCATGCGCCACCATGCCATCGCGCTGCTCGATGGGCGGGTGCTCGTCTTCGCGGGCTGTACGCCACCGAGCTGCCAGCGGCCGGTCCCCGCGCAGCTGTTCGACCCGCGCCACGACCGCCTGATCGACAGCGCCACGGCTGGCCCCGCGCTGGTGGACGCCATCGCGGTGCGCCTGCGCGACGGCCGCATCCTGGTCGCCGGTGGGGTGCAGGTCGGCGACGACACATTCACGCCACGCGCCGAGGCCGAGCTCTACGATCCCGGGCTCGACCGCTGGTCGCCGGCGGCGCCGATGCGCGAGGCCCGCAAAGGCGCTGCTGCGGTGGTGCTGGCCGATGGTCGCGTGCTGGTCACCGGCGGGCAGGTCACCGCCGACGGCATGGACCCGTTCGTGCGGTCGACCGAGATCTTCACGCCGTAGCGCCGCGCGCTACGGCTCGACGCAGGTGCTGGTCACGGTGTCGCCGGTCAGCGGGGCTGGGCAGGCACCGCCGCCCGGGCAGGTCGGGCGCTGGCACATGGCGCCCACGCAGGTGTAGGGCGCCGGGCATGGCATGGCGACGTTGCAGGTGCGGATGGCGCAGCGGCCCAGGCTGTCGCAGCGCATGCCGCGGTTGCACTGGGCGTCGCTGGTGCAGTCGCGGATGCAGGCGCCGAACTGCGAGCAGGTGGTGCCGGTCGGGCAGTCGTTGCCATTGAGCGTGCAACCGGTGCACACGCCGCCGGGAGCGCTGATGCTGCACTGCGGGTTGGCGGTCTGGCAGTCGGCGCTGCGCCGGCACTGCGTCGCCAGGGTGCCCACGACGGTGGCGGCGTCCGCGCCGCTGGCGGCGTCGAGGCCGGTGGCGCCGTCGTTGCCAATGGCCCCGTCGCGCATGGCGCCGTCGTTGCCGGTGGCGGCGCCGTCGCTGCCGGTGGCGCCGTCGCTGCCGGTGGCGCCGTCGCTGCTGGCGCCGCCATCAGCGCTGCTCGCAGCGTCGAGCTGCCCGCCGCCACCACCATCGCCGCCACAGCCGGCCAGCGCCGCCAGCACCACCGTGAACATCGCGTCGCGCAGCCGCCGCTTCATCGTCCGGCGTGGGTACCACAGCCAGGGCCGGCGGTGCCATGCCGACGAGCGTCGGGCGACCGGGTCAGGTGGCGGCCTCGCGCCCACCTGGCGCGGGCGGCTGGTCCGGCGGCAGCTCGAGCCCCAGCGCGCTGAACGGCAGCGCCAGGTCGGGCGGCAGCGCGGCGGTCAGCGTCAGCATGGCGCCGCCGGCCGGGTGGGGCAGCGACAGCGTGGCGGCGTGCAGGGCCAGGCGGCGCAGGCCGACGCGCGCCGCCAGCAGGCGGTTGAGGTCACCGCGGCCATGGTTGGCGTCGCCGATGACGGGGTGGCCGAGGTGCTTGAGGTGGCGTCGCACCTGGTGCAGGCGGCCGGTCTCGGGCCAGGCCTCGATGACCGAGAAGCGCACCGTGCGTGGGCTGTCGGGTAGCTGCATCGGCGCCGCCATCGCCAGCGTGCGCCAGCGCGTGGCCGCGGGCACGCGGGGGCCGTCCTCGCTGCGCGGGATGGCATGATCGATCCGCCCGGCCGCCTCGCGCGGCACGCCGCGCACCAGGGCGAGGTAGCGCTTGCAGACGGTGCCGGCCTCGAAGCTGGCGCCCAGCGCGCGTGCGCTGTCCGGCGACAGCGCCAGCACCAGCACGCCGCTGGTGCCGCGATCGAGGCGGTGCACCGGGTAGACCAGGCGGCCGAGCTGGGCGCGCAGCAGTGACAGCACCGAGTCGTCGTCGTTGGCCCAGCCACGGTGCACGATCAGGCCCGACGGCTTGTCGATGGCGACCAGGTCGTCGTCCTGGTGCAGCAGCGCGAGGCGGGTCATGCGGGGCGGCAGGGTAGCAGGGCGGCCGCCCGGGAAAAGCGGCCGAAACTTGGCCATTGACAAAAAGCACGAGCGTGCTATTAATCGACTCATGCAGAAGGGCACCCACAAGGGCGAGGCGACCAGGCAGGCCATCCTGGACCGGGCGGTCGGGCTGGCCAGCCAGCGCGGCCTGGGTGGCCTCAGCATCGGCGCCCTGGCCGAGGAGCTGGCGCTGTCCAAGAGCGGCCTGTTCGCGCACTTCAAGTCCAAGCAGGCGCTCGACCTGGCCACCCTGGAGCACGCCGCGGCGCGCTTCGTCGAGGCCGTCATCAAGCCGGTGCTCAAGGCCCCCCGCGGCGAGCGCCGGGTGCGCGCCATGTTCGAGCACTGGCGCCGCTGGCCAGTGACGAACCAGCTGGAAGGCGGCTGTTTCTTCATCGCGGCGGCCAGCGAGGTCGATGACCAGCCGGGTCCCGTGCGCGAGCTGCTCAAGCAACAGCAGAAGGATCTGCTCGACACCATCGCCAGCGTGGTGCGCACCGCCATCCAGGAAGGCGACTTCAGCAAGGACGTCGACCCCGAGCAGTTCGCCTGGGAGCTCTACGGGGTGCTCTTGATCCTGCACATGTCGCAGCGGCTGCTCGATGATCCGCGCGCCGATGCCCGCGCCGAGACCGCGTTCGCCGCCATGCTGGAGCGCGCGCGCAAGTGAACCCAGGCGCCGCCCTGGCGGCGCCGCTGCACCAAGAGGAGGCGGTGTCATGTCGAAGTCGCAAGAAAAAAGCACGAACGTTCGTGCCGTCCCGCGCTGGCTGAAGCGCGGTCTGGCCGCCCTGGGCGCGCTGTCGCCCGTGCTGGCCGGCCGGCTCGCGGCCCGCCTGTTCATGCAGGCGCCACGCCGCTTCCGCGGTGACGCCGCCCAGGCCGCGCGCCTGGCAGCGGCCACCCGCTTCGAGGTCGCGCACGCCGGGCAGCACCTGGTGGCGTGGCGCTGGGGCCGCGCCTCTGCCCCGACGGTGCTGCTGGCGCACGGCTGGGGCGGCAGCGCGGCGCAGCTGACCGGGCTGGTCGGGCCGCTGATGCACGCCGGCTACCAGGTGGTCGCGTTCGACGCCCCCGGCCATGGTGACTCGCCGGGCACGCACAGCTCGCTGCCCGGCTTCGCGGCGGCGCTGACCAGCGTGGCGCGTGCCGTCGGCCCGCTGCACGCCGTGGTGGCGCACTCGATGGGTGGGGCGTCGACCTCGCTGGCCCTCGCGCGCGGCCTGCGCGCCGGCCGCGCGGTGTTCCTGGCGCCGCCGGCCGATGCGCGGGTCTGGCTGCATGGCTTCGGCAAGCTGCTCGAGCTCGACGACGCCGTGCTGGGCGCGACGCGTCGTCACCTGGAGGCGCAGCTGGCCATCGACTTCGACGACCTGACGGCGCCGGTGCTGGGGCCGCGGCTCGCGCTGCCCTTGCTGGTGCTGCACGATCGCGGCGACCGCGAGGTGCCCTGGCGCGACGGCGCCGAGACCGCTGCGCGCGCCCCGCAAGCGCAGCTCATCACCACCGAGGGGCTGGGCCACAAGCGCATCCTCGACAGCGGCCAGGTCCAGGACGAGGTGGTGCGCTTCGTCAGCGCCGCCGCACCTGCCACGGTGTGCAGCATCTGTGGGCGCACCTGCGAGGTGCCGACCGGCGCTGCCGAGGCCCCGCTGTGCGCGCGCTGCGAGCTCGACGTCGAGCTGGGCCAGCGCGAGCGGCGCTGGAGCCAGCTCGGTGACCACGCCGAGCACGGCGTGCTGCGCGCCGCCTGAGCCTAGAACGTCAGCCCGAACGCCAGCCCGGTCACGTCGGTGCCCATAAGGGGCGTGACCACCAGCGGCGGCAGGCTGCGGGCCAGCGCCCAGCTCGCGCGCGGGTGGGTGTAGATGCTGAGCAGCGACACCGGGTAGCCCACCGCGACCGACAGCGCACCTTGCTTCCAGCTGTCCTCGACCATGCCGAGGTAGAGCAGGCCGCCCGCGGTGACCAGGATGCTGCCCGCGTGCAGCATCCAGAACGAGCGCTTCTCGCGCCGCGCCGCCGCCGCCCGCGCGCGCTCGGACGCCGCCAGGTCCAGGCACGGATCGCCGGTCGGGGCCGGCGCCGGCGCGATGCTGAGCGGCAGCACCACCCGCGCCAGCGCGCCCATGGCGGCCTTGCCGCCGTTGACGTACAGCGCCACGTGCGCCGCCTCGCCGCTGCCGACCGGGGTGTAGTCGGCCACTGCGAGGCCCAGCTGCGCCACCGCGGCGACGCCGAAGAAGACGCCCCAGCCGAGGTTCCAGCGCCGCGCCCGGCGCGCCTCGCGCGTGAGGTGTGCGCGCAGGCGGCCGGCACGCAGCGCCGCCTCGGGGCCGCACCCGGCCGCGGCCGCGTCCGGCAGCGTCGCCCCCAGCAGACCGAGCACCAGCAGCACTCCGAGCCCCCGCCGTGCGCGTGTCGCCACGCCGCAGCTTACCGCGTTCTGTCGCCGCCCGGGGACGGCGCCGCCAGCGCCGCCGCGAGGGCCGCCTCGGTCGCGGCGTCGAACGCCACCAGCACGATGCGCTCGAGGCGGCCATCGGTGGCGATGAAGCGACGAATCTCGCCGACCGCGACGGCCGCGGCGGCGTCGAGCGGATAGTGGAAGATCCCGCAGCTGATGGCCGGGAACGCGATGCTGGCGAGGCCGCGCGCCGAGGCCAGCTCGAGCGAGCGCCGGTAGCACGAGCCGAGCTGCGCCGGCTCGCCGCTCTGGCCGCCGCGCCAGACCGGGCCCACGGTGTGGATGATGTGGCGGGCCGGCAGCCGGTGGCCCGCGGTCAGCTTGGCCTCGCCGGTCTTGCAGCCGCCGAGGAGGCGGCACTCGTCGACCAGGCCCGGCCCGGCGGCGCGGTGGATGGCGCCGTCCACGCCGCCGCCGCCCAGCAGCGAGCTGTTGGCGGCGTTCACGATGGCGTCGACCGCCAGCTTGGTGATGTCCCCGCGCCAGAGCTCGATGTGGGCCGCCACGCCTCATGGTAGCTGCGATCGGGACCGTGGTACCGTCGAATCATGGGCAAACCAAGGATGTATCCGCGGCTGCTCGAGCCGATGGTGCGCGAGGGTGGGCGGGCTGGCCGGCTGCGTCCGGCGAGCTGGGACGAGGCGCTGTCGCGGGCGGCCGCCGGGCTGCGCGGCACCGTGGCTGCCCACGGCCCCAGCGCAGTGGGCATGTTCTCGTGCAGCAAGAGCACCAACGAGGTCAACTTCGCCGCGCAGAAGCTGGCACGCACGGTGCTGGGCACGAACAACATCGACTCGTGCAACCGAACATGACACGCGCCTAGCGTCGTCGGTCTGGCGACGGTGTTCGGGGCTGGTGGCGGCACCAGCTCGTATCAGGAGATCGAGGAGACCGACGTCATCCTCCTGTGGGGATCGAACGCGCGCGAGACGCACCCCATCTTCGTCCACCACCTGCTCAAGGGGGTGAGGCGGGGCGCGCGCCTGTTCGCCATCGATCCGCGGCGCACCTCGTCGGCGCAGTGGGCCGACGTGTGGCTGGGGCTGGACGTCGGCGCCGACGTCGCGCTGGCCAGCGCCATCGGGCGCGAGATCATCGACGCCGGCCTGCACCATCGCGACTTCATCGCGCACGCCACCAGCGGCTTTGCCGCCTACCAGGCCGCGGTCGAGCCGTGCACCCTGGCCTGGGCCGAGCGCGAGACCGGGGTGCCCGCGGGTGCCATCCGCGACCTGGCGCACGCCTATGCGCGGGCGCCGCGCGCGATGATCTGCTGGACCCTGGGCATCACCGAGCACCACAACGCGGTCGACAACGTGGTCTCGCTGATCGATCTGGCGCTGCTGTGTGGCCACGTCGGGCGCTGGGGCTCGGGGCTGAACCCGCTGCGGGGGCAGAACAACGTGCAGGGCGGCGGCGACATGGGCGCGCTGCCCGACCGGCTGCCCGGCTTCCAGCACGTCGAGAACGCCGCGCTGCGAGCGCCGTTCGAGCGGCTGTGGGGCGCGCCAGTGCCGCCGAAGAAGGGCCTGCACCTGAGCGGGATGTTCGACGCCATGGAGCACGGCAGCCTGCGCGCGCTGTACGTGCTGGGCGAAAATCCGCTGCAGTCCGAGGCCGATCACACCCGCGCGCGCCGCCTCATCGAGGGCCTCGACTTCATCCTGGTGCAGGACCTCTTCATGACCCGCACCGCCGAGCTGGCCGACGTGGTGCTGCCTGCGGCGGCGGCCTTCTGCGAGAGCGAGGGCACCGTCACCAACAGCGAGCGCCGCGTGCAGCGGGTGCGCCGCGCGGTGGCGCCGCCGGGCCAGGCGCGCGACGATCTCGCCATCGTGTTCGACCTGGCACGCGCCCTGGGCCACGACTGGGGCGCGCCCGACGCCCGCGCGGTGTGGGACGAGCTGCGCCAGCTGTCCCCGGTACACGCCGGCATGAGCTACCAGCGGCTGGAGCGCGAGCACGGCCTGCAGTGGCCCTGTTATGACGAGCAGCACCCCGGCGAGAGCTTCCTGCACAGCCGGCTGTGGGAGCGCCCGGTGCTGGGACCGCGCGCGCCGTTCCAGGTCGTGCACCCGGCCGGCCCGGTGGACAGGCTGGACGCCGACTTCCCGCTGCGGCTGACCACCGGGCGCCGGCTTTCGGAGTACAACACGGGCGTGCAGACTGCGGCCTATGCCAGCCCGCTCCGGCGGGGCGAGCGCATCGAGGTGTCGCCCGAGGATGCGGCCCGACTGGGCTTCAGCGACGGCGAGCTGGTGCGGGTGCGCTCGCGCCGCGGGGCGGTACTGGCGCCGCTGCATGTCGAGCCGGCGCTGAGGCCGGGGCTGACCTTCATGACGTTTCACTTCCCGGACGAGGTCGCGACCAACCTGCTGACCATCGACGCCACCGATCCGCGCTCGGGCACGGCGGAGTTCAAGGCGTCGGCGATCAGGATCGAGCGCCCGTAATGGACCTGCACCTCGGCGGCGGCGCGGCCAGCGCCGAGGAGCGCGCCGCGGTGGACGCGGTGCTGGGGCCGCCGACCTCGCGCTGGCGCGGCGGGGTCGACCTCACCCTGGCGGAGCACTTCGGTCTCAGCGGCGGCAACGCCGTGCGCGCCGAGCGCCATCGCCTGCTGCCAGTGCTGCACGCGCTGCAGGATCGGCTGGGCTGGCTGAGTCGCGGCGCGCTGGACTATGTCAGCCTGCGCCTCGACGTGCCGCCAGCCGAGGTCTGGGGCGTGGCCAGCTTCTATCACCTGCTGGCGCTGTCCCCGCAGGCGCCGCAGGTGGCGCACGTGTGTGACGACATCGCGTGCCGCCTGCGCGGCGCCGAGGCGCTGTGCGGCGAGCTGGAGCGGACGCTGGGCCCGGCGGGGCAGGGCAGCGAGTACACCTGGAAGCGCAGCCCGTGTCTGGGGCTGTGTGAAGCGGCGCCGGCGGCACTGGTGCTGCGGGCAGGCACTCCGGCGACGCACCAGGCGCTCGCGCCGACGACGGCCGACGAGCTCCGGGCGGCCCTCACGAGCACGAGCACGAGCACGAGCACGAGCACGAGCACGAGCACGAGCACGAGCACGAGCACGAGCACCAGTTCGAGTCCGCCTTCGAGCCGCCTGGACGAGGTGCGCCGCGCCGTCCCCGACGCTGGCGACCCCGACCACCTGCTGCTGGCGCGCGTCGGGCGCGTCGATCCCGCGTCGCTCGCCGACTATCGCGCCCACGGCGGCTTTGCCGGCCTGACCCGCGCCATCGCGCTGGGCCCCGAGGCCACCATCGCCGAGGTCATCACCTCGCGCCTGGTCGGGCGCGGCGGCGCCGCCTTCCCGACCGGGAAGAAGTGGCAGGCCGTCGCCGCCCAGCCGGTGCGCGAGCGCTTCATCGTCTGCAACGCCGACGAGTCCGAGCCCGGCACCTTCAAGGATCGCGTGCTGTGCGAGTGGGATCCCTTCGCCCTCATCGAGGGCATGACCAGCGCCGCGCTGGCCACCGGCGCGAGCCTCGGCTTCATCTACCTGCGCGGCGAGTACCCGCGCGCGGCGGCGCACCTCGAGGCCGCGCTGGCCGCCGCCCGCGCCGGCGACCTGCTCGGCCCCGACGTCGCCGGCACGGGCCACGGCTTCGAGCTCGAGCTGCGGCGCGGCGCCGGCGCCTACATCTGTGGCGAGGAGACCGCCCTCTTCAACTCCATCGAGGGCCGTCGCGGCGAGCCCCGCGCCAAGCCGCCGTTCCCGGTCGAGGCCGGCCTGTTCGGCCGCCCCACCGTGATCAACAACGTCGAGACCTTGGCCAGCGTGCCCCTGATCCTGGCTCGCGGCGGCGCCGCCTTCGCCGCCATCGGCACCGCGGGCTCGACCGGCCCCAAGCTGTTCTGCGTCTCCGGCGCGGTGGCGCGCCCCGGCGTGTACGAAGCGCGCTTCGGCGTCACCCTGGGCGAGCTGATCGCCCGCGCGGGCGGCGTCCCGGGCGACCGCCCGCTGCGCGCCGTCCTGCTCGGCGGCGCCGCCGGCAGCTTCGTCGGCCCCGAGGCGCTGGCGCTGCCGCTGACCCTCGAGGCCCTGCGCGCGGCCGGGGCCACGCTGGGCTCGGGCGTCGTCATGGTCCTCGACGACCGCGCCGACCTGCCCGATCTGGTCCGGCGCATCGCGCGCTTCTTCCGTGACGAGTCCTGCGGCCAGTGTGTGCCGTGCCGGGTCGGCACCGTGCGCCAGGACGAGCTGCTCGGCCGCCTCGGCGCCGGCACCCCGCTGGGCAGCGTCGCCGACGAGCGCGCGCTGCTCGGCGAGCTGGCCCAGGCCATGCGCGACGCCAGCATCTGCGGTCTCGGCCAGACCGCGTCGGCCGCCATCGAGTCGGCGCTGCGCCTCGGCCTGCTGGAGGCCAGTCCATGAGCGACGACGCCATCTACTTCAATCCGCCGCCGCGCTCCGCGCACACCCCGACGGCGCCGGCGCGCCCGGCCCCGGCCCCGGTCGAGGTCACCATCGACGGCCGCCCCGTCAGCGTCCCCACCGGCGCCACCCTGCTCGACGCCTGCAGCGCCGCCGGGGTCGAGACGCCGACGCTGTGCTTCGCCTCCACGCTGACCCCGGTCAACGCCTGCCGCGTCTGTGTCGTCGAGCTCGAGGGCGCGCGCACCCTGGTGCCCGCCTGCGCGCGCAAGGCCGAGCCCGGCATGAAGGTCCTCACCGACTCGCCGCGCGTGCGCCTGAGTCGCAAGGTGGTGCTCGAGCTGCTGGGCTCCTCGGTCGACCTGTCCACTGCGCCCGACCTCTTGCGCTGGCAGCAGCGCTACGCCGCGCGCCCGGCCCGCTTCGGCAGCGGCGCAGCGGTCGCCACCGTGGCGCAGCAGACCAAGGTCAAGGTCGACAACGCCCTCTACGTGCGCGACTACGGCAAGTGCGTGCTCTGCTACAAGTGCGTCGAGGCCTGCGGCAGCGACGCCCAGCACACCTTCGCCATCGCGGTGGCCGGGCGCGGCTTCCACGCCCACATCTCGACCGAGGCCGACGTGCCGCTGCCCGACTCGGCCTGCGTCTACTGCGGTAACTGCATCCAGGTCTGCCCCACCGGCGCGCTGATGTTCAAGACCGAGCACGACCTGCGCGCCGCCGGGCGCTGGGACCCCGCGGCCCAGACCCAGACCGACACCATCTGCCCCTACTGCGGCGTCGGCTGCACCCTGACGCTGACGGTGCAGGACCAGCGCATCGTCAAGGTGATGTCGCCGCCCGACGCCCCGGTGACGCGAGGAAACCTGTGCATCAAGGGCCGCTTCGGCACCACGTTCGTGGGTCCCGAAGACACCTGAGCCCTCGCTGTGACCGGCGTCGCTGCCCGGCGCGCGCATCACGCTATGCTGTCCGGCAATGAAGACGACGCGCTCGCTGCTGCTGGCTCTGCTGGTGCTGACTGCCTCGTGCGGGGGCGGCGGCGCGGGCGACGATGACGTCACCGTGGACGCCGGCGCCAGCGTCGATGCACCGCCGGGCACCGCGCTGCGGCGCCTCATCGTGTCCGATTACAGCATCCCCGCCGGCATGGAGTTCTACCAGTGCCAGCGCGTCACCGTGACCGAGGCGCTCGACATCCTCACCATCAAGCCGGTGTCGCCCACCGGCGTGCACCACGAGGTCTTCGCCATCGACGAGTCCGGCCTGCAGCCTGACGGGGTCACCCGCTGCGGCCCGCTGGGCTCGCGCTGGCGCACGCTGTTCGCCTCGGGCGTCAACTCGCCGCAGCTCGACATGCCCCCAGGGATCGCGCTGCGCGTGCCCGCGGGCGCCCAGCTGGTCCTCGGGCTGCACCTGTTCAACACCTCGAGCAGCGTGCTGACCGGCCGCGCCGCGCTCGACGTGCTGGCGGCCACCGACGCGACCGGCCTCAAGGAGGCCGGCGTGCCCTTCGCCGGCAACCCCTCGTTCACGGTGCCGGTGGCGCCGCCACACGAGGTCCAGGGCGTGTGCACCGTCGATCGCGCGACCAAGTTCTTCGCCGTGTTCCCGCACATGCACCAGACCGGCGCGCACATGAAGGTCTGGGTCACCGGCAGCATCGGCACCCGCACGGTGTGGGACGAGCCCTACGACTTCAATGATCAGCGCTTCGGCCAGTTCGCCCCCATCGAGCTCGCCGCTGGCGACCAGATCCACATGACCTGCACCTACAGCGCGGCCGGCGCCGGCAAGAGCTTCGGCGACAGCTCGCTGTCCGAGATGTGCTTCGCCATCTCTTACGTCAGCCCGCCCATCGCCAGCGCCGGCAGCCTGTGCTCGAACTGACCTCGGACTCGGACCGCCACTAACGCGGCTGCGCTGCCTCCAGCGCCGCCAGCAGCTTGCGGAAGGTCTCGGGCAGCTTCTTCTGCTCGGCGGGCAGGCGGCCCTCGCGCTCCAGCTTGTCGAGGATGCCGAGCCCGCGGCGGGTCAGCTCCAGCGCCTCGGCCTGGCCACCGGGGCGCCGGCGCAGGATGTTGGCGACCAGCGCCGCGCTGGTGGCCACGTCGGCCTGCCACTGCGCGTTGCCGGGCTCGTGGTCGGCCAGGCGATCGCGGATGGCCAGGCTGCGCCGGTAGATCCCGAGCGCGGCCTCGGGGTCGCTGGCCTGGGTCAGCATGGCCAGCTGGTTGAGGTCGACCGAGAGATCGCGCTGCCAGATGGCGTTGTCGGGATCCGAGCGCGCCAGCTCCTCGGCTGAGGCCAGCGCCAGCTGGTACTCGGCCATCGCGCCGGCGTCGTCGCCCGCGCGATGCCGCGCGTCGCCCAGCCGATCATGGATGACCGAGCGCTGCCTGAGCCAGCCCACGTCACGCGTGGTCGGCGCCCGGGCCGCCAGCGCCAGCGCTGCCTGGTAGCGCGCCACCGCCCCGGGCTGGTCGCCGCGCAGGCGCAGCACGTCGCCGAGGTCGACCTCGGCGCTGGCCAGCTCGCGCAGCGCCGTCGGGGTGTCCTGATCGCGCTGGCGTAGCTCGAGGGCGGCGCGCAGCTCGACCTCGGCCGCCTCCAGCGCGCCCTGCGCACGCAGGAGGCGCCCCAGCCGGCCGTGTGCCGCGGCCAGCGTGGCGCGCGCCTCGGCGTCGTCGGGGCGCCGCGCGGCCGCCCCGCTCGCCAGCTCGAGCGCGTGCCGGTAGGCCGGCTCGGCCGCGGCGTGATCTCCGCGGCTGAAGGCGATCTCGCCGACCCGGCTCCAGGCCACCGCCAGCTCGGCGGCCAGCCGGGCGTCGTCCGGGTGGGCCTGGCTGAGCCGGGTGCGCAGCTCGCGCGCGGCCGTGAAGGCGGCCAGCGCCTCGTCGAGGCGGCCCTGCTGCCGGCGCACGTCGCCCAGCATCAGCAGCGCGGTGGCGTGGCGCTCGGCGCCGACGTCGCCATCGCCATCGCCGACCGACGCGTAGTAGGTGCCGACCTCGGTGGCCACGCCGTCCAGCAGCGCCAGCTGCCCGATCGGCAGCAGGCGCTCGCCGAGATCCGACAGCGCATAGTCGACAAGCTTCTCGGCCGCGGCGCGCTGCGTCTCGGCGACCTGGCGGCGCTGCTCGGCCAGGCGGCGCTGCTGCTCGGCGCGCGCGCGCGCCCGCACCACGCGCTGCACCGCCAGCACCGAGACCACCGCCAGCGTGAGCAGCGCCAGCGCCCCCACGGTGACCGCGCCGCGGTGGCGCCGCACCCAGCGCCCGAGCAGCTCGCCGATGCCATAGCGATGCGCGCCCACCAGCTGGCCGGTCTGGAAGCGCTCCAGATCCTGGGCCAGCTCGGCCGCGCTGGCGTAGCGCGCGGAGGCCTTTCGCGCCATCGCCTTGTTCACGATGGCGACCAGATCCTCGGGCGCCTCGGGCGCCACCGTGGCCAGCGCGGGTGGCGGGCCGTCGAGGACCTGGTCGACCAGCAGGTAGGGATCCTTGCCCACATAGGGCGGGCGCCCCGCGATGACGTGGTACAGGATGGCGCCCAGCGCGTAGACGTCGGCACGCTCGTCGACCGGGTCACCGGCGGCCTGCTCGGGCGGCATGAACGCCGGCGTGCCCAGCACCGACCCGGCCAGGGTGTCGCCCGCGGCGGCGGGCTTGCGCGGCACCGCGGGACCCGGCGCCGCCTCGGCCTCGGGCGCGTCGAGCTGCTTGGCCAGACCCCAGTCGATGACCACGGTCTCACCGAAGTCGCCGCACAGCACGTTGCCTGGCTTCAGATCGCGATGGATGACGCGGTTGCGGTGCGCATATGCGATGGCATCGACGACCGCGATCACGCGCGGCAGCAGCGCCAGCCGCTCGCGCAGCGTGGTCGCCGCCGCGATGGCCCGGTCGAGCGAGCGCCCCGACACCAGCTTCATGGCGTAAAACGGCCCGCCCTCGACCAGCCGCCCGGCCTCGTAGACCGGCACGATGGCCGGATGCATCAGGCGGGCGGTGACCAGCGCCTCGCGCGCGAAGCGGCGCCGGGTCTCGCCGTCGGCGTCGAGCAGCTGCTTGACCGCGACGGTGCGTCCCAGCTTCACATCGCGCGCGGTGAGGATGCGACCCATGCCGCCGCGCGCCAGCTCGGGGCCCAGCTGGTAGCGATCCGCGGGGGCGTCAGGCAGCTCATGCGGCAGCGGCGCCAGCGCAGGCGGTGTGATCCCCGTGGCGGGCAGGGTGTCGTCGAAGCTCTCGGGCTCTCCGCGCTTGGCCACGCCGTCAGCCTATCAGGGCCCGGCGTCGGGCGGGGCGGCCAGGCGCTCGAGCAGGCGCACGAGGGGCGCCTCCAGGGTCAGCACCGAGCTGTCGATCACCGTGAGGGCGCCGTGCGCACGCTCGACCGCGCTGGGGTCGCGCCCGAGGTCGACCCGCGTGGTGGTGGCCAGGCGATCGAGGAGCACGCCGTCGCGCGTCAGCTCGAGCGCGAGCTCGGTCTGCACCACCATGCCGCCGGCGTCGCTGGCCAGCTCCTCGAGGTGCTCGATGATCGGCGTGACGGTGATGACACCGGGCGCCGCGCGCACCACCAGCACGCGCGCGTGGCGGGCCAGCACCCCGGTCAGACCAGCCGCGGCGCTGCGCTGCACCAGATCGCCCGCGGGCGAGCGGTTGATCAGGGCACCCTGGGCGACCCGCACCCAGGCCAGCTGCGGCGGCGTCAGCGTCCCGGCGCCATCGACCGCGGCGTCCCCGGGCGGCACCGCCCGGCGCCGCGACCCGCAGCCAGCCGCGCCCAGGCCGATCAGCCCGAGCAGGCCCAGCGCCATGCGCCACCGCTGCATCGGCACATCCTAGCGCGGCGCGCCTGACCTGCGCGCGTCGTGGCTGCGAATGACCGCGACCCGACCCGACCCGACCGCGCTACGGCGCGTAGGCGCGCACGAAGGCGTCGTTGCCGCGATCCGTGGTCGCCTCGGTGCCCGCCACCAGGATCATCCCGCCCGGCCCGATGACCACCGCGTTGGCGCGCGCCCCCAGCGCCGCCGCGCCGGCATACGCGCGCGTCCACAGCGCGGTGCCGCCCCTGGTGTACTTGCGCACCACCGCGCGGCCCAGCCCCAGCCCGAGGTCCTCGCTGAACGCGACCACGACCTCGCCGGTGTCGGGATCGACAGCAATGCCGGTGCAGCGGTCGGGGCCGGTGCGCGCATAGGTGCGGCTCCACAGCAGCTGGCCGTGCGAGTCCAGCCGGCGCACCCAGCCATCGATGCTGCTGGCGCGCGGCCCGTAGTACCCGCAGGTCACGGTCTCGTCACCGTCGGCCGCCACCGCGGTGGCCGAGGCCAGCAGCGCGGCCTCCGACCAGTGGGTCCAGACCTCGACCCCGGCCGCGCTGAGCCGGGTGATCCACGAGTCGATCTGCGGCGCGGTCTGGCTCAGGATGCCAGCCACCAGCACCGAGCCGGCTGGCCCCAGCGCGACCGCCTGGGCCCCGTTGTAGTCGACCGAGGTGCCCTGCAGCTCGCGCGACCACAGCGTGGTGCCGCTGGCGCTGTACTTGCGGATGAAGGCGCTCTGCGCCCCGGTGCCCGAGCTGACGGTGCCGACC
Organism: Deltaproteobacteria bacterium; assembly: GCA_020853705.1. Lineage (GTDB taxonomy): Bacteria > Myxococcota_A > Polyangia > Haliangiales > JADYYK01 > JADYYK01. The sequence goes on from JADYYK010000252.1 coordinate 27,594, forward strand.
GCGATGATGTTGCCGACACCATCGATGGTGACGCCGCCAGCGGTGTCGAGGCCGGGCGCATAGCCCCGGACCCACAGCTCGTTGCCCAGCGCGTCATACTTGTGCGTCGACACCGAGGTGGTGCGCAGGTCCAGCCACTCGGTGGCGTTGACCACCACGTTGGCGTCGGCGTCGACCGCGATCCCCTGGCCCGAGTCGGTGCGCCCGGCGGGTCCACCGTGGGTGTGCGACCACAGGAGCTGCCCGATCGGGTCCAGCTTGGCGACCCAGACGTCACCATCATCCACGGTGACGCCCTCGCTGCCGGTCACCAGCAGGGCGCCGCGGGGATCCCAGGCCAGCGCCAGCGCCTCGTCGTCCAGGTGGGCCGGGCCGTCGTGCCGCGCGGTCCACTCGATGAGGGGCTGACATAGCCGCGAGCACTGGCCGCTGATGTCGTCGTTGCGCACGCCCTCGTCACACATCTCGCCGGGATCCATGACCCCGTTGCCACAGGGCCCGAGCAGGATGGGCGCATCCGGGGCGGCATCGGTGGGCGTGGCGTCCACTGTCGCATCGCGCGGCGGATCGACCAGGGAGCCGTCACTGCCCTGCGGCAACGTGCGATCCACCGTGGTGCCGCCATCGTCAGCTGGGCCGCCCGCGTCGTCCCCCGGGGGCGGCGCGCTCTGGCAGCCGAGCAGGCTGAGCCCGACCACCAGGGGTACTACCCTAGCGTCGAAAATGCGGCCCATATTAGTAAGATACTCATGGCCGCGGATCGCGTCACGTTTCTTTGTCGAAAAAAAACTGCGCGCAAACGCTTCGCGATATCGGCTCGCGCCATCCCACTCCAGACGCGCCCCGACGCGCCCTGGAGCGCGGTGGTACCCTGGCATTCATGTTCGAGTCCGCTGAGCTCGGCCATCGCATCGACAAGGACGTCTACGAGCGCGAGCTGCCCGCGCTGCGCAAGGCGCTGCTCGACGCCCAGTACGAGAACCTGCGCGCGGCGCGCTTCCCCGTCGTGCTGGTGATCGGTGGCGTCGATGGCGCCGGCAAGGGCGAGACCGTCAACGCGCTGCTGGAGTGGATGGATCCGCGCCACATCGCCGCACACGCCTTCGGTCCGCCCACCGACGAGGAGGCCGCGCGGGCGCCGATGTGGCGCTTCTGGCGCGCGCTGCCGCCGCGCGGGCGCATCGGCATCCTGTTCGGCAGCTGGTACACGGCCCCGATCGTCGAGCGCGTCTTCAAGCGCATCAGCGGCGGCGAGCTGGATCGCCGCCTGGGCGAGATCGAGCGCTTCGAGCGCATGCTGGCCGACGAGGGCGCAGTCATCATCAAGCTGTGGTTTCACCTCGGCAAGAAGCAGCAGAAGCGGCGCCTGGAGGAGCTGGCCAGCTCGCCGCGCACGGCGTGGCGCGTGACCCAGGACGACTGGGACAAGTTCGCGCACTACGATCGCTTCGCCAAGGTCAGCGAGCGCGCGCTGCGCCAGACCAGCCTGGCGCATGCGCCCTGGATCGTCATCGAGGGCGGCGACGCGCGCTATCGCAGCCTGACCGCGGGGCGCGCGCTGCTCGGCGCCATGCGCCAGCGCCTGGACGCGCCGCCGAGCGCCGGCACCCGGGCCCCGACCGGGCCGGCACCGGCGCCGCTGCCGGCTGCGCCCGTCGATGGCGTGCGCCTGGTCGATCGCATCGATCTGACGCAGAAGCTCGACAAGGACAGCTACGAGGACCAGCGCGAGAAGCTGGAGCGCAAGCTCAACCTGCTGCTGCGACGCAAGCGCTTCCTGTCCCGCCACTCGGTGGTCGCGGTGTTCGAGGGCGCCGACGCCGCCGGCAAGGGCGGCAGCATTCGCCGCATCACCCACGCGCTCGACGCGCGCCAGTACCGCGTCATCCCGGTCGCGGCGCCCACCGAGGAGGAGCGCGCGCAGCCCTATCTGTGGCGCTTCTGGCGACACATGCCGGCGTACGGCTCGGTAGCGCTGTTCGATCGCTCCTGGTACGGGCGTGTGCTGGTCGAGCGCGTCGAGGGGCTGATCCCGGCCGCCGACTGGCAGCGCGCCTACGCCGAGATCAACGACTTCGAGAGCGATCTGGCCGGCCACGGCGTCGTGGTGGTCAAGTTCTGGCTGCAGATCAGCCCCGAGGAGCAGCTGCGCCGCTTCCAGGAGCGCGAGCAGATCGGGTTCAAGAACTTCAAGATCACGCCCGACGACTGGCGCAACCGCGACAAGTGGGACGCCTACCGGGTCGCCATGTCCGACATGGTCGAGCGCACCAGCACCGAGCTGGCGCCCTGGACCTTGGTGTCCGCCGAGGACAAGCGCTTCGCACGCATCACCGTGCTGCGCACCCTGTGCGACCGCATCGAGGCCGAGCTGTGAGCTCGGCCGGCACGCAGTCGCCGGAGCCGGAGCCGACGTCGTCGCAGCCGCAGCCGCAGCCGCAGCCGCAGCCGACGACCGCGCTGGTGCCCAGCGCGCCCTTCGTGCGCGGCCGCTTCGAGGCGCTGCCCGACAAGCCGCGCGTGCCGCACCCGTTCTGGGCCACGCCAGGGCGCGAGGTCGCGGTCGACACGCCCGGGCTGGGCGCGATGACGGCGCACGTGCGCGTGACCGGCGCCGGGCCGCCGCTGCTGCTGGTGCACGGCCTGATGACCTCGGCCTACTCGTGGCGCTACGTGCTGGAGCCGCTGGGGCGCCGCTTCACGCTGTATGTCCCCGATCTACCCGGCGCCGGGCGCTCGCAGCGCGGGCAGGGCGCCTACGCGCCCGACGTGCTGGCCGACTGGCTGCTGGCGCTGATGCGCGCGCTGGGCATCGAGGGCGCCCCGGTGATCGGCAACTCGATGGGCGGCTATCTGTGTCTGCGCCTGGCGCTGCGCGCGCCGAAGGCGATGGCCCGTCTGGTCAACGTGCACTCGCCGGGCGTGCCCGAGGGGCGCCTGTATGCGCTCAAGGCGGCGCTGTCGATGCCGGGCATGAAGGCGCTGCTGCGCTGGCTGATCCGGCGCGACCCGCTGCGCTGGGTGCACAAGAACGTGCACTACTGGGACGAATCGCTGAAGTCGCTCGAGGAGGCGCACGAGTACGGCGATCCGCTGGCCTCGCGCGAGGGCGCGCAGGTCCTGGTCAAGTACCTGACCGAGACCATGGCGATCGGGCCGATGCAGCGCTTCCAGCGTGAGCTGGTCGAGCGCCGCGCCCGTGGCGAGGCCTTCCCGGTGCCGCTGCTGCACGTCTATGCCAGGCGCGACCCGATGGTGCCGCCGCGCTTTGGCGGCGTCCTGGCCGAGCGCACCGGCGCGCCGCTGGTCTGGCTGGAGCAGGCCTCGCACTTCGCCCACGTCGATGGCGTCGAGCGCTTCCTGCCGCCGGTGCTGGAGTTCCTCGGCGTCAGCTGACGCTGACCAATGTGATGCGACAAGGCCGGCCATGTGGCCGGCCCGCCGCCCGAGGTCAGGGCACCTGAAAGCCGGCGGCGCGCAGCAGGTTCGACGCCGCGATCAGGGGCAGGCCGATGATGGCGGTGAAGTCGCTGCCCTCGATGCGGTGCACCAGGGCGATGCCGCCGGCCTCGATGCGGTACGACCCGGCGCAGTCGAGCGGCTGATCGCGCGCGACGTAGCGCTCGATCTCGCCGTCGTCGAGTGGACGCAGGTGCATCACGTGGACGTCGATGGCCTGAGCGTGGCGGCCGTCGGGGTGGCGCAGACACAGCGCGGTGAGCAGGCGATGGGCGCGCCCCGACAGCTGGCGCAGCTGCGCGCGCGCGGCCTCGGCGCTGCCCGGCTTGCCCAGGGTGTGGCCGTCGAGATCGACCAGCTGATCGGAGCCCAGGATGTGCGCCTCCGGGTGCGCCGCGGCCAGGCTGTCGGCCTTGAGGCGCGCCAGCGTGGTGGCGATGGTCAGCGGGTCGGCCCCGTGGGGCTCGGCGGCGCGCTCGTCGATCGTGTGAGCGAGGGCGCGGTAAGGCACCCCGAGCCGATCCATGAGCTCGATGCGGTAGCGCGAGGTCGACGCCAGCACCAGGGTGGGGGTGGCCATCAGAAGCTCTGATCCGGGAAGTGGAAGACCAGGAAGCGCGGCGACGCGGTGTCGGGGCCGAGCACGATGGCGCCGTCGGTCATGGCGCCGTTGCGATGGATGAGGTGGTTGCTGGCGCCGCCCGAGCCGCTGCCATAGACCGACACGTGCGCGCCCAGCGGCAGCAGCGCGGTCAGGTCCGAGACCAGCTGGGTCGCGGGCCGCGGCGCGAACGGCGCCTGGTTGGCGTGCAGGCCGAGCGTGGTCGGGTAGTCCAGCGCGACGCCGCTGTGGAAGCCCTCGCTGAAGGCGGGGGCGGGCAGGGCGGCGGGCACCTCGGCGAAGCGCACCTCGGGGATGGCGCCGGTGGAGGCGATGTTGACGACCATGCGGTAGGCGGCGCCGGCCACGCTGACCTGCAACACCACGTGGCTGCCGTTGGGCATGGCGCAGGTCGGGTGGCCGGGCGGCACCACGGCGAGGATGGTGCCGTCGACACGCGCGAAGCCGGCCGGCAGCGCGTCGCCGAAGCTGGCGGCGCAGGGGCTGGCGGGGTCGACGTCGGCGCCGGCGCTGGCGTCGGCGGGGGCGCCGGCGCCTGCGTCACCACAGCCGCTGAGCGCGGCGGCCAGCAGGAGCGTCATGGCGAGCGTGCGTCGCATCGGCATCGAGCGCCGACGATACCCCGAAACCCGGGGGCAGGAGTATCCTCGCCCCCCGGGAGGGTCGACATGGGGCATCCAGTGAACTGGTTCCAGATCCAGGGGCCTGACGGCAACGCGCTGCAGCGCTTCTATGGCGAGGTCTTCCAGTGGCGCATGAGCCCGGCGCCCGACGGCACCATGATGATGGTGGAGCCCGACGAGGGCGGCATCGCTGGCGGCATCGGCACCGCGGTCGACGGTCGCGCCAACATCGCGGTGTACATCGGCGTCACCGACGTGGGCGCGCACCTCGAGCGGGTCAGCGCCGTGGGCGGTCAGGTCGCGATGCCGCCGCTGGAGCTGCCCGGGGGCATGGGCTTCATCGCCGGTTTCGTGGATCCCGCCGGCAACTGGGTCGGGCTGTGGCAGCCGCCGCGCATGCCGGCGCGCCGCGCGACCGTGAAGGCGGCGGCGCCCAGGGCCAGGCCGAAGGCGGCCGCGAAGAAGGCGCCGGCGAAGAGGGCGGCCGCGAAGAAGGCTGCGCCTGCGAAGAAGCCGGCGCCCGCGAAGAGGGCGCCCGCGAAGAAGCCGGCGCCCGCGAAGACGAGGAAGAAGCGGTAGCCCCAAGGGCCCGCCGCCGCGCGCGTCCGCTACTGGCAGGTCCCGGTGCGATCCGGGGTCACTACTGGCAGGTCCCGGTGCGATCCGGGGCCACACAGCTCAGGCCGCACGCACACAGCTGCGCGCCCTGACACTGCCGTCCCGCTGCACAGTCGAGATCGGTCCAGCACGAGCCCGCCGGGGGCGGCAGCTTGCACACGCCCTCCTGGCCGGCGGTGCACGCCGAGGCATAGCAGCGCCCGGTGGCGCAGTCGCTGGAGGTGAAGCAGCAGCTCGCGCGCGGCGTGCGCAGGCAGGCGCACTCGCCCAGCGCGATGCGCCTGACGCCCGCCTTCTTGCGCCCGCAGTCGTTGTTGTAGGTGTTGCCGTCGCAGCCGCACACCGGCACGAACTCGTCGGGGCAGGTCGCCGGCACGTCGACGCAGAAGCCCTCGGCCATGCAGCTGACGCCGTCGCACAGCCGGCCGTTGCCACACGCGGGCCGGCAGTCGACCGCGCCGTCGATGCGCGCGTCGGCCATCGGGCCGGAGTCGTGCGCGCCGTCGGGGCCGCCGCCATCGCCGCTGCCTCCAGCGTCGTCCAGCACCGCGCCATCGAGCGCGGCGTCGCGTCGCGGTCCGGGGCCGTCACCGTCGTCGTCTCCGCACCCGGCCAGCAGCAGCGTCAGCAGCGTCAGCAGCACGCCCGCTCGGGACGCCAGGGGCCAGCTCCGCCGCGTCGGCCTCATCAGGCGATGATAGCCTCGGCGGCGGCTCCCACGCGCATGAACATCGCGGTCTGGTCGCCCTCGTAGACCAGGGTGCCTTGCTGGGTGAAGCGGAAGCCGTAGCGCACCAGGCAGCGCGAGGCGCCGCGCCGCAGCTGGGTGCCGGTGCACTCGATCTCGAGCGGCGGGCCCACCGTGGCCAGGGCGTGAAAGCGCGCGCTGTGGATGCGCGCGCCATAGCCGATCCAGCCCTCGGCGTGGCGCAGGTCGAGGACGTAGTAGGCGTGGGCGAAGCCGGCGATGCCGGTCAGGTGCACCAGCAGGCCGCCGGCGACGTGGCGCGGGTGGCGCTCGGGGTGGACGCGCTGCGCCGAGGTCAGCGGCAGCCCCTCGTGCGTGGGCGCGCGCGCCACCAGCTTGCCGGCACCCTCGCGATCGACCGACACGATGTGATCGATGAAGAGGCCCTCGGGCGCGTAGGGGCAATCGGCGACGAAGTCGGCATCCAGCGGCATCGGCGCACGCTACTCCCGGCGCCGCGCCGCGTCAAAGCGGTCGATTTCAGTGCTATATGTCGATCGGTATATTTTCTCTTGCTCGAATATGACGGTTGGTATATTCATGGGGCATGAACGACTCGACCCCGACCAGCGCCGCCGCCGTCCTGTCGCAGCCCCTCGAGCTCCCGGGTGGCGGCGTCTTCAAGAACCGCCTCTTCAAGGCCGCCATGAGCGAGGTCATCGCCGACCCCGACAGCGGGGCGCCCAGCGAGCGCCTGGTGCGCCTGTACGAGCGCTGGGGCCGCAGCGGCGCCGGCGCCCTGATCACCGGCCATGTCATCGTCGATCGCGGCGGCGTCGGCGAGATCGGCAACGTCATCGTCGAGGACGAGCGCCACCTGCCCGCGCTGCGACGCTGGGCCGAGGCCGCGCAGGCCCAGGGCAGCGCCCTCATCATGCAGATCAACCACGCCGGGCGGCAGACCCCGCGCAAGGTCATCAAGCGGCCGGTGGCGCCGTCGGCGGTCGCCATGCGCGGCTTCTTCGGCGCCTTCGCCAGGCCGCGCGCCTTGACCGGCCCCGAGATCGAGGCGCTGGTGCAGCGCTTCGCCACCGCGGCCGGCGTGGCCAGGGCGGCCGGCTTCTCGGGCGTCGAGCTGCACGGCGCGCACGGCTATCTCATCAGCCAGTTCCTGTCGCCGCTGACCAACCTGCGCGACGACGAGTGGGGCGGCGACCTCGCCGGGCGCATGCGCTTCCTGCTCGCGGTGGTGGCCGCGGTGCGCGCCGAGGTCGGGGCCGGCTTCCCGCTGCTGGTCAAGCTCAACTCGGCCGACTTCCAGCGCGGCGGCTTCGGCCCCGACGAGGCCATGCAGGTGGCGCGCGCGCTGCAACGCGCTGGCGTCGATCTGATCGAGGTCACCGGCGGCAACTACGAGAGCCCCGCCATGGCGGGCGGCGGCGCGCTGCCGGCGCAGCGGGCCAGGGCGGTGGCGCGCGAGGCCTACTTCCTCGAGTATGCGCAGCAGCTGCGCGCCGCGGTGCCCGGGCTGCCGCTGCTCTTGACCGGCGGTCTGCGCAGCGCGGCCGCGATGGCCGAGGCGGTGACCTCGGGCGCGGTGTCCGCCATCGGGCTGGCGCGGCCGATGGCCTTCGAGCCCGACCTGCCGGCGCACCTGCTGGCGGGGGCTGCGGGGGCCACGCCGCTGACGCTGCGCACCCGGCTGCGGCGCATCAATGACCTGTTGCAGGTGTACTGGTATCAGGCGCAGATTCACCGCATGGCGGAGGGGCTGGAGCCCGACGTGGGGCTGAGCAAGTGGGCGGCCATCTGGCATGGGTTCCGGGTCACACTGCTGGGACCGGGACGGCGCAAGGGCGACGTGAAGGTGCTGCCGGCGGCCACGCGGCCGGCGCTGGAGACCAGGGAGCGATAAGGATGTTGCAGAAGGGGGAGCGCAGCCGGGCCAAGCTGGTGACGTCGACCGCGACGCTGCTGCAGCGGCAGGGCTATCACGCCACCGGGCTGGCCGAGATCGTGGCCCACAGCGGGGCTCCGCGTGGGTCGCTGTACTTCTACTTCCCGGGCGGCAAGGAGGAGCTGGCCTGCGCGGCGCTGACCGAGTCGGGGCTGGCGTGGCGCAAGCGGCTGGAGGAGGTCGCCGACGCGGCCCCCGATCTGCCCACCGGGGTGCGCCAGGTCTGTGAGCTGCTCGGGCAGTCGCTCGAGGCGTCAGGCTGGTCGGAGGCGTGTCCGATGGCGACCGTCGCGCTGGAGGCGGCGCAGGCGTCGGAGGCGGTGCGCGCGACCTGCGCCGAGCACTTCGCGGGGTCACGCGAGGCCATCGCGTCGCGGCTGGTGGCGGCGGGGATCGATCGCGCGCGCGCCGAGGCCGGGGCGACGTTTGCGCTGGCGGCCATCGAGGGGGCGCTGATGCTGGCGAAGGTGCACCGCAGCCTGCAGCCGCTGCGCGACACCGCCGAGCAGCTGGCTTTGTTGATCGCGATGATGACTTCGTTCATGCCGCCCGCGAGCACGAGCACGAGCACGAGCACGAGCACGAGCACGAGCACGAGCACGAGCACCAGGTCGAAGGGGCGCAGCAAGCCGCGCGCGTGAACCCAGGTTCACGTTCGCTGCCAACCGTTCTTTACTCACTCCCGCTCAACCCCTGGGAACCACGTGTGCGTCGTCGCGGCCCGCCGCTTGCTCTAGCGGCTGGCCATGACCATCAAGCAGATCATCTCGGGTGCGCTGTTCGCGTCGGCCCTGCTCGCCCTGCCGGTGACGGCGTCGGCTGACCTGGCCGGCCTGGCCATCGGGGGCCGCGTCGGTGGCTATGGCTTCCGCCAGCAGGCCAGCAGCACCGGCGAGACCTCGCGCTGGGACGCCTGCCGCATGAACGGCATCGGCGTGTTCGCCCAGAAGGAGCTGCCCGGGCCGTTCTTCGCCGAGGCCGGCCTCGACGCCTACTTCAGCGAGGACTTCCCCATCTCGTCGGAGTCGAACAGCGAGTACGAGACGCCGCTCGACCGGCTGTCGGCGCTGACCACGGTGGCCGCCGGCGTGCGCATGTTCCCGCGCGCCATCGTGTCGCCCTATGTGCAGATCGGCATCGGCGCCGAGGTCACCCGGGTCCGCGCCCCCAAGCTGGCGCTGGAGGAGTCGCGGGTGCTGCCGATGGGCTTCTTCGGTCTCGGCGCCGAGCTGCACGCCAGCAAGCGCCTCAGCCTGGGCGCCAACCTGCGCGTCAACCTGATGGGCTACTTCGATGACGACGCCCTGATGACCAACCTCGACCCCGAGGCCGAGATCGCCGCGCAGGGCCAGTTCTACGCCAAGTACTCGCTGTAAGCGTCATGCGCGCCGCCGCCACCGCCGCCACCGTCACCACCGTCACGACCAGCGTCACCGTCACCGTCGTCTCGGCGCTCACGCTGGCCCTGGCCGGCTGCTCCTCCGAGGCGCCGCCCGCCGACGACTCCGGCTATGTCTGGCAGCTGCCCGCCGGCTTCCCGCGCCCCGTGGTCCCCGCGCACAACCCGATGTCCTCCGCCAAGGTCGAGCTCGGGCGCCACCTGTTCTACGACCTGCGGCTGTCGGGCAACGGCCAGCAGGCCTGCGCCTCGTGTCACGAGCAGGCGCGCGCCTTCAGCGACGGCCGCCCGCGCGGCGTCGGCTCGACCGGGGTCATGCACGCGCGCAACCCGCAGGGCCTGGGCAACGTCGCCTATCTGTCGACGCTGACCTGGATCGGCCCCGGGCTCGGCGAGCTGGAGCGCCAGCTGGAGGCGCCGATGCGCGGCGAGGCCCCCATCGAGCTCGGCATGGGCGGCCACGAGGACGAGATCCTGGCGCGCCTGGCGGCCGAGCCGCGCTACGCCGACCTGTTCGCCGCCGCGTTCCCGGGCCAGGCGCCGACGTTCGACAGCATCAAGGCGGCGCTGGCCAGCTTCGTGCGCGCGCTGATCTCGGGCAACTCGGCCTTCGATCGCCACGCCCGCGGCGAGCGCGGCGCGATGTCGCCGGCGGCGCTGCGCGGCGCCGATCTGTTCTTCTCGCGGCGCCTGGGCTGCACCGGGTGTCACGGCGGCTTCCAGTTCACCACCGCGACGCGCTATGTCGGCTCGACCGACACGCCGCTGGAGTCGCCGTTCCACAACATCGGCCTCTACAACCTGGACGGCGCCGGCGCCTATCCCGCCGACGCGCCCGGCCTGCGCGCGATCACGGGGCAGGCGCGCGACGAGGGCCGCTTCCGGGTGCCGTCGCTGCGCAACGTCGAGCTGACCGCGCCGTACATGCACGACGGCAGCGTGGCCACGCTGGAGGACGTCATCCGGATCTACGAGGACGGCGGGCGCCTGATCACGGACGGCCCCAGCGCGGGTGACGGGCGCGAAAGCCCGCTGCGCTCGCGCCTGCTGACGACGTTCCAGCTCAGCGACGGCGAGCGCGCCGACCTCATCGCGTTCCTGCGCTCCCTGACCGACGAGGGCTTCGTGACCGACCCGCGCTTCGCCAACCCCTGGTGAACCAAGGTTCGGGCTGGGAGCCGCTGCCCCAGGCGGGGCGGGCACCCGCAGGCGGCGTTGCGTAACTCGGCGTGGGTGCTGGCGTGCCCACGTGGCGCGCGGCTTGCTCCTCCTCGCGACGGAGGCTGCCATGCGAAGCACCAGCGCGATCCTGGCCGGGTTCATCATCATCCTCGGCGCGGTGTCCATGTCCGGCTGTGGCAGCGAGGAGCGCCAGCTCGACGAGCGTCTGTTCGGGGTCTGGACCGCGCATGATCGCGGCCGCTCGTACCAGCTGACCTTCAACGACGATGGCAGCTTCGCGACTGACATGGCGCGCGCGGTGAACGGCAGCCACGGCGAGTACTGGGTCCGCGGCGGCACCACGCTGGTGCTCGAGCCCGACGACAGCGGCCAGGTCTCACGCCTGGAGGGCGTGCTGTTCCTGACCCCGACCACGGTGGTGCCGCGCGCCATGGAGCCGGTGGGCGCCCACCTCGGCGTCATCGGCTACTGGTCGACCCGCGACGGCGCGCTGAGCTACGAGTTCCGCGGCGACGCCCTGGTCATCCGGCGCGAGCTGCTGGGCGCGGGGCGCAGCCAGAGCCTGATCTCGAAGGGCAGCTGGAAGCAGGCCGGCGCGGGCAGTCCGGTCGAGGTGACCTTCGCCGACGACGCCCTGTCGGGGACGCTCGAGCTGTTCGACGACCGCGTGCTGGGGCAGGCGTTCCATCGCTAGTGCCGCCCGTCAGAGGTTCCACCCTGAAGGGGCGAAACTTCTGGCAGCGGCACTGTCCGGCGCTCGACTGGCGCTACAGCAGGGCGCTCAGGCGCACCGGGTCGAGCACGATGCCGTGGCGCGAGAGCGGCGCCGCGATGCGGTGCCGCACCGACTCGAGCATCGTGCGCCGGTAGACCTCGCGCGGGATGCCCCCGAACGCCGCCGCGGGCTGACAGCTGTCGCACGGCTCGCGCTGCCACAGCGGGGCGTACACCGCGATGGCGTCGAGCGCGACCTCGGCCAGGGCGCGGCGGTCGGCGTCGGTCAGGCGCTCGCTGGCCCAGTCGAGGAACCAGTCGCCGAGGCGCGCGTGCGGGCCCTCGTCACGCACCAGCCTGTCGAGCACGGCGCGGGTCAGCGGCTGGTCAGCCGCTCGCAGCGACGCCGCCAGGATGGGCACGCTGAGGGCCTCGCCCACGCTGGCGACCTTCAGCACCAGCTCGGCCGCACGCCCGAGCGGCGTCGCGGCCGTCGACAGCGGCGCCAGGCGCGCCAGGTCGACCTCGTAGGGCACCGCGCCGCCGAGCTCCATCAGGAGGCGCGCGGCCAGCTCGGCGTGGGTCAGCTCGTCGACCGCGAAGTCGGCGGCGGCGGCGCTCAGATCGATGGGCGCGCCGCACTCCATGAAGGCGCCCGCGATGGTCGTGAACGCCGCCGCGCTGGCGTACTCGGTGAAGGCGCCGTTGGTCCACACCTTGCGCGCCTCCAGCAGCGCGGCGGGTGTGAAGGCCTCGGGGCTCAGGGTGCCCCAGGGCAGCTCGTCGATGCCGGGGCGGCGACGACGCAGCAGCGCCTCGGGGCGGCCGCCCATCCACTCGAGCTCGAACTGTGCGTGGCTGCTGGTCATGACATCACTGGCTGGGCAAGCTGCGGCCGACGACGTTGCCGGCGGCGGGACGGCCATCGGCGCCGACGCGCGGGCGGGCGGGCGTCGCGGCGGGCGTGGTGGTGGTGGCGCCTGCGCTGCCCTGGCCGCCATCTGGTGTGGTGGTGCCGGTGGTGACCAGCGCGGGCACCGGCGCCGGTGGCCGGGTGCTGGCCGGGCGCGGGGCCACGCGGGTGGCGCTGGGGCGGGTGGTGCTTCGACCGCGGGGACGGGCCTCACATGCGGTGGCCGCGAGGGCGACGCCGAGCGCCACGCCGCCGGCCAGGGTGAGGAGCTTTCGACTGCGAGCCATTGATGACCTCCTGTGCAGCAAGACGGAGGTCCTGGGCGGGTGTTAACGCGGTGGTGTAACCGCGGGCGACTGCTCAGGGACTCGGCGGCTCCGCGGGTGGGGTCGGGGCCTCGGGGGCGGGCGCGGGCGAGGCCGGTGGGGGGTTGGTGCCGGCGCCGCCCATGTAGGGCGTCAGCAGACGATCCCACGCGGCGTAGTTCTTCTTGTACTCGTCCTTGCAGCGCATCGCGCGCGGCCGCGGCAGATCACCGTCGAGCACCATGTAGGTGTACTCGTCGGGGTTCGACCCGAAGATCAGGCACACGATGTTGTAGAAGCGCTGCTCGTCGAGCGAGTGCTCGTCCCAGTAGTCCTCGCTGGTGTCACCGCGCGTGACCTTGATGGCCAGCCAGGCCTCGGCGCCGTCGAGCGCGACCTTGACGGCGTCCTTGCCGCCGGCGATGAGCAGCAGCGTGGCCAGCTGATCGACGGCGTCCTCCTCGCGACCGGTGGAGGGCAGCTGGAACTGATCGATGAGGCCGTGCCCCATCTCGTGCAGGAAGATGAACAGCATGGCGCCCAGCGTGGAGCGCCGCGCGTCGGTCTCGTCCTTGTACATGGAGAACATCTCGCCGAGGAGGTCCGACATCTCGTCGCACACGACGATGGAGTGGCTGTCGGGGAAGTAGCTGGCGTTGACGCGGCCGCACTTGCCCAGGCGCACCGGGATGTCGCGCGGCAGCTTGACCACCTTGTTGAGGCCGTCGAGCGTGGCGGCCAGGACCTTGCCGACCGCGGTGCGCGTGGGCGTCGGATCGGGATCGATGGTGAGCAGGAAGTCGCCGGCGTCCTCGATCTCGTCCTTCTTCAGGCCGACGGCGTTGGCGGCGATGGCCGGGGTGTTGGTGCCGAGGGCGGCGCTCTCGGACTGCGCGCTGGCGATGACGTCCTCGACCACGGCGGCCTTGCTGACCGCGGCGGGGGCGCTGGCGGTGGTGGTGCCGCCGGGGCCGGCGGGGCCGAGCGACCGCGGATCCACCGGAGCAGCGCCGGCGTCGACCGACGCCGCGGCGGTCGCGCCGGCGTCGCTGCGCGGGTTGCCGGTCGACTTCTTCTTGCCGCATGCGGGCAGCAGCAGCACGCCCAGGGTCAGCGCGAGCGGGCAGGCGAGTGCGGGCCGCTTCATGGCGTCACCTTGCCGATCTCGGCCAGCTTGGCCAGGTCGTCCGCGGGGGGAGGCTCGCTGGCGGCGACGACCTTGACCATGGCGTGGTTCATGGCGTCGAGGATGTCGCCGGGCTTGGCGGTCTCCAGCTTGGTGCTGACACAGTCGAGCGCGCTGCGCTGCTGGTCGGGGGTCGCGGCGGCGGGCGGCTCGCAGGTCCTGGGCAGCTCCTGCATGCCGGCGCGGATGAGGGCGAACACGGCGTAGCGGCGCAACCGCAGGCGCGCCTCGGGATCGGCGCCGGCGCGCGCGACGGCGTCGTTGAGCGCCTTCTGGTGCGCGTTGTAGGACGCGAAGTCGCGCCGCTTGGCGACCGGGCGGCGCGCCATCACGCGCAGCATCATGCGATCGAGGCTGACCGGCGCGGGCCAGGTGTCGCCGCCCAGGGCCAGGTTCCAGCAGGTGCGGTAGAACAGCACCGCGGCGCGCGCGCCGTCGAAGATGTCGCGCGGCCTCAGCGTCGGGCCCGCGGGCTCGCTGGGCGTGGCGGGCGGCGCCGGGGCGGGGGCGACACCCTTGATGCAGGTGCCAGTCAGGCGGGTCAGCGGCGGCACCTGGCCGGGGGCGCTGCCGAAGCTGCCGTCGGGGTTCTGCCACTCGAAGACGTGCTTGCCGGGGCGGACCTGGAGGGGAACCTTGCCCGCGGGCGGCACCTCGACGCGGCGTCCGTCGACGAACATCACGGCGGTGCACTCTCCCGAGGCGTTCTCGACGCTGAGCGGGACCTCGGCCTCGGGCGCGGGGCTCGCGCTGGGCGCCGGGCTGGCGGGCGCCGCGCCGATGCTGGCGCCGTCGACCAGGACGCCCCAGGTGCGCGCGGGGCCGTCGGCCTCGGCGCGCGGCGCGGCCATGCTGACCACGATCCCCCCGCCAGCGGCGGTCGCGGCGGCCACGCGGATGGCGCCGCCGGAGCTCGCGACGGTGACGTGGCCGGGCCGGCCGGAGACGTTGCCGTCGAGCTCCTTGAGGACCTCGCCGGTGGCGACGGCGCGGGCCATGGCCACCGGGTCGGTGCCGCCGGTGCCGGTCTGGATGGTGATGACGGCGGCGCCCTTGGGCGGACACAGCGCGCGCGTGCCGGCCGGCGAGGTGACGTTGGGGCAGGTGCCCCAGCCCTCGGGCAGCTGGTAGTTGAACGGGCCGACGCTGTCGGCGTGGGCCGTGGTCACGAGTGCCGCGATCAGCAGCAGTGAGCTCGCGAGCAGCCCGAAGGCCCCTGGTGTGCGTGTGCGCATGCTCCCCCCTCGGGGGGAGAGTCGCGCGGGGGTGTGGGTGGGTGGAAGCAGCCGTCAATCAAAGCTGGGGCTGGACGTGGCGAGGGCGCGGCGGGCGGGCTTGCGGGTGGGGGCGGGCTGCGCGGGCAGCGGGGTGCCGTCGCTGGTGCTGGGATCGGCGGCGGCGACCGGGGTGTCGGTGCCGTCGGCGCGCGTGGACGCCTCGGGGATGATGAAGCCGACCGGCATCAGGGCGTCGTGGGCGCCGCGGGTGGGTGTGGTGGCGGTCGCGGTCGCGGTCGGCGACTGGGTGCTGGCGGTCGGCGACTGGGTGCTGGCGGCCGCGGCGCTGTCGCTGGTGACGTCGCCGCGCGTGCTGGCCAGCCACAGCGCCAGGCCGGCGATCAGGGCGGCCAGGGCGAGCGCGACCTTGATGAAGCGGGCGCGGCGCGGGCGCTCGGCGGCCGGAGTGGTGAGGCGGGTGCGCGCGCGCTCGCGGGCACGCGGACGCGGCTGCGCGGGCAGGGCGGGGCGCAGGTGGCTGCGCGACGCGGGGACGCGAGCGGTGGCGTCGGCGCGGCGGACGGCCGCGGAGTTCGGGCTGGCGACGACCTGCGGGGCCGCGGGATCTGGCGACGGCGGCACGGGGACGGGCACGGGCACGGGTACGGGCATGGGCACGGGCACGGGCACGGGCACGGCTGCGGCCGCCGCGACCGGCGCGACGGGGGCCTGCGTGGTGTCGCCGGGCGACGGCGAGGCCGGGGTGACCCAGGCGCCGACACCGGGCACCCGCGCCGGCATCAGCTGCGTGGGCGGATGCTTGATCACCAACGGAGGCAGCGGGGCGTACAGCTCCTCGAAGCTGAGGCGCTGGAAGTCGCTGGTGGGCAGCTCGTCGATGGCCTCGGTCGACAGATCGATCTCGAACGAGTCGTCGACCTCGACGCTGGCGACCTGGCCCGACAGCAGCGGGTCGCCGACCTGGCGCGCGGGCGCCGGGGCCGGGGTGGCCAGGCGCGAGGTCGCGGGCACCGGCGCGGGCGCCGGAGGGCGCGCCGACAGCGGCGCGGGCACCGGCGTGACCGGGCGCGGCGCGCGGGCCGGCGCGGGCACCGGCGTGATCGGGCGCGCGGGCGCGGGCGTCAGCGGGCGCGCGGGCGCCGGCACGGGCGTCAGCGGGCGCGCCAGCGCAGGCGTCGACGGCGGCGTCGCGTGCGGCATCACCGCGGGCGCCGGCGCCAGCTCGTCGGCGAACAGCGAGCGCAGCCAGCCGCGCAGCGCGGCGCTGCCCAGCGTGACACCCATGGCGCCCGCGAGGCCCTCGAGGTCGAGGGCCAGCTCGTCGGCGCTGGCGTGGCGCTCTTCGGGCTGCCGGGACAGCGCGCGCATCAGGATGGTCTCCAGAGCGGCCGGGTAGCCGGGCAGGCGTGACGACGGCGGCGGCACGGTGCCGGTGGTGATCTGGGTCAGCAGCTCGAAGTCGCTGCCGGTCTTGTACAGCCGGGTGCCGGTGGTCAGCTCGTACAGCAGCACGCCGAGGGCATAGATGTCGCTGCGGCGATCGACCGCCATGCCGCGCGCCTGCTCGGGCGACATGTACGCGATCTTGCCCTTGATGATGCCGGCGCGGGTCTCGGTCTGGCGCGTGCGCGCCTTGACCACGCCGAAGTCGATCAGCTTCACGCCGCCCTCGAAGTCGACCAGCACGTTGGCCGGCGTGACGTCGCGGTGCACGATCCCCAGCGGGGAGCCGGTCTCGTCGACCTGCTCGTGGGCGTGGTGCAGCGCGCGCGCGACGCCGAGGACCAGCTCCATCGCATAGGGCAGCGGCAGCCCGGCGCCGCGCCGGCGTGCGGCGATCTGCAGGGTGCGCAGATCCTTGCCGTGCACGTACTCCATGGTGAAGAAGGGGCTGCCCTCGTGCTCGCCGACGTCGAGGATGCGGGCGATGTTGTCGTGCCGGAGCAGGCTGGCGATGCGCGCCTCGTCGACGAACATGCGCAGGTACTCGTCGTCGAGCAGGTACTGCGGCAGGGGGCGCTTGAGGACGACCGGGCCGGGCGTGCCATCGCTTGCCGCGAGGAGCAGCTCGGCCATGCCGCCGATGGCGAGGCGCCGGATGATGGTGTACTTGCCGATGCTGGTGGGGACCTGGGACATGGGGCTGGGCTCGCTTCCTGTCTGGTCGCTCGTCAGTGCAACGGGTGCGCCACGCTGTTTGCGGTTCAGGGGTCGGACCAGGGCCGCACCAGAGTTCGCTCGTGCGGGCGGTCAGACCACCTGTGGAGTGATCACTGGTGCCCTGCGAGGGAGAAAACGGGTCAAGACGACGTTGCCGTCACAGAAGGCGGGCGTTCCACCCCCTGTTCCACCTGTCCCAGGGGTTCCAGCCTGCCTCGAGGCGCGGCCTCGAGGCAGGCTGTCCGTCTCCGTCCAGGACCGTGACAGGCCCATGTGTCAGAGACATGTCCCCTGTGCGACGGGCCGCGGACCGACGACCGGGCTACGCGCGCGCTTCGATGAGGCGCACCAGGTGGCGCCGGCCCACGCCGGGGACGTCGACCATGGCGGCGAACTCGTCGGGATCGTGCACGCGCGCCGCAGCGAAGCCGCACTCGCGCAGGGCGCGCTCGGCGTCGGTGGGGTGCTCGAAGTGCAGGTGAGTCTTGCCGCGCGCGAAGGTCTCGAGCAGGAACTTGAAGATGCGCGCGCCGCGCATGGCGGCCATGTCGCCGGACAGGTTGAGGTCCGACAGGTAGAGGCCGCCCGGGAAGCCACGCAGGCAGCGCGCGAAGCGCTTCCACATGCCACGAACTGCCGCCTCGTCGAAGTAGCCCAGCAAGCCTTCGGTGATGATGGCGGTGCCGCGGTCGCGATCGAGGTGCACGCCAGCGACGCCGGCCAGGCTGCTGGGGCCGTCCTCGGCCAGGGCATCGATCACGACCACGCGGTGGTCCTCACCCAGCAGGCCGGCACCCTCGAGCAGGCGGCGCTTGTGGGCGGCCATTTCGGGCAGGTCGGCCTCGACATAGCGCAGGCCGATGCCGCGGTGGCGACGCGCGAAGTGGTAGCCGCGCGGCGACAGCCCGGCGGCGACCTCGATGACCTGGCGCACCTCGCCCGAGACGATGGCGCGCTCCAGCAGGTGATCGATGACGCGGTGGCGCGCCAGCAGCGACATGTCCAGGCTGGGGCGCTCGCTGAAGCGCTCGTACCACAGGTTCATCGGCTGCAGGGTGCGCCACAGGCCGGCGCCCAGGCGGGTCGCCAGGGCCTGGTGTGACAGGCCGTGCTTGAACCAGACATAGGACGTGTAGTGCGCGGTCGGGCTGATGCGGGAGCTCGGGTCACCGGCCATGCGCGGCAGTGTACTCTGTCGTCATGGCAGTGGCGTTCGTGACCGATATCGAGGGCATGTGGGACAAGCTGGTCGACTTCGCGGCCGGCAATCCCCTGCTGTCGATCGACGTCGTGACCGGCGCGCTGACGGTGGCGCCGGGGGCGGTGTTCGTGTTCGGCGGCGACGCCGTCGACCGCGGGCCGTGGGGGCGCCGCGTGGTGCACACCCTGCTCGAGGCCAAGCGACGCCAGCCCGAGCAGGTCGTGCTGCTGGCGGGCAACCGCGACATCAACAAGCTGCGCCTGCCGCGCGAGCTCGGCGGACAGCCGCTGGCACGCACGCCGGCCGAGGTCGCCAGCGGCCCGCGCCCGGAGCTGCTGCGCTGGATCTTCGCGCGCACCATGGGCGCGCGCGACGCCTTCGAGCATCGGCGGCGCGAGCTCGGGGTCGAGCGGCGCGGGGGCGAGGTCGGCGACGAGGAGGTGGTGGAGAGCTTCGTGGCCGACTGTCGGCCTGGCGGGGAGCACGCCGAGCTGGTGGCGGCGTCGCAGCTGGCCTACCGGGTCGGGCCCACACTGTTCGTGCATGGCGGCATCACCGAGGCCAGCCTCGGGCTGGTGCCAGGGCGCCCGTCGCTGCGTGACGTGGACGAGTGGGTGGCGGCGCTGAACGGCTGGTATCGCGAGCAGGTCGGGCTGTTCCAGTCCGGCGCGCCCGACGTCGAGGGCCAGCCGGCGTGGTGGCCCCTGGTGGCCTACCAGGCCCCGCTGCCGGGCACCCGCGGCAACCCGCAGAGCGTGGTCTATGGCCGCACCACCGACGCGCTGCAGAACCCCGAGCTGCCGCCGCCCGAGGTCATCGCGGCGCTGACCGCGCAGGGGGTGCGTCGCGTGGTGGTCGGCCATACGCCGATCGGCGACTGCCCGGCGCCGGTGCGCGACGACGGCTTCGAGCTCCTGTTCGCCGACAACTCGCACGCGCGCATCGCGGTGGCGTCTCAGATCGCGATCGACGGCGATCAGCTGACGGTGCGGGCGCGCAGCGCAATCGACAGCGGAAAGGTGGTCCCGATTGTGTACAGCCTGTCAACCCAGGAGGCCTCCGCGATCGGGCGTCGGCGCAGCGACAGCGGCCACCTGGTGATGGGCCAGGTCGAGGGCGGCGACTTCCTGGAGTTCAAGTACCTGGAGGGCTTCCGCACCGAGCAGCGCATCGTCAGCGCGCAGGCGCTGGCCGGCGTGCGCCTCTTGCCGCCGCACCGGGGCCGCGGGCCCGGCGGCGTCACCTGAGCAGCGGGAACTTCTCGATGCGGCCTACGCCCTTGTTGGCGACATAGACGCTGACGCCGTCGGCGGCGACGCCGCTGGGCGAGTCGAGATTGGTCGCGACGGCGATCGGCGTGCCGCCCGCCAGCGGCACCGCCATCAGGGCGTGCGAGCCGGCGCTGCCGCCCCAGGTGGCCCAGTACACGTGAGTGGCGCTGAAGGCCATCGACTCCTGGTTGACCTGGCCCGAGGCCAGCTCGATGGGCGTGCCGCCCTGCTTGGGCATGCGCACGATGGTGCCGTCCTTCTCGCTGGCCCAGAAGATGTCGTCGCCGTGCAGGGCCAGGCCGAGCGGCCGGTGCAGCCCCTTGATCAGCGTGGTCGGGGCGCCGCCGGCCTTGGGCAGGCGCCGGATGGTGCCGCCGCGGTAGCTCGAGACATAGAGGTCGGTGGCGTCGACCGCGATGGTCTGGTGGCGCTCGCCGGCGAGCAGCTTCTCGGCCGGGCCGCCGCCGACCGGGATGCGGCCGACCATGCTGCCGTCGAACATGGTGAAGTAGAGGTGGCTGCCATCGGTGACCAGATCGAGCGGATCCTCGGGCAGCGTGACCAGCGTCTCGGGGGCGCGGCTGCCGTCGCGCAGCACGCGCTTGATGGCGCGCTGCGTGGTGTAGACCACGAACTCGCCGACCGGGACGATGGTGATGGTGAACTCGGCCGACAGGTCTTGCGGCGGGCCGCCGGCCTTGGCGGCGCGGCGCAGGTGGGCGTCGCCGGTGTTCCAGTACACGTGGCGGTCGTCGAGCGCGACCATGAAGGGGAAGCTCTGCGCGCTGGCCACGGTGGCGGGGCCGGGATCGATGCGCTCGGCGGCGTCGGGGCGGCCGGCGTCGGGGACGGGCTCGGCGCTGGCGCGCGGCAGGACCGGGCCGCCGTTGCCGCGGGCGGGCATGCGCTCGCACGCGGTGAGGGACAGGAGGGCCACGCACACACACGCCGTCGCTCGCATGCGCTGAGGATGCGGGATGGCGGCGCGCGACGCCAGCGCGCGGGCCGCCGCTACTTGGCCGGCTTGGTCGCCAGGGCGAGGCGCACGGCGGCGCGGAAGTTCTTGCGCTCCTCGGGGGTCAGCGTGATCCAGGCCCCGGTCGAGTAGCCAAACATCCAGAAGAAGAAGACGTCGAACACCAGATCGGGGTAGAGCACCAGGACGCCGATGGTGCTGAGCAGGAACAGGCTGATGGCCAGGCGCGTGTACCACTGGAACTTGCGCGTCATGTGGTGGTTGGGAAACGGCAGGTAGGTCAGGGTCGCGACCCCCAGCAGCGGGATGAGGACCACGCCGACCCACAGGCCGCCGGGCCCGGTGGTGAACAGCCGCGAGTTGGCGTAGGCCAGCGCCATGAAGCCGAGCACCGAGCGCGGCAGACCGGCCCAGATCCCCTTGAACTTGACGGGATGGATGATGTTGCGCGCGTGGCGGATCGACGCCGCGACCATGATGGAGCTGCCCAGCGCGATGGCCAGCCAGTGGGTGACGCGCGGGCTGAGGCCGAGGTCGGCGCCGCGGTAGACGGTGTAGACGATGGCGCCAGGGGCGATGCAGTGCGCCAGGTGGTCGGCGATGGTGTCGTACTCGGCGCCGAACTCGTTCTGGGTTCCCAGCTTGCGCGCGACCATGCCGTCGATGGCGTCGCCGCACAGGTAGCCCAGCATGATGGCGATCCCGGCGGCGAAGGGGCGGTTGTCGATGCACAGGCAGATGGCGATGGCGCCGCCCATGACGTTGATGGTGGTGAAGATGTCCTTGATGCCGAACATGCGCAGCTGGCGCGCGGGCGGGGCCGCGGCGGGTGTTGTTGCGGCGGCGGGCGCGGGGGCAGGGTCGGACGGGGCTGGGGCGTCGGGGGCGGACAAAGCGACGCGAGATTACCCGGAACGTGGCTGTTGGCAAGCCGCCAGGCGCGTGGCCAGCGCGGCGCCGTCGAGGCCGCGGCCGAAGAAGACCAGGCGGCTCTCGCCGTGGGCGGGGGCGACGGCGTCGGGGTCGCTGTGCAGGCGGCCGCCGACGGCCTGGAAGGCGAGCCAGCCGGTGGCGGTGCGCGCGATCCCCTTGGCGCGGAAGACCTCGGGGGGCAGGGCCTCGAGCAGGTCCTCGAGGCGGCTGGCGTCGTAGACCAGGGCGGCGGGCTGGGAGAAGGCGAAGCTCAGGAAGTCGGAGTGGCGGGCCAGCGGCAGGCCGGCGGGGGCGCCGGCGTGGCTGGAGTGATCGTGGCTGGGATCGGTGCAGGTGGCGGCGTGGTCGTGGTGCTCGTGATCGTGGTCGTGGTCGACGTCGGGCGCCGCCGCGGTGGGGGCCGGGGCGGGGATGACGTCGGGGCTGGGATCGAGGAGGACGGCGGCGGGCGCGCTGGCGGCGTCGAGCAGGCGGGCGTGGGGCTGCAGCGCGAGCACGGCGTCGCGGGTGCGGGCGGCGACCTCGGGGGGCACCAGGTCGAGCTTGGACAGCACGATGAGGTCGGCGCTGGAGACCTGGGCGCGCCACTCCTCGACGTCGGTCAGGCCGAAGTTGGCGGCGTCGACCACCGTGATGACGCCGTCGAGGCGGACCAGGTGGCTGAGGTCGGGGCGCTCCAGGGTCCAGGTCAGCGGCATGGGATCGGCCAGGCCGGTGGTCTCGACCACGATGCGGTGCAGATCGCCGCGGGCCGACAGCTCGTGCAGGGCGGCGACCAGGTCGACGTTCTGCACGCAGCACACGCAGCCCTGGCCCAGCTCGATGAGCCGCTCGTTGGCCATGGTGGGGTCGATCCCGGCCGGGCCCATCTCGTTGATGAGGAGGCCGATGCGGGCGTCGGGCAGCTCGCGCACGACGCGGCGGAGCAGGGTGGTCTTGCCAGCACCCAGGAAGCCGGTCAGGACGGTGACCGGGAGGGGCGCGGTGGGGGAGGGCATGTCGGGACAATAGCGCGACGGGCGGGGTGTGCCAGACTCGGGGCGTGAAGTGGGGGCTGATCGTGGTCGCGGGGCTGCTGGCCTCGTGTGGCAAGACGGGCACGGGCGGCCAGGCGAGGCCGGGCCCGAGCACGAGTCCGAGCACGAGTGCGAGTGCGAGTGCGAGTCCGTCGCCGATCGGGGCGGACACGCTGCAGCTGGTGGTGGGCGTCGCGCCGGACTGGGACGCCACGCAGATCGAGCTGTCCTTCTACACCCGCGTCGCGGGCGGTCCGTGGCGGCTGCGCGCGCACTGGCCCGGCGTGGTCGGCTACGCCGGGCTGGCGTGGGGGCGCGGGCTGCACGGTTTCGGGGCGCCGCCGGGCGCGCCGGTCAGCGATCCGCTCAAGGTCGAGGGCGACGGCCGCGCACCCGCGGGCGCCTTCAGCATCTTGACCGGCTTCGGCACCAGCGCGCCGCCGGCCGGGCTGCGCTGGTCATGGCTGGCGGCGACGCCGACGCTGCGCTGTGTCGACGATCCGCGCTCCAGCCACTACAACCAGCTGGTCGACGAGAGTCGCGTCGCGGCCGACTGGAGCTCGGCCGAGGACATGCTGCGCGGCGACGAGCTACACGCGCTCGGGCTGGTGGTCGGGCACAACACCAGCGCGACCACGCCGGGGGCGGGCAGCTGCATCTTCTTCCATGTCTGGACCGGCGCCGGCAGCGCCACCGTGGGCTGCACCGCGCTGGCGCACGACGCCCTGGCCGAGCTCCTGGCCGGGCTGGAGCCGGCGGCGCACCCGGTGTACGTGCTCTTGCCGCAGCGCAGCCATCAGGCCCTGCGCGCGGCCTGGGACTTGCCCTGAGCTGCCGCGCGCAGGATGGCGTGGGCGCGCTCCAGCGCGACCTGGTGTGACGAGCGCCCGCTGGCGCGCGCCGCCCGCAGGACCTCCTCGGCGGTGGCGCCGAGGCGATCGATCAGCGCCAGGCGTTGCGCCGCGTCGAGGCCCATCACGGTGTCGGCGATGCCCTCGATGACGGCGCCCGCCGAGGCCAGCTGATCGGGCACCACCAGCACGCCGCGCTCGGCCAGCAGCGCCGCGATGTCGGCCCCCGCGAGCAGGTTGTTGGCCGCGCCACAGAGGGCGAACGCGCGCAGCGCGACCGCCTGCGCCGGACCGATGACGCCGCCGACCGCGCACGGCGCCAGCACGTCACAGTCGAGCCCCAGCAGCGCGTCCGGGGCGACCACGCGCGCGCCCAGCTCGTCGGCCAGCGCGGCGACGCGCGCGGTGTCGATGTCCGCCAGCGTCAGGCGCGCACCCTGGGCCGCCAGCGCCCGCGCCACCGCGGCCCCGATGGCGCCCACCCCCTGCACCGCGACGTGCAGCCCGCTGAGGTCGCCGTCCGAGGCGGCGCCGCGCACCCGCACGCAGGCGCGCACGCAGCCGACCAGCCCTCGCGCGACGGCGCCAGCCAGCGCCCGCTCCTCGGTGTGCACGAAGCGGGTGCCGCGCGCCAGCGCCGCCAGATCGGCCGGCCCGGTACCCAGGTCGCCCGCCGTCCTGAACAGGCCACCGAGCTCCTCGATGCGCGCGCCCAGGCGCTCGAAGGCGGCGCTGCGCAGCGCCGGTGGTGGCGGCCACAGCACCGCCTTGCCGCCGCCCGCGGCCAGGCCCGCCAGCGCACACTTCACGGTCATCGCGCGCGCCAGCGCCGCGGCGTCCGCCAGCGCGCTGACCTCGTCGGGATAGTCACGCGTGCGCACGCCCCCGGCCGCCGGCCCCAGGGTGACGTCGTCGAGCACGATCAGCGCGCGCAGCCCGACCTCGGGCTCGGCCAGCGCCAGCACGCGCGGGGCGCCCAGCGCCGCCATCTGCTCGAGCAGGCTCACGCCACGGCCTCGACCGCGGTCGACTGTCCGCCCTGCGCCGCCGAGCGCAGGCAGGCCTCGACCACCAGCACGTTGCGAGCGCCCTCGAGGGCGTCGATGGGCGGCGGCGCGCCGGCGTCGAGCGCGCGCACGAAGTCGGCCAGCGCCGCGGCCACCGTGGCCACCGGCGGCCCGGGGTCGAGCGCCGAGGTGGTGCGCCCGCGCACCTCGGCCAGGGTGCCGCTGACATGGTCGCCGCACAGCTGGCCGGTCTCGCCCGTCAGCTCGATGCGCCCGCTGCGGCCGGTGCTGCCGCGCGAGGTGTTCAGCGTGGCCAGCCGGTCGCCCTCGAGGCGCAGCACCGCGGCGAAGACGTCCTCGGTGCGGCGGGTCACGCGTCGCGCGCTCTCGGCCGACACGCGCAGCACCTCGGCGCCGCTCAGCCAGCGCACCAGATCGATGAGGTGCACGCCGGTGTTCAGCGCCGAGCCGCCGCCGGCGGGGTCGTCGAGCCAGGCGTGGCTGCTGGGCTCGAAGTGCTGCGCCAGCGACAGCGAGTGCAGCGCGCCGATGGCGCCGGCGCGTGCTCGGTCGTGCAGCGCCCGCGCGACCTGGCTGTAGCGCAGGGTGTGCGCGACCCCCAGCGGCACCCCGGTGCTGCGCGCCTCGGCCAGCAGCGCGCGGGCGTCGGCGCCGCTGGGGGCCAGCGGCTTCTCGACCAGCACCGGCTTGCCCGCGCGCAGCGCCGCGGTGACCAGGGCGCGGTGATGGCCAGGCTCGACGGCGAGCACGACGACGTCGACCGCGGGGTCGGCCATGAGGTCGGCCACGGGCAGCCAGGGCACGCCCCACCCGGCGGCGGCGCGGCGCCCGGCGGCCTCGTCCCGGCGCGAGACCGCGACCAGGCGGGCGCCCGCGACGTCACCGGCCAGCAGGTGGCGCGCATAGCGCGCGCCGTGGACGCCGATCCCGATCAGGCCGACGCCGCGCACGGCTCAGGCGGCGACGCGGCGCTCCAGCGCCGCCTCGGCCGCGTCGAGGATCTCGAGGCAGCGCTCGAGCGAGTCCTCGACCAGCAGGGTGCGCCGCAGCGCCGCCGCGTCGGGCAGGCCGCGCAGGTAGCCGGCCAGGTGGCGCCGGGTCACCCGCACGCCGTAGGGCAGGCCGCGCTCGGCGACGTTGGCGCGCAGGTGGGCGCGACACAGGGCGAAGCGCTCGGCCGGGGTCGGCCCGGGCAGGTCGATGCCGCGGTCGAGGCGCGCGCGCGCCTCGCGGAAGATCCAGGGATGGTCGATGGCCTGGCGACCGACCATGACGCCGGCGCAGCCGGTCTCGGCCAGGGCGCGCTCGGCGTCGGCGCCCGAGCGCACGTCGCCGTTGACGATGACCGGGATGGCGACGACCTCGCGGGCGCGGCGCGCCCAGCTCCAGTCGGCGGGGCCGGAGTGGCCGACCTGCGCGACCCGGCAGTGGATGGTCAGCGCGGACACGCCGACGTCCTCCAGGCGGCGGGCCAGATCGATGATCGGCATCTCCGACTCGGGGCCCCAGCCGATGCGCGTCTTGACGGTGACGGGCAGGCCGACGATGCCCACGATGAGGCGGGCCATCTCGACCATCTTCTGCGGGTTGCGCAGCCAGCCGGCGCCGGCGCCGCGGCCCGAGACCTTGGGCACCCAGCAGCCACAGTTGATGTCGATGAACGACGGCGCCGCGGCCTCGGCCATCCGCGCGGCCTCGGCCAGGCGGCTGGCGTCGGAGCCATAGATCTGGATGGCGGTGGGGCGGTCGTCAGGAGCCAGCGTGATCTTGCGTTTGGCGGTGCGGCAGCCGCGCAGCAGCCCCTCGGCGTTGACGAACTCGGTCACGCACAGCTCGGCGCCCAGGGTGCGACACAGGGCGCGGAAGACGCCGTCAGAGACGTCCTCCATGGGCGCCAGGATGACGGGACGCCGGGACATGATGTCCTGCAGCCGGGTATGTGCTTCGGTGGCCATTGCGACCCACCCTGTTGCCATGAAATCGGCTGGAAGTCGAGCACAGCTCGCCTTCCAGCCGTCCCTAGGCTGCCGCCAGCGCCGCCGCCCCCAGCCAGGCGTCCAGCGCCGCCATCACCGCCGCGGGCAGCTCCATCTGCGGGACATGGCCGACATCGTCGATCTCGTGCAGCGTGAAGTCCGGCCGCGCCCGCGCCATGGCCCGGCTGGCCTCGACCGAGACCAGCTTGTCCTGGACGCCCTGGATGAGCAGCGTCGGTACCCGGACCGCCGCCACCATGTCGGCGTAGCGCCTGCGCTGCAGCAGGGTCAGCGCCACCGAGCGGGTCGCCTGCAGGAAGGCCGTGCCCGACTCCGGGCGCGGCGCGCGCTCCGCCAGCAGGGCGCGCTGTGCCTCCAGCAGCGCGGCCGGCAGGCGCGAGGGCTGGTGGCAGACCAGCCGCATGGTGGCGGCGAGCTGCTCCTCCGCCGGCCTGCGCATGGCGCCCCGCCACATCAGCTCGCCCACGCCGGGCAGGAGCGCCATCAGGCCGCGCGCGAGCATCGCGGGCGGGGTCTGGCGCAGGATGCCGCGCGGCGGCGGCTGCGCGGGCGCCAGCAGCACCAGGCGCTCGAGGGCCACCTGCGCGGCCGCGACCTGCAGCGCGATGAGCCCCCCCATCGAGCTGCCCAGCAGCATGGCGGGCTGCCCGACGTGGCCCAGGAAGCGCGCCAGCACGCGGGCCTGATCGCCGATGCGGGTGCTGCGCCCGGCCAGCGGGCTGCGTCCGAACCCCGGCAGATCCAGCGCCACCACCCGCCCCAGGCGCCCCAGCAGCGGCGCCAGCACGACCCAGTTCAGGATGTTGCCGCCCAGGCCGTGCACACAGACGATGGGGCGTCCGCGGCCACCGAGCTCCGCATAGGTGACCGGGCCACCGAGATCCACGGTCCTCAGGTCGAGCTGCACGCCCGCAGGGTACCATGCGGCAATGGCCGCGACCTTCCCGCCCGACGCCACCCTGTCCTCGCGCGTGACCATCGCCCCGGGCGTCGACATGCCCTGGCTCGGCTTCGGTGTCTACCAGGCCCGGCGGGGCCGCGAGACCGAGGACGCCGTCGCCGCTGCGCTTCGTTTCGGCTACCGACATATTGACACAGCGTCAATCTATGGCAACGAGGACAGCGTCGGCCGGGCCATCGCCGCCAGCGGCCTTCCGCGCAGCGACCTGTTCGTGACCACCAAGCTGTGGAACAGCGACCACGGCCACGCCCGCACCCTGGCCGCGTGCGAGAAGTCGCTGGCCCGCCTGGGCCTCGCCCATGTCGACCTCTACCTCATCCACTGGCCGGTGCGCGGCCTGCGCCTCGAGAGCTGGCGCGCCATGGAGGAGCTCCACGAGCGCAAGCTGGTGCGCGCCATCGGCGTCTCCAACTACATGGAGCCGCACCTCGAGGAGCTGCTCGCGGCCTGCCGCATCCGCCCGGCGGTCAACCAGATCGAGGTGTCGCCGTTCCTGCAGCAGCGCAGCGTGCGCGCGCTGTGCGCTCGCGAAGGCATCACCGTCGAGGCCTACAGCCCTCTGACCCAGGGTCTGCGCCTCGACCACCCCGTGGTGGTCGCCGCCGCCCGCGCCCTCGGGCGCACCCCGGCCCAGGTGCTGCTGCGCTGGGCCCTCGAGCGGAACACCGTGCCGCTGCCCAAGTCGGTCACCGAGGCGCGCATCCGCGACAACGCCGCGCTGTTCGACTTCCGCCTCGGGCCCCACGCCGCCGCGCTCGACCAGCTGGAGGAGGAGCTGCACACCGGCTGGGACCCGACCGACGCACCGTGACGCACACGCGCCCCCGGCCGCCGGCTGCTCGCGCTATCGTCGTCGCCATGGCGACCATCGTGATGACCGGGACAGGCGGGGCGCTGGGCGGGGCCGTGGTGCGCGCGCTCATCGGCAGCGGCCACGCGGTGGCGGCGCTGGAGCCCGCGCGCGGCGCGGCGCGCATGGCGGCGCTCGAGGCCGAGCTCGGGCCGCGCTTCAGCGCCCACAGCGGCGACGCCGGTGACGACGCCGCCTGGGCGGCCGCGCTGCCGGCCATCGAGCAGCGCCACGGCGCGCCCACCGGCGCGGTGCTGATCGCCGGCGGCTGGCAGGGCGGCAAGCCGCTGCACCAGGGCGGCGGCGGCGAGTGGCGCGCCATGATCGACTCCAACCTGGAGACCGTGCGCGCCGCGCTGGCGGCGCTGGTCCCGGGCATGGTCGCGCGCAAGAGCGGCAGCATCGTGGTCATCGGCTCGCGCGCGGCGGTGCAGCCGTGGACCAGCGCCAACGCCGCGGCCTACGCGGCGGCCAAGGCCGGCGCGGTGGCGCTGGCGCAGGCGGTCGCGGCCGAGACCACGCCGCACGGCGTGCGCATCAACGCGGTGCTGCCCAGCGTGATCGACACCGCCGCCAATCGCGCCGCCATGGGCGAGGCCGACGCGGCGCGCTGGGTCACCCCGGGCTCGCTGGCGGCGGTCATCGAGTTCCTGCTCTCGGACGGCGCGCGCGACGTCTCGGGCGCCGCGCTGCCGGTCTACGGCCGCGCCTGAGGCGATCGCGCGGCGGCGCGCCGGCGGCTCACCAGGGCACCGAGCGGTAGTCCTTGAAGAACACGCCGCTGGGCGGGCTGCCGGTGCGCTCGCCGTCGAAGATGGGATCCAGCACGCGCGCAGCGCCGTCCACGATGTCGAGCGGGGGGTGGAAGTCGTGGATGTGCTGCTTGCGCGCCACGTGCAGCAGAGGGTCCTCGTCGGTGACCCAGCCGGTGTCGACGCTGTTCATGTAGATCCCGGCCTCGAGGTAGTCGGGCGCCGAGGTCCGCGTCATCATGTTGAGCGACGCCTTGGCCATGTTGGTGTGCGGGTGCTTGTCGGTCTTCTTGCGCCGCGCGAACTGCGCCTCCATCGCCGAGACGTTGACGACGTGGCGCCGCGGCAGCGGGCTCTGCTCCAGCAGGGGACGCAGCCGCGCCGCCAGCACGAAGGGCGCCACCGCGTTGACCAGGTGGACCTCGAGCAGCTCGGGCACCGGCACCTCGGCCAGGGTGAGCCGCCAGGTGTTGTGCTGGCGCAGATCGATCTGCTGCAGATCCTGGTCGACCTCGCCGGCCGGAAACGCCGCCACACCAGGCGGCATCGCGGGCTCGTCGGCCTCGGCGCAGGGCAGCTGGGTCAGCTCCGCCGAGCCCCACAGCCCGACGCCCGAACCGCCGCCGCCATGCCAGGCCACCACACCGCCGCTGCCCACGGCTGAGCCGCCGGCACCCGCACCCGCCACCAGCGCGCCTGCACCCGCGGCGCCGCCCGCCGCCCCGGCCGGCAGCGCCGCCGCCGCGCGCAGCTCCCCGGTCAGGCGCTCGTGCCCGGCCAGCAGCGCCGCCGCCCCGGCGCCCAGCGTGGCCGACTCGGCGCGCTCGCGCGGCAGCAGGTGGGCATAGAACGGCGGCGGCCGTCGCACCGTCTGCGCCGCGTTGTTGATGAGGTAGTCGACGTGCGGCAGCGTCGCCGCCAGGTGCGCCGCGAACAGCTCGACGCTCGGGGTGTGGCGCAGATCCAGCCCGTACACCTGCAGCCGCTCGCGCCACGCCGCGAAGTCGGCCTCGCGCGCGAAGCGCTCGGCGGCGTCGTGCGGGAAGCGCGTCGTCACCACCACCCGCGCCCCCGCGCGCAGGAGCTTCAGCGCGACGTGATAGCCGATCTTCAGCCGCGCCCCGGTGACCACGGCGATGCGGCCATGCAGCGCCGCGCTCTGCGTGCGCTTGGCATAGTTCAGCTCGGCGCAGGGCGGGCACATCTGGTCATAGAAGAAGTGCAGGCGGCGGAACTCGCTCTTGCACACATAGCAGTTGCGCGAGTATTTCAGCTCGTCCTGAGGCAAAGCCTCAGGACGAGCTGTCCGGTCCTCGCCCTCGGCAGTCAGGCCCTCGGCAGCCTGGCCCTGCGCCGGCCCCCGCTCCGCTGGCGCCGCGAACACCGGCTGCCGCTGCGCCGTGCGCATCTCGGTGGCATCCACCAGCTGGGCATCATGGGCGCGCTTCTGGTTCCGGTGCTTGCGCCGCAGCGTCTTGGCCAGCTGCTTGAGCTCGTGCCGCGCCGGCCGGGTCAGCCGCCCGGCCGCCTCCAGCAGGCGGCGCCGGGTGTCGTCCTCGAGCTCGCCGAGCAGGCCACGCTTCTCCAGCGCGAGCTCGAGCACGCGGATGCAGGTCGCGACCTCTTCAGCGCTCAGCTTCACGAGCGCGTCGTATCACCGCAGCGTGGCGGCCGCCACGGCGATGTGGCCGCCGCCGCCCGGATCGGTCGCGGCGGTGTAGGTCGCGGTCAGCACCTGCCCGACCGCGCCGCGGTACGTGATCTCGTAGACCCCGGCGAAGGCGCCGTCGAAGTCGAACACCTCGTCCTGGTACGGCGGCACCGGGTTGCCGCTCAGCGTGACCAGCATGCGCCCACGTGCGTTGTCACCCGCGACATAGACCTTGAGATGGCGGGTCTCCGGCCCCGCCGGCGCCAGGAGGGTGACGCCGCGATCCACGGCCTCGTTGCCCACCGCGCCCTGCGTGCTGGCGCTGCCCCGAGGGGTCCCGTCGGTCCAGGTGAAGGTGACCTGCTGGGTGACCCGCCGCTCGCCGCCGCCCACCAGCAGCGGGGTCAGCTGCAGCCCACCCTGCTGCTTGTGGTTCTGGTCGCTCTTGTCCATCAGCCCGAGGTGCAGCCAGTCCAGGGTGCCCTCGGCGGTCAGGTCGACCACGCCGCCGGTCACCGTCGACGTCGTCACCAGCAGCAGCGGGCCGGTGGCCACGTCGATGCTGACGCCCATGTCGCGCGGGGCGCCGCCATCGCTGGCCTTGCCGTTGCCGCTGGAGTCGAAGCTACAGCCCGCGGCCGTCGCCATGGCCAGCAGCGCGCCGATCACGAGCCCCCTCATGGCCGCATCATCACCTGCCAGGGCGCGGCTCACAACAACATCACTCCAATGTCATGCTGATGTTGCCGCTGTCGTCGTTCATGGTCAGGCGCGCGGTCCTGGTCTCGCTGCCCACGGTCGCGGTGCAGGTGAAGCTGTCGCCGATCACGATGGCGCGAAATCTGGGCCCGCAGTCGACCTTGGCGACCACATGCTGGGTCTGCTCGATCTGGCTCGCCACGAAGGTTTCGGCCTTGTCGCCCCGGATGAGCCCGCGCGGGTTCATCTGGATGTGGTCGTCGGCGTCGAAGCTGACGTCGATGCTGAAGGGCGCGCCGTCGATCGACGACGTGCACACCATGGTGTCGCCCTTCTTGCCACCGCTGCGCGGGCACTCCACGGCGTCGATCTGGGCGCCCAGCATCTCGCTGATCTTGGGCCGCACCACCGACTGCACTGTCTGCTTCTTCTTGCCGCACGAGACCTCGGCCGTGCAGCTCCCCGCCAGCGCCAGCCCGGCCAGCAGGACCCCCATCACGATGCGTCGCATGAAGCGATGATATCCTGATCTCGATGGGTTCTGGTGGTCGAGTCCACTCGTTCGCGTTGCTGGCGGTCTGGCTGGCCGGCTGCGTCGACGCCCAGAGCTACCGCTGCGGCGCCACTGCGCGGTGCATCCGTGGCGGCGTCACCGGCACCTGCGAACCCGAGGGCTTCTGCAGCTTCCCCGATCCCGCCTGCCCGCGCGGGCGCTGGGCCCCGCTGTCCCCTCGCGCCGGCACCTGCGTGGGCGATGGCCCCGGCGTGGACGCCGCGCTGCCCGACGCCGCGCTGCCCGACGCCGACCTGGTCGACCGCCTCGACGTCGACGCTGCCCCGCCGGTGCTCGACGGCGGCAACGCGTCCTGCTACTCGCGCCTGACCTCTCGCGTGACCCACAGCTGCATCGTGCGCAGCGACGGCAGTGCGTTCTGCTGGGGCCGCGACGGCTACAACCAGCTCGGCGGGCGCCCGTCCCTGGGCCCCGGGGTGCCGCTGCGCGGTGATCCCCCGACCACCGCGCGCATCATCGCCGGCGAGGTCGGCGCCGAGCACACCGCCTTGCTCGACGCCGATGGCCACATGTGGTGCGTGGGTGCCAACTTCAACGGCCAGTGCGGCGACGGCACCACCACCAGCCACTTCGGCGACTACGCCTCGCCACGCACCGCCACGCCAGCCGCCGAGCTGACCGGTATCACCATGATCGCCGCGGGGCGCTGGCACACCTGCGTGCTCGCGGGCGGCCAGATCTACTGCACCGGCGCCAACGACGAGGCCCAGGTCGGCTACGCCACCCCGGTCACCGAGCCCAACCGGACCTGGAGCGTCAACGTCGCCCCCGTCGCGGTCACGGGCGCCACCGCGCTGGTCGCCGGCCAGTACCACACCTGCGCGCTGGTGGCTGCAGGTGCGGTGACCTGCTGGGGCGACAACGACGGGCTGCAGCTCGGGCGCATGCCCGCCACCGACAGCCTGGTGCCGATGCAGGTCGCCGGCATCACCGGCGCGACCCGGCTGGCGCTGGGCGGCGAGCACAGCTGCGCCCTGGTGGGCACCGAGGTCTGGTGCTGGGGCAACAATGACCGCGGTCAGCTGGGCGACTTCACCGCGTCGCGCGCGACCCCGATGCGCATCACCTCGCTGCCGCCGGTGGTCAGCCTGGCCGCGGGCGGCCAGCACACCTGCGCCGTCAGCGACGCCGGCAAGGTGCTGTGCTGGGGCGACAACACCGTCTCGCAGCTGGGCCAGCCGGCCATCGCGGGTGACAACCGGTCACGGACACCGCTCGAGGTGCCCGCCATCGGCGACGCCCTCGAGGTCTCGGCGGGCGACGACTTCACCTGTGTGCTGCGCCGCGCCGGGGTGTCGTGCTGGGGCCGCAACGACTCCAGCCAGCTGGGCGCCGCCAGCCCAGGCGAGAGCGCGCTCCCGATCCCGGTCCAGCTGACCTGCCCGTAGGGGAGACGGCTCAGGCCTGCCGGCGCGGATGTGGGCGCGGGCGATGGCGGGCGTGCCAGCGCGCGTGCGCCTCGGGGTGGCTGCCCGGCGGATGGCGCGGCAACCGGGCCAGCACCTTGCGCAGCGCGCCCGCCGCCAGCACCACGTCGGCCTCGCGCTGCAGCAGCGCGGCCAGGCCGTCGGCCAGCTCGCGCGCGGCGCCCTCGGGCGGATCGAGCAGGTGCTCGACGATGGCGCGGGCGTCGGCGGCCACGGTGTGATCGACGGGCTCGGGATCGTCCAGCCCCTCGTCGATGGCCGCCATCAGCCCCGACAGCGGGCGCAGCCAGGCGAAGAACGGGTCGTTCATCAGCAGCTCGAGCAGGCGCAGCCGGGTGCCCACGGCGCCGCGCTCCTGCTCGAAGGCGGCGGTGGCGGCGTTCATGGCGGCGCGGTGCAGCTCGATGAGCGCCCCGGTCAGCGCCTGCACGGCGCTGCGCAGCTCGGTGTCGGAAGGGGGACCGCCTGACATGGCGACAACGATAGCCGATCGGGTACGCTGACGCATGGCCGACCAACCCGCCAAGCCCAGGCGCCACCTGCCCATCATCGACGACGCCTGGGCGCACGAGCTCGACCGCCAGCTCGATCGCAGCGCGCTGCACGCCCACGCCGCCGAGATCAACACCCTGGAGCGCGTCCACGATCTGGCCGCCTGGGTGTTCTCGGCCATGGAGCTCATGATGCAGAAGGGCCTGTGCACCCAGGCCGAGCTGCGCGAGATGAACAACCGGGTCAAGGACTCGCTCAAGGATCGGCACTGGTCCAAGCAGGTCCAGCTGTCGCTCAACGGCGACCCGCGCGACAAGTACGCCCAGGCCACGAACCCGGTCGACTGTGACGCCCGCATGCACCTGTGCAAGGGCGTGTGCTGCTACCTCGAGCACGCCCTGCAGGTGAAGGACATCCAGGAGGGGATCGTGCGCTGGGATCACGGCCGTCCCTACTGGATCCGCAAGAACGCCGAGGGCCACTGCGTGCACCAGGAGCGCCCCTCGGGCCGCTGCGGCGTGTTCGAGGCGCGCCCGCTGATCTGTCGCCTCTACAGCTGCGAGAACGACCAGCGGGTCTGGCACGACTTCGCCGCGCGCATCCCCAACAGCGAGATGATCGGCAAGCTGATGGACGGCAGCTTCGGCGACCACCTGCCCGAGGAGCCGCCCCCGCCGCGCATGATCGAGGATCTCCCGGTCATCGCGTCGTCGACGCCGATCGATCCCGAGCCGCGATAGCGGCTCGAGATCGTCCGGATCCGCCTCCGGTACCCCTCCGCCTCGGTGCCTTGAAGTGTTACTTCAACTTCAGCGGCGCCAGCCCATCCGCGTCGAACTCCACCGCGTCCCCCAGCCCGAGCTTGCCCAGCCCCGGCCGCAGCAGCTTCAGATCGCCGACCAGCGCGACCTTCATGCCGCCCACCGGCAGCAGCGCCGCCGCCAGCTCCTGCACGTCCTTGGCGGTCACCTTGCGCACCGCCGCCACGTAGCTGGCGAACCAGCTGTCGGGCAGCCCGAAGATGGCCAGCTCGGCGTACGCGCTGGCGATGCCCTCGTTGGTCTCGAACTGCTGCGGGAACGCGCGCACGATGTTGAGCTTGGCCTTGTCGAGCTCGTCGGCGGGCACCGCGGTGGCGCCCAGCGCGTCCACGATGGCGGTGATCTCGCCCATGCCCTCGATGGTCTTGGGGCTGACCAGCGCGCTGGCGATGGTGAACGGCGACGGCGCCCGGCGCCAGTCCACCCGCGCCGAGATGCCATAGGTGTAGCCCAGCTGCTCGCGCAGCCGCTGCACCAGGCGGCTGGTGAAGCCGTCACCCAGGATGGTCCGCAGCACCTCGAACTTCGCGTAGCGCGGGTCGGTGCGCGGAAACACCGCCAGCCCCATGCGCAGATCGGTCTGCTCGGCGCCCGGCCGATCGACCACCAGCAGGCGCGGTCCAGCGCTGACCGGCGTCGGGGCGGCCGCCTGGGTCGCCTCGGTCGCGCTGGCGCCCTTCCAGGCCGCAAGGCGCGTCAGCCGCGGCACCAGCTGCTTGCGCGTGATGTCCCCGGCCACCACCAGGATGGCGTTGGCCGGCGTCCAGCGCGCCAGGTAGAACGCGCGGGCGTCAGCGGCGCCCAGCTTGCCGAGGTCGGCGGCATAGCCCGCACCCGGGTGGCCATAGGCGCTGTCGGCCCCGACCAGCGCGCCCTGCAGCAGCAGCGACGCGATCTCGCGCGGGCGGTCGCGGCGCAGCGCCAGCGAGGTCATGCGGTCGGCGTGCACGCGCTTGACCTCGGCCTCGGCGAAGGCCGGCTCGGTGATCATGCGCGCCCACAGGTCGAAGCTGTCATCCAGCGTGCGCTGCAGCGACGACAGGCTGGCCCAGGCCGCCTCGGTGCTGGTGGCGAAGCCGGCCTCGGCGCCCAGCTGATCCAGCCGCTCCGAGATGGCCAGCGCGCCGAGATCGCCGGTGCCCTCGTCGAGCAGATCGGCGGTGAAGGACGCCAGCCCGGCCTTGCCGGCCGGATCGGCCGCGCTGCCGGCGTGGTTGACGACCAGCTCGAAGGCGACCACGGGCAGGCGGTGGTTCTCGATGACCACCACGCGCAGGCCGTTCTTCAAGGTGAAGTGCTGCGCCCTGGGCGCCTTCCACTTCGGCTCGGCGCCGGGCGCCGGCACCGCGGCCCAGTCCTTGATGCCCGACTTGTCCCACGGCGCGGTGCGCGCGCTGGCCCCGGTCACTGTCGCCCCCAGAAGTAGCGCCGCCGTGACGCCCATCAGGCTGGTCCGCTTCAGGCTGCGCATCACTTGCCTCCCTTCACGGGCGTCGGCTTGACCACCGGCTTGACCACGGGCTTCTTGACCACCGGCTTTTTGACCACCGGCTTGGGCTCGGGCGAGATGGTCAGCACCACGCGCGCCGTCGGCGCCAGCCACTTGCTGACCGCGGCGCTGACCGCCTCGGGCGTGACCGCGCGATAGCGCGCCAGATCCTTGCCGAGATAGCTGGCGTCGCCC
This sequence comes from Deltaproteobacteria bacterium, assembly GCA_020853705.1. Taxonomy (GTDB): domain Bacteria; phylum Myxococcota_A; class Polyangia; order Haliangiales; family JADYYK01; genus JADYYK01. The sequence continues at coordinate 63,842 of JADYYK010000252.1, forward strand.
GCCTGCACCGCGTACTGCGCCAGCTGGATGGCGCGCGACATCACCGGCTCCAGGCCGCGCAGGAAGGCGGCCTCGTGGGCGTTCTGCGCGCGCTGCAGCTCGTCGGCCGCGGGCGGCGTCTTGCCCAGGGTGGCCAGCTCCTCGGTGATGGCGGCGATCAGCTTGGCCGGCGCGACGCCGGGCTTGCAGGTGGCGACGACCTGGAAGTTGCCGCCCAGCTCCTCGCCCGAGAAGCCGGCCTCGACGTCCTGGGCCAGCCGCTCGCGATAGACCAGGCGCTCGTACAGGCGGCTCGACTTGCCGGCGGCCAGCACGTCGGCGGCCAGATCGAGCGCCGGCTCGTCGGCGCTGAAGACCACCGGGCCGCGGAAGGTGATGAACACGCGCGGCACCTGGACCTGATCGGTGTCGCTGATGCGGATCTCCTTCGTCAGCGGGGCCGGCTCGGGGTAGCTCGGGCGCGCCGGCTCGGGGCCGCGCGGGATCCAGCCGAAATACCTGGTCACCAGGGCGCGCGCCGCCTTCGGCGTGACGTCGCCCGCGATCACCATGGTGGCGTTGTTCGGCACGTAGAAGTTGTCGAAGAACTGCTTCACGTCGTCGGTCGAGGCCGCGACCAGATCGGCGTGATAGCCGATGGTGCTCCAGTGGTAGCCGAAGTCCTTGGGCCACAGCTGCTCGAGGTTGAGCAGCTCGGCCATGCCGTAGGGGGCGTTCTCGTAGCTCTGCCGGCGCTCGTTGCGCACCACGTCGCGCTGGTTGTCGAGCTTGGCCTGGTCCAGCGTGTCGGTCAGGCCGGCCAGGCGGTCGGCGTCCAGCCACAGCGTCATGCCCAGGAAGTTCGACTGCGCGACGTTCTGGTACACCGTCATGTCGCTCGAGGTGAAGGCGTTCGACCAGCCGCCGGCGCCCTCGAGCAGCACGTCGAGCTTGCCGTCGGGCACGTGCGCCGAGCCCTTGAACATGATGTGCTCGAACAGGTGCGCGAAGCCGGTGCGCCCGGGCCGCTCGTCCTTGGAGCCGACGCGGAACCAGGTCACCACCGCGACCTGCGGGGTCGCGTGATCCTCGTGCACCAGCACCTCGAGGCCGTTGCCCAGCTCGAAGGCCTCGAACTTCAGGCTGGGCGCCGCCTCCGGCTTCGCCTTCGCGGGCGCCTTGGCCCACGCACTCTGTGTCAGCGCCGTCACCAATAGCGCCGAGATCACCACGCGAGATCGCATGGCGCGGGGTGTAGCACCCGGCGGCGGCATCGCGCAAACCCTGCCGCCGGGGCCAACCGTCCACGGAAGGGTTTGCACCCTGGGACCTTTGTCCCCAAGCCGCGCACGCGAGATCAACCACTTCGCCGCGGCTCGGATCGTGCACAATCCCTCGCCGTGTCGATCCGTCCAGCGCTCGCCGCCCTCGTCGTCCTGCCCGTCTTCGCCGCCGTCGTCGCGCTCGGCTGTGCCAGCGCCGGCAACAGCCTGCCCAGCCTCGAGCCCGACGCTGGCAAGGACAACCCGATCACCGACGCCGGCACCCGTGACACCAGCCTGACCCCCGAGGATCTCGACTCGGCGGTCACGCTGCCCATCGACGCCGCGGTCAGCCTGCCCGTTGACGCGGCGATGCCCGACGCGCGCACGCCCGACGCCCAGGTCGTCGGCGCGGACGCTGCTCTGAACTGCACCCCGCTGCCGCAGACCGGCGCCATCACCGTGATGGGCGCCACCACCGCGGCGTCCGAGAAGTGGCTGCGGCCGCTGGCCACCACCTGCCCGGCGACCGACTACTCGTCGTTCGGCCTCGACGTGCCGCGCGCGCAGCACGTGTTCTGCAACCTGGGCGCCGCCAGCAAGAACTACGACTTCGCCATGGAGGGCACCGACGAGGACGCCGCCCTGACCCACCCCGATCCCTACATCGTCATCTACACCAGCGTCGCCATCCCGGCCAACCCGCTGCAGTGCGCGGCCGGCAACGACGACCGCGCCGGCGGCGGCACCTCGATCGGCGCGCTGGTCTCGAACTTCAACCTGAACAGCGGCGTGCGCATCAACCTGGTCGCCACCGGCTTCGGCGACACCGACTTCGGCACCTACCGGCTGCGCATCACCGCCAGGTGATACCCTCGCGGGATGGGAGTCCGCGTCGAGCGCCAGCCACCGATCTACACCGTCATCATCGACCGCCCCGCGGTGAAGAACGCGGTCGACGCCGGCACCGCCAGCGCGCTGGCGGACGCCTTCCGCGCCTTCGACGCTGACGACGCCTGTCATGTCGGCGTGCTGTGGGGCGACCATGGCAGCTTCTGCGCCGGCGCCGATCTCAAGGCGGTGTCGCGCGGCGAGCCCAACCGGGTGGCGCCCGACGGCGACGGTCCGCTGGGGCCGACGCGCATGCTGCTCGGCAAGCCGGTCATCGCCGCCATCGCCGGGGCCGCCGTGGCCGGCGGGCTCGAGCTGGCGCTGTGGTGCGACCTGCGCATCGTCGAGGAGGACGCCGTGCTGGGCGTGTACTGTCGACGCTGGGGCGTGCCGCTGATCGACGGCGGCACGGTGCGGCTGCCGCGCCTCGTCGGGCTGGGGCGCGCGCTCGACCTCATCCTGACCGGGCGCGGGGTCGGCGCCGCCGAGGCGCTGGCCATGGGGCTGGCCACGCGCGTGGTGCCGCGCGGGCAGTCGCGCGCGGTGGCCGAGCAGCTGGCCCAGCAGCTGGCCGCGCTGCCGCAGGCGTGCCTGCGCCACGATCGACTGTCGGCCTACGAGCAGGACGGCCTCGAGCTCGGCGCCGCCCTGAGGAACGAGCTCGAGCACGGCATGGCGTCCCTCGCGGTCGACGCCCTGGCCGGAGCGCAGCGCTTCGCGCGCGGCGCGGGCAGGCACGGCGCCGCCGACTGATGGCCGCTCCCGCTCCGCGCTGGGCCAGGGTGGTCAACTGGATCTCGCTGCTGGCCGGCCTCGCTGGCCTGGCCTGGCTGATCAGCCACGCCGGGGTGCGCACGCTGGGCGAACGCCTGAGCACCATCGGCGGCTGGTTCATCGCGGTGCTGGCGGTGCAGCTCGTCGCGCACCTGCTCGACGGGCGCATCATCCAGCTCTTGGTGCGGGCGCCCGATGCGCCGATGTCCTTCCTGAACAGCCTGGTCGCGCAGCTGTCCGGCCACGCCATCAACCTGGTCACCCCGGGCGGCAACCTGGGCGAGGTCACCAAGGTGACGCTGCTGTACCAGGCCGGCGCGCCGCGGGGTCGCGCGGTGTCGGGGATCTTGCTGTTCAACCTGGCCGCGCTGTGGGTCAACGTGCTGGTGCTGGTGCTCGGCATCTTCGTGATCGCGGCGCGCGTCGACCTGCCGCGCAACCTGGTCATCGCGATGTGGATCGGCGCCGGGCTGGCGGCGACGGTCGGCCTCGGGCTGGCGCTGCTGATGGGGCGCGGCGCGCTGGCGGCGCTGGCGCGGGGCCTCGGGCGCCTCGGCGTCATCGGGCCGGCGCGTGCGGCGTCGTGGCAGCAGCGCCTGGGCACCATCGACGCCCAGCTGGCCGAGTTCCGTGGTGCGCGGCGCGGTGATCTGGTGCACGCCCTGGCGCTGTCGGCGCTGTCACACCTGGCCTCGCAGGGCGAGATCTTGCTGGTGCTGCACGCGCTGGGGGTGCCGCTGCCGCTGGGCTTCGCGCTGTCGATGATGGCGTCCAGCCTGGTCATCAGGTGGGTGTCGGCCGTGGTGCCGTTCGGGGTCGGGGTCTCGGAGGGCAGTAACTACGCGCTGTTCGATCTGCTGGGCATGGCGCCGGTGGCCGGCCTGGTGCTGGCGCTGGTGCAGCGGGCGCGGCAGCTGTGCTTCGCGGCGCTGGGCCTTGTGCTGCTGGCGCTGGCGCAAGCCCGCGGACGGAAAAGGCAGGGCGGCTCCAGCGTATAGTCCCGGGAGTGTCGGCCAGGGCTCCGCGGTTTCGTGGTGGGGCGGTTTTACGGGGCCTTTACGGCGCCGAGGCGGCACCTCAGGGATGCTGTGAGGAGGCTGTGAGGGACATGAGGATCCTGGTCGTGGAGGACGAGGCGCTGCTCCGAGAAGGCATCAGTGATCTGCTGCGTGGCGACGGTCACGCCATCGAGGCGGTCGGGGATGGCGTCACGGCCGCCGAGCGCGGCCAGGCCGAGCCGTTCGATCTGGTGCTGCTCGACCTCATGCTGCCGCGCATGGACGGCATCGAGGTGTGCCGCCGGCTGCGCCTGGCGCGGCCCGGGCTGCCCATCCTGATGCTGACCGCGCGCGGTGACGAGGACGACAAGGTGCGCGGCCTGGCCGAGGGCGCCGACGACTATGTGACCAAGCCGTTCTCGGCCAAGGAGCTGCTGGCGCGGGTGCGCGCGCTGGGGCGCCGCGCCGCCGGGGCGCCGGCCGCCGCCGAGCTGCTCGAGATGGACGGCTGTCAGCTCGATCTGGGGCGGCTGGTGGCGCGCCGTGAGGGCGCCGAGGTGACGCTGACCGCGCGCGAGGCCGGGATCCTGCGCTGGCTGCACCGCCATCGCGAGCGGGTGGTGGCGCGCGCCGAGCTGCTCGAGCAGGTCTGGGGCGCCTCGGCGTCGATGCAGACGCGCACCGTCGACATGACCATCGCCAACCTGCGCAAGAAGATCGAGCGCGACCCCGGACATCCGCGCCTCATCGTCTCGGTCAAGGGGCTGGGCTATGCGTGGGGAGAGCGCGAGGGCTGAGCATGAAGGCGACGGCGGATAGCGGCGGCAGGCCAGGCCCGGCGAGCGCGAGCGCGGGCGCGAGCAAGCGCGCGCGTCGGGTGCCGGGCAGCCCGCGCCGGCGCACCCTGCTGGCCGCCGCGCTGGTCGCCGTCGGGCTGGGCGCGCCGCTGGCGGCCTGGTTCGTGACCGGCTGGGCGCGCACCCGGCAGGAGGTCGCGACTGTGCTGGCGGCGCCTGCCGAGCGCGCCTCGGCCTCGGCCCAGGAGCTGTCGGCGCGCCTCGGCGCCCGCCTCGAGGAGCTGCGCGAGCGCGAGTCGCAGCGGCCCTACTACCACTATCAGAACCTCTACCACGACCCGCGCGGGGCCACGATCGGGTCGTCGGTCATCCCGTCACCGCTGGCCGGCGGCCCCGACGACGCCCTGGTGCGCGCGCACTTCCAGATCGACGCCAGCGGTCACATCACGCTGCCGACGCTGAACGACGAGGTGCCCGAGCTGTCGTCGCGCGACGCCCGCGTCGCCGCCGAGGCGCTGCGCCGCGAGCTCGAGCCCGAGGTCGCGACCCTGCTGGCGGCGGCGCCGGCGGGCACCGACTTCAGCGTGGTGGCGGCGCTGACACCCGGGCTCGAGAGCGCCGAGGCGCCACCCCAGGGCGGTCCCGAGCGCTGGACGGTGCAGGCCACCGGGCCACAGATCGAGGTGGCCCAGGTCGACAACGTCACCGAGGGCGGCGTCGACAAGAGCGCCCGCGTCGAGGCGCGCACCCGCGTGATCCAGGAGCTGGATCCCGACGCCTACTGGCAGAACAGCAACTCCAACTCGATCTACCAGACCTCGCGCCGGCTGCCGCTGCCGCGCCCGACCAGCCTGCCCGGCATGGCGCCGCCGGACAGCGCGCCGCAGCCGGCCTCGACGCGCACCGGGCCCGACGCGCTGCTGCCGCCGGGTGACGAGGAGGCGGCCCAGCCCGGCGCCGAGGTGGTGGCCGAGGTCGCGGTGCCCGCGACGGCCGCGACGCCGCCGCCGACGCCGACGCCGACGCCGGTCAAGCCCCAGGTCAAGGACAAGGCCCGATCGCGCAAGAAGCCCCCGGCGCCGGTGGCCGAGGCCGCGCCGCGCATCATCATCACGACCGATCCGCTGCAGTGGCACGCGGTCGAGGTCGCGGGGGTCTCGATGCTGGTGGCGCTGCGCCAGGTCGGCACGCCCGACGGCGCGCTGACCCAGGGCTTCCTGGTGTCGCCGGCGGCGTTGACCGCGTGGCTGGCGGGGCAGGGCGCCCCGACCGCGCGCGTGGTGCGCCAGAGCCCCGACCTCGCGCCGGCGGCCGGCCACGTCGCGCTGGCCTTCGCCACCGGTGCCTTCGCGCTGGACGTGGCGCCGGCGCAGGCGGATGTCGCCAGTGCGCGCGCGCTGGCGCTGGCCACGCGGCGCCGCTTCCTGTGGCAGTTCACCCCGGTGGCGGCGCTGGCTGCGCTGCTGGGCGCGCTGCTGGTCGCGCTGGTGTCGCGCAGCGAGCACCACGCCCGGCAGCGCTCGCTGTTCGCGGCCTCGGCCGCCCACGAGCTGCGCACCCCGCTGGCCGGCCTGGCCATGTATGGCGAGATGCTGGCCGACGGCCTGGGTGACCCGACCAAGTCGCGCGACTATGCCCGGCGCATCGCCGACGAGGCGGCGCGCCTGGGGCGCGTGGTCGGCAACGTGCTGGGCTTCACCCAGCTGGAGCGCGGCGCGCTGGCGGTGCGGCCGCGCGTCGCCGACCTGGCCGAGTGTGTCGAGGCCGCCGTCGAGCGCGCGCGCCCGGCGCTGAGCGCGGCCGGTGCCAGCGTGAAGCTGACCATGCCCGAGGACGCCGCCGACGCCCGCTTCGATCCCGACGCGGTCGCCCAGATCGTGCACAACCTGCTCGACAACGCCGAGAAGTACAGCCGCGACAGCGCGGATCGCAGCATCGAGGTCAGCGTCGAGGTCGGCCCCGAGGGCGGCAGCGTCACCGTGGTCGACCACGGCCCCGGCCTGCCGCCGCGGGCGCGCCGGCTGTTTCGCCCGTTCTCGCGCGCGGTGTCGAGCAATGGCCCCGCGGGCCTGGGGCTGGGGCTGGCGCTCAGTCGCGCGCTGGCGCGGGCCCAGGGCGGCGATCTGACGCTGGGGGCGGGGCCGGGGGCGCGGTTCGTGCTGTCGTTGCCGGTGGGGTAGGGAACGGGTGAGGGGGAACAGGCGACAGGCGACAGGCGACAGGCGACAGGCGACAGGCGACCGGCGACGGGCGACAGGCGACGGGCGACCGGCGACAGGCGACAGGCGGCA
>JADYYK010000253.1 GCA_020853705.1 Deltaproteobacteria bacterium
ACGGAAAGGCGGGCGACCTTCCCCAGGCGCAGAGCATCTTCGACCAGGCCGCGCAGCTCGGGATCGCTGACGGCTTCACTTACAGCGCGCTTATCGACGCGTACGGAAAGGCGGGCGACCTTCCCAGGGCGCAAAGACTCTTCGACCAGGCCACGCAGCTCGGGATCGCTGACGCGTTCACCTACAGCGCGCTTGTGGACGCATACGGAAAGACGGGCGACCTTTTCCGGGCGCAGAGCATTTTTGACCGCGCCACGCAGCTCGGGATCGCCAACGCAGTCACCTACAGCGCGCTCGTGGACACCTACGGAAAGGCGGGAGACCTTCCCCGAGCGCAGGGCCTCTTCGACCAGGCGGCGCAGCTCGGGATCGCCAACGCAGTCACCTACAACACGCTCGTCGACGCCTACGGAAAGGCGGGCGACCTTCCCCGGGCGCAGAACATCTTCGACCAGGCCATGCAGCTCGGGATCGCCGACGCAGTCACCTACAACACGCTTGTGGACGCGTACGGAAAGGCGGGCGACCTTCCCCGGGCGCAGTCCCTTTTCGAGCAGGCCATGCGGCTCGGGGTCGGGGACGAGGTCACCTGCCGGATTGCGCTCGGACTCGCGGCGCAGCACGGGCGCGGCGAGTGGCTGGCGCGTGTGCCAGAGGAGATGCGAACCCCGCAGGTGCTGTTCGCTTTCGCGCTCCGCGCTCACCCCTCCACAACGACCACGAAGTTGCTCGAGGGAGAGCGGCAATCAATCGCGGCGCAGATGGCTTTGCGCTACCGGGTGCTCGGACGCAGTGACACAGCGGGGCTACGACGCCTTGCGGAGGACTGTCGGGAGGCGGCGCAAGTTGCCGCGCTCGATCCGTTCAGCCGTGTCCGACTGGCTGAAACCGAGGCGCGCTGCCTGCGTGCATGCGGTCGTGACGAAGAGGCCGCGAACCGCTGGAGGGGGGTCGACAGCCTTGTTACGGCGCGCGAAACGCGTGCTTCGATGCTGGTCGAATCGGGGCGCGATTTTCTCGTCGTCGGTCTGAACCAAGGGCGGGAGTCCGAGAGTCTCGATGGTGCTAGGCGGCTGCTGCACGGCCTCTGTCTCGCTCGAACGGCACGCCTGGACAACCCCGAGACGATCTGGTCGCTCGCCTCCGCTTTTGGCGGCTATGCGGACGCCAAAGATGCGCTCGCGGCCGCACGCCCTCGCGGGCTCGCGGCCCGGGTGCGCCCAATCCTCGCAGAAGCAGCGAGAGACGGTCGGCTCGCTATCCAGGCCATCGAGCAGGCGGATCTGCCAGAATTCTATTCCGGACCGGCCCGGGCAGGGATTGCCTTCTTGCGCGAGTTGAGGGCGGATCTGGGAATCTGAACCGGGCGAGATCGAGAAGTCGCCACGGAGGGTGCCCCAGCATAGTAACGATCTCGTCGGCGTCGGGGGCGCCCCGCGCTTCTCGGCCCCTCTCATGGCCAAGGCGGCTACGAGCAGACAGAAGGATGGTGCAAGCCAAGCAAGTCAGAATCTGTCGATTCGGTGCGCGTGGTCTGCCGCCTGCAATCGCAAACGCCACGCCCGAGCCTTCGGGGATCTCCAGTGCGCCGCTCAGAAGGGCAGCCACTCGGAGGACTCCAGCATCTCGAGAAAGCGGGTGAATGTTGGCGCGATCCGCTTGACCTCGCCCGGCGCCATCCCAACGAGCGGCACATTCACCAGAGGGGTTGACGGGTCCCGGAAGTCGAAGCCAAACCCCTCGCCGCCGCCGTCCGAACCTATGAGCAGGACGCCAGGCACGCGTAAGCCCACCTGGTACTCCTCGTTTCTTGCCGCTACGTCATCGAGGCTCCAGAGCGCGATGTAGGCCTCGGCCCCAATCGGCCCCTCCGCTCCGTTGGAGGCGCGAAGAAACGCTAGGTAGTCCGGTGGCAGCGCAAGGCCGTAGCGCGTGGCGAACCGGCTCGCCTGGTCGTCGCTGACTCCGTTCGGGGTTCCAGTAGTTTCAAGCCACTTCCGGATATCCATCGTGCTCACCACCGTTCTATAGAGCGCAGGAGGGCATTCCACCAGTTCGTAAATTTCTGGTGCTGTTCTGGGCTCAGCGCCACTTTGTTCGAGGGGTCTGTCGGGCTGCCCCCGAACTTGACGGGCTTCACCTCGTGGAGTTGCTTCCCCTTCAAGGAAGGGTCGGCCCGATGGAGGCGCGCGTTCTCCTTGTTGGCGGCTTTTCGGGCTGCGTCGTACTGCTCGCCCTCTAGCTTCTTGAGCGGGCCGGAGGGCCTCTCGCCCTCAGGGTAGCCGCTCCAGTCTGACACGTCGAACGAACCGTCCGTGTCCTCCGACCCACCGCCATCATCACCCGCCTTCGCCAACGCAACAGTCGAAGCGATCGCACCGCCGCCTGCCGCGGCGGCGGCTGTGCCTGCGGGAACCGCAGCTGCCCCGCCTCCCGCAAGCACCAGTTCGGGCCCCGTAACCGCGCCGCCGGCCGCCGCGCCTCCGCTCGCCACCACGATGGTGGCGGACCCCGCGCCCATTAGCAGGATGTCCCAGCCGTCCTTGGGCTGGACGAGGTCAGGCAGGCCCAGCGGCCGCCCGATGCCATTGGCCACCGCTCCCACCCGGTGGAGCAGCGGCCGGAACACGTGTTTGCCCCACGGCTCGACGATGGTCCTCTCGAGCACGCCCAGGTTGGGGTCGGCGCCCTGGAACCAGCCGTACTGGTCGACCATGTCGGTGCACCACGCGGCGCCCTTGCCGGTGGTGGAGCGGCAGTCGCTGATGGCGTGAGGGCGGTAGCTGGCCGAGACCGTGCCGAAGCCTTCGTCGCCGCTGATGATGGAGTGGGCGTGGCCGCCGAGGTCGCCGAAGAGGCCGCGCCCGGGGTCGTAGCCGGGGTCGCGCATGCCGCCGTCCTGCATGGACAGGCCGAAGGGGTCGGTGTGGTTGAGAGGGTCCCCGGCCGCGAAGGCGTGCAGGTCGAAGCTGTCGATGAAGCCGAGGGGGTCGGGGCCGGTGAAGCCGCGCAGGCGCGGCGAGTAGGTGCGGTGGTCGCTGAAGTAGTTGCCGGTCTCGAGGTCCTGCCACTGGCCGCCGAAGCCGAAGGGGCTGCCGCTCCAGGGGTCGCGGGGCAGGCTGATGGGCGGGCAGGTGGCGCCGGTGCCCTCGTCGCACACGCTGCCCGCGGCGTTGGTCAGGGTGCGCGTGCCGTAGGGTGAATACTCGGCGAACTCCAGGACAGCGCCCGCGTCGTCGATCGTCTTGTCGGTGTCGCCGCGCAGGTTGGCGCCGAGGTTGAACGGCGGCAGCGTGGCCGGCTCGACGCGGAGGGGCTGGTCGTACTGGGCGCCGTAGAGGATGCGCGAGGTGAAGGCGGTGCCGTTGTCGACCGTGAGCACGTCCCAGCCGGCCAGGCCGAAGCGCTGCTGGGTGGTCGGGCCGAGCTTGGCGATCCGCCGCCCGGCCACGTCGGGCACATAGTCGAAGTGGGTGGCGCCGGGCATCGCGACCTTCTCGGAGGAGGTCTGGAAGCCGAAGGCGTCCCACTCGGCGCGGTTGGTGGCGTCGGAGGTGACGCGGCCGAGGCCGTCGTAGGTCACCGTCTGGTCGCCGGCCACGAAGGGGACGCGGTAGGTCGAGATGCGGTGCGAGCGGGTGCTGAGGGTCGCGGCGTATGGCGTGAAGCCGGGGCGGGTCTCGCCAGCGAGGGTGCCGGCGTCATCACGGCCGAGCGTGGTGGTCACCGCGGCGGGGAGCTGCGCGGCCAGGTAGGCCTGGACCTCGAGGTTGGTGGTCGGCGCTGTGGCGGGCGCGGCGCCGAGGCTGCGCGCCTCAGAAACGGCATCGACCCAGCCGGCGCCGCCATAGAGGGCGCCGCGGGTGCGCGCGACGGGGGCGAAGCCCGGGGCGCTGAGTTGCAGGGTCTCCAGGCGGATCCGCCCGGAGTCGTCGAGCAGCCGGCGCTCGTCGCCGATCTGGCCTGAGGCGGCAAAGCTGCGCTGGCCAGTGGTGCGCTCCAGGGTGTCGATGGTGCGGTCGGCGGCGTGGATCAGGGTGCCGGCCGGGTTGCGCATGAGCTGGCCGCGGAGCTGGCCCAGGCGCCAGGAGAACTCGGCGGTCGCGCCGCCCGAGAAGCCGACCGACTGCGGGCGGCCCAGGGCGTCGACGTCACGGGTGACAAGGCTGCCGTCGGGGTACTCGATCCCCCGCACCAGGGCGCGGCTGTCGCGGCGGTAGCCGGTGTGCAGGGCGCGGCCGCGGAAGGTCGTGGTCTCGTCGACCGGCTCGCCACGCGAGTCCCAGGTGAGATCGGTGGTGACGACATCGGGCGTGCCGGTCGCGCGTGGTGTGGTCGCGACGCCGCGGGTCATGCGGCCGAGGCCATCCCGTGTGAAGCTGCGCGTGCCGCGGGCCACGCCCGTGGTGCGGTGCACTGCGGTGAGGCTGGCGAGGTAACCCTGCAGGTAGGCGTGGGTGATGACCGAGTCGTCGGGCAACGTGGTGGTGCGCGTCCGGCCTGCGGCGTCGAGGGCCAGCGTGGTGGTGCTGGCCTCGGGGGTGCCGAAGGCGTAGGTCGATTCGGTGAGGCGCGCCGTGGCGTCGTAGCTGGTGTGGGTGACGACTCCGCCCGGGTCGCGCAGATCGGTTAGCAGACCGCGGCGGTCATAGACGAATTGCGAGACCAGATCGGGCTGGCCGCGCTCGACGCGGGGGGCGCGAGCGCGCAGCACGAGGCCGCGCAGATCGCGGGTCATGGTGCTGACGTTGCCGGTGGGGTCGGTGCTGGTGCTGGGCAGGCCGTCGC
>JADYYK010000254.1 GCA_020853705.1 Deltaproteobacteria bacterium
GCGCTGGGCGCCGGGCGCGCCGGCACCGTCACGATCTCGGGCGCGTCCTTCTGCTTGGCGAAGCGCGACGACAGCGACTCGACGTGGGCCACCAGGGCCCAGCGGTCGAGCTCGGGCAGCTTGGCGACCGCCGGCATGCCGCCGACCCCCATGCCCGCGGTCAGGGTTGCGACGATGTCCTCGTCGGTGGGCAAGAGGCCCTTGGGGGTGGAGCGCAGCTTGTAGACGCCGGCGCTCAGATCGGCAGGAAAGCGGCCGAGAAACTCGCGCGCGGGGCCGTCACCCTTGCCACGCTTGCCGTGACACGAGGCACACTTGAGCTTGTACAGCTGGGCGCCGCGCTTCTGCAGCGCAGAGTCGAGCTCCGGCTTGGGCGCGCTGGGCGCCATCGCGGCGGCCCCGGCCGGCATCGGCGGCGCCAGCGTGGCGATGAAGGTGACCAGCTTCCAGGTGTCGTCCTCGCTGAGGTCGGCGAAGGCCGGCATGGTCTGCTTGCCGTCCTGCTCGACGCCGCGACGGATGATCTCGAAGCGATACAGATCGAGCAGCCCGGGGACGGCGTGGGCGTCGGCGAACGACTTGGGCTCCAGGCCGGGCGGGGTGTCCTTGCCGTCGCCCTCGCCGGACTGGCCGTGACAGCGCGCGCACTTCGAGGTCCAGATGGCGGCGCCGCCGGCGATGGCCTGGGCGTCGTCGGCGCGGAACGGGTTGCGGCTGGCCAGCGAGGGGCCACCGGCCGATGGCGACGGCGACCCCGACCCCGACCCCGGCGGTGACGCCGCCGGCGAGCCCGAGGCGCTCGGGCTGGCGCTCGGCGAGCCCGCCGGCGAGGTGCCGGCCCCGGCCGCGCCCTTGTCCTTCTTGCCACCGCCCGACAGCACGATGGCGGCCACCGCGGCGCCCACCAGGGCCAGCACGATGACCGCGACCAGCCCCTTCTTGCTGCCGCCCCCGCGCGCGACGGCCGGCGCCAGCGCCGCCGTCGACACGTTGGTCTGTCCCGGCAGGTGGCCCACGCCCAGCGCCAGCACCGACACGCGCAGCTCGCGCGCGCTGGAGAAGCGCGCGTCGCGGTCCTTCTCCAGACAGCGCATCACGATGGCCGCCAGCGCGGGCGGCGTCGCCGGGGCCAGCCCCAGCAGCGGCGGCGCCGGATCCTTGGCGTGGTTCCTCAGGAGCTCGATGGTGTTGTTCGACACGAACGGCGGCCGCCCGGCCAGCATCTCGTACAGGCACACGCCCAGCGAGTACATGTCGCTGCGCCCGTCGAGGTCGGTGCGCCCGCTGGCCTGCTCCGGTGACAGGTACTGCGGCGTGCCCATCACGGTGCCCGCCTTGGTGCGTGTGACCTCGCCGTCGCCGAGCAGCTTGGCGATGCCGAAATCGAGGATCTTGATCTGCTCCTCGCCGCTGGCGTCGCGGGTCACGAACAGGTTGGCCGGCTTGAGGTCGCGATGCACCACGCCGGCCTCGTGTGCGACCGCCAGGGCGTCGGCGATCTGGGCGCCCAGGCGGGCCACCCGCCAGGGCTCCATGCGGCCCTCGCGGTGCAACACGTGCTCGAGGTCCTCGCCCTGCAGGTACTCCATCACCGAGTAGCGCCGACCGTCGGGCAGGGTGCCGAAGTCCAGCACCTGCACCACCCCGGGGTGGCCGAGGCCCGAGACCACGCGGGCCTCGTCGATGAAGCGCTCGACCAGGGACCGGTCGGCGGCCAGGGCCGGCAGCAGCACCTTGATCGCGACCTTGCGCCGCAGGGTGTCGTGCTGGGCCAGGTAGACCGCGCCCATGGCGCCCTCGCCGAGCAGGCTCTCGACCACGAAGTTGCCGACCCGGCTCCCGACCTGGAACCGACCCCCGTCCTGCTGCGCTGACATGGCCGGGGCAGTTTCGCACGCGTGGCACCTGGTGACAAAGACGTGGTGACGGTCACTTGCAGACCGAGGGGGTCTGGTGGAGAATGGTCAGATGAAAAGCTTTCTCAATTGGGGTGTGGTGGCGGCGGCCTGCTTCATGATGGGCTGCGGCGATGATGATCCGGCCAACACGGACGTGAACCTGGAGCCGCCGCCGGCCGATCAGGGCTTCCACTTCGAGACCCCGGCCTTCGAGGTCGCCCAGGGTGTCGAGCAACAGGACTGCTACTTCTTCCAGGTCCCGGGCGCGCCGGGGACGCCGATGTATCTTCACAAGTTCGAGGCCGCGCAGAACGCCGGCTCGCACCACATGAACATCTTCCGCGTCAAGACCATCAAGGGCCTCGGCCCCGACACCTCACCCGACCGCGTGGTCAAGAGCGCCAACGGCGTCGGCGAGTGCTTCAACAGCCCCAACTGGTCGGACTGGCCGCTGGTGATGAACTCGCAGCAGGGCGGCCTGGTCGACTGGACGCTGCCCGACGGCGTGGCCAACAAGTTCGATGGCGGCGAGTGGCTGATGCTGCAGACCCACTATGTCAACGCGCTGACCCAGACCACGCCGTTCCGGGGCAAGATCGAGGTCAACTTCTGGTCGATGCCGCAGGCCCAGGTCACCGCCGAGCTCGGCACCATCTTCGCGACCAAGCAGTCGATCCGCATCTGCCGGGCGAACCCGACGCCCCGGTTCAGCGGTACGTGCAACTTCGGCAGCACCACCCCGACCACCATCGTCGGCGCCAACGGCCACTTCCACTCGCGCGGCAAGAGCTTCGACATGTTCCAGTGGGACGGCACCAGCACCACCGAGCCGCCGATGACCGACCGCTTCTACGGGTCGTCGTCGTGGGACGAGCCGCCGATGCTGCACTCGCCGCAGCTGTCGCAGCAGGTCCCGGCGGGTGGCGGCGTGTTCTACACCTGCGGCTACCAGTGGCAGCAGCCGCCGCGCGGCGTCACCTGCGCCGACATCGACGCCGCCGACAAGGCCAAGGGCACCCCGGATGACCAGCTCGACTGCTGCTACACCTTCGGCGGCATCGTCGAGAAGTCCGAGCACTGCAACGCCTTCGTCTACTACTACCCGAAGAGCGACAACGTCGCTTGCTTCTAGCTCGCTGCGCGCTGGTCCTGGTCGCCGTCCTGGCGGCCGGCTGTCCCAAAGACCCTCCTGATCCCTGTCAGCTCGGCTTCGTCGGTGACAAGGCGGCGCAGCCGAGCCTCGAGGTGATCTATCTGTATGCCGATGGCACGGTGCGGCCCGCGCTGGAGGGCGGCGAGGCGCCGCTGATCGAGCCGCCACAGGGTGGGCGCGTCATCTTCGCCGGCGTCCGCGCGCGCAACGTGGATGCCTGCGCGGCCACGCTGTCGGGCGCCCTGCGCGAC
>JADYYK010000255.1 GCA_020853705.1 Deltaproteobacteria bacterium
CCCTGGCACCACAGCTCGCGACCCAGCTTGATCCCGGGCAGGAAGCGCTGCTTCTGCGCCTCGGTGCCGAAGGCCAGCAGGGTCGGGCCCAGCAGCTGCTCGCCGATGTGACCCAGGCGCCCGGGCGCCGCGGCGCGAGCGTACTCCTCGTTCCAGATCACGAGCTGGTTCAGCGTGGCGTCGCGGCCCCCGTAGGCGGCCGGCCAGCCCAGACCGTTCCAGCCCTGCGCGCCGAGGTGCTGCTCCCACTCCAGGCGCTCGGCGTGCAGCGCGTGCTCGTCACCGGGACCGCCGCGGCCACGCAGCTGCGCGAACTTGCCGACCAGGTTGGCCTCGAGCCAGCCGCGCGCCTCGGCGCGAAAGGCCTCTTCCTCGCGGGAAAACTCGAAGTCCATCACTGCCCCCCGAGGCCCAGGCGCCGCGCCAGCCGCTCGCGCTGCCAGCTGGCGTCACCCAGCAGAGCCGCGCTGGCCCGCGCGCGCTTGAAGTAGAGGTGCGCCTCGTGCTCCCAGGTGAAGCCGATCCCGCCGTGGACCTGGATGGTCTCGGCGGCGACGTCGAAGAAGGTCTCGCTCGCGGTGGCCATCGCCAGCGGCCCCGCGTGCAGCAGCTCCGCCGGCGCGTGGCTGGCCGCCCAGCCGGCCCAGTAGGCCGCCGAGCGCGCCGCCTCGACCGCGACCAGCATGTCGGCGCAGCGGTGCTTGATGGCCTGGAACGAGCCGATGGCGCGCCCGAACTGCACCCGCACCTTGGCGTACTCGACGCTCAGCTCGAGGCAGCGCTCGGCGCCACCGAGCTGCTCGGCCGCCAGCGCGGCGCCGACGATGTCGAGCGCACGCTCGAGCGCGGCCCCGGCCTCGCCTTCGCCAGCATCCCCCAGCCGTGCGCTCGCCGGCAGCCGGACCTGGTTCAGCGTCACCTCGGCGATGCGTCGGGTGGCATCCAGCGTCGGCATCACGCGGCGCTCGACCCCGGGCGCCGCACCGGGCACCACGAACAGGTCGACACCCTTGCCGACCCGCGCCGCCACCACCAGGACATCGGCCAGGTGTCCCGCCACCACACCAGCTTTACGCCCTGACAACACCCAGGCGCCATTTTCCAGGCGCGCCGACACACCCACGCCAGCCACATCCCAGGCGCCACCGGTGTCGGCCACCGCCGCGGCCCCGATGGCCGCGCCCTCCGCGAGCGCCGGCAGCCACTCGGCCCGCTGCGCCGCCGTCCCCGCGACGTCGAGCAGCGTCGCCGCCATCACCGTGGGCAGCAGCGGCACACAGGCCAGCGCGCGCCCGCACTCCTCCAGCACCGCCGCCAGCGCGACGCCGCCCATGCCGACGCCGCCCTGGGCCTCGCCGATGGCCAGCCCGGCCCAGCCCAGCTCGCGCGCACACAGCCGCCACAGCTCGGCGTCATGGCCGTCCTCACGCGCCATCGCCGCACGCACCTGCTTGGCCCCCGAGCGCTCGCCGAGCACCCGGCGTGCGCCGCGGCGCAGCTCCTCTTCATCCGCCGACAGCGCGAGGTCCATCCCTAGGCGGCCTCTGCCTCGGCCTGCTTGGCCGCGTGCAGCTTCTCCACGTGCGCCGCGATCTTGTTGGCCAGATCCTCCGCCGCGGGCAGCAGCGCCGGCCCCAGCATCGCGTTCACCAGCGGCCCGGTCGGCCCGCCCGCGTCCATGCGCAGCGTGAACACCAGCTGCGCCGCCGGCGGCGCGCCATCGGCCGCCTTCAGCCGCTTGGGCGCCCGCGTCTTGCGGTTCGCCAGCCTGAAGAAGAAGCGCATGATGGCGCGCCCGAAGCGGCGCAGGAAGAACACCTTCTTCGGCTTGGCCACCGCGTCCGACTTGTACGGCCCCATCACCAGCGTGCCACCACCGTCGACCAGCTCGTTCACCCCGGTCAGCGTGAAGGCCACCTTGTCAGGCCCGTTCCACTCGGTCACGTGCGCCTTCAGCTCGACGACGCGGCTCAAGATCCCGACGTTGCCCTTGAGCGTCCACACCGAGTCCTTGTCATCGATGATGACGTGCTTCTGGTACCCGGTCAGAAACGGCGCCCAGTTGTTCATGTCCTTGACGAAGTCCCACACGGCTTCGGGCGGTGCGTTCATCGTGGTGGTGTATTCCACTTCAGGCATTGGCCACCTCCGGGGTTCTGAGCCCGCGCGAGCAACGCGCGGTGGGGGGAGGCTCCGCAGGCTTTGCCTGCGGAGGGGGGACGGGAACGTCCCCCTGACGATCGACGTTCATGTCCTTGACGAAGTCCCACACCGCCTCCGGCGGTGCGTTCATCGTCGTCGTGTATTCCACTTCAGGCATCGTCCAGTCCTCCTGCTACGCCTTCTGTGCCGCGGCGTCGCCGCCCGCGATCCACCCGAACGTCATCCCGGTCCCGATGGTGCTGCCGGCCCCGGGGTAGCCCGGCCCGGTGATGCCGGCCATCACGTTGCCGGCCGCATACAGCCCGGGGATGGTCCCGCCGGTCGCGCGCAGCACCTGCGCCTTGCTGTTGACCACCGCGCCGCCCTTGGTGCCGATGGCGCCCGGGTGGACCTCGAGCGCCACGAACGGCGCGCGTCCGATGACGCCGAGGTTCGGGTTCGGCTTGTGGTCGCCGTCGCCATAGAAGTGATCGTAGGTGCTCTCGCCGCGGCGGAAGTCGTGATCGACGCCCTCCTCGGCGAACTTGTTGAAGCGCGCCACCGTGGCGGCCAGGCCTGCCGGATCGATGCCGACCTTGCGCGCCAGCGCGTCCAGGGTGTCGGCGCGGGGCAGGAACTCGGGCAGCGGCATCCCCGGCACGCTGGTCAGGAGCATGTACTTGTCGAGGTAGCTTCCGTCCACGATGATCCAGGCCGGCAGGTTGGGCCGCTCGTAGCTGACCGGATCGAAGGTGAAGAACGGCTTCATCATGTCGTTGTAGTTGTGCGCCTCGTTGACGAAGCGCTGGCCACGCCGGTTGACGATGATCGAGTGCGGCAGCGACCGGGTCGCGAAGTCGCCGCGGTACAGCGGGCGGCCGTCATACTCCTCGCCGGGCACGATGACCGAGGGACACCACCAGGCCTCGCTCATGTTGCCCAGGCTGGCCCCGACGCCCATCGCCATCTTGAGGCCGTCACCCTCGTTGGAGGGCGGGCTGTTGGGGTGCGTCAGCTGGCCGCCCAGGAACTGCGCGCCGAGCTCTCTGGACCACTCGAAGCCGCCGCTGGCCAGCACCACGCCGCGTCGGGCCTGGATGAAGAGCTCCTTGCCCTTCTGGTCGGCGCGCAGCCCGACCACGCGCCCGCCGTCGACCACCAGCTCGCGCCCGGCCACGCCCAGCATCGGCTCCAGCTTGCGATCCAGCATGCCCTTGAGCAGGCCGCCCACCAGCGCGGCGCCGTAGCACACCAGGCCCTCCGAGTAGCGCTTGGCCAGCAGCTTGAACGGCAGCTTCAGGGGCTTGGAGAACACGCCCCAGTCGGTGGCCTCGTTGACCGTCATCGCGGTGGCGCCGAACACGGCGCTGCGCCGCAGCTTGTCCTTCCACGGCCCCAGCAGGTTGGTGTCGAACAGCCCGGGGTCGAGCGAGCGCCCACCCGGCTTGCCGCCGTCGAACTCGGGGTGATAGTCGGGGTAGCGGCCCAGCGCCTTGAAGGCCACCGGCGTCTTCGCCTCGATGAAGCGCAGCATCTTCGGCCCTTCATCGAGGAAGGTCTCGATCAGCGCCGCGCTCGAGCGCCCGTCGGCCAGCCGCGAGGTGTAGCGCAGCGCCTCCTCGCGCGAGTCCTTGATGCCGGCGTCCGCCATGTGGTGGTTGCACGGGATCCACAGCACGCCGCCCGAGACCGCGGTGGCGCCGCCGACCTTGTCGGACTTCTCGATCACCAGCACGCGCGCGCCGGCCTCGTGGGCCGCCAGCGCGGCGGCCAGCCCTGCCCCGCCGCTGCCGATCACCAGCACGTCGGTCTCGATGTCCCAGCGCTGCTTCTTGCCGAACCAGCTCATCTGTCCCTCACCGGCTCGCGGCGTGCTTGCCGGCCAGATAGCCGAACACCATGCCGCGCAGGTTGCTGAGGCCGCTCTGGTAGCCGGCCCCGATGTCGAGCGGAGCGGCGGCGTTGCCCACCGCATACAGCCCCGAGATGGGCCGGCCACGCACGTGCATGACCTGGCCATGTTCATTCGTCCTGAGGCCCGCGCAGTTGATGCCGGCGCTGACCACCCGCAGCTCGAGGCCGTAGTAGGGCGGCTTGTCCAGCGGGCCGAGGTTCGGGTTCGGCCGGGTGCGATCGCCGGTCATCATGGCGGCCCACGGGTAGGTGCCGCGATCGAAGTCGCTGTCCACGCCGGCGGCGGCCATCGGGTTGAAGCGCGCCACCGTGGCCTGCAGCGCGACGCCGTCGACACCCAGCTGCGCCCCCAGCTCCTGCAAGGTGTCGGCGCGCTTGATCCAGTCCGGCAGCGGCTGTCCGGGCAGGAAGGTCCCGAGCGGATACTTCTCCCGGCACTGGCTGTCGAAGATCAGGAATGGCGGGAAATTCGGCTGCGTCTGCTTGACACCATCCCAAGCCCGCGTCTTGGGCAGGTAGTCGCGATAGAACGACTCGTCGGCGAAGCGCTGGCCGGCGCGGTTGACCCACAGCGAGTGCGGGAAGCCGCCCTCCCACGACCCGCGCAAGAGCGGGCGGCCGTCGTGCTCCTCGCCCGGGATCTCATAGCCGTAGAACAGCCCCAGGTTGTTGCCGGGCACCGCCGCGATCTGCGCGCCCAGCTCGCCGCCCAGCATCATGCCGTCGCCCTCCACCGAGGGCTGCACCATCGAGCCCCACTTCGGCAGCTGCTCGTAGAACTTCGGCAGCTCGGGGTGCCAGTCATAGCCGCCCACGGCCAGCACCACGCCGCGGCGCGCGCGCACCATCAGCGACTTGCCGTTCTGCTCGGCCCGCACACCCACCACGACGCCGTCGTCGAGCACCAGCTCGCGCACCGTGGTGCCCACGTGGGCCGGGATCTTGCGATCGAGCATCGCGGCCTTGACGAAGTACGCCATCATGCCGGGGCCGAAGCCGCGCAGGTCCTTGTGCATGCGCTTGCCCATCAGCTGGAAGTCCCACTTCAGGAGGCCCGGAAAGCCGCCCCAGGCGAACAGCTCGTCGTGCGTGATGCCGTTCGGCATGTGCGGGCTGAGGTAGGTCTTCTTCTGCCACTCGCCCAGGGTGTTGCCGTCGAACAGCTCGACCTCGAGGTAGCGCCCCGCGGCCACCGTGCCGGGCGCCTTGGGATAGTGATAGTCAGGAAAGTCCTTCACGATCTTCCAGCGCACGCCGGCCTTGTCGCCGAAGTAGCGCGCCGCCACCGGCCCGACCTCGAGCAGCAGCGTCTGCAGCGCCGGCTCGGCGTAGCCCGCGGCGAGGAACTCGAAGTAGGCCCGACCCTTGGCCAGCGAGTCGTCGATGCCGGCCGCCGCCTCCAGGTGGTTGGCGGGCACGAAGACCTCGCCACCCGAGTACGCGCACACGCCACCCAGCTTGGGGGCCTTCTCCAGCACGATGGCCTTGCGGCCCTGATCGTGCGCCAGGATCGCCGCCGAGAGGCCTCCCAGCCCGGAGCCGACGCAGACCACGTCGGCGTCGAGATCCCATCTGCCGAGCTTGAACGCCATGGGTCAGAAGTGAAACATGTTCCATTTTCTCTCGCAAGCAGGATCGCGCAAGCGTTGCGTTTCGGCCCGTAAGCGCGAAGGCGCCTTGACGCCAGAAGTGAAACATGTTCCACTTCTGCTCACATGAAGCAGCGCACCGACAAGATCCTGGACGTGGCCGTGGAGCTCGCAGAAAAGGGCGGCTTCGACAACGTGCGCCAGCGCGACGTGGCCAAGCAGGCCGGCGTCGCCCTGGGCACGCTGTACAAGCGCTTCCGCAACAAGGAGAGCATCCTGGTCGCCGCGCTGGACCGCGAGGCCGAGCTGCTGGAGCGCCGCATGGAGACCACGCCGACCAAGGGCGACAGCCCGGCCGAGCGCGTGACCCAGTTCTTCATGATCATCACCAAGGGCCTGACCAGGAAGCCGCACTATGCCCGCGCCGTCATCCGCGCCATGGCCTCGGGGGTGCCCGAGATCGCCAGCACGGTGTCGGCCTACTACGGGCGCATGACCGGCCTCATCATCGCCGCCATGCGCGGCGTCGGCCGCCTCAGCTACACCGACGCCACCACCGCGCCGCCCTCCAAGCGGGAGAGCACGCTGGCCTTGCACCTGCAGCAGGTCTGGTTCGCAGCCCTGGTGGGCTGGTCGGCCGGCATGTTCGACCCGAGCGAGGTCATGGCCCAGATGCGGAGGGTCACCACCATGATGATGAAGGGGATTGACGCATGAGCCGCTTCCCGATGCCGCGCTACGCCAACGGCTGGTTCCAGGTCGCGTACAGCGACGAGCTGACCGCGGGCAAGGTGATGCCGCTGCGCTATTTCGGCCGCGATCTGGTCGCCTTCCGGGGTGAGGACGGCGTCGCCGCGGTGCTCGACGCGCACTGCCCGCACATGGGCGCGCACCTCGGCCATGGCGGCAAGGTGGTCGGCAACGCGGTGGAGTGTCCGTTCCACGCCTGGCGCTTCTGCGGCACCGGGGAGTGCAGCGAGATCCCCTACGCGTCGAAGATCCCGCCGCGCGCCAGGGTCGGGGCCTGGACGGTGCGCGAACACTCCGGCTTCATCTTCGTGTGGCACCACGCCGAGGGCGCCGCGCCGAGCTGGGAGCTGCCGGTCATCCCCGAGTACAACGCGCCCGACTGGACGCCCTACGAGAAGCGGCGCTGGGTCATCAAGACGCACAACCAGGAGATGGCCGAGAACGCGGTCGACTCCGCGCACTTCCTGTATGTGCACGGCACCCAGGGCATGCCCAAGACCAACGCCGAGATCCGCGGCCACGTCCTGCACGTGCTCGCGGAGACCATGATGAAGACGCCGATGGGCAAGGTCGGCGGCACCGTCGAGGTCGACGCCTACGGCTTCGGCCTGTCGCAGACGCGCTTCCGCGGCATCGTCGACACCCTGCTGATGGGGACGGCGACGACCATCGACGACGAGTACGTCGAGCTGCGCTTCTCGTTCACCGTGAAGAAGCTGGTCAACAGCGACGTGACCTCCAACGTCGGCAAGGCCTTCATCCGCGAGATCGAGCGCCAGCTCGGCCAGGACATCCCGATCTGGGAGAACAAGATCTACGTCCACCCGCCCCTGCTGTGCGACGCCGACGGCCCCATCGGCCTGTTCCGCAAGTGGGTCAAGCAGTTCTACTCGGAGCCGCAGCCGAGGTCGCTCGCGGTGGTCAGCGGCGGCTGAGTCGCGGACAGGGGGTCAGGGCCTGAAGGCGGCCAGGAACTTGAACCCCCCGATGACGATCGAGCCGCTGGCCTCCAGCGCGGTGCGGCTCAGCGGCAGGGCCCCCAGCAGGCTGCCGTCGTCGCGACGGTGCACGACGTTGCCCGTCATGTGCCCCAGAAACACGTAGGGACCGGCGAAGCTCACGCGCGAAGGGTCCTCCACGGCGGGGCCGCGCCAGCGCAGCTTGCCGCTGGCAGCCTCGCGCAGCACCGGGAGGCGCTGCTCACCCTCGCCTTCGTAGTGCACCGCGCTGTCACCATCGAGGCCGATGACGGGCCCCTGGGCTGGCGTGCTCCACAGGACCTTGCCGGACGCGAGGTCGCGCACCTGGGCCGTGCGCGTCGGCGCATCGGTGTCGTGCTCACGCAGGGCTGCCAGCACGCGGCCACCCGACGTCCGCATCTCCTGGGCCGGAGCGCTCTCCAGCGCGGTCAGCCCCGAGCCATCGGCCTGCAGCCAGTACAGGCCAGGTGACGCCATCCGGTTGCCCACCAGCAGGCGGTCGCCCTCGCGCTCCAGCATGTCGGCGCCCGCGCGCAGCGGCACGTCGACCACCAGCTTCCGGGTCGCGAGGTTGACGGCGCGCAGCACCGGGCCGACGTCTGGCGCGTTGCCGATGGCGTAGAAGATGCCGGCCGCCACCAGCGAGGCGCCGCGGTCCACGATGCAGCCGAGGCCGAGGGTGAAGGAGACCTTGCCGGCCTGTACCGCCACCAGCTCGGTGAGGCGCAGCGGATCAGGCCGTCGGTCGGTCAGGATCACATCGTTGTAGGCATGCACGAAGCTGCCGGCGCCGCCCGAATCATCGACGGCCGCCTGCCAGATCGGCTGCCCGGTGGCGGCCGCGAGCGCACGCAGCTCGCCGCCGACGCGCAAGACCAGGTGCTCGCCGTGCTGCAAGATCGGGAGCGAGACCCACGCCGGGAGCTGGACTCGCCAAGACTCGGATAGAGGAAGGGACATCGCACGCTCCTGCTAGGGCCCGGGCAGGGCGTTCAGGGGATTGTAGGTGATGGCGCCATCCTTGGTGATGATGGCCGCGCCGTTCTCGAAGTTGAGCGCCGCCTTCTGGATCGACGCCGGCGCCAGCGTGGTCCCCGCGGCGTCCCACTTGATGCTGTCGACGAGCTGGTGCATTTGCTTGTGCAGGTCCTCGTAGAGATCGACCAGATGCATGTGATCCCCGCCGAGATAGAGGGGGATCATGTGGTGCAGATCGTCGATCTGATCGGTGGCCTTGCCGGTGTCCGAGAGGTACTTGGCGCGATAGCCGAACGCGCGCAGCTGATCGGTGCCCTCGATGACCGTGATGGGATGCTTCATGAGGTCCTTGGCCGCCTTGCGTGCCTCGCCGATGGCCTCGGCGATCTCGGTGGCCTCGGCGGCCGCCGCCAGGTTCTTGGCCTTGATCTTGCGCTCCAGCGACGTGAACACGAGTTCGTAGACCTTCTCCTCGAAGTCGGCGGGGCCGAACTTCTGCGTCAGCATGGCGATGCTCTGATCGGTGGTGGCCATCTTCTTGATGGGCACCACCTTGTTGCCCTTGGCCTCCTCGGCTGCCTTGAGTGCGGCGTAGGCCTTCTGCTTGGCGTCGGACATCGAGGCGACCAGCGCCGCGGCCTCCTCGCTGCGGGTCATGTCGCCTGGCAGGAACTTGCCCGTGGGCTTGCCATCGGGGCCCAGCTCGGGGCGCAGCGGCTTCACGTCCGACTGGACCTTGCGCGACAGCGTGAAGGTGCCGTCGCCGCTGGCAGAGGTCTTGTAGAAGTACTGGCTCTTCTCGAGATCCTCGAGCTTGGTGATGTCGGGCGGCAGGGGATAGCCAGCGGCGACGGCGGCGCGACCGCTGTCACCTGTCTTGGCGACGAAGCCGGCGCCGCTCTCCAGCGCGATGTCGTCGACCACCTGCTGGTGCAGTTTGCGCTCGTTCTCCAGGAACTCGAGATCGGCAGAGAGCGCCGACTCGTTGGCTGCGCCGACACCCTTGGGGTACTTGAGGATGCGCGCTTCGCCGAGCTCGGGCAGCTTCTTGAGCTCGAGCCACGACTCGTAGGCCCGCGACCCGGGCGGGAACGGGTTCGCATTGGAGCTCTTGCCAACCAGCGAGAGCATGCGATCCCACAGCTCGCGGATCGCCCCGGTCACGCCCTCGTAGCGCCGCATCAGCTGCACGATGCGCTCGTGCGCGAGGACCTCGGCGAGCGTGGCATCGGGGCCGACCTTGAGCGTCGTGATCCTGACGCGTTTGCCACCCTGCTCGACCTCGTACATCACGCGCACGTCAGCCGCCAGCGCCGGATCGATGTCCACGGCCACGCCGAAGCGGCCCGACACCGCGGCCTTGTGCGCCTCGCCGAACTTGGTCGCGCCGTCGACGTCACCCGCGACCTGGCGCAGCTTGGCGGCCAGCTCCGACTCCTCCATGCCGAGCTTGCCGCCCTTGGACAGCTCGCTGGCGCCTTCGGCGATGGTCTTCTCCGCCTTGCCGATGGCCTTCACCGCCTTGACGACGTCGAGGGCGTCGAGGCCGACGCCGACCCAGGCCACCACCAGCCAACCCCATCCCGGCGGCGCGTCGACCAGGCCGGCGTCCTTGTTCTCGGCGGTGTTCGAGGCCGGGCGGTTGACCATGTACTGATCGGTCGCGACCACGGCGTCATAGGTGCCCAGTCCGAAGGCGCCGGCAGCGAAGAACAGGCTGGCGCCGCCGGTGGTGAACGCGGCGGCGATGCCGAAGCCGATCGAGAACACCGCGAGGACCACCGAGCTGATGGTGGAGGCCTTGGCGTTGTGCTCCTGGACGCCCTTGATGTACTTGCGCTTCTCCTCGTTGAGCCCGAACCCGGCGATGGTGGCCTCGACCACCGAGCTGGCCGCCCACAAGTTCAACGAGCCGTCGGCCACGTTGGCGCGGGTCTTCTCGATGTCGCTCAGGATGCCAGGCATCTCGCCGCCGAGCTGGCTGACCATCTCGTCGTCAGTGAGCGACTTGAACTTGGCGGGATCGACGCGCGAGAGCAGCGGGTACTTGGCGACGGTGATGCGGCGCTGGGTCTCGAGCGCCTCCTTGCGCTCCCCGGCGGCGCGGGCCTCTTCCCGATCTTTCTCGCCGAAGGCCCCTGGCATGACACCGCCTGCGGGCGGCTGCTTCATGGCCCAGGCCGTGTTGGCCGCGGTGATCTCGGCCTGAGCGGTCGCGATCTTCTTGTCGAGCGCGTCGAGCTCGCCGGCGACCGCCCGCATGGTCGCCAGCTCGTCGGTGCCCACCCCGGAGGTGCCCTGGTCGAAGCGCGCCTGCTTGGTCTTCACCTCCTGTTCGCTCTTGTTGAGGATGACCAGCGCGGTGTCCTTCATGGAGGCCTCGAAGGCGGCCAAGAGGACGGGATCTTCCTGATTGTTGATGGCGTTGCCGTCGCCGACGGCGTCCTTGTAGCCCTGGAAGGGATCGTCGGTGGAGGCGAGGTGCGCGCTGGCGTCCGCGGCTTGCGCGTCGCCGTCGCCGCCGGCTTGCCCCGGAGTGAAGCTGCCAGGCCGCACCACCATGTTGGTGTTGGAGATCAAGCAGACCACGCCAGGCATGACCGACGGCGGCTTGGAGCTCGAGGCGGTGGCGCCGTACCCCGTCGACGCGACGTACATCTCGTCCTTGTAGCCAAAGCCCATGTCGGTCTCGTAGGAGACGTACTTGCCGTCCTCGAGGGTGACCGCGCCGGGCTTGCCGTTGGTCTTGACCCGCGCGATCGCGGCGGCCTCGGTGTCGTCTCGACCGAGGGTGCGCTCCGCGTCGATGTCGGTGTGGATCTCCGAGAAGCCAGCGAAGTTGTTGGTCTCGCCGACCTTCTCGCCGAGCCAGGCGCCCTCGAAGTCGGCGCCCATGAGCCCTTCCACGGCGTTGGTCTGACAGCGCTGCATCTGGAAGTCCGAGGTCAGCGCCGGCTTGACACGCGCAGCCGCCGCCTTGGCGCCGCCATACAGCCGCTGCATGACGCCCACCGTGGCCGAGTCGGCGTCGGCCTCGTGCGCGCTGGATTCGGCCCCGATGGGAGCATCGCGCGCAGCTTCGTCGTCGTCGGCGCGCTTCTGCTGCACCACGTGGGCGAGCTCGTGCGCCAGCATGGCGTCGCCGACCGGCGTCCCGGGCTGGTACTGCCCGCCGGCGAAGACCACGTCGTGGCCGACCGCAAACGCTGCGGCGTTGACCTCGGACGCCTTGCGCGCGGCCTGCACGTCGGTGTGGATGCGGACCTGGCTGAAGTCCTCTCCGAAGGCGTCGCCCATGCGCGCCGCCGTGTTGCCGTCGAGCGGGGCGCCGGGACCGAGTTCGCGTGCGATGTCGTTGGGGCTGGCGCCGGAGCTCGCGCCGAGCTTGGCCTGCGCGGTCCCGGGAGCGGCGCCGGCGGGGCCCGGCTGTGTGGCGGTGGCGGCCTGCGCCGCGCCGGCCAGGCCAAATGCCGACAGCTCGCCGCCGACGTCCTGGCCATCGCGCCAGCGCAGGATCCCCCCGCGTAGACGGGCCAGGATGGGTGGCAGGTAGTCGGTGGGGGCCACCGCGGTGGTCAAGCCGGAGTAGCGCTTGGCCATGGCCTCGATGGTGGTGGCAGGATCGCTGGCGTGGCTGGCGAACCAGCTCTCGATGTAGGGGCAACCTGCGATGGCCCACAGCGAACCCAGCACCTCGGTCGCGGACGCGAGGATCTGGGTCTTGAGGTCGGCGAGGAAGGCGGCCTTGGTGACCTGCGGTGCGACCGGTGCGGCCTCGACGATCAGCGCAGTCGGGGCCGCGCCACCGGCGACGCTGGCCGCGACCGCATCGGCCTGGGCCTCGGCCGGACTGTCGGCGGCACCGACCTCGAGCTTGGCCTGCGTGGCCTTCATGCGCGCGGCACCCTGCTGCACCACGTGGGTCAGCTCATGGGCCATCAGCTCGATGTCGGTGCCCGACTCGCCGGGACCGAGGAAGACGTCGCTGCCGAAGGCGAAGGCACGCGCGCCCATCGCGGCCGTGGACTGCCGAGCCAGCGGATCGGTGTGCACGCGGACGCCCGACAGATCGGCGCCCAGATGCGCCTCGACCCGGGAGCGAACGCCCTCGTCGACCGGGCCGCCGCCGTCCTTGCCGTCGACCGCTGCCGTGGCGACGTCGTGGATGCTGATACCAGGCTCGCCCGGGTCAGCATCCTCGTGCGGCATGCGCTGGATCAGCGTTCGTTTGCCGGGTGAGGCCGCGGCCTCGGGGTCCTGGTCGGTGTCGGTGCCGGAGCGACGACCCGGCCAGCGACCAGCCCTGCCAACGTCCTGGTCATAGGTCGAGGAAGGGTCACCTTCGCGCCGGCGTCCTCTACCTCCCTGGTCCCCTGACATCACACCTCCGGCAGTTCGCAGATGATCGCGCGGTGAGGGTGGCCACTGTCAAGCTCGAGGTGCGCCGGGCGGGTGTCAGCGGAGCGAGGCCGCCAGCTTGCGCGGCGCCAGCAGCCTGTAGCTCTCGGTCAGCACCAGCGCGACCTCGTCCCAGTCGACGTCCTTCGCCAGCACCATGCCGATGACGTGGGCGCCCCAGCGGGTGCCCCAGGCGGGCTGGAAGTAGGGCGCGCCCGCGCTGCGCAGGGTCTCGTAGAGGGCGCCGGCGGCGCGCACGGTCAACACGGTGACCGGGGTGGTGAGCGGGCCGAGGCTGCCGGCGGCGCGGGCATAGGCGGGCGGCCAGCCGCCTGCGATGGCGACGACGTGGGCGAAGGTCCGCTTGCGGATCATCCAGCGCGTGCCGACCCAGGCGGTCTCCTGGTAGCTCTCGGGCAGCGCCAGGCACAGCCTGGCCAGGCGGGTGACCAGCCTGGGGGAGACGCTGGTGCGGGGAGGCGGCACGACGGCTCCAGGGTAGCGCACCGACGCGACGACGGCGGCCCGGCGGACATCTATGATGGCGACATGGCGGAGCTCGGGGGACCGAAGGGGGGCTTTCTGGGGCTGGGCAATGCGCGGGCGCTCAGCCGCGATCTGCTCGGGTTCTATCGCGACAACGCGCGCGCACACGGCGACGCCGCGGCGTTTCGCATCGGGCCCATCCGGTGCTTCCAGTTCTCGCACCCGGACCATCATCACGAGGTGCTGGTCGAGAAGGCGAAGTCGTTCGGCAAGCCGGCGCGGCTCAGGCGGGTGCTCGGGCAGTGGAACGGCAACGGGCTGGTGGTCAACCAGGGCGAGTCGTGGGTGCGCCAGCGGCGGCTGACCAACCCGGCGTTCAAGCCGCAGCGCATCGCGCGCTATGTCGACATCGTGAACCGGCGCGCCGAGATGTTGCTGGCGGGCTGGCAGGCCGGCGCGCGCGTCGACGCCAGCGCGGCGGTGTACCGGCTGACCTTCGGCGTGGTCGCCGAGGCGCTGTTCGGGTCGGACGTCGAGGCGCACACCGAGCGCTTCGCGGCCGAGGTCGCGGTGCTCAACGTGGAGGGCATGCGCGAGATGAGCTCGCCCATCATCTGGCCGCTGTGGTTCCCGACCCCGGCCAAGCGCCGCATCCGGCGCGCCACCCGGTATCTGCAAGGCGTCGCCGACGCGATGATCGCAGCGCACCGAAAGGCCGGGGAAGATCGGGGCAACTTGTTGTCAGCGATGCTACACGTGCGCGATGACGAGGCCGGCGGCGATGGTGGGCAGATGACCGACCGCCAGGCCCGCGACGAGTCGATCAACCTGATGCTGGGCGGCGCCGAGACCACCGGGACCGCGGTGCTGTGGACGCTGCACCTGCTCAGCACGCACCCCGAGGAGCAGGCGCGGGTGCGCGCCGAGCTCGCGGAGGTGCTCGGTGGACGCGCGCCGACGGCCGAGGACGTGGGCAAGCTGAAGTGGGTCGAGCGCAGCTTCCAGGAGGCGCTGCGACTGTATCCGCCGGCGTACCTGCTGCCGCGCGAGGCGCTCGAGGACGTCACCGTGGGCGGCCACGCGGTGCCGCGCGGGGCGCAGGTCACCCTGGTCGTCGAGGTCACGCAGCGCGACGCGCGCTGGTTCCCCGAGCCGGAGGCGTTCCGGCCGGCGCGCTTCGAGGGCGAGCCGACGTGGCCCAAGGGGGCCTACCTGCCCTTCGGGCTGGGGCCGCGGGCCTGCATCGGGCGCGGGTTTGCCACCACCGAGGCGGTGGTGGCGCTGGCGCGGCTGCTACAGAGGTTCAGCGTCAAGCCGGTGGGCGCGGTCGATGCGGTGGCGCAGGTGTCGCTGCACCCGCGCGAGGCGCTGCAGCTCGAGCTGGTCGAGGGCGGGGGCTGAGCGGCTACGGGGTGGTGGCGGTGAAGTGGTAGCTGCGCAGCTCGCTGGGGTTGCCGGCGATGCTGGTGTCCTCGACGGCGAGCACGTAGTCGCCGGGCTTGACCGAGCGCACCAGGGTGACGGCCTCGCCCGCCACGCCCTGCGACTCGGTGCCGCCGAGCCGCTTGCCGGAGGCGGACAGCAGCTGCAGGCGCGGCCGTGCGCCGGCGATCCCGGCCGCGACCACGCGCAGCTCGCCGGCCCGGGAGATCTGGAGCCGGTAGTGATCGACGTCCTTGATGACCTTGCCGGTGGCCTGGCTGACCCGGCTGGTGAGGAAGGCCTCCAGCCTGACGCCGGGGGACACCGGGCGGGCCTGGGCGGGCTCGTCGTTGGGCTCGTCGAGATCGCCGTCGGGCGCGCTGCTGATGACCACGCTGTAGGGTCGCGGCGGGCTGGCGGCCTGGCTGGCCGAGGCGACCAGGGTGACGACCGCGCCGGGCTCGGCGGTGAAGGCGAGGGTGGCGCTGGGCTGCTGGCTGTTGGTGGTGGCCCGGGACTTGGTGATGCGGCCGCCCTTGCCGTCGTGCAGATCGAAGCTGGCGGACAGGTCACCAGCGGGGCCGGCGATGGCCATGGTGACGCGCTGGGTGCCGGTGCCGGTCACGGTGAAGCGGTACGCGTCATCGCTGCGCTCCGGCTCGAAGCAGCCGTCGATCCGGGTGCCCGCCACCACCGCCTGCGTCAGCTCGGCGGGAGCGTCGGGCTGCTGGCAGCCGGTCGGGGTCGCGGCCGCGGCGGCCGGCGGCGCGTCAGGGGCGGGCGACGCCGGCCCCGGCACCTCGGCTGGCGAGGGTGTCGCAGCGACGGGTGACGGCGTGGCGGCCGCTGGAGCGGGCCGCGTTCTCGATGATGCGGTTGACGAGGATGACGAACCGCAACCGACGCTAGAGAGGGTGCACAGACCCAGGACCGAGACGACGACGGCGAGGCGAGCTCTCAAGGGACCTCCGTGGTGGACGGCGCGCGCAAGCTTGCTCGGGCTGATACGCCCGCGCAAGTCCGCGCATCCCCTGAGCGTGGCTCAGGCGGCGGGCGTCTTGCCGCCGCGACCGCGGGCGGCGAGGCCGAACACCACGGCGACGGCGGCGGCGCCGAGCACCATCCACAGGCCGAGGCCGGTGGTCTTGATGAAGCCCCAGGCGATGCGGAAGAACATGTAGCCGAAGATCCCCAGGCCGGTGGCGACCCCCAGCGAGGCGGCGGCGGCGCCACCGGCGAGGCCGGCCAGCGCCAGCAGGGCGCCCGCGATGGGCAGCAGCAGGAGGACCATGCGGGTGTGCCAGGCCACGTGCGACGACTTGACGAAGTCCCAGCCCGAGACGGTGAAGGCGCCGCCGACGTCGATCCAGGGCAGGAAGAAGCCGACCACCATCGCCAGACCCGCCACCGTCAGCACCAGGTTCTTGTTGCCCTTCATCACAGCCCTCCAGTTGTCATGACCACGGGATACGCGCGAATGGTGCCAAGGTTCCACCGGACGAGCCAGGGAATTTGCGCGCGGGACCGGGGGTTGGCACGCGCGGATCGCGAGCTTCCGTGACCTACGTGGTTTGACTCCCCCGGGGCGGGCGGCCAGGATACCGCCCGTGCGACGCAGCTTGCTGATCGGCCTCGGGCTCGTGACGTTGTGTTCACCGCTGTCGCCGCTGGCGGCGTCGCCGGTGCGGCAGGGGCTGCTGGCGCTGGGGGGCGGCGCGCGGGTGACGCCGGTGCGCAGGCGGCCCAGCGTGACGGTGTCGATCATCGCGGGCGCCGCGATGGCGATGGTGCCGATGGCCATCGGGGGCGCGGTGCTGGGCAGCGACGACCCCGACACCCGCAACCTGGGGGCGCACATCTTCCTGGGCGGCCTGACCCTGGCGCCGCTCATGTCGCATGGCCTGGTCGGCGAGTGGCGGCGCGGGCTGGCCTTCGCGGCGGTGCCGGCGCTGGCGCAGCTCGGGGTGCTGGGGGTGATGTGGAAGGATCCCAAGGTGACGCAGTGGGGGCTTCCGAAGACGCGCATCCCGTTCGGGACCTTCGTATGCGTGTCGCTGCTGGGCTCGCTCGTGGGGCTGGTCGACAGCGTGATCGCGGGCGACCGGCTGGAGCGCCGCGGCGTGATGGTGCAGCCAGTGCTCGATGGCGAGCTGACCGGGCTCGGCGTGCGAGGTGTGTTTTGAGGCGATTCTTGCTGGTGGTGCTCGCCGGGGCGCTGGCCGGATGCGCCATCGTGCCGCAGAACCGGCGCGCCAAGCTGGCCGACCCCACCATGGCGATCCACGAGGACCCGCTGGAGGCGGCGCAGCGCGAGAAGTTCCACTCCACGCGCGAAGGCGCGGCGGGCGGTGACGGCAGCACCGCGGGCGGAGGCTGCGGCTGTCGCTGAGGCCACAGCGGGCGGCGTTCCTCATGGCGCTGCTCACGGCGCTGGTGGGCGCGGGGCGCGCGCGCGCCGACGGCGCCGATCCGCTGTCGGACGCCGCCATCCTGGGGCGCTCGCCGGGCATCCGCGTCGAGTCGGTGCGGGTGCGCTTCACCCAGCTCGACCAGGCCGGCACCGGCTACCAGTCGCAGGCCGGGCCGCCCGAGGGGCCGGGCTCGCAGCAGCTGGTGGTCAGCACGCCGCAGGCCGAGCTGGTGGTCAAGCAGGGCCGCAAGCTGAGCTATCGCCTCGAGGTGCCGTTCGACATCGTGACCGCGGCGTCGCCCGACGCGGTCGACATCGTGAGCAGCTCGTCGAAGCGCAACGAGGCCGGCAGCATCGATCTCACCACCACCTACCAGAGCGCGCCCGAGACCGCGGTGTTCCTGCGCGGCGCCTTCCACCTGGAGGAGAACTTCCGGTCGTGGACGCTGGGAGCCGGGGTCACGCACGCGATGGCCGACGACAACGCAGTGCTGTCGGCCAGCCTCAACGAGGTCATCGACTGGTTCGACACCTACGACGTCCACGGCGTCCCGCAGGGCCACGTCTGGCGCACCAGCAGCAACGCCAACCTGGGGCTGACGCAGCTCTTGTCGCCGACCACGGTGGCGCACGTCGGCTATGGCGGCACGCTGCAGCGGCGCAACCTGGGCGTGACCTGGAACAGCGTGCCGCTGCTGGGCGGCGGCCTGGGGCCGGAGCTCCTGCCCGAAGTGCGCCATCGCCACGCGCTGCTGGGGCGGATCGTGCAGGCGCTGCCCTGGCGCGGCACCCTGAAGCAGTCGTACCGGCTGTACCTCGACAGCTGGGGCATCGTCGGCAATACGCTGGAGACCCAGCTGTACCAGCGCCTGGGGCGCGGGGCGTACGTGCGCGGCCTGTACCGGCTACACCACCAGAGCGCGGCCGACTTCTTCACCACCCGCGCGGCGCCCGGCCTCGAGCATCGCACCGCGGACAGCGACCTCGATGGCTTCACCGCCCACAGCTATGGCGCCAAGCTGGTGCTGGTCGGCAGCACACCCAGCGTGCGCGAGGTCACCTTCGATCTCGGCTTCGAGCGCTATCACCGCTCCAACGACCTGCGTGCTAGCCTGTACTCGTGCGGGCTCTCGCTGCTGTTCTGACCCTGGGGATTGCGCTGTTCGGAGCTGGGTTCGGGTGCACCGGGACGCCGACGCCGAAGACGCCCGCCGCGGTCGCCGCGCTGCCGGCGATGAAGCTGCAGACGCTGGACGGCGCCGAGACCACGCTGCACCAGGCGGTCGCGGGGCGGGTCACGCTGCTGACGCTGTGGGCGACCTGGTGCGACGCCTGTCGGGACGAGCTTCAGCCCCTGGCGCGGCTGGCCGAGCGCTCCAGTGCGGTCGGGGCCCAGGTGCTGGCCATCGACGTCGGCGAGTCGCCGGCGCGCGTGGCGGCCTTCGTGCGCGCGCACAAGCTCGGCTACCCGCAGCTGCTGGATCCGCGCTTCCAGCTGTCGGACGCGCTGGGCAGCCGGCGCGTGCCGACCACGCTGGTGATCGACGCCGGCGGCAACATCCTGTATCGCGGCGGCGCGCTCGACGGCGCCGCGCTGGCGGCGTTCCGCGGCGCCATCGGCCAGGCCCGCACCGCCGAGCGTTGACGGTTTGAGGTACGCTCCCGTCATGGGCGCGTTCGGACCGGGCAGCTTCGAGAACGACGACGCGCTCGACTTCGCGGCCGAGCTCGAGGCCAGCGGGGCGGCAGCGCTGGACGACGTGCTGGGTCGCGCGGCCGGCGCCGAGGGCGCGCGTGACGCTGGCCTGGGCGCGGCGGCGCTGGCGGCGGCCGAGGTGGTGGCGGCGCTGGCGGGGCGGCCCTCGCGCGAGCTGCCCGACGAGGTCAAGCTGTGGGTGGCGGACGCCGAGCTGGCGCGCCCCGAGGTCGAGCGGCTGCTGGGCCTGGCCCGGCGCGCGGTCACGATCGTGGCCGGTGACAGCGCGCTGGCGCGCCTGTGGGCCGCCGCGAAGCCGGCCGAGCACGAGGGCTGGCGCGCGGCGCTGTCGGACCTGCAGCGCCGGCTGGAGTGACCGCGGCGCCTACTTGCCGAGCAGCCCCTGCATCTTGTCGACGGTGTCGATGTACTCGTCGATCATGCCGTGGATGACCTCGGCGGCGGACTTCACCGTGGTCATGCGGCCGACGATCTGGCCCACCGGGGTGCCGATCAGCTCGCGCGCGCGTGAGCCGGGGGCGTCGGCGTAGCGGGTGATGCGGGTCTGGGCCTCGGCGGTGACCATGAACTGCAGCGGCATCGGCAGTGTGCCCGGCGAACCCTTGCCGTCCCAGGCCTCGGTCCAGGCGGTCTTGAGCTGGCGCGCCGGCTTGCCGCTGATGCAGCGCGAGCGCACGGTGTCGCTGGAGGTCGCCTTCAGCATCTTCTCGATCACCAGTGGGTGGGTGTCGCTCTCCTTGACCGCCAGCCAGATGGAGCCGGTCCAGGCGCCGTCGGCGCCCAGCGCGATGGCGGCGGCGACCTGGCGACCGCTGCCGATCCCCCCCGCGGCCAGCACCGGCACCGGCTTGACGGCGTCGACCACGTCGGGCACGAGGACCATGCTGCCGATCTCGCCGGTGTGACCACCGGCCTCGGTGCCCTGGGCCACGATGATGTCGACGCCGGCCTCGACCTGCTTGCGCGCCTGGGCCACGGTGCCGACCAGGGCGGCGACCTTGACGCCCTGCTTGTGCGCGGCCTCGATGACGTCGGGCGGGGGCGGGCCCAGGGCGTTCACGATCAGCTTGATGGGATGCGCCAGCGCGATGTCGACGTGGGCGCGACCGCCGGCGTGCGACCAGCCCAGCAGGCCGTGGAACGACTCCACGCCGTCGGGCAGCCTGGGCACCTCGTAGCGGGTCAGGACCTCCTCGACCCACTGCTTGGTGGCGGCCGGGATCATGGCCTCCAGCGTCGCCTCGGTCATGCCGCCCTGTTCGACGCCCTCGTACTTGACCGGCATCACGGTGTCGACGCCGTAGGGCTTGCCGTCGACGTGGGCGTCGATCCACTTGAGCTCCAGCTCGAGCTCCTCGGGTGTGAACGCCAGCGCGCCGAGCACGCCCATGCCGCCGGCGCGGCTGACCGCGGCGACCACGTCACGACAGTGGCTGAAGGCAAAGATGGGAACGTCGATACCGAGCGTCTCGCACAGGCGGGTCTTCATGACTTAGCTCCGGGCCAGCTCGGCGCCGAGGCGCACGAGGTGTTGCGACGCCGAGCCCAACGTGAGCTCGAGCTGCTTGGACAGGGTGTAGTAGCGATGCAGCGGGTAGTCGGTGTCGAAGCCGATCCCCCCGTGCAGGTGCTGCGCGGCATAGACCACGCGGTGGCCGGCCTCGGCGGCGGTCAGCTTGGCCACCGCGACCGCGGCGCGGGCGTCGGCGTCGCGCCCCTCGGACAGCAGCCACGCGGCCTGCCAGCAGGTCACGCGGATCGACTCGACGTCGATGTAGGCGTCGGCGGCGCGCTGCGCCACGGCCTGGAAGGTCGCGATGGGCCGGTCGAACTGCTTGCGCTGCGCGGTGTACTCCGCGGTCATGCGCAGCGCGCGCGCCGCCACGCCCAGCTCGAGGGCGCACAGCGCCACGGTGGCGCGCTGGATGGTCCAGGCCCACGCCGCGGCGGCGGCCGGCCCGGGCGCGACCAGGACGTCGGCGG
>JADYYK010000256.1 GCA_020853705.1 Deltaproteobacteria bacterium
CGCATCGGCTTGTGGCGCCGGTGCGCGCGCCACTCGCGCCCGAGCAGCACGACGATGATGCCCGCGTGCAGCAGGCCCATGGCGCGCTGCAGGGTGAGCAGGCCGTCGCCGTGCAGCAGCGCGACGGCGATGCCGGCGAAGCCCAGCGAGACGAGGATGAGGCCCGCGCGCACGATGCATCCTTCGTGGATGCGCTCATCCAGCACCGCCCACGCGGCAAGTGTGGCCAGCAGCAGGCAGGCGCCGACGTTGAGGGCCAGGATCAGGCTGTCGGAGTCGATCACGGCGTGCCTCCTTTGCGGCCGAGCCACCCGGTGAGGATCTGGCCCAGCGGCGTGCTGGCGATGGCCTGCATGAGCGCCGAGGCCAGGCTCAGGCCGAAGAGCCCGAGCAGGAAGGCCGCACCCGCCTGCAGGCTGGGTTGATCGATGCGCAGCCACGCGGTGAGCGCGGGGGAGACGTACGCCGCGGTGAGGCTGCCCAGCAGCACGTTGACGGCGCGCGCGCGCCAGGTGTCGCCGGGCGCGAAGCGCAGCGACACGAGGCTGCCGGCCAGCCCCGCGGCGTAGGGGTGGCGGGCGACGCGGTCGAGGTCGTCGAGCATGGTCATTGCGGGGTCACAGGCCCGCGGCGGCGATGAAGAGCGCATCGATCTGCTCGGGCTCGAGGTTGAGCGCCGCGGCCATGCCCAGCAGGACGGGGTTGTCGCGCACGACCTCTTGCCCGTAGTCCCAGGTGATGCGCGCGGCGGCCCGGGTGGCGGGGTCGGGGATGGCGTCGATGGCGGCGTCCACCGCATCCAGCAACCCGGCGCCCAGCAGCGCGAGGCGGGCCTGGCGCTGCGTGACGACGGTGGGGACGACGGGGCCGGCGGCGGCCTCCTCCACCGTGCAGCCCGGCGGCAGGTTGAGCCACGCCATGCCCTCCGAGGTGGCGGATGCACCGTCGACGGTGATCGGCGCAGCGCTGCGCGCCAGCTCGACGCCCTGGGGGTCGCGAAGGATGTAGATCTGCATGGTCAGAACCCCGAGAGCTTGAAGGCCTGCACGACGACGTTGGTCGACGCCGGCTCGGCGACGACGACCATGCGGTCGCCCGGCAGCAGGAGCGCGGCGGTGTCGCGGGCGTTGGCGCCGAGGGCGTGGACGAGCAGGCCGGGGAGGCTCATGCTGTTCTCGATCGTCCCGTCCGAGGCCCGGACCATGAGCGCGGTCGCCGTCGTCTTGTCGGAAAACACGATGCCGAGGCCACCCAGCCGGTGCCCGGCGATGTGGATGTTGTTCGATGCGGCAGATATGCCGCTGCCGCCGGTGTGGACCCAGGCCCCCGTGCCGACGCCGCCGACTTGGCAACTGATCGCGTTGTTCTGGCCACTGCCGACGAAAACGGCAGCCCGGTCGCCGGGCATGAGCCAGAGCGTCGTCGACAGCACCGTCGCGTCGGCCGTGACCGCCCAGGTCAGGCCGGCCGGCGTGCCGACGCTGACGCTGGTGCCGGCAATCGTCAGCGGCACCATCTGGGCAGCGGTGGTGCTCTTCCGCAGGTAGCACAGCCAGGCCAGGCTGCCGCTGGCCACGGCCAGGGAGACGGCGCCGTTGGTAGCGCTGACGGTAGCCTCGGTGCCGGCCGTCAGCGTCAGGCCCGCAGCGGTGATGACGCGGGTGTAGATGCCCGCGGGCGAATCCTCGGTGCCGTAGGCGACGAGCCAGGTGTCGGCCGTGGGGCTGGCGACGGCCGAGCCGTAGGCGTAGTTGCCGCCGGTGGCGCGCAGGCTGCTCGCGGTGCCCACGGTGATGCTGGTGCCCGAGACGCTGGCCGCCACGATCCACACGCCCGCGCTGGGGGCGCCGAGCGACCAGGAGAGCAGCAGCAGCTTGTCGCCGTTGACGGCCGCCGACCAGGCCAGGCCGTACTGCCCGGCCGTGGCCGGGTTGGTGTTGCCGCTGCTGTGCAGGTTGACCGTCGTGCCCGCGGTGATCGAGCTGCCCGCGAGCGTGAAGGCCGTGGCCTGGGTGTCGTTGCTGCTGCTGCAGCGGCGGATGAGCACGAAGCTGCCGCTGGCCATGCGCAGCAGCTCGATGCGCTGCACGGCGCTGCCGCTGCCGGAGAGGATGGCACTGGCGACCTGGGTGATGGCGAGGCCATCGGTGCGCAGCCAGTAGAGCCGGACGCCCGCGCTCGAGGTCTCGCCGGCGGCGAGGAGGAAGTCGTTGTCGTCGACCTGCAGCAGCGCCTTCGGCGTACAACTGGGCGTGACGCTGAGGGTGGTCTGCTGCCCGGTGACGGTGCGAAACGCCGTCGGCGCGGCGCTGAGCTGCAGCTTCTCGTCGAGGAGCTTCCACGTGCCCGCCGGCGTGCTGTTGTCGGCGAGGACGACGGCGCTGCCGGCGCTGACCTGGTTGCGCGCGAGGATGTTGCCCTCGGCGTCGAGCAGGCCGACGACGTTGGTGCCCGCGCGCTGGCTCATGACGTAGCTGGTGCCCACGGGCAGCGTGGTGGCGTCGGGCAGGTCGATCAGGGTGCCCACGGCCGCGGCGGTGATGTCGAGCAGGGTGCGCTCGTCGGCCGCCACGCGCCCAGGCCCTGCGCAAGGCATGACGCCGCCGGCGCCCAGGCCGCCGCTGACGAGGGGGACGAGCTCGTAGCCGGTGCCGGTGGCGGTGACGCGCGGCACCATGCCGGGGCCGCCGGAGGGCGGCGGCAGCGCGATGAAGAGATCCCAGTCGGCGTGCGTGCCGCTGCCGCCGGACTGCAGGACGTTGAGCTCGAGCGTGGTCCCGCCGTAGCTGGTGACGGCGCCCCACATCCAGGCGGCGGGGTCGGCATGGCTGCTGGCCATGACGGTCATGCCCGGCGAGAAGCTCAGCTCGGCCTGCGTCGTGAAGGTCTGGGTGCCGGTGGCCACCGCGACCGAGGTGTCGCTGGTGCCGCGCGCGGCGCGACCGCCGGCGTTCTGCATCACGTCCTCGTGCATGGCGTAGACCTCGGCGGCGAGGACGGTGACCTCGCTCCCGACGAGATCGACGGCGGCGCCCCAGGGCTGCAGCGCGCCGAGGAAGGCATCGGCCTTGGGCGCGAAGGTCGCGCCATCGGCGCGCGTGGGCGCCTCGGGCAGCGGGGTGATGGGTGTGGTCATGTGAGGCCCTCGATCTCGAGGCTGCAGTAGGAATAGACGGGCCCGCGGATGTCGATCGAGAACGACCGGAACCACCCGTAGACCACCAGCGGGCCGAAGAGCGCGGTGTCGGGCGCGCCGATCCACACCGCCGGCGTGGCGCGCAGCTCGGAGAGCACGACATGCACGCGGCGCAGCGAGCGCGCATCCAGCATCAGGCGCTGCTGCGAGCGCCTGGCGTAGGCGCGGCGCAGCAGGATGGCGTTGCCGAAGGGGTCGGCCTCCTTGCGCGAGTAGTCGGTGATGCCGGCCGATGCGCCGGTGAGGGTGCCGCCCAGATCGTGCAGGCGGCCCAGCACCAGCGCGCCGAGCGCGGCCTCGCCCGCGGCGGCGGTGAGGGTGACGGTGAGGGCGGCCGAGAGGTAGCGCGGCAGGTCGGTGAACAGCAGCTCGCCCGCGAGTTGCTGGTCGGTGAAGAAGTAATCGTCCCAATCCACGATCGGCGTGGAATCGAGCGATTGCGTCTGGTCATAGACCAGCGCAGCGCCGTCGTGCATCTGCACCCGCGCGGTGCCGCCGATGCCCGCGACGAGGGCCACGGCATCGACGTAGGCGCCCGGGGCGATCACGACTTCGATGTCGCCGCTGTCCCGGCTCGCGGTGCTGACCACCTCGTCGAACATCGCCCAGCGGTTGGTCGGCCCGACCTCGAGCCACCAGGCGTGCGCGGCGTCGGCGACCGGGTCGTGGTTGGTGTTGCTGCCGACGGCGCTCTCCCACACCTTGTGCGCCTTGATGGCGCGGTCGCCCTTGGCGTAGGTCGTGCCCGCGGCCCAGGCGGCGTGCTCGGTCTCGGCGAGCGTGCTGCTGAGCAGCATCGCGTCGGTGACGGTGATGGGGGCGAGGACTTGCACGGGGGCCGCCTACTCGCTGCGCGTAGCGATGCTGGCGCCGCCGTTGATGGCGTCGTCGA
>JADYYK010000257.1 GCA_020853705.1 Deltaproteobacteria bacterium
AAGCTTGGGGCCGAGTATGAGAAGGCTCGAGTGCTCATCGACCGGTTTCGCGCCGGCGATTTGTCGATTGTGGTGGGCGGCAAACCGCTCTCCTTCTCCGAGCTTCGCCCGGGAGAACGGAGCCGCTTCGACATAGAGGTCTTGCTGGGCTGGGAGCGAGAGTACCGTGCTGCGCTTGTGAGAGCTGATGAGGGTGACGCCAGGAGGCGGAAGTGAGCGTTCGCGAGCCTAGCTACTGGGGGGCATATCTCGAGGCTACAGAGATCAAGCTCCACAGATGGTGGGTGGAGTCGGGCGGGATGCGCGGCAAGCGCATCGAACTGCAAGGTCTCGATCTCCACGGCGCGTGGGCGGATGGCACGCTCGCGCGGGTCAGGCTGACGGAGTGCGACCTCTCCGAGACCAGGTTTCAGCTGTGCTCCTTCAAGGAGGCTCAACTCACCCGGTGCAACTTCGACGGCGCTTTGCTGAACATCTGCGACTTTGACCGAGCCCAGGTGGAGGACTGCTCGTTCGTGAAGGCCGAGCTGGCAATGACACACTGGCGTGCGACTCGGTATGATGGAAATGACTGGTCCCAGGCCCTGCTCGACAGGTCCCACCTGGAGTCGTCCACCATTGTTCGCGGCGTCTTTGTCGGTGCATCGCTCCGAAGCACCACCCTCTCGAACGCGGTCTTCGAGGACTGCGACTTCCGAGATGCGCTGCTCAATGAGGACCCCGAGTACCGCAACCTCGGTGGCGCCCAGGGCGCCACCTTCACCCGTTGTGACCTCCGCGGCGCCGACCTCACCAACCTGCGCCTAGACCGCACCACCTTCCACGACTGCAGGTTCGCCGGCATCAAGGGGCGCCCAGCCATCCTGGGTCCCGTCACCATCGTCAACGCCGATCTCTCCGAGGCCGGCGATGGCAGCCAACTCGTCGATGGCGCGGAGCTCCTCCACCGGTGGACCGCAGGCGCCAGGTGACGTGTGCAGACAGGCGATCCCATCGCCCTTGACGGCCGCCCCCGCGCTGGTGCTGCGATTCGACGTGCACAGAACTAAACCAGTAGTTCATGACTGTACATCTTGGTCTGCCCCCGATTGCACAAAACTAAACCACTGGTTAATATTTGTGCATGGAGTCCGTCAGGCCTGTCTGGGACCGTCTGTTCGAGACGGCGGTCGCCCAGGAGGGCTACTTCACCACCAGGCAGGCCGCCGAGGCGGGCTACTCGCCGCAGCTCCTGCTCAAGCACCTGCATGCGGGCCGGCTGGTGCGGACGCGGCGCGGGATCTACCGGCTGGTTCACTTCCCGGCCGGGCAGCATGAGGAGCTGGTCGTCGTCTGGCTGTGGTCGGAGCGCGCCGGGGTGATCTCGCACCAGACCGCGCTCGCCCTCCACGGGCTCTCGGACGCGCTGCCCGCGCACATTCATCTCACGCTGCCGCGCGCCTGGCGCCAGCGCCGCTTCAGGGTGCCCGCCGACGTCATCCTCCACCATGCGGATGTGTCCGCCGCGGAGCGCAGCTGGTTCGGGGCCGTGCCCGCGACCGGCCCAGGTCGGTCGCTGAACGACTGCGCGCGCGAGGGCCTGTCGCCCGAGCTGCTCGGGCAGGCGGCGCGCCAAGCGCTGCGTCGGGGGCTGGCCACACGGGCCGAACTCGCTGACGTCGAGGCTGCGCTGGCGCCCGTGGGCGGCCTCGCCGCATGACGATGCGCACCTACGCGTCGCCGGAGGCGTTCAAGCAGGCGCTCGAGCAGCGCCTACGCACATCGGCGAAGACCGGCGCCCAGTTCGCGCGCAGGCGCCAGCTGCTGGTGTTCGAGCGCTTCCTCGCGCGCATCGCCGCAGTGCTCGGCGACGCGGCGACGCTCAAGGGGGGCCTGGTCCTCGAGCTCCGGCTCGACCGCGCCCGCACCACCAAGGATGTCGATCTGCGCGTGTTGGGCTCACCGGACGACCTGCTCGCCAAGCTCCAGGAGACCGCCCGTCGCGAGCTCGGCGACTTCATGACCTTCGAGGTCGGTCCCGACGAGGATACGCCCGCGATCCTGAACGACGGCACGCAGTACGAAGGGCGCCGCTTTCGCGCCGAGTGCAGGCTCGCGGGCAAGCTGTACGGCCAGCCCTTCGGCGTCGACGTCGCGTTCGGCGATCCGATCCTCGGCGAGCCCGAGGTCGTGGTGGCGGAGGATGTCCTGGCCTTCGCGGGGATCGCACCGCCGACCCTGCGCCTGTATCCGATCGAGACGCACATCGCCGAGAAGCTGCACGCGTACACCATAGACCTTCGCGTTTCGCAGGACCCACCCGGTGCCGGCGCGGCTGCCTGCGCCTCTGCCCGCCTGGGCCGTCGGCTGAGTCAGCGTCAGGTCCCGGGCGCGTCGCCCCACAGCGCCGCCAGCCATCGCAGCGAGACGACCACCGTGCGACCGCTGTGGACGTCGCGGATGCGCAGCTCGCGCAGGTTCTGCGGCAGAGCGACGCGCACGCGTGCTGACGACTGCGTGCCGGCCTCGTGCGCCTCGGGCAGCGCGAGCATCGGGAAGTCAAAGCGCGCCGTGGTGGTCTCGTCGCCGACCGCGGTCAGCTTGAAGCGGCCGAGGTAGACCGGCAGCGCGACCGGCGTCGGCAGGACGCTCGCGGCCAGCCCGGTCACCCGCACGCGACCGCTGTCAAACCCGAGCGCCACATCGAGCACCTGGCTGACGCGCGCTGGTTCAGCCTGCGCCAGCGCCGGACAGATGATGATGAGGGTCACCAAAAACCGAAAGAAAATGCACGACCGCGACGCACGGGTCGCTGTGCGTCCGGTGCACGCCCGGGCCGTTCGTATCTTTACGCGCACTTTCGATCGACCCCGACCATGGCACATCCGGTGTACTGGTTGGAGCGGTTGGACTTCGCGGCCGGCGTCCGAGATGTCCAAGTTCCGGACGGTGTTCAAAAATCGTTGACAACGATGCGTACGTGGCGCTACGAAAGCGCTCGCTTAGCACGCCCTGTGGGCACGCCGACGGTCGCTACGAAGACTCTTGAGGGAGGCACCATTATGAAGAAGTTCTGTAGCATCAGCTTTGCGCTCATCCTGAGCGCCGCCCTCGCCGCCGGCTGCGGTGGTGGTGGTGGTGACGACGACGTTGACGGTGGCACCGACGGCAGCGTGGTCCGCCTCGATGGTCGCGTCGACGCCCGCATGGCGGACGCCACCGTCCCCGGCATGTGCAACCAGGGCAGCACCGGCACCCTCGGAGCCTTCCGCGCGTGCACGGGCGACGCACAGTGCATGCCCGGCTCTCAGTGCCTTCCCCTCGGTACTGCAGGTAGCTTCTGTTTCCGTTGCTGCGATGGCACGGGAACAAGCCCTGGAACCAATACCTGTGACGTGGGCAGCGCCTGTGTGCAGAATGGTGCACCCACC
Organism: Deltaproteobacteria bacterium; assembly: GCA_020853705.1. GTDB lineage: Bacteria > Myxococcota_A > Polyangia > Haliangiales > JADYYK01 > JADYYK01. The sequence continues at coordinate 3,411 of JADYYK010000257.1, forward strand.
CTGAACACTCAGTTCCAGGTTCTTGAGAATCACTGTTTCTTCTCCACCTGCGGAGCAGGAAACGGTACTGGCCTCATCGAGAGCGATTGTGAAGTCGGCAAGGATCTCTGGTCTGCGGGCACCACTGGCTTCGGGCCTGGTGCTTGCCTTCCGTTCGACGACGTTGGAAGCAACGGATCTGGCCCGCGTGGCTCGTGCAACCCGGTCGGCACCCTCGCCATCGGGGCCACATGTAACCACCTGACTTCGGCCCCGGGTACCCCCCAGTGCGTGAAGGGTGCCGTCTGTATCGGCCCCGGAGCCACCACCGCAATGCCCAATCCCCCAGGTCGTTGCGCCGAGGTCTGCGATCCACTGAAGACCGACACGAACGGCTGCATGGGTGCCCTCTTTTGCCAGGATTCCTCAGAGAAGAGTGGCACAACGATCGGCACGTATGGGTTCTGCGTTACGAACCCGACCTGCAATGTGGTCGAGGAACCGGCTGCGGTTGCGACCGGCGGCATGTCGGCGGATCACTACAATGGCTGCACTGGCGCCCCGGCGCTCACGGCCCCCATCGCCGCCAATCCCACCTGCTTCCCGACGACGGCGGCTCGCGGGAATGGACTTTGTGGGATTCCCGTGGGTACCGCGACAACAGCCTGCAAGAACGCGGCGGCAACTTTCACGGCAGCTGATTTCTGCGGCGCTGGTCTGACGTGCGGTAACAACGCCGACTCGGCGGCCGATTCGAGCTGCATGCAGTTCTGCAACAGCCCCATGGCTGGGACGGCCGCGAATCCGGCGGATTGCGCGACCGGCAACTGCCGGCCCTACATCTACGACCAGGGCGCCGACATGGCCGCTGGCGGGACTGACGACGAGCTGGCCCTCGGCTACGGCGTCTGCATGCCGTAGGCCGAAGACCCCCAGTCGAAGCAAGCGAAGGGCCGGCAGGCAACTGCCGGCCCTTCTTTTTGGGCGCGGCTATGGCCAAAGAGTCTGCGCCTGATGGTGCGCAGCCACGGCCTCGATGCCACGGCAGCCCGCTCCGTCGAGCGCGCGGCGCGCTACCTGGTCAAGAACACGCGCCTCCTGCACTACGACCAGGCGCTCGCCGACGGACTGCCATCGCGACCGGCGTGATCGATGGCGCCTGCCGCTACCTAGCTCGCCGCCGCTGCGCCCGTTGAGAAGCGCGAGCAGGCGGCACTCAACCCAGGTTTCGGCCTCGGCGGTGCCCTCTGGATGGAAAGCGTAGGCCGCGCGCCACAGGTATCCGAGCACATGGACGATGTCGAGCACCGTCGTGACCTTCGCGCCGGCCTTGGCCACCGCGCGCTGGACCCGCCGTAGCTGATCGCGTTGGCCATCGACGGCCGCTTTGAAGTTCAGTGTCTTGACGGGATCAGACAGTCGTGGCTGGAACAACGAAGTCAGTGCGAAGGCGACGCGGCGGCGGCGCTGCTGCTTCTTGGTGAAGTGCCGCCGCGTCGGAGCTGTCCATCCGTTTGTTCAGTGGGTAGTCTACCGCGCCTTCGCGGGCTTCGTTTCGGGCGTCCAACGCTGGGTCATTTGGTGAAGCCCATTGGCCAGGGGGGCAAGCGACAGCAGGAACTGACCCCATTACGACACCAAACTGACCCCACTCGGGTGTTCAGCGCTCAGGCCTTCCTGGCCGCCAGGAGGCCAGCCTTCTTCTGCTGTTTGAGGCGGTAGCTCTCTCCGTGGACGACGAGGGTGTGGTTTGGTGCAGCGGGCGGTCGAGGACTGCGGCGGCGATCATCTCGTCGCCGAAGAGGTGGCCCCACTCGGTTACCGGCTGGTTGGTGGTCAGCAGGACGCTGCCACGCTCGTAGCGGCGGGTGACGAGCTGGAAGAAGACGTGGGCGCTGGCGCGCTCGAGGGGGCAGGTAGCCGCGCTCGTGCGAAGAAGGCGAGCTGGTCCGCGAGCCGGCCCTTGGCGAGTTGCTCCCGCCCAGCTGGGCCAAGAACGCGCCAGACTCCGCCCGCATCCCCGACCTCGCGCTGACCCGAGCCGCGCCCCTGCCACAGCCCGTGCCGCGCACAGGATGGTGTGTGTGTACTTCAGAGCGGCGAGCCAGCCTCGGCTCGACGGCACGTCGCGCTGCGGCTGCCGCGGTGGTGGCGTGTGGATCAGTAGAGGGAGGAGTAAGCCAAGTCCCCGCCGACGCTGACCAAGATCCCATCGGATCCGAACCCGGGGTCAAGGTTGCTGGCCGCGGATAGGGCAGGAATGCCCTTGATCGCGGACACCGGTAGGCTACCCCAGCTGACCGAGGTGCTGGAGCGCCAGAGCTGCGCAACTTGGACAGGCGTGCCCGCGTGAGGGTTGCCCAGGAGCAACCCCCGCTCGTCGGCCGTAACGCGCGCCCAGCCAAAGGCGTAGTTGCCCGGGAGGGGAACGACCTCGGGAGGCATGTTCCATGTGGAGTCCGAGGTCGACCTGGTGGCCCTCATCAGGGTTGGTGGCGACCCGGGAACCACGTAGTAGAGGACCAACTGGTCGCCTGTCACTGAGGGAGAGGCGCCCGAGGGGCCTGCGATGCAACACTCCCAACCGTCTGGGAAGGGAGGGCTGTGGTCCACCCAACGGGCTTGCTGGATCGTGTAGCCCCCGGAGTTCCGCACGAAGTAGAGAGACTGGCCATTGGGCATGAACGGGTTGATCTCGTCGGCAACCGTGTTCACTCCACCGATAGAGATGGGCGCCGGGTCTGACCATGGGCGCGACCCGAAGTTGCTGTAGCTTGCCCAGATGTCCCAGCCGCCAGGGCCACCGATCCTGTTGGTGTAGTACACGAACGAGCCTTCCTGCACCGTCTCAACTTGCTGAGGGCCACCCTCGAGGCTGCCCGGTGGGTTGATGGCAGGGCTTGAGGGCGAGTAGAACACCACAGGGCGGTAGGCTAGGCTGTTGCCGGTGAGGGGCACGTTGAGGGTACCGCCAGGCGAAGCCGTGATCTTCGCAGTGGTGCTTTTGCCTCCAGCTGGTCCGGGCTTGAAGAAGACCGCGAACGTGCACGACCCGTTCATAGCCGCGAGTGCTGTGTTGCAGTTGTTGTTGACTAGTTCGAATTCGGCAGCATTTGCTCCCTCCAGTGTGACCGCGAGCGTGCCAGTCGCGAAGGCCGAAGGGTTCTGGATGGTGATGGTTCGGAGGTCTGAGTAGGAGTCCACGGCTTGGTCACCGAAGGCCAGCGGCGATGGGTTGCCAGTGAGTACGTCTTTGTACTTGAAGGTGGCCGTGACCGCGGTGGTCGGGGTGCCCAGAGTAACCGTGCAGGTGGTGGCAGTGGTCGATGTGCAGTCGCCGCCCCACGACTGGAGTTCACTCGTAGCAGCAGGGGTCGCGGTGATGACCACTGTGTCGCTCGCAGTGATGGTCTGGCAGTTGGTCCCGCAGTTGGCGGTTCCAGCGGGGTTGAAGGACAGGGCCCCGCTGCCCGCACCC
>JADYYK010000258.1 GCA_020853705.1 Deltaproteobacteria bacterium
ACACCTGCGTCAAGGCGGGGATCGCCCTGCTGGCGGGCAAGCGCGCCTTCGGGGCCCACGTCGCCGGGGTGCTGCTGGCGGCCGGCCTGGTCGCGGGCGGCCTGGCGACCCTCGGGCTGCGGTAAGCTGAGCCATGCGACGACTCGGCTGGGTGCTGGTGGTGGTGCTGGGTAGCGCTGTGGGCGGCTGCGGCGGTGACGACGGCGGCGCCATCGCGGTCGACGCGGTCGAGCAAGAGTTCGAGGCCGCCGTGTGCAAGTGGTTGACAAGGTGTAAAGGTTTCAGCGACGAGGCGACCTGCCGCAGCCTGACCTTCCTGTCGCCCGCGCGTCAGGTCGCGGGCGCCAAGGCGGGGCGCGCGCGCTATGACGCCGCGCAGGCGGGCAGGTGCGTGGCCGAGATCGAGTCGCTCGACTGCGCCGCCGCCAGCTTCATCAACGTGCTGACCGGGGTGACCTGTCGCGACGTCTTCGTGGGCCAGGTCGCGCAGGGGGGCGCCTGTGCGGTCAGCGACGACTGCGCCGCCGACGCCACCTGCGGCAACCGCATGGCGGGCTGCGATCCCGAGGAGGCCTGCTGCCTGGGCACCTGCGGGCCGCCACAGCCGGCCATCGCGCTGGGCGCCGCGTGCGGTTTCGGTGCGCGCTGTGTCGACGGCGCGTACTGCAAGATCATGGGCACCAGCGGGGTGTGCAGCGCACCCAGCGCGATGGCGGGGGCGCTCTGCGACAGCGACAGCGCATGCGTGGCGCCGCTGCGCTGCCTGGCCTCGGCGTGCACCCTGCCGGCGCCGAGCGGGGGCACCTGCGATCCCGACGTGCGCGGCGCCTGCGCGCTGGTCTACGAGGTGTGCGACCCGGCGACGCGGACGTGCAAGCTGGCGCCGACGGTGGGCCAGCCGTGCACCGACCAGTGTCTCGGCCAGGCCAGCTGCGTGTCGGGCCAGTGTGTGGCGCGGCAGCAGGTGGGCCAGCCGTGCACCATGGTGGACTGCGCTGGCGACCTCGACTGTAACGAGGGCGTGTGCCAGATGCCGGGGCAGCCGGTGGTCTGCCCTTGACGGAGCGCCGCGGGCAAGCTACCAATGCCCTCGTAGGCCGGGCAATTAACTCAGTGGAAGAGTGCGACCTTCACACGGTCGAAGTCGCTGGTTCGACCCCAGCATTGCCCACCAGCTAGCGAGATCGGGAACAAGACAACGAGATGATGACGCGCAAGGTCGTCGAGACTGCCGAGGCGCCCCGGGCGATCGGTCCCTACTCACAGGCCATCGTCGCCGGGGGGCTGGTGTTCTGCTCCGGGCAGATCCCGCTGGATCCGACCACCGGGCAGCTGGTGGTGGGCGACGTCGAGGTGCAGACCGCGCGGGTGATGGACAGCCTGGCAGCGGTGCTGAAGGCGGCGGGGTCGTCCCTGGGCCAGGTCGTCAAGACGACGATCTACCTGCATGACCTCGGCGACTTCGCCAAGGTCAACGCGGTCTATGGCAGGTACTTCGAGGCGGCGCCGCCGGCGCGCGCCACAGTGCAGGTCGCGGCGCTGCCGCGCGGCGCGGCGGTCGAGATCGACGCCATCGCCATCGTCACCGCCGGCTGACGAGGGCGCAGGCTGTCGTCCTGGGGACCGTGCCGCGCTGCGGACACGGGACGACGCCCGGCCGGAGGGCCAGGGCGTCGCTGCGAACTTGTCGATTGAAGAGTCGGGAGGCGAGGAGACTCAGGCGGCCTTGATGACCTTGCCCGAGCGCAGGCAGCGCGTGCACACGCGGATGCGGCGCGGGGCGCCGTCGATCATCGCGCGAACCCGCTGCAGGTTCGGCTCCTGGGTCTTCTTGGTCTTGATGTTCGAGTGCGAGATCTTGTTCCCGACCATCTTGTTCTTGCTGCAAACGTCACACGTGAACGCCATCTTCGTGCTCCACTGTCGCGGAATTGAGGGCCAGTAGCTACCATTTCGCTGTGCGCTGTGCAAGAGGAGGGTTTGCCGAAGGTTTCGGCAGGCGGGCGGCCGTCGTCTTGGCCTGGGTGGCCTGGGTGGCCTGGCTGGCCGGGGCCGGGGTGGTCGCCGGGGGGCTGGGCGCGGCCGGGTGCCGGTGTCGCGGCGCAACGCGGGTGGTGGCGGCGGTGGATGCGGGGGGCAGTGATGACGCCGGGCTGGCCGCGGCAGGGCCGGCGCTGCGCGGGCAGGTGACCGATCAGCATGGGGCGCCGCTGGCACGGGTGCGGGTGCTGGCGCTGGCGGTGGATGGGCGTGGGCTGGGGCTGGTCGATACCGGGGCGGATGGCCGCTTCGAGCTGGCGGTGCCGGCGGGACCGGTGCACCTCGAGACCCGGGCGCCGGGGCGGGTGGCGCGCGCGGTCGACGTGGTCGCGCCTGGCGAGGTGGCGGTGGTGGCGATGGCGCCCGGGGTCGCGCTGGGCGGCGTGGTGACCGCGGCGGCCGACGACAGCGGCGTGGCCGGGGCCGGGCTGGCCGGTGCGCTGGTGGTGGTGCGACCCGAGGCGGGCTGGCTGGGCAAGCAGTCGAAGCTGGCGGCGCCGGTAGCGGCCGCGGGGGTGTGGCGCGACGCCGCGCTGCGCAGCGCGCGCAGCGGGCCCGGTGGCGGCTTCGCGCTGTCGGGGCTGGCGTCGGGGTTCTACCGGGTCACCGTGCAGGCCGCGGGCTTCGCGCCGGTCGAGGTGCGTCATGTGGTGGCGCCCGGGCTGGGGCTGGAGGTGGCGCTGGCGCGCGAGGTCGTGCTGGTGGGCCGCGTGGTCGACGCGGCGGGGGCGCCGGCCGCGGGCGCGCGGGTCGAGGTCGCGGGCAGCGGGCTGTGGCCGCCGCGCACGGTGGAGACCGACGCCGCGGGGGCGTTCAAGGTCGAGCGGCTGCTGGAGGGGATCTACGAGGTGCGCGCGCGTCGCGGCGACAGCGAGGCCAGCCAGCCGCTGGAGGGCGTCGAGCGTTTCGGTGGCGGCGCGGCGGCGGGCGACGAGCCGGTGACGCTGGTGCTGGCGCCAGCGCGCGTGATGACGGGGCGGGTGGTGGACGCGACCACCGGGCAGGGGGTCGCCGGGGCGCGGGTGTCGCTGGCGCGTGATGTGCTGGCCGCGCTGGCTGATCGGGTCGAGACCGGGGCGGATGGCGGGTGGCGGATCGCGGCGGTGGCGCCGGGCGAGTATGTGATGGCGGCGAGCGCGAAGGCGTACTTGCCGGTGTGGGGCGTGAGGGTCACGAGCACGAGCACGAGTCCCAGTCCCAGTCCGAGCACGGGTCCGGGTCCGGGCGCCGCGGACGTCACCCTGGCGCTGCTGAAGGGTGCGCGCATCAGCGGCTTCGTTCGCGATGGCGCCGGTGGCGGTGTGAAGGGGGCGGTCGTCGAGGTCTTTGGCATCGGTGCTGGCGGGACGCTGGTGCCCGTGGGCGCGGGCGAGCGCAGCCTGGCGCAGGTCGCCAGCGGGGCCACCGACGCGGGGCGGCTGCGCGCGCAGGGCGAGCTGGGCGTGCTGACCGGGCCGATCCCCTATCCACCGCCGCGCGCGGCCGGCGCTGCAGCAGTGGTGGTGCCGACGACCGCTGGCGGCGGCGGGCTCCTGACCGCAGCCGACGGCAGCTTCGTCGTCGAGGGCATCCCGCCGGGTCGCGTGCGCGTGGTCGCGTCGCACCCCGACCTGGCCGCCGCCGCCAGCGCCGAGCTGGTGGTGAAAGACGTCGCCGAGGTCACGCTGGTGCTGCGCACGGGCGCCGTCCTGGCCGGTCGCGTCACCGACGACCTCGGCCGTCCGCTGGGCAACGTGCTGGTCACCGCCGCGCTCGCCAGCGCGGGCTCCGACGCCAGCGCCAGCGTCGCTGTCGACGACGAGGGCGGCGCCATCGCAGCCCACATCGCCCTGACTGACCCCGACGGCCGCTACCGCATCGCCGCCCTCGCCGGCGCGGTCCGCGTCGAGGCCTCGCTGCTGGGCTATCTGGCTGCGCGCAGGCGCGTCGCCATCCCCGCTGCCGCCGCCGACAGCGGCGCCGAGGTGGCACTCGACCTCACCCTCACGCGCGCCGACCGCGAGCTCGGTGGTCGCGTCATCGATCCGCTGGGCTTCGCCCTGCTGGGCGCGCGCATCCGCGTCCTCGGCCTGCGCGACGCCAGCGCACAGACCATCGACGGCGGCTACTTCACGCTGGCGCGCCTGGGCCCGCCGCCGTGGCGCCTCGAGGTCAGCCACCCCGACTATCCCGCGCGCACCCTCACCGTCAGCGACGATCGCACCCGCGCCGAGCTCGCCCTCGCCTTCGGCGGCGGCGTCACCGGCCGCGTCACCGACGCTCGCACCCGCGCCGCCATCCCCGGGGTCGAGCTGACCCTGAGCGGCCCCGCGGCGGCTCGCGCGCAGACCCGCCCCGACGCCAGCGGCGCCTTCACCCTGGTGGCGCTCGGGGCCGGCTCCTGGACCCTCACCGCCAGCGCCCCCGGCCACGCCCCCGCGCGGCGCACCGTCACGATTCCCGCCGCCACACGCGACCCGCGCGAGATCACCGTGCGCGACGTCGACCTCGCTCTGGAGCCCGCCGCCCGCATCGCCGGCCGCGTCCTCGACGTGCGCGGGACGCCGGTCGCCGGCGCCGGCGTCACCCTGACCCCGCGCGGTCGCACCCGCAGCAGCGCCGGCGCAGCGCTGCCCAGCGCGCGCACCGACGCCGCCGGCCACTACGTCCTGTCGCCCATCCCCGAGGGCGACTACGACGTCGTCGCGCGCTGGCCCCAGGGCCACGCCGACTACCTCGACCTCCGCCTGCACGCCGGCGACGACCTCGCGGCCGTCGACCTGCGCGCGCGCTGAGCACCCGCTCCTCCTGGCGACGGCACGCGGGCATCGTGGCATCATCGGCCTGATGGCGCGCGCTGACACAGTGCACTGCCCGCACTGTGGTGGCGCGGTCGCGCTGCGGGCGCTGGCGGCGTCCACGGTGTGTCCGTACTGCCGCGGACACGTCGCGGTGCCGACCTGGGTGCAGGCCCGCGTGGGCGGCTACCAGGCCGGGCTGCGCCAGGCCGAGGCGCAGGCGCTGCGGGCGCGCGAGGCGGCCGCTGGCGCGCGCATGGCGCGGCGCATGCTGGACGCGCCGCGCTTCACCCTGCTGGCGGGGCTGCTGATCGTGCTGCCGCCCGCGGCGACCGCGCTGGCGGTGATGGCGCTGGCGCGCAGCGGCACGCTGCCCATGAACGCCTTCGTGCCCCTGCTGGTGGGGCTATCGACGCTGGTGTCGCTGCTCGGGCTGGCCGCCTTCGTCCTGATCCTGGTGCGCCGGGGCAAGGTCGCCGGCGGCCTCGCCCTGGGCGCGCGCGAGGTCGCGTGCCCGACCTGCGGTGGCCTCAACCAGCTGCAGCCCGAACCCGCCGGCCAGGCCTGCGCCTTCTGCAGCCATGCGCTGGTGCCCTCGGCCACCCAGGTCGCCCGGGTGCTGGCGGACGCCGCGCAGCTGGTGCAGCACGAGCGCATCGTCGCCGAGCGCGAGAAGCGGCGCGTCACCGTGGCCACGCTGGAGCGCCTGGCCGACACCCTCAAGGTGCTGGCCTGGGTCGGGCTGCGCACGCGCTTTCAGGTCGCCAGCAAGCTGGCCGTCGCGACGGTGGCGCTGATCATCCTGACCGTGCGCGATGGCTCACGCCTGGGCACGGTCAGCCTGCCGGTCGGGCTGGGCTGGTGCGCGCTGGTCATCGTCGTCGTGCTGGTGCTGGCGTACACGCTGGCGCGGGCGCGCAGCGCGGCGCTGGCGACCCAGGTCTTCGCGACCCTGGCGGCCCAGTTCCACGGCACCGTGCTGACCGGGCGCGCCGGGGTCACCGGGTGGCTGGACGCGACCTGGGGCGGTGCGCTCGCGCTGACCGAACTCGGCAGCTCGACGCAGCACCGCGGCGTCGCGCTGACGGTGCGCGGGTACCACGCCATGTTCGAGCTGCAGCCGCAGCGCGGGTCGATCTTCACCCAGGCGCAGGGCGCCCCTCGGCTCACGGTGTTCGTCGCCGCGCTGCTGCCGGTGGACGCTCTGGGCGCGCCGACCTTGCCGTCCACCCCGGCCATCAGCGCGACCCGCGACTGGCTGGTCGACGCCGGCTTCGAGCTGCGCGCCGACCTCGGCGGGCTGCGCGCCGTGGCCGGCCCCGCGCTGGTGCGGCGCCTGGCCGGCTCGCCGACGCACCTGGAGGGGCTGGCGCCCATCCTCGATCAGCTCGCCCAGGTGGCGCAGGCCGCGGGTGCCCATCCGGTCGTGCCCCGCGAGGCAGTCATCGCCTGAGCTCGGCGTGGTGCAGCGCCGCGCGGTGGACTGGACGACGAGGCGATGGCATGGCGAGGCTCAGCAGCCCGCGGCGGCGTGCGTCTCAGCGCGCGGTCCGCCAGCGGGAGTACAGGTCGCGCGCCGCAGCGGGCCACGCGGGGAAGCGGAAGCCGAAGCCGAGCTCGCGCAGGCGGCCGGGCACCACACGGCGACTCTTGAGCACCAGCTCGGTGTCGGTGCGCATGGCCCAGGCGCCGAGCTCCAGCATCCACCTGGTCGCCGGCAGGCCGAGGCGCACGCCGGCGGCGTCACGCAGCGCGCTCATGAAGGCGCGGTAGGGCAGGGGCCCGGGCGCGCTCAGGTTGACCGGCCCGCTGACGTCCTGGCGCGCGAGCAGCAGCTGCACCGCGGCCACGAAGTCGTGATCGTGGATCCACGACACATACTGGGCGCCGCCGCCGACCGCGCCACCCAGGCGCCGGCGCACCAGCCCCAGCAGCACGTCGAAGATGCCCCCGCGATCGGGGCTCATCATCATCGCGCTGCGCAGGGCGACCTTGCGCGTGTGCGGCACCACGGCGTCGGTCTGGGCGCGCTCCCAGGCCAGCGCGATGTCGACGCTGCGCGCCCAGTAGGCCGGCACGTCGGCCTCGTGGCCGCCGATGATGCCGGTGGCCTCGTCGTTGGCGGCGTCGAGGCGATGGGCATAGATCGTCGCCGTGCTCATCTGCAGCCACACCGGCGGCGGCCGGCGCGCGGCCGCGATGGCGGCGCCGACGACGCGGGTGGAGTCGACGCGCGAGTCCATCATCTCGCGCAGGTTGGCCTCGGTGTAGCGACAGTTCACGGTGCGCCCGGCCAGGTTGATGACAGCGTCGGCGCCATCGACCTCCTGGGCCCAGGGGCCCAGGGTGCGGCCGTCCCAGGCCACCGCGCGCCCGGCGGGAGGGCGACCGCCCCGGCTCAGGATGACCACGTCGTGCGCCTCGGCGACCAGCGCGCGCGCCAGCACCTGCCCGATCTGGCCGCTGCCGCCAGGGATCACGATGCGCATCGCGACAGTCTACCTGGACGGTCGTGGCGCTGGATCGTGCTGGGCGGCCGCCGCTGTGGGCCAGCTACTTTGCCGCAGTCGCGCAACCGCGATGGGTTCGCGCCCATCGCAGCGGGGCCAGCAAGAGGTGCGCAAAAGCGGCGCGCAGCGCTTGCGCGCGGCTCCCGCTCACGACTGACCTCGGCTGCCAAGACTTCGGAACATGCGGGCTTCCGTGCGGCATGCGGGCGCTGCGACGGCACCGTCGCTGCCCGCCGTGCGTGGACCATGGCTTGCACCGGGCCGTCTCATGGGAAAGCTGCGGCTCGTCGCCAGTACTGGCGTGCTCCTCGTTGGCTGTGCCTCGCTGCTGGCTCCGCCGGGGCGCAGGCTGCCCGACTCCAGGCTTCCGCCGATGGCGGTGCCGGCCGACAACCCGATGGCCGACGACAAGGTTCGGCTCGGCATGCAGCTCTACTTCGAGCCGCGACTGTCGGCCGACAGCACCATCAGCTGCGCGACCTGCCACATCCCCGAGGCCGGGTGGGCCAACCACAACCCGACCGACACCGGCATCGGCGGCCAGGTCGGTGGTCGTAACTCGGGCTCCATCATCGACGCCGCCTACATGAAGTATCAGTTCTGGGACGGTCGCGCGGGCTCGCTCGAGGAGCAGGCCCTGGGACCCATCCACAACCCCATCGAGATGGGGGAGACGCTCGAGAACGTGGTGCGCAAGCTGCAAGCCATCCCGGGTTATGCCGCCCAGTTCGAGCGCGTGTTCGGCGGTCCGGTGACGACTGACGGCATCGCCAAGGCCATCGCCGCCTTCGAGCGCACCATCGTCTCGGGGCCGAGCCCCTACGATCGCTTCGCCGCCGGCGAGCCCGACGCCATCAGCCCGGCGGCGCAGCGTGGCCTGACCATCTTCAACGGCAAGGGGCACTGCACGCCGTGCCACAGCGGCCCGACGTTCTCCGATCAGTCGTTCCACAACCTCGGCGTCGGCATGGACGCAGCGGAGCCCAACCTCGGGCGCGAGGTGGTCACCAAGCTGCGCCGCGATCGGGGGCGCTACAAGACGCCTGGCCTGCGCAACGTCGCCGAGACCCATCCGTACCTGCATGACGGCACCGCGCGCACCCTGATGGACGTCGTCGAGCTCTACGATCGCGGCGGGGTGCCCAACGGCAACCTGGATCCCCTGGTCGTGCCCCTCGGGTTGACCCGCCGCGAGAAGCTCGATCTGGTCGCCTTCCTGGAGGCGCTGACCGGCCCGGTGCCAGTCGTGCGCGTACCGGCGCTGCCGCCCGACCCCGCGCCGACGCCCGCGGGGCCGGCGCCCGTCGCCCCCGGCGCCGACGCTGGCATCGACCCACCCGCTCCCATTGGAGACCTGCGATGACGTGCCCACGGAGCTCTGCACGCGCGCTGCGCGTGCTGCTGTCCTGCCTCGGCCTGCTGGGCGGACTCGTGGTGGCGCCCGGCTCGGCCGACGCCATCCCGGCGTTTGCGCGCAAGTACGGCTACGACTGCTCGATGTGTCACTCGAGCTATCCGCGCCTGAACGACCTCGGGGCGCGCTTCCGCGACAACGGCTACCGGCTGCCCGGCCTGGAGACCGAGGAGCGCACCGTCTTCGAGGGGCCGACGCCGATCGCGCTGCGCACCAGTGTCGGGTTCGACCTGCTCGACCGGCCAGGGAAGGCCGACGACCAGCGCCGCTTCGCGCTGAACGGGCTGGATGTGCTGTCGGCCGGCGTGCTGTCGCCGCGGCTCTCCTATGTGTTCGTCTACACCCCACCGATCTCCGAGGCGCGCGGCCTGGCGGCGCAGGAGGCCACGCTGGAGCTCGCGAACGTGGTGCTGGCCGAGGTGGTGCCACGGCTGTCGGTGCGAGTCGGTCGCTTCGAGCCGGCGTACGTGGCCTTCAGCGTCAAGCGGCGGCTGACGGTGTCACCCTACGAGGTCTATGATCGGGCCTTCGCTGACGGCGCCCCCATGAGCGAGACCCAGGAGGGGCTGGAGCTGACCACCCGGCTGCGCCAGTTCGCCCTCAGCGCGGGCTGGGTCAATGGCGCCAGCAGCAAGCTGGCTCGTGACATCCCCAGCGACGTCTATGCCCGCGTCAGCGCGGTCTTCGGCGCCGGGGAGGGGCAGACCGCCGGCCAGCGGGTCGGAGTGTTCGGCTACCTGGGACAGGCGCGTCCCGTCAGCACGACCACGGTGCTGGCGCGCGAGACCTTCGCCCGGGTCGGCCTCGATGCCAGCCTGAACTTGCGCGGTGTGAACCTGGGTCTGGTCGCGATCTGGGAGCGCGACAGCGGCGAGCTGTGGCAGACGACCGCGGCGCAGAACAGCCTGGGCGGCCTGGCCGAGCTGAGCTACACGCCGACGCCGCGGGTGGCCGGCTTCCTGCGCTGGGACGCGGTGCTGCCCGACGACGCCATGGGGCCGGACCTCGCGCGCGTCACCGCGGGGGGCCGCTATCACCTGGTGTCCAACCTGGCGCTGCACCTCGAGTACACCCACAGCCAGCAGGGCAAGCTGGCGCCGTTCGC
>JADYYK010000259.1 GCA_020853705.1 Deltaproteobacteria bacterium
AGAAGAACGACAGCCGCGGCGCGAAGGCGTCGACGTCGAGGCCGGCGGCGCGCCCGAGCTCGACGTAGCCGATGCCGTCGGCCAGCGTGAAGGCCAGCTCCTGCACCGCGGTCGCGCCGGCCTCGCGGATGTGATAGCCGCTGATCGAGATGGTGTTCCAGCGCGGCATCTCGCGGGTGCAGAAGCTCAGCATGTCGCGGATGATGCGCATCGACGGGCGCGGCCCGCAGATCCACTCCTTCTGCGCGATGAACTCCTTGAGCATGTCGTTCTGCAGCGTGCCGCCCAGCGCGGCCGCCGGCACGCCCTGCTCCTCGGCCACCGCGATGTACAGCGCCAGCGCCACGATGGCGGGCGCGTTGATGGTCATCGAGGTGGTGACCTTGCCCAGCGGGATGCCCGCGAACAGGCGGCGCATGTCCTCGATCGAGCACACCGAGACGCCCTCGCGCCCGACCTCGCCCAGCGCGCGCGGGTGGTCGGGGTCGTAGCCCATCAGGGTCGGCATGTCGAACGCGGTCGACAGCCCGGTCTGGCCCTGCTCGAGCAGGAAGTGGAAGCGCTTGTTGGTGTCCTCGGGGGTGCCAAAGCCCGCGAACATGCGCATCGTCCACGGCTTGCCGCGGTACATGGTGCGGTGCACACCGCGGGTGTAGGGATACTCGCCAGGCTCGCCGGCGTGGAAGCTCTCGGGCAGATCCTCGGGGCCGTAGCTCTCGGCCAGCGGCAAGCCCGACAGGGTGCGATAGTCCGACGCAGGCTTGCTGCTGCCGTTCGTGGTGGTGTTGGTGGGGGTGTTCGCAGCGGCCGAAGTGGCGGCGCTGCCGGGCTGCTCGGGGGGCGTGCTGGACGGGGCGGCCATCAGCAAGGAGTATGCGCCGCCTCCGGGGCTGTCAAGCAACCTACACGGCGGTCGCCAGCTCCCGCTTCAGATACGTCCGCGCGCGATACGCCCGGGTCTTCACCGTCGACACATTCAGCCCCAGCTGGCGCGCGATCTCGGTCTCGGTGTAGCCCTCGAAGAAGCGCATCATGAAGATGCGCCCGTACTTGTCGCCCATGTCGTCGAGGTGGTGGTGGGCCAGCGCGGCGGCCTCCGCGCCGCCGACGTCGTCCTCGGGGCTGGGGCCGGGGGCGATGGGCTCGACCCCGCGCGGCTCGTTGCCCACGGCCTCACCGAGCGCCAGGGTCAGCACCTGCGGGGTGCGCCGACGCTTGCGCAGGTGCATCAGCGAGGTCGTCGCGGCGATGCGGTACAGCCAGGTGGTGTAGCGCGAGGCGCCGCGGAACGAGGCGCGATGGCGGTACGCCAGCAGCATCGCGTCCTGGGTCACGTCGGCCGCCTCGTCCTCGTCCTTGACGTACTTCATGGCGACCGAGAAGACATAGTCGCGCTCCTTGGCGCCGAAGCGGACCGGGTCAGGAGAGCTCGTCTGCACAAAGGGCCGGGTCTCGGTTGCGTTCATCTCGAACCTCCCGGGCAGCTGGCACTGCGAACCATGTGCCGACGCGCGTTTTGCGCGATTTCAAGCACCTGGGGGCTGTCCGCCCCGGACAGCTGTCCGGATGGCTGGACAGATCCCCGTCCGGCCGGACACTTTGTCGCTGGACAGTGCGACGTTCCGTTACCCGCACGCGCCAGCCTTGCGCCGTTCCCAGTGCGTGGACGCCATGGCCGGCGGCGTGGTAACCCTCGCGCGTGGCCGATGTGGTCTACCTGGTCGACGACGACCCTCTGGTGACCCGCAGCCTGTCGACCGCGCTGCGCCTGGAGTCGCCCTGGGAGGTCCACGCCTACGAGTCGCCCACCGAGGCGCTGGCGGCGCTGACCGGGGACGCTGCGGCGCGCGGCCCGGCGCCCGATGTCGTCATCTCGGACTTCAAGATGCCGGGCATGGACGGCCTGACCCTGCTGCGGGCGGTGCGCGCGGCGCACCCCGACGCCGTCCTGATGCTGCTGACGGGCTTCGCCGACAAGGACGCCGCGATCACCGCGATCAACCAGGTCGGGATCTGGCAGTTCGTCGAAAAGCCATGGGATCTCGGGGATCTCTTGCACAAGATCCAGACCGGTCTGGACAAGCGCCGGCTGGCGCGCGAGCTCGCCACGGCGCACACCGAGCTGTCGCGCCGCAACGCCGAGCTGTCGCGGTCCCTCGAGGAGCTGGGCCGCGCGCAGGCGCGCCTGGTCGAGACCGAGCGCCTGGCCGCGGTCGGTCGCGTGGTGTCCGGCCTGGCGCACGAGCTGGGCAACCAGCTGTCCCTGGTCGGCTATGCCGAGCCCATCGCGCGTCGCGCTCGTGAGCGGGGCGACGCCGAGACCCTGGAATATGCCGAGATCTTGGTCGCGACCCAGCGCCGCCTGATGGCCATGGTGGGCGAGATCAAGGACTTCGCCCGCGAGCGCGGCGCCGCCTATGTGCGCGAGCCGCTGGATGTCGCCGCCGTGGTCGACGAGGCGCTGGCCATGCTGCGCTATGACGGCGAGGTGCGCCGGGTGCGCCTGCGCCGCGTCGAGGGCGGGCATCCCATCGCGGTGGGCCACGCGGGCAAGCTGTCGCAGGTGCTGATCAACCTGGTGCGCAACGCCGCCCAGGCCAGCCCCGACGGCGCCGAGGTCGTGGTCAGCCTGCGCGAGAGCGCGACCGGGACCGACCTCGTGGTCGAGGACCATGGCGTCGGCATGACGCCCGAGGTGCTGGCGCGCATCGGCGAGCCCTTCTTCACCACCAAGGGCGAGCGCGGCACCGGCCTCGGCCTCGGGATCGCGCGCCGGATCGTGGACGAGCACGGCGGCCAGCTCGAGGTGCGCTCGCAGGCCGGGCAGGGCACCACGGTGACCGTGCACCTGCCACCGCTGGGCCGGGCATGAGCGTGGCGCCGGTGGGCGCGCGCGTGCTGGTCGTCGACGACGAGCCGCACATGGCGCGCCTGGTCACCGCCCTGCTGGGCGAGGGCTACCGGGTCGACGCCGCGCCCAGCGGCGAGGTCGCCCTCGGCATGCTCGAGGTCGAGGCTTACGACGTGGTGCTGACCGACCTCATGATGCCGGGCATGACCGGGGTGGAGCTGCTGCGCCGGGCGCACCGGCGCGAGCCCGATCCGCCCTTCGTGGTGCTGACCGCGCAGCCCACGGTGGAGAGCGCGGTCGAGGCCATGCGCGCGGGCGCCTTCGACTACCTGCGCAAGGGCGCCGGCGGCGACGAGCTGCGCGCGGTGGTCGATCGCGCGGTCGCCCACGGCGGCATGGCGCGCGAGGTGCGCCGGCTGCGCAGCGAGGTCGATCGCACCCGCGGCGCCAGCATCATCGGGTCGAGCCCACGGCTGCGCGCGCTGCTCGAGCTGACCGCGCGGGTGGCCGAGTCCGACGCCTCGGTGCTGATCCTGGGTGAGAGCGGCACCGGCAAGGAGCTGCTGGCGCGCGCGCTGCACCGGCAGAGCCCGCGCAAGGACGCCGCCTTCGTGGCCTTCGACTGCTCGGCGCTGGCGGCGCCGCTGCTGGAGAGCGAGCTGTTCGGCCACGAGAAGGGCGCCTTCACCGGCGCCGACCGGGCCCGGCGCGGCCTGTTCCGCGAGGCCCAGGGCGGCACCCTGTTCCTCGACGAGATCGGCGACATCGCGCCCGAGGTGCAGAACAAGCTGCTGCGCGTGCTGCAGGAGCGCGAGGTCAAGCCAGTCGGCGGCGACCAGGTGGTCAAGGTCGATGTGCGCCTGCTGGCGGCGACCAACAAGGACCTCAGGGCGCTGGTCGCGCGCGGGGCGTTTCGCGAGGATCTGTACTACCGGCTGGCGGTGGTGCCGCTCGAGATCCCGCCGCTGCGCGCGCGCCGCGAGGACATCCCGGCGCTGGTGGCGCACTTCATGGGGCGCAAGGCCGGAGCGCGACGGCCGACCCGGATCGCCCCCGAGGCGCTGGCGGCGCTGGCGGCGCACGACTGGCCGGGCAACGTGCGCGAGCTCGAGAACGTGATCGAGCTGGCGTCGATCCTGGCCCCGGGGGACGAGATCAGGGCGGCGGACCTGCCGCACCTGGATGGCCGCCGCGCTGGCGCCGGCGCCGGCGTCGGCGCCGGCGGCGCCCCGGGCGGGGCCCCGGGCTCGGAGCTGGGCGGACGCACCTTGAAGCAGCTGGTCGACGAGACCGTGAAGATGGTCGAGCGCCAGGCCATCGAGGAGGCGCTGCGCCGCGAGGACGGCAGCGCGACCCGGGCGGCGCGCGCCCTCGGCCTCAGCCGGGCGACCTTCTACAACAAGCTCAAGGCGCTCGGGATCAAGACGTAGTAGGTTCTGGGCATGGCGTTCGAGCCCGTGGCGCGCACCTCACAGCTCAAGGTGGGGGAGTGCCGCATCGTCGAGATGGGCAGCCACGGCGGCCCCACGGCGCCGCGGCGGATCGCCCTGTACCGCCTGGCCGACGGCTTCTATGCCACCCAGAATGAGTGTGTGCACCGCGGCGGTGAGCTGGGTGACGGCATCGTCTCGGGCGGCAGCCACGTGGTCTGTCCGCTGCACCAGTGGCGCTTCGACATCCGCACCGGGGCCTGCGAGGTCGCGCCCGGCACCTGCATCCGCACCTACCCGGTCAAGATCGAGGCCGACGTCATCATGATCGACCTCGACGGCGGCACCCCGGCGGTGCTGGCCCTGCCGCCTGACCAGGACGACTGAACCCGCGACGCTCGAGGACCCGACCCGATGACCGCAAATGTTGAAGCAAAGGTTGAAGAAACTCCGAAGGTGACCCTGATCGCCGGCGACGGCATCGGCCCCGAGATCACCCGGGCCACCCAGCGCCTGCTGGCCGCGGCCGGCGCCCGCGTCACCTGGGAGGAGCAGGTCGCCGGGGTCACCGGGGTCGAGCGCGCGGGCGATCCGCTGCCCAGCGCGACCATCGAGTCGATCGCGCGCAACAAGGTGGCCCTCAAGGGCCCACTGGGCACCCCCATCGGGGGCGGCTTCCGCTCGGTCAACGTGGCGCTGCGCCAGCACTTCGACCTCTACGCCAACGTGCGCCCGGTGCGCACCCTGGTCGGGGTGCCGTCGCGCTACACCGACGTCGATCTCATCGTGGTGCGCGAGAACACCGAGGACATCTACTCCGGCGTCGAGCACTACGTCGGCCCCGGCCGCAACGCCGCCGAGTCGATCGCCATCATCACGCGCCACGGCTCCGAGCGCATCGTGGCCTACGCCCTCGAGCTGGCCATCGCGCGCGGCCGCAAGAAGGTCACCCTGGTGCACAAGGCCAACATCCTCAAGATGTCGAACGGCCTGTTCCTCGACGTCGGCCGCGAGGTCGCCAAGCGGTACCCCCAGATCGCCTTCAACGACATGATCGTCGACGCCACCTGCATGAAGCTGGTGACCAACCCGACGCAGTTCGACGTCATCGTGACCATGAACCTGTTCGGCGACATCCTCAGCGACCTGACCGCCGGCCTGGTCGGCGGCCTCGGTGTCGCGCCGGGCGGCAACATCGGGCGCGAGGCGGCCATCTTCGAGGCCGTGCACGGCACCGCGCCCGACATCGCGGGCAAGGGGATCGCCAACCCGACCGCGCTGATGCTGTCGGCGGCCATGATGCTCGATCACCTGGGGCAGGGCAGCGTGGCGGACGCGGTGCGCGCCGGCGTCACCGCGGCGCTGGCCGGGCCACACCGCACCGGCGACCTCGGCGGCGACGCCAACACCGAGCGCTTCACCGACGCCTGCATCGCCGCGCTGCCGAAGTAGCCGCGCGCGGGCCGGCGGCGGCAGGTCGCTCAGCCGGCGGGGGGGGCAGGGCAGCGGCCGGTGGTGCGCACGGTGCAGCTGCCCTTGCTGCACATGACCTTGGCCTCGCAGCCAGGAGGCGCGCCGCCGCTGCACTTGTGGGCGCGACAGTCGACGTCCTTGAGCGAGCAGGCGCGCTCCTGCGCGGCGCGGCGGGCCGCCGCGGCCGCCTTGTCGAGGGCGACGAAGGGGAACGCCGGGCCGCAGTCGCCACAGCAGCTGAAGGCAGTGGCCAGGGCGCAGTCGTCCGCCGTGGCGCAGGCCGGCGGCGGCGGGGTGGTGCCCACGGTGGCGGGCAAGCAGCTGGCGCTGGCGACGACGACGCAGCGGCCCCGCTGACAGCGCGGGATGAGGACGCAGGACGGATCGGTGTGGACCCTGGGGCCCGAGCAGTGGACCGCGTCGCAGTCCATGTCGACCCGGCTGCACATGCGGGCGAGGTCGCGGCTGCGCCGGGTCTGGGTGCGCTTCGAGATGGCGGCGAAGGGCTGCGACAGGCCGCAGCTGCCACAGCAGCTGTCCTCGGTCGCCAGGACACAGTCGCTGTTCCGGGCGCAGGTCAGCTCGGCCTTCTTGTAGCCGGGGGGCGTGGGCAGGACGGAGGCGGGCCGGGGCGCGGGGGCCGCGGCGGCGCCCGCCGGAGTCGGCAGCGGCAGCGGCGTCGGCAGCGGCGTCGGTGACGGCAGCGGCGTCGGTGACGGCAGCGGCG
The DNA here is from genome assembly GCA_020853705.1 of Deltaproteobacteria bacterium. Classification (GTDB taxonomy): domain Bacteria; phylum Myxococcota_A; class Polyangia; order Haliangiales; family JADYYK01; genus JADYYK01. The sequence continues at coordinate 6,482 of JADYYK010000259.1, forward strand.
TCGGTGACGGGGACGGCGGCGGCGGCGACGGCGACGGCGACGGCGCGGACGGAGCAGCGACGGCGAGGCCCACCAGCAGCGCGCCACAGAGCAGTCCCAGCACCCACCCGCGCAGCGTCATCGACCCAGGATACCTCAGCCGCGCGGCTGCTGATCTCCGCCGCGCGGCGCGGTCGATCTCAGCCGCGCTGGGGCTTGACCGGGGCGCGCCTGGAGAACTCGCGCAGCAGGCGGGCGGCCTCCTCGTCGACCGCCTTGGGCACCTGGATCATGATGCGGGCGTAGAGATCGCCGCGCTCGTCGCTCTTGGCGCCCTTGAAGGCGCCCTTGCCGCGCAGGCGCAGGCGCGCCCCGCTCGAGGTCCCCGGCGGCACCGAGAGGGACGCGCGCCCCTCCAGGGTCTGCACGTCGACCTTGGCGCCCAGCACGGCCTCCTCCACGGTCAGCGGCAGGTCGACGGTGAGGTCGTCGCCCTGGCGGGTGAACAGCGAGTGAGGCTTCCACTTGATGCGCAGCAGCAGGTCGCCGGCGCCGCCGCGGCCGGGCTCGCCCTTGCCGGCCAGGCGCATGGTGGCGCCGTCCTGGATGCCGGGTGGGATCTTCACCGTCAGGGTGTCCTTGCCCAGGGTGAAGGTCATCTTGCCGCCCAGCGCGGCGGTCTCGAGGTCGACCTCCAGGGTCGCCTCCACGTCGGCGCCGACGCGGGCGCGGCGCGGACCGGCCTCGTCGCCGTCGGCGCCGCCGAGGTCACTGAAGAAGTCGAAGCCGGGCGCGGGGCCACGGCGCCCGCCGCCACCGCCGCCACCGCCGCCGCGCGAGCGGAAGAACTGCTCGAACACCGAGGGGTCGAAGCCGGCGCCGCCGCCGGGCCCACCGCCCGCGCCGGAGGTGCTCCAGGTGTACTGCCCGCCGGGGAAGCCGCCCGCGAAGCCCCCCTGGCCGCCGGGGCCACCCCCTGCGCCCGCGCCCGCGAACGGGTTCGAGCGCATGGCGTCGTACTCGGTGCGGCGCTTGTCGTCACCGACGGTCTCGTAGGCCTCCGAGACCTCCTTGAACTTGGCGGTCTTGTCCTTGTCACCGCCGGTGACGTCGGGGTGCAGCTTGCGCGCGAGCTTGCGGTACGCCTTCTTGATGTCTTCGGCCGAGGCGTCCTTGGCGACGCCGAGGACCTTGTAGTAGTCCTTCACCGGGGGCATGTCAGGGTCCTCTCAGGTCAGGCCTGCGGGCGAACCTTGCCGGGAGCCTTGACGTTGGCGCGCGCGGCGGGCGGCGCCGCTCCGACGCCAGCGCCAGCTCCGCCCTCCGACTTGCCGAACACCAGCTCACCCTGGCGCGCATCCACCAGGACGGTATCACCGGGCTGGTACTCGCCGGCGATGATCTTCAGCGACAGCGGGTCGGCCAGCCAGCGCTGGATGGCGCGCTTGAGCGGGCGCGCGCCGTACTGCGGGTCGTAGCCCTTGTCGCCCAGCCACTCGCGCGCGGCCGGGGTCACCTCGAGGCCGAGGTCGCGCGCCGCCAGCAGCTTGTGCACGCGGCTGAGCTGCACGGTCACGATGTCGCCGAGCTCGTCGCGGCCCAGGCGGTGGAAGATCACGGTCTCGTCGATGCGGTTCAGGAACTCGGGCTTGAAGGTCGCGCGCAGCGCCTCCTGGACCCGGCGCTCGAGCGCGGCCTGGCTGGCGCCGTCCTCCTCGAGCTCGGCGATGGCCGCCGAGCCGACGTTGGAGGTCATGATGAGCAGCGTGTTCTTGAAGTCGACCACGCGACCCTGGCCGTCGGTCAGCCGCCCGTCGTCGAGCACCTGGAGCAGCACGTTGAAGACATCCGGGTGCGCCTTCTCGATCTCGTCGAACAGCACCACCGAGTAGGGCCGGCGCCGCACCGCCTCGGTGAGCTGGCCGCCCTCGTCATAGCCGACATAGCCGGGAGGCGCCCCGATGAGGCGCGACACCGCGTGCTTCTCCATGTACTCGGACATGTCGATGCGCACCATCGAGGTCTCGTCGTCGAACAGGAACTCGGCCAGCGCGCGCCCGAGCTCGGTCTTGCCGACGCCGGTGGGGCCCAGGAACAGGAACGAGCCCAGCGGTCGGTTGGGATCCTGCAGGCCGGCGCGCGAGCGGCGCACGGCGTTGGACACCGCCTTGATGGCCGGCTCCTGACCGATGACGCGCTGGTGCAGGCGCTGCTCCATGTGGGTCAGCCGCTCGAGCTCGCCCTCCAGCATCTTCTCCACCGGGATGCCGGTCCACTTGGCGACCACGGTGGCGATGTCCTCCTCGGTGACCTCCTCGCGCAGGAAGCTGGCGCCCTGCTTGCGCGCCTCGTCCATGGCGCGGGTGGCGGCCTCGGCCTGCTTCTCCAGGGCGGGCAGCCGGCCGTAGCGCAGCTCGGAGGCCTTGGCGAAGTCGGCCTCGCGCTGGGCGCGCTCGGCCTCGGTCTTGGCCTGGTCGATGGCCTCGTTGGCCGCGCGCACGGTGGCGATGAGCTCCTTCTCACGCTGCCACTTGGCGCGCATGGTGGCCGACTGCTCGCCGAGATCCGCGATGTCCTTCTTGACCTCCTCGAGGCGGAGCTTGGAGGCCTTGTCCTTCTCCTTCTCCAGGGCCAGGCGCTCCAGCTCCAGGGCGGTCTTCTTGCGCTCGACCTGGTCGATGGGGGTCGGCACCGAGTCGATCTCCATCTTGAGGCGGCTGGCCGCTTCATCCATGAGGTCGATGGCCTTGTCGGGCAGCTGGCGGCCGGTGACATAGCGGTCGGACAGCTTGGCGGCGGCGACCAGGGCGTTGTCGCGGATGCGGATGCCGTGGTGGACCTCGTACTTCTCCTTGATGCCGCGCAGGATCGACAGGGTGTCGGCCACCGAGGGCTCGCCCACGAAGACGGGCTGGAAGCGCCGCTCCAGGGCCTTGTCCTTCTCGATGTGCTTGCGAAACTCGTCCAGCGTGGTGGCGCCGATGCAGCGCAGCTCGCCGCGGGCCAGGGCCGGCTTGAGCAAATTTGCGGCGTCCTGGGCGCCCTCGGCGGCGCCGGCGCCGACGATGGTGTGCAGCTCGTCGATGAAGAGGATGATCTGGCCCGCGCCAGCGGCGATCTCCTTGAGCACCGCCTTGAGGCGGTCCTCGAACTCGCCGCGGTACTTGGTGCCCGCGACCAGCGCGCCGAGATCGAGCGACATCAGGCGGCGATCCTTGAGCGACTCGGCCACGTCACCGGCGGCGATGCGCTGCGCGATCCCCTCCACGATGGCGGTCTTGCCGACGCCGGCCTCGCCGACCAGCACCGGGTTGTTCTTGGTGCGCCGGGCCAGGATCTGCATCGAGCGACGGATCTCCTCGTCGCGGCCGATGACCGGATCGATCTTGCCCTTGCGGGCGAGGTCGGTGAGATCGCGGGTATAGCGCGCCAGCGCCTCGTACTTGGCCTCGGGCTCGCGGTCGGTGATGCGCTGGGTGCCGCGGACCTCGCCGAGCGCCTTCATCAGGGCGTCGTGATCGAGGCCGGCCGCCTCGAGCAGGCGGGTGGCGGCGCCATGGTCGCCGGCCAGCATGGCCAGGAGCAGGTGCTCGGTCGAGATGAACTCGTCCTTGAACTTGTCGGCCTCGATGACGGCGGCGTCGTAGAGCTCCTTGAAGCGGCGGCCGAAGCCGACGTCGAGCGAGCTGCCGCGCGCGGAGGGCTGCTTCTCGAGCTCCTCCTTGACCATGGTGGCCAGGGCGTCGGGATTGGCGCCGACCTTGTCGAGCAGGCGGCCGGTCAGGCCCTCGTCCTGGGCCAGCAGGGCCCCGAGGACGTGCTCGGGCTGGATCTCGGAGTGGCCGTATTTGCCGGCGAGATCACGTGCGTCGGCAAGGGCTTCCTGGGCCTTGATGGTGAGCTTGTCAGGTCGAATCGCCATGCCGGCAAGGTAACCAGCGTCACCAAGTCGTCAATGGAGGGAAGCGCGCAGACGGTGCGGGGAGGCGCAGACGGATCCGGAAACGGAGACGGATCCGGATCCGGAAGCGGAATAGCCTCCTCGAAACGCGAAGCGTTTCGAGGGGGGCTAGAACAGGTCGTCGATCTTGTCCATGAGGCGCTTGGCCTTGGCCTTCTCGACCTTGTTCTCGGCGGTGACCTCGGGGATGGCGTTGTCGGGGACCGAGAGGACGAACTCGAGCTCCTTCTTGAACAGGTCCTTGTCCTGGCGCTTGGTGGCGTAGAACTCGGCCAGAAGGACGTGGGTCGACAGGTAGTAAGGATAGCGCTCGGTGGCCTTCTTGAAGTGCTCCAGGCTCTTGTCGAGGTCGCCACCGGCGAAGGCGGGGGCGATGGCGTAGAAGGCGCCGAAATAGCGGTCGGCCGCGGCATAGAAGTAGTCGGCGTTGAGGTCGGCGACCCGGGTGACCACCTTGAAGATGCGATCCTTGTTCTTGAGCCGGGTGGCGAAGCCCATGGCGTTCGACCACTTGCCGAGGTTGGTGGCGTACCAGTACAGCGGGCCCACGCCGGGCTCGCCGATGACCTCGACGGCGTCCTCGACCTTGGTGCCGGCGCGCACCCGGGCCGCGAAGTCGTCGGAGTAGGCCGCCAGCGCCTTCTCGGCGAAGGTCACGCCCTGGTTGTGCAGCTCGAGGTACTCCTTGCGCTTGGTCGGCTCGAACTGCAGGAAGCCGTCGGCGATGTAGTAGGCCGCGCGCGAGGCCATGGTCCACGACTCCCAGTCGGCCGGCTGCAGGGTGGCGGCCTCCTGGTACTTGGCCAGCGCGACCTCGGCCTTGGCGACGTCGTCACGCACCGCCCAGGCCGCGGCGGCGTCCTTCCTGGCGGCCTCGTACTGGGCCAGCTGCGGGCCGGTCAGCTCGACGCGCTTGACCCGGGTGTCGAACCCGCTGGCGCGCTTGGCGGCGCAACCCGCCAGCGAGAGCGCGAACGTCGCGGTGAGCAGGCTGGCGGCGAGCAGCAACTTCATCGGCTTCATGCGGGGCGTCTCCTGGCGTGGCGTAGTAGATGGCGGCGAGCTGCGGCAAAGGACACCACGCGCCCCGCGCGCTGTCAAACGTGGTAGATCTGGGCCGTGGCGGGCGACGATCCGAATCGACCGAAGTTCGTGCAGTCGAGCACCCAGGTCACCGCGGTGGTGCCCCCGGCCCGCCGCACCCCGGCGACCGGCATCCCGGTCGCGACGCCGCTGGCGCCGGCCTACAACGCGCCGCCCATCGACGAGGCCGCGCTGGCTGCGCTGCCGCCGCCGCTGGAGAACCACGCCGCGGAGTTCGAGGTCACGGTCGGGCGCAACCTGACCGAGTCGCAGCCCGACCTCGGCGACCTGCTCAAGCAGTGCAGCGGCCTGACCTTCAGCCGCGGCCAGCTGGTCGCGGTGCACCAGCGCGCCGACTTCGTGGAGATGATCGACCCCGCGACCATGGCGCACCGGCGCGTCGAGCTGCCGCGCGGTGGCGCGCTGGCGGCGGCCGGGTTGCGCGCGGGCGCCGCGCTGGAGCTCGAGGCCGTGGTGGCGACCCGCGACTGGCGCGGCGACTTCTTGATGGCGTTCGGCGCCGGCACGCGCGTCGACGTGCAGCGCGTGGTGCGCATGCGCGTCGGCGCGGGCGAGCTGGATCTGTCGGTGGTCGAGGCCCAGCGGCTGTACCGCGCGCTGTGGGAGCTGCCTGGCCTGGCGACCTCCGCGCTCAACATCGAGGGCGCCGCGTGGCTCAAGCCGCAGGGCTCGCCGGCGGTGATCCGGCTGTGCCAGCGCGGCAACGGCAAGCCGCGCGGCAAGACCGACGCGACCAGCGCCACCGTCGACATCCGGCTCGATGTGCTGATCGCCTACCTGGAGCGGGCGCGGCGCAACCCGGACGCCCAGATGGGCGACGACCTGGTCAACCTGCGGCGCTACAACCTGGGCGTCATGGGCGGCGTGCAGCTGGGCTTCTCGGACGCCTGCGGTATGCCCGACGGGCGCATGCTGTTCGTGGCCGTGGCCGAGAGCTGCGTCGATGTCGGCATCCCGGGGCGCAACTATGGCACCGCGCTGGGCGTGATCGACCACAAGGGGTTCGCGCGGGTGGCGCCCATCCGGGAGGCCAACGGCGAGCCCACCATGGCCAAGGGGTCGGCGCTCACCATCGATGATGCCGGCTGCGTGTACGTGGCGCTGGGCGCGGGCGGCGGGGCGGCGCCGCGGCTGGTGCGGCTCGACATCACGGGCACGCTGTAGCGCCGGACGGAGCCGGAGACGGACGTCCGAGCTGGCTTTCAGCCGTTCGAGCTGGCTTTCAGCCGTTCGAGCTGGCTTTCAGCCAGCTCGAACGATCCGCACCAGCGCCTGCTCGGCGACGCGCACCGCGGAGTTCGGGCCGGCGGCGACCACGCGCTGGGTCAGCTCGGCGAGGACGGCGCCCGGGCTGGGGCCGCCGGCGGCGGCGCCGATGCTGAGCATGGGCACCAGCACGCGGGCGGCCTGCATCATGATCGGGATGCGCGGGTCGTCGCCCGCGACCGGGGGCCCCTCGGGGTAGGGCACCGCGGCGATCAGCGCGCTGGAGACCGCGCGCGCGGCGCCCTCGCTCTCGGCCAGCAGGCGCACGCAGGCGATGCTGCCCTCCCGGGTGCGCGGCGGGTCGCCGGCCATGGCCTGCGCGACCGCGATGCGCGCCAGCCGACGCGCGGCCTCGCCCGACGCCGCGATCGGTGCGCCCGGGGTGCCAGCCAGCGCGCCCAGGTGATCGAGGTCGGCGCCCAGCTCGGCGACGTCCGACCACGAGGCCTCCTCCCAGTAGTAGTCGATGAGGCGCAGGATGGTCGGCACGTGCGTGGGCAGCAGATCGATGGCCTTGAGGTAGGCCGCCGAGGCGCGCTCGGTGTCGCGCAGGTGCAGCAACAGGACCTCGCCCTGGCGGTACAGCAGATCGGCGCGACGCTCGGGCGCCTCGAACAGCGCGGCCAGGCGCCCCAGCACCTCGGCGGCGCGCTCCCACTCGCCGGCCGCCGCGTACAGGGCCGACAGCGGCAGCAGCGCGCTGACGCGCTCGGGATCCTCGGCCACCACCAGCTCGTAGAAGGCCTGCGCCTCGCCCAGCTGCCCGGCCTTCTGGTACAGGTCCGCGACCTGCTGGCGCATGCCAGTGATGGCGCGCACGTCGTCGAGCGGCAAGAGCTCGAGCGCCTGCCTGAGCGCGCGCGCGGCGCCCTCGGCGTCGCCGCGCTGCTGCGCCAGCCGGGCCACGCCCTGCAGCGCCTCCAGGTGTGATGGATTGACCTCGACCGCGCGCTGGTACAGCGTGGCGGCCTCGTCGAACAGGCCCAGGCGCTCCGCCAGCTCGCCGCGGCGATAGCGCAGCGCCTCCAGGCCCAGCGACGAGGTGTGCTCGTCGAGCTCCTGGTAGCGCAGCCGGGCGCGCGGGAAGTCGCCCTGGCGGTAGGCCAGATCGGCCAGGGCGTCGCGCGCGGCGGCGTGGCCGGGGTCGTCGGCCAGCGCCATCTCGTAGGCCAGCGCGGCGCGCGCGGGGTCCTGGAGCCGCGCCTCGAACAGGCGGCCCAGCTCGAAGCGCAGCGCGGCGCGCTCGCGATCGTCGCTCTGCGCCTCGGCGCGGCGGCGCAGCAGCTCGGCCAGCGCGCTGGCGTCGCCGCGGCGCACCAGCAGCGCCTTGAGGGCCAGGAAGGCGGCGCTGTCGGCCGGCTCCAGCAGCAGGATCTCGCGGGCGCGGGTCTCGATGTCGGCGTCGGTGCCGGCGGGATCGAGGCCGGCGGCGTGGCTGGTCTCGGCGGTGATGAGCAGCTTGCGCAGGATCTCGAGGCGCTCGTCGGAGTCGGTGGTCTCGCCGAGCTCGCCGAGCAGGACCTCGCGCAGGTGGGCGCGATCGGCGGGGTCCTCGGTCAGGCGCAAAAGGCCGCGCGCCGCCGAGCTGGCGGCGTTGCCGCGGTGCTGGGCGGCGTCGGCGGCCTCGCGGTACAGGGCGCGCGCGGCGTCCTTGCTCCCAGCCTTCTCCTCGTGCTCGCCGGCGCGAGCCAGGTGCTCGGCGCGCTGCTCGGCGTCGGGCGCCAGCGCGGCCAGCGCGCGCTCGATGGCGGCGGCGTCGGCGTAGCGCCGGGCGTCGCTGTACAGGCGAGCCAGGCCGACCCGGGCCTCCAGGTTGGAGCTGTCGATGACGGCGGCCTCCTCGTAGGCCTTGAGCGCGCGCTCGGGCGCCAGCAGGCGCTGCTCGTAGACCGCGCCCAGGCGGCCGTAGACCGCGGCGCGCGCGCCGGGGTGGTGCGTGGTGGCCAGCTCGCGGTGCAGGAGCTCGGCGACCAGGGTCCAGTCGCCGCGCGCCGCGGCGGCCACACGCAGCGCCTCGGCGACCTCGCGGTGGCCGGGGTCGTTGGCCAGCGCCTCCTTGAGGCAGCGGTAGGTCTCGGGCTCGCGATCGAGGACGTCGCGGTAGAGCAGGGCGCGCCGGAACCACAGCCGGGCGCGCTCCTCGCGCGACGGCGACAGCACGATGAGGCGGCCCAGCACCTCGGCCAGGGCGTCATAGTCGCCGAGCTCGCGGTAGATCCGCTCCAGCGCGGCGGGGGCGCGGGGGTCCGCGGGGTCGAGGCGCAGGGCGTCCTCGTAGCGGGCGCGCGCCTTGTCGGGCTCGCGTCCGGCCTCGTGCAGGTGCGCGGCCATGATGGCGGCGGCGGCGGCGTCGCGGGCGCTGACGTCGGGCGACTCGGCGGCGGCGGTCAGGTGGCGCAGCGCGGCGTCGCGCTCGGCGGCGGCGCTGGGGCGACCCTCGAGGCGCGCGGCGCGCAGGCGACCCAGCGCCAGGTGGGCGCTGCCCAGGCCGGGCGCGGTGACCAGGACCTCGGCCAGCTCGCGCTCGGCCTCGGCGCTGCGCCCGATGAGGTGCAGCAGGCTGGCGCGCTCGGCGCGCAGGGCGGTGCGCGCGGGATCGGCGCTGCTGCTGATCTGCAGCTCGCGCACCGCCAGCGCGGCGGCCAGGTCGCCGGCGCGGGTGAGCAGCCGCGCGGCGCGGTTGCCGAGGCCCATCATGGCGGGATCCAGCTTGTAGGCCTGCGCGATGAGCAGCCCGGCGTCGTCGAGCTCGTGCAGCTCGTACTCGTAGATGTCGGCGGCGCGGATCAGGACATCGCGGCGCGCCTCGGCGTCCTCCAGGCCGTCGGCCTGCTCGACCAGCTTGCGCGCCTCGGCCGCCAGCCGGGCGTCGTCAGGGTCCTCGAACGGTACCGCGCTGCGCGTGCGCGGCAGCGCCGGGGCAGCCGGCTCTGTGACCTCCAGCGCGGGCTCGCGCGGCTGGGGATGGATGGTCGTCAGCGCCGGCACCGCGGCGACCCGGCCGGCCCAGGCCATGGTCTGGCGCTCGGCCTCCTCCTTGTCACGGCGGCGCTCCTCGGTGTCCGCCGCGGTGTCCGAGATCGTCGCAGACCCGGCCGCCGCCGTCGTCGTCGACGCCGTCGCTGTCGTGGCCGTCGCCGTCTCGGTGCCGATCGCCGCCGTTGCGGTCGTCGGGTCGGTCGCCTCCTGCGACGACTCGTGCCGGGCCCGGGCCCGCCCGGCCTCCCACTCCCCTGGCACCGGCGTCAGCTCCTCCGGCCCCTCGTCGCCCAGCGGCGGCGGCTGCAGCTCGGCGCGCTGCTGCGCCACCAGCACATCGCGGCGCTGCTCCAGCACCGCGCGCCGCATCGGGTCGCGCTCGTGCTCGATCGCCCGGGTCAGCGCGGCGGCGGCGTGCTCCAGCGCCCCCGCCGCCTGCGCCGCCTCGATCACCCCCATCAGGGCTTCGGAGTCGAGCGGCGCCTCGTCGAGCGCGCGCTGGTAGGCATACACCGCCCCCGCCGCGTCACCCTCGGCACGCCGGAGCGCGCCCAGCTGGTGGAACAGCTCGACGCGCGCGTCGCTGTCGTCCACCCGCCGCGCCAGCTCCTCGGTGTAGGCCAGGAGCTCCGCCCCGGTGCCGATGCGCGCGGCCACCGCCTGCAGGGCGTCGAGATCGGTCGGATCGAGGTCGTGCACGGTGCGCCCCAGCGTGGCCACCCAGGCCACGCCGCCCAGCTGCGCACCGCGCGCCAGCGCCTCGCGCAGCACCAGCAGCGCCTCGTCGCGCCGTCCCAGCGCGACCAGCGAGGCCGCCAGCCGCTCGACGTCATCGCGCTGGCGCGCCCGCGGCGCCAGCGTCTCCAGCGCGGTGACCACGGCGGCGTGGTCGCCGACGTCCCAGGCCACCCGGCCCTCGGCGCGGCGCACCGCATCGGCGGCCGGGCCCGGCGGGGCCGCCGCCGCGGCGTGGCGCAGGGTGTCCGACGCCTTGGCGCGATCATGCAGCCGATCGAGGTAGATCGCCGCCAGCTCGAGGTACAGCTCGGCGCGCGCCGCGGTGTCCCCGCGCGAGCCGGTGGCGCGCGCCAGCACCTCCAGGGTGCGCGCCGCCTCCGCGAAGGCGCCCTGGGCCAGCGCCAGGTCGGTCCACAGCCTGAGCACCCGGCCATCGCGCGGCGCCGCCTCCGAGGCGTCGCGCAGGGCGCGCCCGGCCTCCTCGTTGCGCCCCGCCCCCAGCAGCACCTGGGCCCGCGTGATCATGAGGTCGAGCACGCGCTCGGGCCGCGCCCGGGTGCGCCGCGCGATCTGCAGCTGGCGCTCCAGCATGGCGGCGTAGCGGGCGTCGTCGCCGCGGCGCTGGTACAGCGTGGCCAGGGTGGCCGCGGCGGCGTCGTCGTCGGGCTCGATGGCCACCGTGCGCAGGAGCAGCGCCTCGGCTTCGTGCTCGAGGCCGAGCTTGCTGGCCAGGCCCGCGAGGCGGCGCAAGAGCTCCAGCTCTTGCCCGGCGTCGCCGGCCGCGCGCGCCCGCCAGCGCAGCGCCTCCAGCGCCCAGCGGGCGTGGCGCAGCTGACCGCCCAGCTCGTACAGCTCGGCGGCCAGGTGCAGCGCCTCGGCCGGCGCGGTGGCCTCGTCGAGGCCGCTCAGCGCCGTCAGCGCCCCGGTCAGGTCGCCGTCGGCGAAGCGCACCCGCGCCAGCGCGACCGCGCTGCCGTCGGCGCCACGGGCCTCGGGTGGCGCGGGCGTCGCCGGGCCAGCCTCGGGCGCCACGGCGGTGACGCGCGCGACCACGTCGGCGGCGTGCGGGTCATCGAGATCCGCCGCCAGTGCCCGGCCCGCCAGCGCCCTGGCGCGCACCGGATCGCCGAGCCCCTCCAGCGCCACGCGCGCCGCGGTGGCCAGCACCGCGGCCGGCCGGGGCAGGTGCGCGGCCTCGACCGTCGACGCCGCCGAGACCCGCGCCGCCAGCCGCTCCAGCGTGAAGACGCGGGCCTGGTGCGCGCCCAGGTGGCCCAGCGCCGCGGCCAGCCGCTCCAGCGCCAGCGGATGCTCGGGCGCCAGCGCCAGCACGCGCTCCAGCAGATCGGCCGCCTCGCGCGGGCTCTTCAGCCGATCCAGCACGATGGCTGCGGCACGCAGCTTGTGGTCGACCCGTCGGCCGGCGTCGGGCTCGATGGGGGCGCGGCGATCGAGCAGGGCGCGCACCTCGGGCCAGCGCCCGGCCGCGGCCAGGTTGCGCTCCAGCGCGTCGAAGGCGGCGGCGCTGTGCGGGTCCAGCGCCAGCGCCAGGCCCAGCTCGGCCTCCTCGTCGGCGCTGCGCCGCTCGCGGCGCGCGATCTCGGCCATCGACAGGTGGGCCTCGAGCAAGAGCTCGTCGTCGCTGCCCGGGCCTGGACCCGCGGTGGTGGTGCCCGGGGTGCCCGGGGGGGCGGCGCGCTCGAGCAGCAGCTGCCAGCGCTCGCGGGCCTGGCCCAGCTCGCCGGCGTCGAAGGCCAGCACGGCCAGCGCGCGCAGCGCCGGCAGGTTGCGCGGCTCGAGCTCCAGCGCGCGCTCGTAGGCGGCGCGCGCGGCGTCACGATGGCCGAGCTCCAGCTGCAGATCGGCCAGCCGCACCAGCAGGGCGCGCTTGCGCTCGGGCGCGCGCCCGGTGGCCGCGATCTTGCGCCCCAGGATGACGGCCACGCGCTCGAGATCGCCGGCCTCGGCGTGCAGCGTCTCCAGCGCGTCCAGCGCGGGCAGGTGGTCGGCCTTGACGCGCAGGGCGTCCTCGAGCAGCTGCTCGCGTCGCCGCGCGGCCTCGGCCGGCGTCAGATCCAGCCGCACCGGCGCGCTGCCGTTGGTGCCGCCCAGGCCGCGCCGCACCAGCTCGGCGGCGTGGTACAGGCGCTCGGCGCGCTCGCCCGGGCCGCCGGCGTGGCTGTCGTGGCCGGCCTCGACCAGGACCTCGATGGCGCGGGCGAGATCGCCGTCGCGCTCGGCCAGCTGGGCCAGCCGCTCCCAGGCGTGGGCGCGTGACTCGGCCGGCTGATCGGGGCGCTCGAGGATGGCCTGGTAGCGCTCCAGGGCGTCGCGCTCGTGGCCAGCGCGGTCGGCGGCTTGCGCCATCAGGCGCAGGAGCTCGGCCGCCGCCGGCTCGCCCGGCACCGGATCGACCGAGGCGCGCGGCAGCAGCGTGGCGGCACCGCGCTCGACGGCGTCCCACTCGCCGTGCGCCGCGGCCTGTTCGACCGCTTGCCCGAGCAGCAGGCGCGCCGCGCGGCCGCCCGGGCCGGCGTCATCGGCGCCCGCGGCCAGCGCGTCGATGGCGGCGCGCTCGTGGCCGGCGCCCGCCTCCAGCAGCCGGCGCGCGGCGCCCAGCGCCAGCTCGCGCGCGCTCTCGGGGTCACCCGCGACGCGCACCGCGTCGGCCAGCCGGCGCAGCAGGGCGCCCGCCTCGGCGCGCTCGCCGCGCTGGTCACACAGCCGCGCCAAGAGGTGCAGCGCCGGCCGACAGCGCGGGTCGCGCGCCAGCGCCCCCTCGGCCACCGCGCGCGCCTCGTCGACCCGATCCGGCAGCGCCCCCAGCACGTCGAGAGCGCGCTCGAGCACGAACGGCGGGTAGGCCCCCTCGGCCAGCGCGGCCAGGTACAGCCCGGCGGCGCGCGGCAGATCCCCGGTGGCCAGCGCCGACTCGGCCTGATCGAAGCGGCGCGCGCTGGCGATGCGCTCCTCCAGCTGCTGCTCCAGCTCGCTGCGCCCGTCGGGCCTGGCCAGGCTCTCGCCGCCGCACACCAGCTCGACGGTGTGCGCACCCACCTGGGCCCGGGCCACCCGCGCCCCGCGCACGTCGGGGACGCGCCAGCCCGCGGGCGGCAGCAGGTGAAACAGCGCCGCGCGCAGCGGCACCACGCGCGCCTGCGCGACCCCGACCAGCACCGCGGTGGCGCCCAGCGCCTCGGGATCCGACGCCGGCACCGCGCCCAGCCCCTGCAGGAACGCGCGGGCGATCAGCGCCCCCGGCAGCTCGGGGCCGCGGCGCCCCTCGGGCAGCTCGACCAGCACGTCGTCGAGCACCACCAGGACCCCGTCGTCGCCGTCGGCCTCCAGGCCGCCGCGCAGGACCACGCCCACCGGCGAGCGGCCGGTGTCGGGCCGCTCGGGCGCGCGCGGGTCACGGTAGGCCGCGCGTACGGTGATGCGGCCGGCCTCGAAGCCGATGCGCACCTCGGCGAAGCCGCGCCGCTCCAGCGCCGCGGTGGTGCCCGGCAGCCCGAGCCAGCTCTGCACCGCGGCCTCGCGCAGCTCGACGTGGGCCTCGCGCACGCGGCCGCGGCGTCGCTGCCAGCGCTCCGGCGCTGCGCTGCCGTCGGCGTCGGCGTCGGCAGCGCCGGCGCCAGGGACCTCGATCTCCAGGCGGTGCGCCAGCAGGGGCCCGATCTCGGTGCCCGCCGGCAGCCCCAGCACCAGGGCGCCCTCGGCGCGCCTCACGAGGGTGATCTGCAGCCTGTCTGCGGGCACCTGGGCCATGCGGGTCCGGGGCGAGGGTACCACGGCCGCGCCGCCCCGGGTCCGAGCCCCGGTTGGCATCACATGTGGGCCCAGACCGGCGCGCCGACGGTGTGTGGGGCTTGAACAGTGTGCGCCAGTCGGTCAACGTATAGGCACGGTCGTGGGCCTCTCCCCGCGACCGAGAGGTGGCTGCATGACGCTCTCTTCCTGGTCACCCCGGCTGCGCGGCTTCGAGACCCTGCGTGAGGGCGCCCCCAGCTGGGCCAGAAATGCCATCGCCGCGACGCGCGCGGGTGCGGCGGCCGCGCCGGGGCCGGTCGGCGTGCGCGGTGGGGTGGCGCCGACCCAGCGTCCGCTGCTGGGCGCGCGCGGCCTGGCCGGCGAGCTGGCGGTGGCGGCGCTCGGCCTCGGCTTCCTGTCGGCCAGCGCGGGCGGCGGCATGGGCATGATCCTCATCTGCATGCTGGTGGTGGGGCTGGCGCTGGCGCTGGCGGTGACCCGCCTGGTGGAGTGGCGCTGGGCGGCCTCGGCGCACCCGGGCGGCGAGCTGCGCCCGGCCTTCGCGCTGGCGCCCGAGGGGATCGTGCTGGAGCAGGCCGGGCGCCTCATCGCGGTGCCCTGGAGCGACGTGCTCGAGATCGTCGCGCTGCCGCCGCGGGGCCTGGGCCGCCACGGCGCGCGCGCCGCCTTCGTGGTGTCGCCGCACCGGCGTTCGCGGCCCTGGATCGAGGTGGTGCCGTCGCGCTTCGGCCTGACGGTGTGGGAGCTCCTGCCCGAGGCCGAGCGGCTGCACCAGCAGGCGCGGCGCAGCCAGGCCAGCGGCGGGGCCGCGACCGAGGCGCCGTATCGCTGCAGCGGCCGCGAGGAGCTGGGCGCGCGCGCGCGCGAGCTGGCCGACGACGTCAGCGCGCTGGCCGGCGCGCTGGTGCGCTCGCAGCCGCTGCCGGGCTGCTTCCGCGTGCCCATGGGCCTCGGCCGCGGCGCCGTGCTGCTGACCCCGCACGCGCTGTGCTACCTGGTCGGCGCCGGCCGCGGCCGCGCCCCCGCCATCCACCGCGTGCCCTGGTCCGACGTCTGCGAGCTCAGCGTCGACGGCGCCGCGCTGCGCGTGCACATGCACGAACCCGACGACGACCTCTGCCTGTCGCTGGGCTACCCCGCGCTGCTCATCGCCGCGGTCGCCGCCGCCTATCTGCGCGGCGCGGTGCCGCTGTCGCGGGTCTGACCGCGCGGCTCAGGGGCGCGGGCGGCGCAGCTTGCCGCGCAGGGCCTCGATGCGGGGGCGGAAGGCGCAGCCCTCGAGGTGGTCGTTGACCATGCCCATGGCCTGCATGAAGGCCTGCACCGTGGTCGGGCCGACGAAGCTCCAGCCGCGCTTGCGCAGATCGCGGGCCAGCGCGGTCGACGCCTCGGTCTCGGTGCGCGCCAGCAGCGCGGCGTGGGTCATGCGGCGGGGCAGGGCGCCCGGCCGCGGCTCGAACGACCACAGGTAGCGCGCCAGCGAGCCGTGCTCGGCGATGACCTCGAGCGCGCGCCGCGCGTTGTTGATGGTCGACTCGATCTTGCCGCGGTGGCGCACGATCCCCGCGTCACCGAGCAGCCGCTCGACGTCGCGCGCGCCGAACCTGGCCACCCGCGCCGGCTCGAAGCCGCGAAACGCGGCGCGGAAGGCCTCGCGCTTGCGCAGGATGACGAGCCACGACAGCCCCGACTGGAAGCCCTCCAGGCACAGCTTCTCGAACAGGCGCGCGTCGTCCAGCACCGGCACGCCCCACTCGTGATCGTGATAGGGCTCGAGCTCGGGCCCGACGCCCCAGAAGCAGCGCACCGCGCCGTCCGCGCCGCGCAAGAGGCCTGCCGGCAATGCCCTGGGTGCCATGCGCGCAGGGTAGCGTACCCATCCACCGCGCTGGTTTGCTATCGTGCGCGCCCTGGAGGAGGAGGAGAGAACATGAGGCGAGGACTGCGATCGATGGCGCTGTGCGCGCTGGTGCTCGTGCCAGCGGCGATGCCGGGCGGCCAGCGGGCCGAGGCACGCTCGAAGGCGGCCCCGGTGGCCAAGGCGATGCCCAGGCTCGACATCCCGTTCAGCAAGTACAAGCTCGACAACGGCCTGACCGTGATCCTGGCCGAGGATCACCGGCTGCCGCTGGTTGCGGTCGACGTCTGGTACCACGTCGGCCCCATCCAGGAGGCCCCCGGGCGCACCGGCTTCGCGCACCTGTTCGAGCACCTGATGTTCCAGGGCAGCAAGCACATCGCCGACGACCAGCACTTCGCGCTGCTGGAGGCCGCGGGCGCCAGCATGATCAACGGCACCACCGACTTCGATCGCACCAACTACTTCGAGACCGTGCCCAGGAACCAGCTCGAGCTGGCGCTCTGGCTGGAGAGCGATCGCATGGGCTTTCTGCTCGAGACCATGACGCAGGACAAGCTCGACAACCAGCGCGAGGTGGTCCAGAACGAGCGCCGGCAGTCGATCGAGAACGTGCCCTACGGCCTCGGCGAGGAGCGCATGTTCCAGCTGCTCTATCCCAAGGGCCACCCGTACTACGGCTATGTCATCGGCTCGCACGCCGATCTCGAGGCCACCAAGCTCGAGGACGTGGTCGACTTCTTCAAGCGCTACTACGCGCCGTCGAACGCCTCGCTGGTGATCTGCGGCGACTTCGACGCCAGGACCGTCAAGGCGACGGTCGCCAAGTACTTCGGCGCCATCCCGGCCGGCCCGCCGGTGACGCCGCTGGTCACGCCCGACGTCGTCATCACCAAGGAGAAGCGCGCCGCGCTGACCGACAACGTGCAGCTGCCGCGCCTGTACATGGCCTGGCTGTCGCCCAAGATCTACCAGCCCGGCGACGCCGAGGCCGATCTGCTGGCCAAGATCCTGGGCAACGGCAAGTCGAGCCGCCTGTACAAGCGCCTGGTCTACGACAAGAAGATCGCGCAAGACGTGGCCGCGCAGCAGTACTCGCTGATCCTCGGCTCGGTGTTCAACCTGCAGGTCACCGCCAAGCCCGGCCACACCCTGGCCGAGCTGGAGCGCGAGGTCGACGCCGTGCTGGCCGAGCTGGCCGCGGCGCCCATCCCCGACGACGAGCTGGCGCGCGCCAAGCGGATCTACGAGGCCGGCTTCCTGCGCGCCCTCGAGGGTATCGGCGGCTTCGGCGGCAAGGCCGACCGCCTCAACCAGTACGAACACTACCTCGGTGATCCGGGCTGGCTGGGCAAGGATCTGGCGCGCTATCGCGACGCCACCCCGGCGGGCCTGCAGGCCATCGCGCGCGACGTGCTGGCGAAGAGCAAGCGCGTGGTCGTCACCGTCAGCCCGAAGCCCGCCGCCAAGCCGGCGGTGAAGCCGCCTGTGAAGCCGCCTGTGAAGCCGCCCGTCAAGCCGCCCGTCGGGGCGCCCGTCAAGCCGACCCCGAGCAAGACCGGAGGTGCCAAGTGAAGCGCACGCTCGAGACCACCATCCTGATCGCCGCGCTGGCGCTGGGCAGCCAGCACGCACGCGCGGGCAAGCCCGCCGAGCCGGCCAAGCCGGCCAAGCCGGCCCCGGCGCCCGCCGCGGCCGACGACTGGCGCAAGACGCCGCCCAGGCCGACCGGCAAGGTCGCCTTCAAGGCGCCCCGGCTGCAGCAGTTCAAGCTCTCGAACGGCATCCCGGTCTGGCTGGTCGAGCGCCACGATCTGCCGCTGGTCACGGTGCAGGTGCTGGTGCGCGCCGGCGGCGAGCGCGCCTGGTCGAAGGCGGCCGGGCTGCCCTCGCTGGTGGCGACCATGCTCGACGAGGGCACCGAGACGCTGGGCCCGCTGGCGCTGGTCGAGAAGGCCGAGGGCCTCGGCGCGCAGCTGTCGACCGGCAGCTCGATGGAGTCGGCCTGGGTCCAGGTCAACGCCCTGAGCGAGACCCTGGAGCCGTCGCTCGGCCTGCTCACCGACGTGCTGCTGCACCCCAAGTTCGACGCCGCCGAGCTGGAGCGCGTCAAGGCCGACCGCCTGACCGACATCCTGCAGATCAAGGACTCGCCGCGGCGGCTGGCCGGGCAGCTCCTGGCCGCGCTGATGTTCCGCGGCACGCCCTACGGCCTGCCCGAGATCGGCACCGAGTCGACCATCAAGAGCCTGACCCGCGACGACGTGGTCAGCTTCTACCGGGCCAACTACGTGCCGCGCAACATGGGCGTGGTGGTGGCCGGCGACGTCGACGCCAGGCGGCTCAAGGCGCTGCTCGACGCCCAGCTCGGCAAGCTGGAAAACCCGCCCCAGGGTCTCGAGGGCGGCAGCTACATGTACAAGCAGTCGCTGGCCTCGGTGCACGTGTACCTGGTCGATCGCCCGGGCGCGCCGCAGTCGGAGGTGCGCGTCGCCACCAGCGGCCTGCCGCGCAGCAGCAAGGACTACGCGCTGGCCGAGGTCGCCAATAACGTCTTCGGCGGCAACTTCGCGGCGCGCCTCAACATGAACCTGCGCGAGAAGCACGGCTACAGCTACGGCGTGTACTCGTGGGCGCAGTACCGGCGTGACAGCGGCCTCATGCTGGCCGCCGGGGGCATCAAGGCCGAGCACACCAGCGCCGCGCTGCTCGAGATCCTGGCCGAGGTGCGCGGCATGGAGGAGCGTCCGCCCAGCGCCGACGAGCTGGCGCTGGCCAAGAACAGCATCGTGCTGTCGCTGGCCGGCCGCTTCGAGTCGAACGGGCAGGTCGCCAGCAGCTTCGGCGAGCTGATGGCCTTCGGGCTGCCGGCCAACGGCTATGACAAGCTGCCTGCCCAGGTCGCCAAGATCACCGGCAAGCAGGTGGTCGACTTCTTCAAGAACACCTGGCGCGCGCACGACATCACCATCGTCGTGGTCGGCCCGCGCAAGGAGCTCGAGAAGTCGATGCAGGAGTTCGCCGGGGCGGACAAGTACCAGCTCATCGATGACGCGGAGTGGGCCAAGCTGTTTCCGTAGCGGGCACGCGCAACGAAGTGCCGAAAATGACGAGGCCCCCGGTGACGGGGGCCTCGGTCGTTTGTGGGGCGGAGTGGAGTCGGAGCGGAGCCGGAGCCGGAGTCGGAGCCGGAACCGGAGCCGGAGCCGGAGTCGGAACCGGAGCCGGACGGGTTCTTCGATCTGGTTCGGCTAGCGCCGAACCAGATCGAAAAACCCGGACTTACACGGCTCGTAGTTCGCCGCCATGGTCTTGCCGTCCTCGTCCTGGTAGCTCATGGTGCTCTTCGACCACTCGATCTTCTTGGCCGTCGCCAGGGCCAGGCAGGCGCCCTTGATCCAGTCGCGGTAGGTCAGGGCGACGCGCTCGCTCTGGTAGCCGTGGGCGATCTCGTCCTTGCGCTTGGCGAAGTCCTCCTTGTCGGGCTTGCTGCGCGAGCGCACGTAGACGATGACGTAGCTCGAGTCCGACTCGATCAGGGTCGGGAGCAGGGTCTTCTCCTCGGCCGCGAAGATGGTGCTGACGTTCTTGGCCGACTTGCCGAGCTCGTCGAGCTGCATCGCCTGCGACCGCGTCAGCACGCCCGAGTCCTCGATCTTGGGCAGCTCGGGGTCGCGCGGCAGCGGCTTGACCACCGGCTCCGGAGGCGCGGCTGGCGGCGTCGCCGCCGCGGGGCCGCCCGCGGTCACCACGATGGGCGAGCCGCCCGCGGCCGGGGCCGGCTTGGCGCCGGCGGCGGCCGGCTTGGCGCCGGTCCCGGTGGTCTGCGTCATCATCACCTTGTTGCCCAGCGCGCCCCACGGCGACAGCGCCCCCACCGGCGCGGCAGGCGAGCCAGCCGGCGCAGGCGGCGCGCTCGGCGCGCTCGGCGTGCTGCCCGGGTCGGGGGCCGGCGCGCCCGGCGTCGTGCCCGGCGGCGCCATCTCGATCTTGACCCCCGGCGGCAGCTGCTTGAGCAGCTCCGGCGGCAGCCCCGGCGGCAGGTCGCCCATGCCACCACCCATGTCCTCGCGGTCGAACATGACCTCCAGCGTCGCGGTCGGCTGCTTGACCCGCTCGGCCAGCAGCTTGTCGAGCGCGGCCTGCGCCTTGTCCTTGGCCATGGTCTTGCCCTTGTCGCGCAGCGCGAGCTGCTGCGCGATGTCGAGCTTGACGTCGTCGAAGCTCTGGTCGCCCTTGCGGTGCTTCTCGATCTTCAGGATCTCGAAGCCGTCCGAGCCGCGCACCACCGCGGTGATCTCGCCGTCCTTGGCCGCCTTGACCACCTTGTCGACCTCGTCGCCGATGCCGAGCTGGCCATCCGAGCGCCAGCGCAGATCGCCGCCCTGCTTGGCGGTGAACTTGTCCTCCGAGGCCTCGGCGGCGACCTTGGCGAAGTCCTCGCCGCCCTTGGTCACGCGCTCGTGCAGCTTGTCGGCCTTGGCCTTGGCCTGATCGACCACCGCGGACACCGCCGCCGGGTCGACCTTGACGAGGATGTGGCGCGCGCGCACCTCGGGCGGCAGGCCCTGGTAGGCGAAGGCCTTGTTCTTCTCGTACTCGGCCTTGGCGTCGGCCTCGTGCGCGGCCAGCCAGGCGGCGGCGTCGGCCTCGCTGACCGTCGCGTCACCCAGGTAGCGCGCCCCCGCGAAGCGCACGAAGTCGAACGACACGGTGTCGTTCTCGGCCATGAACTGTGCCTCGACCTCGCTGGGCGACAGCACCACCGCGCCCTCGAGGACCTCGCGCGCCTTGAGCGCGAGCAGCTCCTTCTGCTGCTGCTCGAGGAAGGCCCGCTCGGTGTCGGTCAGCTGGCGGGCGTAGTCCTTGAAGCGCTTGTAGCGGAAGATCCCCTTGCCCTTCTGGTCGAAGAAGATCCCGCGCGCATCGACCTTCTCGCCCAGCACGACCATGCGGCCGGTGCGGATGAGATCCTCGGCCTCCTCGCGGCTGACCTTGAAGCCCATGCGACGCCCCTCGCGGGCCAGGATCTCGCGCTCGATGAGCTGGTCGAGCAGCTGCTCCTTGCCGCGGCCGGCGCGCAGCCGATCGGCCTTCTGCCGGTGCAGCTGCAGGCCGATGTAGCCATAGCGCCAGTCGGCGTCGCTGATGGTCGTACCAGACACCTTGGCAGCCCAGCCGGTCTTGACGGTGCCACAGCTGCCGGTCTGCCCGCTCTGGGGACCGAAGCTGATGACGAAGGCTGCGATCAGGATCCCGAACAGCACGTAGATGATCGCGCTGCGCGAGTTCTCTCTCATCTCCTGCAACATGATTTCCGGGGCCTCTTCTAAGGGGGGTCAAACGGACCGGAGCAACCTGCAGCGAGCCACGCTCGCCACGGGTCGAAAGTGGCGCGCATGCTAGCCCACACACCCCAGGGAGGCAATCTGTCTTGCCGCTCCGCAGCGAACAGTAATTCCGCTTGCAAGCGGTCGAGCCCCCATGTTAACTAGGCTCGCTTTCAGACCTAAGAATTTCAAAGAGATTTGTGTAGTTACTTGGACTTCGAGGCGGTTGTCCACAGCTCCACCAATCTCTTTTCGTACCGGGTGAGGGAACATGCTGTTCGACTGGGTGTATGGGCTGTTCTCGAATGATCTCGCCATCGATCTGGGCACCGCCACGACCCTGACCTTCGTCAAGGGCAAGGGCATCGTGTCGAACGAGCCCTCGGTGGTCGCCGTGCAGCGCAACGGCAATGGCGTCAAGAAGGTCCTGGCCGTCGGCAAGGAGGCCAAGGAGATGCTCGGCCGCACGCCGGGGAACATCTACGCCATCCGCCCCATGAAGGACGGCGTCATCGCCGACTTCGAGGTCACCGAGGCGATGCTGCGCTACTTCATCACGCGCGCGCACAACCGCCGGACCCTGGTGCGTCCGCGCATCATCATCGCGGTGCCCTCGGGCATCACCGAGGTCGAGACGCGCGCCGTGCGTGACAGCGCGCTGGCCGCCGGCGCCCGCGAGGTCTACCTCATCGAGGAGCCCATGGCCGCGGCCATCGGGGCCGGCCTGCCCATCACCGATCCGTCGGGCAACATGATCGTGGACATCGGCGGCGGCACCACCGAGGTCGCGGTCATCTCGCTGGCCGGCATCGTGTTCTGGAAGTCGATCCGCGTCGCCGGCGACAAGATGGACGACGCCATCGTCCAGTACATCAAGCGCAAGTACAACCTGCTCATCGGTGAGCGCACCGCCGAGCAGATCAAGAAGGAAGTCGGCTCGGCCTATCCGCTGGAGGAGGTCCTGACCATCGACGTCAAGGGCCGTGACATGGTGGCCGGCGTGCCGCGCACGCTGACGGTCAACTCCGACGAGATCCGCGAGGCCCTGCTGGAGCCGGTCAGCGCCATCGTCGACGCCGTGCGCGTCGTCCTCGAGCGCACCCCGCCAGAGCTGTCGGCCGACATCGTCGACAAGGGGATCGTCCTCACCGGCGGCGGCTCGCAGCTGAAAAACATCGACGTGCTTCTGCGCGAGGAGACCGGGCTGCCCGTGATGGTGTGCGAGAACCCGCAGCTGGCGGTGGTGCTCGGCACTGGCAAGGCGCTCGACGAGCTCAAGCTCCTGCGCGAGGTCACGATCCAGTAGCAGGTCGCTGGAGTCGGGATTGTCGATGGAGCCTCTGCAGTGACCACGGTCGGCCGGCGTATCCGGGATGGCGTGCTGAGCGTCGTCTTGCTGGCGTTCCCTGCGCTGGTGTTCCACGCCAACTTCAAGACCCAGGACAGCCTCAACATCCTCGACAAGGTGGTCCTCAAGATCGCCGCGCCGCTGCAGGCGGTGGTCGGCTGGGCGGTGCGGGGAATAGGCGACACCTGGAAGAGTTATCTGTTCCTGGTGGACGTCCAGGGTGAAAACCAGGAGCTGCGCGCGTCGAACCGCGAGCTGCGCGCCGCGCTGGCCGAGAAGACCCGGCTGGCTGCGCACGCCGCGCACCTCGAGAAGCTGCTCGGGCTGCGCCGCGAGACCCCTGCCGAGACGGTGGCCGCGCGCGTGGTCGGGGCCAAGATGTCGCCCTACTTCCGCGTCACCCGGCTGCAGCTCGAGGATCACACCGGGACCCTGCGCGAGAACCTGCCCGTGATCGCGGTGGCGCAGGGCTCGGGTGCGCCAGGCGCGGTGGTCGGCCTCATCCACAAGGTCTACTCGGCGGCGGGACGCACCTTCGCCGACGTCAAGCTGGCGGTCGACCCGCGCTCCAAGATCGACGTCAAGGTCGGCGTCGCCGGCGCGCGCGGCGTGCTGCGCGGCATGCAGGGCGAGACCGGCTACACCTGCCGGCTCGAGTACGTCGACCGCGCCGACGAGGTCAAGGTGGGCGACATCGTGGCCACCAGCGGCATCGGCGGCTTCTTCCCGCCCGATCTCCTGATCGGCAAGGTGTCCAAGGTGGTGCGCCTCGACTATGCCCTGTACCAGGAGGTCGAGGTCGAGCCCTTCATCGACTTCTCCAAGCTCGACGAGGTGCTGATCATCCTGGCCGCGCCGCCGCCGCCGGATCCCGACGCCGCCGACAAGCTGCCCGCGCCACCCGCGCGCGGCCCGGTGCCGGCGCGCTGATGCGCACCCTGGCCATCACCGCGCTGGCGTGCCTGACGCTGGTGCTGCAGTCGGCGCTGTGGCGCTACCTGCCGTTCGAGCTGGCGGCGCCGGACCTGTGGGCGCTGTTCGCGGTCTACCTGGGGCTGCACGCGGCGACCGAGGGCGGCGCCCCGGTGGCCGGCCTGGCGGCCCTGGTCATCGGCCTCAACCAGGACGTGCTGGCGGGCGCCCCGACCGGCCTGTTCGGCTTCTCGGCGGTGGCCATCGCGCTGGTGGCGGCCCTCCTGTCCAAGCACCTCCTTCTGCGCGGGCGGGTCGCCATCGGCGGCACCGGGATGACCGCCAGCCTGCTCGGCGCCTGCTTCGTGCTCGGCCTGCTGGGGGCGGAGGGCGCCGAGCTGCGCCCGGGCCTGTCCCTGATGGCGGTCATCGTGGTGCAGGCCTTCATGACCGCGCTGGCGGCGGTGCCGCTGTTTCCGCTGCTGCGACGGGTCGAGGCCCGCACCTCGCGGCAGCGCGCGCGTGATCTGGCGCGCGAGGGTCTGCTGCGATGATCACGCCGCAGTCACCCGCGCCGGGCATCCCCGAGCTGGGCCGGCGCTTCATCACCCTGGTGGTCTTCGTCGGCGTCGCCTTCCTGGTGCTGATCGGACGGCTGTGGCAGCTGCAGATCATCGGCGGCGGCGAGAAGTACGAGCGGTCGATCAAGAACGTAGTGCGCGCGCACACGCTGCCGCCGGTGCGTGGCCTCATCAAGGATCGCACCGGCACCGTGCTGGCCGACAACCGCGCCGCGCACAGCGTGCTGGTGACCCCGCGCTCGTACACCGAGGCGGCGCACAAGCGGCTGAGCACGCTGCTGCGTCTGCAGCCCACACGCTCCATCGAGCTGTGGGACCGCGTGCTGGCGGGCAAGAAGAAGGACCAGTTCGAGCCGGTGGTGTTCTTCGAGGACGTCGATCGCGACGGCCTGGCCGCGCTGGCGCAGCACGAGGCCGAGCTGCCCGGCGTCAGCGTGGTCGGCTCGCTGCACCGGCGCTACCCCAACGCCACCCTGGCCAGCCACCTGCTCGGCTTCATGAACGAGATCGGCTCCAGCGAGCTGGCCTCGCGCGAGAAGCAGGGCTACCGCATGGGCGACGTCATCGGGCGCTCGGGGATCGAGCGCCAGTGGGAGTCCTACCTGCGCGGCGAGGCCGGCTACGAGAAGGTCGTGGTCGACGCCCACAACAAGGTGCTGACCGACGCCGCCAGCCGGTCGCTGATCCAGGGCCCGCCCTTCGTCAAGCCGGTGCCCGGCAGCGACGTCATCCTGACCATCGACGCCGAGCTGCAGCGCGCCACCGAGCGCGCGCTGCGCAACTGGCCCTCGGGCTCCGCCGTGGTGGTCGAGGTCGACACCGGGCGCATCCTGGCCATGGCCTCCAAGCCGGGGCTGGATCCCAACGAGCTGTCGGGCGGCCTGACCCGGGGCGCCGAGCAGCTGCTGATCGCCGATCCGCACCGGCCGCTGATCGACAAGTCGCTGCGCGAGAACTACTACCCGGGGTCGACCTTCAAGATCATCACCGCGCTGGCCGGCCTCGAGGACAACGTCATCGAGGGGCGCGAGCCGGTCATGTGCGCCGGCGAGTACGCGCTGGGCAGCACGCACTTCCGCTGCCACGGCGCGCACAAGCTGGTCGACATGGTCTCGGCCATGACGCAGTCGTGCAACGTCTACTTCTACAAGCTGGCCGAGAAGGTCGGCATGGATCGGCTGGCCAAGTATGCCCGCGATTTCGGCTTCGGCGCGCCGACCGGCCTGGGGCTGAACGGCGAGGTGCCCGGCTTCATCCCGACCAAGGAGTTCTACGAGAAGAACTCGCGCGAGGGCTTCCGCATCGGCTTCACGCTGAACACCGGGATCGGGCAGGGCTCGACCAAGGTGACGGTGCTGCAGATGGCGCTGGCCTACGCGGCGGTCGCCAACGGCGGCAGCCTGATGCTGCCGCAGATCGTGCAGCGCATCGAGACCGCGGCCGGCGACCTGGTGCAGGAGTTTCCGCCCCGGCTGCGCCGTCGCGTGCAGGCGCGGCCGGAGTCGCTGGCCCTGCTGCGCGAGGGCCTGCTCGGCGTGGTCGCCGATCCGCGCGGGACGGCGTACGCCAACCGCATCGCCGAGGTCGAGGTCGCGGGCAAGACCGGCACCGCGCAGGTCAAGAAGCTGGCCAAGCAGTCGGAGCTCAAGTGGGAGGCCGGCAAGGACCACGCCTGGTTCGCGTCGTTCGCCCCGGCCTCGGCGCCCAAGATCGCGGTGGTGGTGCTGATCGAGCACGGCGGCAAGGGCGGCTCGGTGGCCGCGCCGGTGGCGATGGAGATCTACAAGTACTACTTCCAGCACCTGGCGCCCGAGCTGATGACCCCGCGGGTGGTGGCGGGGCCGCCCGACGATCTCATGCACGAGGATCCCGAGACGGTGCCCGAGGGCAGCACCGACGAGCTGCCCGGCATCCCGACCGCGCCGGCGCCGACCTCGGACCTGCTGTTCGGGCATTAGGACGACGACCATGCAGAGCCGTACCCGGGAGTGGTCGCGCCTCTGGCGCCACATCGATCTGCCGCTGCTGGGCGTCATGATCGCGGTGATCGGCATTGGCCTGGTCAACCTCTACAGCGCGACGCACCCACGCGGGGCGTCGAAGTTCGATCAGCAGCTGATCTCGTTCGCCATCGGCTTCGGGCTGTTCGCGGTGTTCGCGCTGGTCGACTACCGCGCCTTCATCCGGCTGGCGTATCCCTTGTATGCGCTGACGGTGATCGCGCTGCTGTTCGTGTGGCTGCCCAAGCTGGGCATCGAGAAGAAGGGCGCCCACCGCTGGTTCGGCTATGGCGCGGCGCGGGTGCAGCCCAGCGAGCTGATGAAGATCGCGCTGCTGCTGGCGCTGGCCAAGAACCTGCACGACGAGCCGGCGCGCGAGGGGCGGGGGATCCTGGGCCTGCTGGTGCCGCTGGGGTTGACCGCGCTGCCCATGGTGATCATCGCGGCGCAGCCCGATCTGTCGACCGCGACCATCCTGTTCCTGCTCTTCATGTCGATCATGGTCGTGGTGCGCCTCAAGCTGCGCAGCGTGCTGGTGCTGGCCGGGGTCACGCTGGCGACCATGGTGGTGGTGTGGTTCACGCTGGAGCCGTTCCAGCGCGATCGCATCTCGGGCTTCATGTGGCCCGACCCGCAAGGGCTGGGCTGGCAAGCCGATCAGAGCGTGATCGCGATCGGCGCCGGGCAGATCTTCGGCAAGGGCTTCATGCAGTCGAGCCAGGCGCGCATGAAGTTCCTGCCCGAGCACTGGACCGACTTCCCGTTTGCGGTGTTCGGCGAGGAGTGGGGCTTCGTCGGCTGCGTGGTGGTGCTGGCGCTGTACTTCGTGCTGGTGCTGTGGGCGCTCAACCTGGCCGCGCAGGCGCGCGATCGTTTCGGAGCCGTGCTGTGTGTCGGCGCGGCGGCGCTGTTCTTCTGGCACGTCATCATCAACGTCGGCATGGTGACGCGCCTGCTCCCGGTGATGGGCGTGACGCTGCCGCTGGTCAGCTATGGCGGCTGGTCGGTGTTCGCCAACATGATGGCGCTGGGGCTCCTGATGAGCGTGAGCATCAGGCGGTTTGGACACTGAAGTCGGGGGGTTGCGAGGGGGCGAAACCACCCGGGGCCGGCTGCCGTATTGTGGGCAGGAGGTCGTGATGAAGGTTTCGACGCTGCTCGTGATGGTCCCCGGGGCTGTGCTGGCGCTGGTGCTGGGCGCCTGTTCGCGCAAGGAGCCGCCGGTGCGTGAGGGCGGCATGATGGCCGCGCGCCCGGGCAAGATGATGTCCGCCCCGACCGAGATGAAGCCGGGCATGGCGACCGAGACCGCGGTGTTCGGCATGGGCTGCTTCTGGGGCGCCGAGGAGCACTTCTACGGCCGCCCCGGGGTCCTCGCGACCTCGGTCGGCTATGCCGGTGGCACCACCGAGCACCCGACCTACGAGCAGGTCTCCAGCCACACCACGCGCCACGCCGAGATCGTCAAGGTGGTGTTCGACCCCAGCAAGGTCAGCTATCAGCAGCTGCTGCAGATCTTCTGGGAGCAGCACGATCCGACCCAGGGCGACCGCCAGGGCAACGACATCGGCGACAGCTATCGCTCGGCGATCTACACCTTCAGCGCCGCCCAGCTGAACGCCGCGCTGGCCACCCGCGACGCCTACCAGGCCGCGCTGGCGAAGGCCGGTCACGGCAAGATCACCACCGAGATCGCCCCCGCCGGCCCAGTCTACGACGCCGAGCCCTACCACCAGCAGTACTGCATCCGGAACCCCGAGGGCTACTGCGGCCACGGCGGCACCGGCGTCAGCTTCCCGATGGCCCAGCGCTAGCCGGGCGCCTGGCCTTCCCACCAGCGCGCGAGGTCGAGCTCGATGGCCTCGAAGGGCTGCACCCGCACTGACTCGCCCGAGTCCTCCCCGAAGACCTGCAACAGGACCCAGTGTCCGGCGGCGTCGAGCCGGAAGACCTCGAGCGTCCGCGCGATTGGATCGACAAGCCACGTCCATGCCACCTGCTCGCGCGCGTAGACGGGGAGCTTGCGCATCCGGTCATGCCGGACCGAACTCGGCGAGATGACCTCGCAGACCCAGTCGGGTGGCAACTCGAACGCCGCGGTCGAGGGCAGCGCGGCCATGCGCTCGCGCCTCCAGCCTGCGAGGTCAGGCACCAGCACGTCACCGTGAAAGTGCAGCTCCGGCTCGTCGAGGATCCACCAGCCACCCGGGCCCTTGGGTCCGCCCGGCTTGCGGTGGAAGGCCTGGTTCAGGTCGGCGCCCAGCGCGCTGGTTGCGGTCGCGTGTGCTGGCGCCGGTCGCGGTGACACCACCAGCTCGCCAGCGACGATCTCGCCAACGACATTGTCGGGCAGCGCCAGGAGGTCCTGGTAGGTCGCGCGCTTCGGACCGGGGCTGGACGACATGATCCCAGTGTAGCAGGCGCTCTCAGCGCGAGGTGAAGCTGCCCGGGACCACGGTCGCGGGCGCGACCACCGGCGCCACGGTCGCGGTCCACAGCCCGGGCAGCGCCGGCGTGCCCAGGGCGTCGGCGCGGCCGTCGCCGTCGTCGTCGCCGACGGGCACGGTGCCGCTCAGCATGAGGTCGGCGCCGCTGCCGTCGAGGGCGTCGAAGCTGCCCTGCAGGCGCACCCCGAGGCCGACCCGCGCGGCCGGGCAGGCCAGCGCGATGCAGCCCGCGGGTTGACCGGCCAGGGTGCACAGCCCGGCGTCCAGCGCCGCGCAGCCGCGCGTGGCGCCCATGCCGGCCTCGTCGACCAGCGCCACCGCCAGCGGCCTGGCGCTGCGCGGCAGCATGCGCGTCCCCAGCGACAGCTCGCCCAGCGCGCTGGCGACCAGCTGGCCCCAGCGCAGCGAGAAGCCGTGCGGCGCCAGCGTCGCGGTCTCGCCGGCGCTGTTCAGTGTCAGCTCGATGGCGACCTCGTCAGCGGCCAGCATCGGGCGCGCGGTCTCGGCCAGCACCACCTCGTGGGTGGCGCCGCCCAGGCGCAGACGGGCCAGCTCCAGCGTGTGGCTGGCCTGGGCGCGACCCTCGCCCAGCGGCTGCGCGATCAGGCGCGACACCAGCTCGAGGCGCGACACCAGGGCGGCGAGCTCGACGTCGAGGCCCGAGACCCGGGTCGCCGCGGCGCCCGCGGTCTCGGTCATCAGGACCAGGGCGCGCGCCTCCAGGCTGGGCCCGCCGCCGACCGCGGCCGGCGCGGTCGCGCCGCGACAGGCCGCCGCCCCTGGCGTCCCGCTGGGCAGGTCGCCCCGCCGCGCGGTCAGCGCGTCGCGCACCGCGCCCGCGGGCAGCTCGGCCAGCACGGCGTCGACCAGGAGCTGCCCCGGCCCGCTGGCGCACCCCGCCAGTACCCGCCAGGGCGCGTCGGCGGCCGCCACCGCGTCGCTCATCGCGCCGAGCTCCAGTGCGCTGTCGAGCACCAGCTCGCCGTCCAGCGCGACGCGCCGGTCGCGCGCGGGCACCGGGACCTCGATGCGCCGCCCCGGCGGCAGCTCGCGCCCGAGCAGGTCGACGCAGCCCTGCGCGCGTGTGTTGCCGACGCTGTCCTCGCCGCGCGCCAGCACCGCGTAGGGCATGCGCGGCAGCAGGTTGGCATAGCCGACCAGCTCGCCGAAGTGCAGCACGGTGCGCGGCGGGTAGAACGACGGCGGCGGCCCGGCGCCGGCCAGCAGCTTGCCGCAGGTCTGGTCGTCGTACAGGTGCACGCGCACGCGCGCGAAATCGGCCTCGGCGCGCACCCCGGTGTAGCGCGGGCGGACCTCCAGCGCGGCGAAGCCCTCCTCGGAGACCGCGACCTGGAACGTCGTCGGCAGCGCGCCCTCGGCGCTGGCGCTGACCAGGAAGCGGGTGCGCTGCCGCCCCGCGGTCAGGGTCACGCGCGCGATCCCGGCCTGATCGGTGATGGCGGCCGGGGCCGACAGGATCGACCCCGCCGGGCCGTCGGTGGGGCGCTCGGGATCCACGGTGATCGAGAAGCGCACCTCGGTGTCGGCCACCGGCTGGTGGCGGAAGTCGGTGTCGAGCACGCGCAGCTCGACGTTGCCCGCGAAGGCCAGGCCGATGTCGGGGCCGGGCGCCAGCGCGATCAGCTCGTCGGGCCCCGCCGGCCCGGCGTCGCTGCCGCCATGGGCGTTGTCGCCACAGCCGGCCAGCGCCAGCGCGAGCAGCGCAGCGCAGCACCGGAGCTGGACCGAAGCAACACCACGCCGCCCTGCGGGCGTCTGGGTGTTTCCTCGGACCTGTGAATGGAACCTCATAAGCGCGTAGAACCCAAGCCAACTCGGGAACGTCCTTGCGATCTTACCCCCCTCCCGCATAGATCCACAATCGTGGCCGAGTTCAGTCATCTCCATCTGCACACCCAGTACAGCCTCCTCGACGGCGCCATTCGCATGGCGGATCTCATGCCCAAGGTCAGCTCCCTGGGCATGAAGACGGTCGCGGTCACCGATCACGGCAACATGTTCGGCGCCGTCGATTTCCACAACCGTGCCAAGGAGCACGGCATCAAGCCCATCTTCGGCTGCGAGACCTACGTCGCTGGCGAGGATCGCACCGATCGCACCAACCGCAAGAACCACCACCTCATCCTGCTGGCGCGCAACGACGTCGGGTACAAGAACCTCACCTACCTGAACTCGATGGGCTACCTGGAGGGCTTCTACTACCACCCGCGCATCGACAAGAAGCTGCTGCGCGAGCACTCCGAGGGCCTGATCGGGCTGTCGGCCTGCCTGGGCAGCGAGATCGCGCAGACCCTGCTCAAGCAGGGGCGCGACAAGACCAAGGAGGTCATCGCCGAGTACGCCGCCGCCTTCGAGCCCGGCATGTTCTTCCTCGAGATGATGCCCAACGGCCTGCCCGAGCAGGACATCGTCAACGGCGAGTACGCCAAGCTGGGTCCCGAGCTGGGCGTGCCGCTGGTCGCCACCAACGACTGTCACTACGTCGAACGGGGCGACGCCCGCGCGCACGAGATCCTGATGTGCATCCAGCAGGGCAAGACCATCCACGACGAGAAGCGCCTGCACCACAAGACCGACGCCTACTACATCAAGTCGCCGGCCGAGATGAACCAGGCCTTCCACGACGTGCCCGAGGCGCTGGAGAACGCCGCGCGCATCGCCGAGCTGTGCAACGTCAAGCTCAAGCTCGGGCAGACCTACCTGCCGCGCTACAAGACGCCCGAGGGCTACGACCTCGACAGCTACCTCTGCAAGGTCGCCGAGGACGGCCTCGCCGCCCGCTTCGCCGAGCACGTTCGGCGCGGCGTCAAGTTCGACGCCGATCAGTACAAGGCCCGCCTGGCGCGCGAGATCGGCGTCATCCAGAAGATGGGCTTCTCGGGCTACTTCCTCATCGTGTGGGACTTCATCGCGCACGCCAAGTCGAAGGGGATCGCGGTCGGCCCCGGCCGCGGCTCGGGCGCCGGGTCGCTGGTGGCCTACTCGATGCGCATCACCGATCTCGATCCCATCCCGTACAACCTGCTGTTCGAGCGCTTCCTCAACCCCGAGCGCGTCTCGATGCCGGACTTCGACGTCGACTTCTGCATGAACCGGCGCGACGAGGTCATCCACTACGTCACCGACAAGTACGGCAAGAACAACGTCGGCCAGATCGTGACCTTCCACCAGCTCAAGGCGCGCGGCATGGTGCGCGACATCGGCCGCGTGATGGCGCTGCCGCTGCCCGAGGTCGATCGCGTCGCCAAGCTGGTGCCCGAGCCGGTGGCCGGCAAGGTGCCGCCCATCGCCGAGGCCATCGAGGCCGAGCCGCAGCTCAAGGAGCTGTACCTCAACAACCCGACCTACCACGAGCTGCTCGACACCGCGAAGGCGCTGGAGGGGCTGAACCGCCACGCCGGCATGCACGCCGCCGGCATCGTGATCTCGGAGAACCCGCTGTGGGAGTACGTGCCCTGCTTCCGGGGCAAGGACGGCGAGATCATCACGCAGTTCGCCAAGGACGAGGTCGAGAAGGCCGGCCTGGTCAAGTTCGACTTCCTCGGCCTCAAGACCCTGACCGTGATCGAGACCGCGCTGCGCCTGATCAACGACGCCCGCGCCGCCAGGGGCGAGCCGGCCATCGATCTCATGGAGCAGCCGCTCGACGACGCCGGGGTCTACAGGATGATGACCACCGGCGACACCACCGGGGTGTTCCAGCTGGAGTCGTCGGGCTTCCGCGAGCTCCTGAAGAAGCTCAAGCCGGACTGCTTCGAGGACATCGTCGCCGCCGTCGCGCTGTACCGGCCGGGGCCCCTGGAAGGCGGCATGGTCGACGACTTCATCCGGCGCAAGCACGGCCAGACCAAGGTCGAGTACCTGCACCCGTCGCTGGAGGGCATCCTCAAGGAGACCTACGGCGTCATCGTGTACCAGGAGCAGGTCATGCAGATCGCCTCGACCTTGTCGGGGTACAGCCTGGGACAGGCCGATCTTCTGCGCCGCGCCATGGGCAAGAAGAAGGCCGAGGTCATGGCCAAGGAGAAGGCCGGCTTCGTGGCCGGCGCGGTGGCCAACAAGGTCGACGAGAAGCAGGCCGCCGAGATCTTCGATCTGATGGCCTTCTTCGCCGGCAACGGCTTCAACCAGTCGCACTCGGCGGCGTACGCGCTGATCACCTACCAGACCGGCTGGCTGAAACATCACGACCCGGTCGAGTTCATGGCCGGCCTTCTGACCTGCGACAAGGACAACACCGACAACATCGTCAAGTTCATCGCCGAGGCGCGCGCCATGGGGATCGAGGTGCGCCGCCCCGACATCAACGAGTCGGCGGCCGACTTCTCGGTGGTCGAGGTCGCGGTCGAGGCCGAGCCGGCCGGCAAGGGCAAGAGCAAGGGCCGCACCAAGAAGGCCGATCGCGCGGCCGAGGAGGTCCAGCAGGCCGCCAGCGCGAAGAAGAAGGTCATCCGCTTCGGCCTCGGCGCGGTCAAGGGCGTCGGCGAAGGCGCCGTCGAGGCCATCATCGCGGCGCGCAAGGAGGCGCGCTTCAAGTCGATCTACGACTTCTGCGAGCGCGTCGACGGCCAGAAGTGCAACAAGAAGGTGATCGAGGCCCTGGTCAAGGCGGGCAGCTTCGACGGCGTGTCCCGCGCGCTGCAGCCCAAGGCGATCACGCGGGCGCAGACCTTCCAGGCCATCGAGATCGCGGCCGAGCGCGCGGCGCAGTCGCAGCGAGACCGGCGCAGCGGGCAGACCAGCCTGTTCGGGCTGCTCGGCGGCGGCATGGCGGCGGCGACCCCACCCGAGGTCTACGCCGAGCTCGAGGAGTGGAACCCCAAGACGCTGCTCGGCTTCGAGAAGGAGGCGCTGGGCTTCTTCATCACGGGCCACCCGCTGGATCGCTACCAGGGCGATCTGGCGCGCTGGGCGACCTGCTCGACCGCGGATCTCGGCGACCGCGTCCAGGGCGGCACCCAGACCCTGGGCGGCATCGTGACCGACTATCGCGAGCGGCTGACCAAGACCGGCAACAAGATGGCCATCTTCAAGCTGGAGGACATCTGGGGCCAGATCGAGGTCGTGGTCTTCCCCAAGTCGTTCGAGAAGCTGGGCGAGGTCCTGAAGACCGACGAGCCGCTGCTGTGCACCGGCAAGCTGGAGGACGAGGGCGAGGACGGCTCGCACGCCTTCAAGATGTTCCTCGACGAGGCCAGCCCGCTGGCGCGCCTGCGCCAGGAGAAGACCTCGCGGGTGCACATCCTGCTCAACGCCGACAACTCCAGCGAGGCCCAGCTGCAGGAGCTCAAGGCGCTGCTGGCCGCGCACAAGGGCGGCTGCACGACCTTCCTGCACCTCAAGATCCCCAAGCGCTCGGAGACCGTGATCCCGCTGCGCGGCCTCGAGGTGCAGCCCAGCGACGACTTCCTGCTGCGCGTCGAGCGGCTGCTGGGTGAGCGCACGGTGCTGCTGCGCTGAGCGCGCGCCCCGTGCCATGATGGGGCCGTGAAGCGGGTGCTCTGGCTGGTTCCCGCGCTGGCGGGGTGCCTCTCGGTACCCGGCGCGCGCGAGCGTGATGGCGGGGCCGACGCCGGGCTCGACGCCGCGCTCGCCGATGGTGGTGGCGATGGCGGGCTCGCCGATGGCGGCGCGGTCGACGCCGGCACCGGCGCCGACGCCGGCAGCTGCCGCGGCGAGGCCGCCCCGGGCGGCTTCCAGGGTGGCGTGCTGACCGACGCGCGCCGGGCCACCGGCGGCTGGCTGGAGCTGCCGCCCGGCACCACCAGCGGCAGCTATGTGTCACCGGTGTGGGACTTCGTCGAGGCCGGTGGCTTCGACCGGCTGCAGTGGCGGCAGCGCCGCCCGGCCGGTCACCCGCTGCCCGACGGGCCCTGGACGGCGGCCGAGAACGGCTTCCTCGAGGGTAACGCCGACCTGCGCGGCAGTCGCCTGCTGATGCACTTCGATCGCGCCAGCACCGCCAGCAGCTGGCAGGACAGCAGCGGCAACGGCCACGTCGCCAGCTGCACCACCTTCTGTCCGCAGGCGGTGGCCACGGGGCGCTTCGGGCGCGCGCTGCGCTTCGCCAGCGGCAGCACCGGCTCGCTGCTGACCATCCCCAACCACACCACGCTGGAGCCGCAGACCTTCACCGTCGCGGCCTGGGTGCGCGTGACCGGGGTGTCGCTGGGGCAGGGCGGCAACAACCACGGCGCCGTCATCATGAAGGGGCGCAACAACGCCGGGAATCCGTACGTGTCGTGGGGGCTCGAGTTCAACGATCAGGGCGGCAACGTGTTCCGCTGCTCGGTGGTCGCCGGCGGCACCACGGTCTACCTCGACGGCCGCACCGCGTTCCCCAACCTGCCCACCGGCTGGCTCCATGTCGCGTGCACCTATGACGGCGCCGACGCCCGCCTGTACGTGAACGGCGTCGAGGACCAGAGTCGCAGCTTGACCGGCGCGGTTGGCTACAACCTGGCCGACAGCAACGACCTCACGCTGGGCATGTACTCGGGGTCGCAGCGCCTGACCGGCGACATCGACGAGGTGCTGCTGGCGGGGCGCGGCTTCGGCCCCGGCGAGGTCCAGGATCTGTATCTGCGCGGGGCGCTGCGCCTGGGTGTGCAGCTGCGCCCGTGCGCCAACGCGACCTGCAGCGGGGCGCCGCCCTTCGCCGGCCCTGACGGCAGCGGCACCAGCGAGTTCACCGGCAACTGTCCGTCGGCCGGGCTGGGCGGCATGAACCGGCGCGTGCTGCTCGACGGCAGCGCCGACTGTGACGGCAACGGCCTCGCCGACAGGAGCCCGGTCGAGGCCATCCTGGGGCAGGCGCGCTGGATGCAGGCGCGCTTCCAGCTGGTCGGCGTGGCCGACCTCGGGCTGCCGTCACCGATGCTGGACGACTACTCGGTATGTCGCTGAGGCGGGCGCTGGTCGGCGTCGCGCTGGTCGGGCAGCTGGCTGCGCGCGCGGGTGCCGAGACGGGCAGCGGCAGCGGCAGCGGCAGCGGCAGCGCGAGCGAGGACTACACCACCACGGTGGTCGGCGCGCGCAGCGAGGAGAAGAGCGCCTCTGAGCTGGAGGACGCCGCCATCTCGACCGACATCATCTCGCGCGAGGAGATCGAGGACAGCGGCGCCAGCGATCTGGCCACGCTGCTGCAGCAGCAGGGTGGCGTCGCCATCACCCGCGGCCTGGGTGGCTCGGCGGTCGAGCTGATGGGCCTCGGCAACGAGTACACCGTGATCCTGGTCGACGGCCAGCGCGTGGTCGGCCGCGTCGACGGCACGCTGGATCTGGCGCGCCTCGGCCTCGAGCGGGTCGAGCGCATCGAGATCATCAAGGGGCCGGCCTCGGCGGTGTATGGCGCCGACGCGCTCGCCGGCGTCATCAACATCGTGACCCGGCGCGCACCCGCGCGGACGACCGGCGAGGGCTCGCTGCGCTATGGCCAGGGCTCGCTGCTCGAGCTGGGCGTGGGCGGCGGGGTGCGGCGCGGCGGGCTCGGGGTCCGCCTCGGCGTCAGCATGCGGCGGCGCGACGCCTGGGATCGTCATGACGAGAACCTGTCGACCGACGGCAGCGCGCTGGGCGAGGTCAGCGCCGACGGGCGCGTGGAGTGGCGCCGGCGCGGGCCGCGCAAGCTGCGCGTCACGGTGACCGCCGAGTATCTGCGCCGGGACCAGCAGGGCGTCGACGCCGCCGCCACCGGGGCCATCTTCGACACCCGCAACCTGACCGAGACGGCGTCGCTGCGGGTGACCCCCGAGTGGAGGCTGGGGCCGCGCACGCGCATGTCGGTGACGCTGTACGGGACCATGTGGCGCGATCAGCTGCTCGATGACCAGCGCAACTCCGCCGAGCTCGACACCACGACCGACTCGCGCGAGGTGCTGGCGCAGCTCGAGGCCAACGTCGATCACAGCCTGGGGCGCCACCGCGTGGTGGTCGGGGGCGAGGCCGCGCTGGGGCAGCTGTCGTCGCCGCGCCTGGGCGCCGGCGAGGGCGGCAGCGGGCGTGGTGCGCTGTTCGCGGAGGACCGCTGGGTGGTGCTGCCCCGGCGCGTGACCCTGCTGCCGGCGGCGCGGCTGGAGCTCGACTCCACCTATGGCGTGCACGGCACGCCGCGGCTGGCGGGGCGCTGGGACGCCAGCGCGCGCTGGGTGGTGCGCGGCTCGGTGGGGCTGGGCTTCCGCGCGCCGTCGTTCAAGGAGCGCCTGCTGCTGTTCGAGAACCCGGGCGCCGGCTATGTCATCGAGGGCAACCCCGACCTCGAACCCGAGACCTCGCTCTCGGAGACGCTGGCGGTGGAGTGGCGACAGGGCAAGCTGCTGCGCGTCAGCGTGGGCGGCTTTCGCAACGATCTCGAGAACCTGATCACCACAGTCTCGAACGGCGGCTCGGGCGAGGCGCTGCGCTTCACCTATGCCAACATCGGCACCGCGCACACCCAGGGGCTGGAGCTCGGGCTGCGCGTGCGCTGGCGCCTGGTCAGCGCCGAGCTGGGATATACCTATACCGATGCGGTCGACACCAGCGAGGCAGCGGCGCAGCCGCTGGAGGGGCGCGCGACCCACCGGGCCAATGGCCAGGTCACGCTGCGCGCGCGCTGGGGGGGCTCGATGACCACCCGGGTGGCGCTGGTGGGGCCGCGGCCGTACTTCGTCGATGACGACGGCAACGGCAGCCTGGAGACCTTCGACGCCGCGACCTACGCCACCATCGACGCGCGCGCCGGCTATGACATCTCCGAGGACTCCAGCGTCTTCGTGGGCGTCGACAACGTCACCGACGCCGGCGACACGCGCTTCACCACCCTGCCGCCCCGCCTGCTGTATGCGGGCGTGACGGCGAAGTTCTGAGGGATCGCACCATGAACCAGCTCGTCTTCGTCCTCGCGCTCGCGGCCTCGCTGCTGGCCGGCTGTGCCGCCGACCTGAAGCCGAACAACCAGTCCGACGCCGGCACCGACGGCGGCCCGCAGCCGCGCGTGGTCACCACCCTGAACCCGGGCGGGACCTCGACCAGCCAGGTGCGCGCCACCGAGGTCGGCGAGTGGATCGGCTTCGACTTCGAGACCGGCACCGACGTGCCCGACACGTCGACCACCTGGGACCTGCGCTTCCAGCGCTTTCACATCACGGTCAACGGCGGCCTGAGCGGCCCCGGCATGGTCGAGGTCGCGGTGCTGCCCGGGGTCGACTTCGCCACCGTGACGCGCGCGCCGGTGGGGGGCTATGGCACCGACGGCGACTCGACCGACTGGGTGTTCGATCGCGGCGAGCACTGGTACGCCTACACGGTCGGGACCCACGTGCTGATGCCGCGCGACGTGGTCTACGTGGTGCGCAGCGTCGAGCGTAACTACTACAAGCTGAAGTTCGTCGGCTATTACGACGGCGCCGGGACCTCGGGCTATCCGAAGTTCGAGTGGGCGCGCATCGAGCCGCCGCCGGCCGACGACGCCTTCGCGGTCGACACCAGCGGCGGGGCCACCGTGTACGTCAACGTCACCAGCGGCGGCGTGGTGGCGACGCCGGCGGACCCAGGTACCTCGCGGACGTGGGACCTCAGCTTCAAGGGCAGCGAGATCGCTAGCAACAGTGGCAGCAGCGCGGGCGGCTTCGGCGGCGCGCGGCTGGCGCCGAGCGGCGTGGCCTACGGCGCCATCACCTCGGCGACCACGCTGGGCTATGCGCGTGACGCCGTGCTGCCGCTGCCCGCGGGCGGCACCTCCAGCCGCAACCCGGCGCTGGACGGCTGGTTCGACGAGGCCGGCGGCGTGCTGACGCCGAAGCCGGTCAGCTTCCTTCTGCGCACGGCGGCGGGCAACTACGGCAAGCTGCAGGTGGCAAGCTACAGCGCCGGGCGCTACATGGTGCGGGTGGCGCCGGTGCTGCGCGACCTGACCGAGACCAGCGCGACGCTGGACGCGCGCACCGCGGGGCCGTTCGCGTACTACAGCCTGACCGGCGGCCAGGTGGTCACGCCGACCGACGCGGCCACGTCGACCGGATGGGATCTCGGCTTCAGCCGCACCTTGGTGCGCACCAACGGCGGCACCAGCGGCCCCGGCATGGGCGCGGCGGCTGACCCGATGGCCATGTTGCTGGGCGGCGTGGTCAGCGCGGATGGCGCCGGCTACATGGTCGATGTGGTGCAGGCGGCGCGGCCCCCGGGGACGGGCAGCTCGAGCGGCAGCCCGGTGCTGGCGGACTGGTTCGACTATGACGCCCAGGCCCAGACCGTGACCCCCAAGGTGATGGCCTTCCTGGTGCGCACCGCGGATGGTGGACACGTGAAGCTGCGTGTGACCAGCTGGATTGATGGCCAGATCGGCTTCGATTTCGTGTATGCGGGAGCTGGACGTTCGGACTTCTTCTAGGATGTGGAGGCAGTGATGTCGATGCGGCGCGGAACCACCGGCCTGATGCTGGCCCTCGGAGTGTTGCTGGTCGGCTGTGGCGGCGACGGCGGGGATGACATGGTCACCGTCGATGCCGCGCTGGTCACGCTCGATAGCGGCCCCAGCTGCAACGCGGCGGCGGCGCTGCCGGCGAACTACCGCGACATCGCGATGGTGTCGACCGGGACCGTGGTGACCACGGTGGCGGGCGGCGTCACCAGCGCGACCATCGACGCCACCGCGGGCGGCCTGGCCAACGCGGCGGACAACCCCTTCATCTATGTGGATCTCGCGACCGGGACCAAGGTCGCCATCCATGACGCCCAGGCGCGCACCCAGTCGAGCTGGGACATCGCCTTCAAGCGCGCCGTCATCCGCGTCAACGGCGGCGACTCCGGCCCCGGCAACGTGCGGGTGGCCATCGTGCCGGGCGCCACCCTGGCGGCGGTGACCACGGCGCCGGCCGAGAACATCTTCAATGTCG
Organism: Deltaproteobacteria bacterium; assembly: GCA_020853705.1. Classification (GTDB taxonomy): domain Bacteria; phylum Myxococcota_A; class Polyangia; order Haliangiales; family JADYYK01; genus JADYYK01. Next base: position 45,651 of record JADYYK010000259.1, read on the forward strand.
ACGACTGGACCGACGATCTGTGCGCCCTGCTCAGCACGCCGAGCGGCGAGCCGCTGACCGCGCTGGCCGACTGGTACGACTATGACAGCGCGAGCAACCGGCTGACGCCGCGCGCCGAGGTCTATGTGGTGCGCGCGCGCAGCGGTACGCTGTACAAGCTGCGCATCATGACCTACTACGGCGATCCGGCCAGCAGCATGCGCGGCGCGCTGTACAAGGTGGAGTGGGCGCCGCTGTGAGGCGCACGCTGGGCGCGGCGGTGGCGGTGCCGGTGGCGGTGGTGCTGGCCTGGGCGCTGCCCGGGGTGGCCGCGGCGCGCCCGGTGTGGACCGACGCGCGCAGCCTGGCCTCGCCGGGCGGGAACGTGCGCGTGCACTACACCACCACCGGGGTCGACGCGGTCCTGATCGGCGACCTCAACGGGGACCTGGTGCCCGACTATGTGGCCGAGGTGGCCGCGGTGGCCGACACCACGCTGGGCAACCTGGCGTCGCGCGGCTTCCGGGCTCCGCTGGCCGACGGCACGCTGGGGGGCGATGCGCGCTTCGACATCTACCTCATCAACTTCGCCAGCGCCGATGGCCACTTCATGGGCGAGACCTGCTCGGGGGCGCCGCGCACCTGCAGCGGCTACATCGAGATGGAGAACGACCTGGTCGGCTTCAGCTACCCGACGCGCAGCGAGGGCATCCAGGTCCTGGTCAGCCACGAGCTGTTCCACGCCGTACAGGCGGCGTATCCGGGTGACCTGCCGGTGGCCTGGAGCGAGGGCAGCGCGACCTGGAACGAGGAGCTGGCGTTCCCGGCGCAGAACGACTTCGAGCGGCTGATCCCGTCGTTCCTGGCCAAGACCGCGCGGCCGTTCGAGCGCTCCGGCGCGGGCTTCGGCGATCTGTATCCATATGGCGCCGCGCTGTGGCCGCACTTCCTCGAGCTGGCGCATGGCGCGGGCACTGTGCGCGGGGTGTTCGAGCTGGCACCGATGGACTTCCTGGACGCCGCCGACAGCGTGCTGCGCGGCAAGGGCAGCAGCCTGGGCGTGGCGTTCGCGGAGTTCACGCGCTGGAACCTGATGACCGGAGAGCGCAGTGATCCGGCGCGCGGCTGGCCGGCGGCGGCGAGCTGGCCCAGCGTGCCGCTGGAGCCGGCGCTGGCGGGGGCGTTGCCGCTCAGCGGCGAGGTCTGGATCGAGGGGCTGTCGGCGCGCTACCAGCCGATCGATGTCGAGGCTGGCGTGGGGGCACAGAGGCTGCGCCTGACGGCGACGCCGGGCGGTGGCGCCGAGGTCGCGCTGGGGCTGTATGTGTGGGACGGCCGGCAGCTCGGCGAGGTGGTCGAGGGCCGCGCCGAGGCGGGGGGGCTGATCGCGGAGGTCACCCCGGGGGCTGCGACGCGGCTGTTCGCGGTCGTCAGCGGGGTGACGCGGGGCAAGGCGCTGGCGCCCATCGCGCTGAAGCTGGAGGTCGCGCCGGCGACGTCGCCGAGCCCGCAGCCAGGTGGCGATGGGGGCGGGTGTGCGGTGGGGGCGGGGCAGGGTGGCAAGACGGGTGGCAGCAGCGCAGGTGGAGCGCTGCTGCTGCTGGTGGTGCTGGGCGGCGCGCTCCTGCGGTCACGGCCACGGCCCACGGTCACGGCCCACGGCCATCGGCCTCAGTCGTGAGATAGTCGCTCCGTGCTGCATCCGGGCTGGATCGTCGCCATCGCAGTGGTCGGGCTCTTCGTGCTGCTCGCGCTGCACGACATCTTTCAGCGCAAGAGCGCGCTCAAGCACAACTTCCCGGTCATCGGCTGGGTGCGCTATCTGTTCGAGAGCCAGCGCACCAAGATCCGGCAGTACTTCATCTCGGGTCCGCGCGATGAGCGGCCCTACAACCTGCGCCAGCGCGAGTATGTGTATCGCTCGGCCAAGCAGCTGCCGTCGTCGACCGGGTTCGGGTCCGACGCCGAGCTCGACGTGCCTGGCGCGTGGGCCTTCCTGAACAGCGCGTTTCCGACGCTGGAGAGCGAGGCGCCCGACGACTCGGCGCGGCCGCCGGTGATCGGCCCGCACCGGCGCGAGCCGTTCCAGCCGCGCTCGTTCGTCAACATCGCGGACATGTCGTATGGCTCGCTGGGGCGCAACGCGGTGCAGGCGCTGTCACGCGGCGCCTCGCTGTCGGGGGTCTGGCTGGGCTCGGGCGAGGGCTCGCTGACGCCGCACCACACTGCGTTCGAGTGTGATCGCGTGCTCGAGATCGGGTCGGGCCTGTTCGGCGTGCGCGAGCTCGACGGCACCTTCTCGCTGGAGCGACTGAAGAAGCTCATGCCCCAGGTCAAGGCCATCACCATCAAGCTGTCGCAGGGCGCCAAGCCGGGCTCGGGCGGCGTGCTGCCGATGGCCAAGATCACCGCGGAGATCGCCAAGATCCGGAACATCCCGCGCGATCACGACTGCCACAGCCCGAACCGCTTCAAGGAGTTCCACGACGTCCCCAGCATGCTGGCCTGGATCGCGATGCTGCAGGCCGAGACCGGCAAGCCGGTCGGCATCAAGTTCTGCCTGGGCGACAAGCGCTTCGTCGAGGAACTGCTCGACACGCTCGAGGGCACGCCCGAGGAGGTCGGCCCCGACTTCATCATGCTCGACGGCGCCGAGGGCGGCACCGGCGCGGCGCCGCCCAGCCTGGCCGACAACATGGGCACCCCGATCCGGCAGGCGCTGCCCTGGCTCGATAACGCCCTGCGTGCCGCTGGCCTGCGCCAGCGCATCCGCGTCATCGCCGCCGGCCGCTTCGCCATCGCCAGCGAGGTCGCCTTCGGCCTGGCCATGGGCGCCGACTTCATCAACATCGCCCGCGGCTTCCTGCTCGCCATGGGCTGCATCCAGGCCCAGGAGTGCCACACCAACCGCTGCCCCACCGGCATCACCACCCACAGCCCCTGGCTGCAAGCCGGCCTCGATCCCACCGACAAGGGCACCCGCGTCGCCAGCTACGCCCTGCGCCTGCGCTCCGACCTGATGACCGTGGTCCGCTCCGTCGGCCTGGCCTCCCCCTCCGAACTGAACCGCCACCACGTCGTCATCAACGACGACGACCGCGCCGCGCGTACGATGGCAGAGGTCTTCCCATACCCCGTCGGCGCCGGGCCGGTGGCACCGCCGCCGTTCGCGCCCCGCTCGGGTCGCTGAGAAAGGCCGCCGGCC
>JADYYK010000260.1 GCA_020853705.1 Deltaproteobacteria bacterium
GCGGCCCTGCCCCAGGCGTCAGCTCACCGTCGCTCGGACGCCAATGCACCGGCGTCCCGACCTGGGCCTCGCCCTCGGCAGCGGCCGGCAGCGCGCTCGCCACGCTCGTAGCCAGAGCATGCGCCCACTTCTCGACTTCTTGCCGCCGGCGGCGCTCGGCACCGCGTTCGTCGCTGGCGGGACCGAGCAAATCGAGGCCGAGTTTGGTCGAATCCATGGCTCAACGGCTCCGGGCACGGGCGGCGGCACGACCGGCCGCGATCTCGTCGTGGGCCTTGCTCTCTTTGCGCTCTTCGGTCTTCGAGAGCGCGCGCTTCAGTCGCTCTTCGAGGACCTCGAGGCGGCGCAGCGCGGCCCGTGCCGCCAGCACCTGCTCTTGAGCGCGAAGCGCCGCGACCTCGGCCAGCGCAACACGCCGGCGAGCCGCCTCGCGGTAGAGCTCGCGAAGCTCGAGCCACTCGTTCGCAGTGCGCCAGGTCTCGGGCTCGAACCCACTTTGCGCAAGCACCGAGCGGTCGACCTCGGCCTGGTGGTGGGCAGCTTCTTCGGCAACCAGGCGCTCGCGAGCCTGTTCCGTCGCCTGGTGCGCCGCGGCGAGTCGCGCGGCGCGATCTTCGAGGTCCTTCTTGCGAAGCTCGGTCAGCTTGGCGAGCCGGGCAAGCCGGCTCTTCATCCGGCTCTCCCGATGGCCTGGCGAGCGAGCACGTGCAGCCGCGCGCGCGCCTCATCGGCGCTGATGCGCTCGTTCATGCCCTGCTTCAAGAAGGCCTCGAGGTGGGGCATGGCGGCGCGGGCGGCTTCCACCCGCGGGTCGCTGCCCGTGACATAGGCGCCGACCTGGATCAGATCGGCGACCTCGCGATAAACCGACAGAAGGTCGCGCAACAGCGCGCCGGCGCGCAGGTCGTCGGGGTGGGCGATCTCGGGCGCCAGGCGCGACACGCTCTGCAGCACGTCGATCGCCGGGAAGTGCCCCTTTTCGGCCAGCTCGCGCGAGAGCACCAGGTGGCCGTCCAGAATGCTGCGCACCGAGTCGGCGATCGGATCGGACATGTCGTCGCCTTCGACCAACACGGTGTAGAGCGCGGTGATCACCCCGTTGCAGCCGCCGGTGCCCGCGCGCTCGAGCAGCCGGGGAAGGGCCGCGAACACGCTCGGTGGGTACCCCTTGGTCGCCGGCGGCTCGCCGGCTGCCAGCGCGGCTTCGCGCAGCGCCATGGCATATCGGGTGATCGAGTCCATCACCAAGAGCACGCTCAGCCCTTGATTGCGGAAATACTCGGCCAGCGCCGTGGCGGACTCGGCCCCCCGCGCGCGCACCAGCGGCGGCTGATCGCTGGTGGCGGCGACCACCACGGTGCGCGACAGGCCCTCGGCGCCCAGGCTCTGTCGGATGAAGTCGTTGAGCTCGCGACCACGCTCACCGATCAGACCCACCACGTTCACGTCGGCCTGAGACGAGCGGCAGATCATGCCGAGCAGGGTGCTCTTGCCGACGCCGGCACCGGCGAAGATGCCCATGCGCTGGCCAATGCCCAGCGGCAGAAGCGCATCGACGGCGCGCACGCCGGTGGCAAACGGCCGATCGATGGGCCGGCGCGCAAAGGGCGGGGGCGGCGGCGCGTGCACCGGCACCATGCGGTCCAGCTCGGGTGCGGGCTCGCCGTCGAGCGGACGGCCGAACGAGTCGATCACGCGACCGAGCAGGCCCTTCGACGCCGGGACGCTCGCGCCGCGATGGGTGCGGAAGACCCGCGCCCCCGGCCTCACGCCGGCCAGGGGCCCGAGCGGCGTGGCCAGCAGGCGCCCGCCGCGGAATCCGACGACCTCGAGCTCGAGCCCTCGGGCAGAGTCGACCGCCAGCGTATCGCCCACGGCGGCGCGCAGGCCGCCAACCTCGACGATCAGCCCCACCACGTCGAGCACGACGCCACGCGGGTTGTGAACCGGGGCGGTCTTGGTCTTTTCGATGAGGCGGTCGAGCATGCGCATTCAGTTCAGATCGGCGGGGCACTGTCGGGTTTGAGCGCTTGGAGAAGAGAGGTCAGGCGCGCCTCGATGGACTCGTCGACCACACCGAGCTCGGTCTCGACCACGCACGCGAAGTCGGACAGCGCAGGGTCGACGCGCACTGCGACGTTCTGGCCGTTGGAGCTCAGCCGCTGCTTCATCGGTTCGATCGCGGCGCCGAAGCCCGAGCCGACCCGAATCGACACCCGGTCGTGCTCGCCCAGCGCATCGAGGCCCTCCCGGACCAGGCCTTCGACGACCTCGGGGCTCACGCTCAGCTCGTGCGCGATCACGCGCCGAGCGATCAAGGTCGCGAGCTCGGCCAGCTGCCCGGCGGTGGCGTCGAGCACCTCGCTGCGGGTGCGCGAGAGCTGCTCGACGGCGTCGATCAGCCCTGCCAGAAGATCCGGATCGGGCAGCGTCGGCTCGTGCAGCAGCGGCTCGCTCGAGGGTTCGCCTTCCGGCTCGAAGGGGTGGTGCGGCTCCGCCTCCGAGACCATGCTCTCGATCGGGGCCTCGTCCACCGAAGCCGGCGGCATCACCGACTCGGGGAACATGTTCAGCTCTTGCTGGAACGCCGCGACCATCTCGCGCGGAAGGCGCGGCGGACCGGCAACCACCACGGCGGGCATGTCTCCACGCTGCTTCGCGATCCACGACGGCTGGCGGCGTCGCTCGGGGGTGACGTTCAGAAAGGCAACGGCGCGCGTCGCTCGGTCAGACAATGGTCCCTGCCTTGTTCGTGTCGAGGGAGATGGCGCCTTCGGACTCGAGCCGCAGCGCGATCTCGACGATTTCCTGCTGCGCGGCCTCCACGTCGGCGAGCCGCACGGCGCCGAGCAGCTCCATGTCGTCACGAATGCGGTCCGA
>JADYYK010000301.1 GCA_020853705.1 Deltaproteobacteria bacterium
CCTCTCTGACCTCGGCGCTTACGCTGCCCACGAAGACGGTGCTGGTCACGGGTGTGAGCCATCTCGTGAGTTCTCCTCGGAGGGAGACCGGGACCGCTTCAAGAATCATCACCAGCATGCAGCACCCCACCCGGTACATTGCCCGAGGGATCCCAACGCGCGCCTGGCACAGCGCTATCCGTATCCTCGAGCCACTCCTTCGCAGCCTGCGTTTCGCCCCCGGACGACGCGCCACCGAAGAGCCTGACAAGCGACCGGTTCAACTGGTCGAGCAGGCGGACCTCCATCGCACGCTGTCGAAACATCTCGCGTGCCCGACTCTCCACCTTCGGCGCTGTCGAAGCCGCCGCCTCGAAGGCAGCCGGTACGCTCGTGGTCATCTTGTAGACGTCGGCGAGGTCGTAGATGAACGAGAGTTGCTTTCCCGTGTGTATGAACCCGAGTGCGGGGCTGTAGCCGAGCGCATGAACGGCCGCCAAGGTCACCGCGTAGAGGGCGGCGTTCGATGCAGAGATCGCCCGATTGACAGGGTCCGTGGACGACCAATCGTTCGATCGGTACGCACGACCGCTCCAGTCGACGCCGAACGCCTGCGACAGCTCCCGGTAGGCGTCGCGTACCCGGGCTCCCTCGCGGCCACGTATCTGCTGCAGCGTCATCGACGCGGGCAACGGATCACGAAAACGCATTTCGTAGAGCAGGCGAACGGTCGCCATGCGCCTGCCTGGTTCTGCCCAGGCAAGACACTGCCGTTCGAGCCCCGCACTGCTTCGCGTCTTGTTCTGCCCGGCTGCGTAGTGGCGAAGCCCGTCCTCCCCTACCCAGGCCACGACACATCCGGCTCCCGAAAGCACCTGTATCGCAGCGTGCGTGATACGTGTTCCCGGGCCGAGCATCAGCGTGCTGAGATTTGCCGCGGGCAGCGAGACACGGCCTTCCGTGGTGAACGCAGCCACGGACTGATCCTCCTTCTCGATCACGGCGTGTTCGAGGTATAGAAAACTCAGGCTGTCCGTGAATCGCGCCAGCGTTCTGAGGTTGGCGGTTGCCATCAGACGATCGGGGCCAGGGACAACAGACCCAGCCCCATCATCTTCGCGTGGCCGATGCCGTTCTCGATTGCCGTGGCCAGTGCGTGCGGGTCTTCGACACGTGCCCGTCCCTCGAACCGTGCAGCGCAGACGACCACCGCAGCGCCTTCGCCCTTCCGCCGACCCCCCACGAGGCGATTGCTCGAAACCGTCTCCACTCGCACGTCGGCAAGGCCGCTCCTGACAGCCTGGCGATCGAACCACGCCAACTGCTCCTCCTCTTTCCAGAGGCCGAGGCG
>JADYYK010000261.1 GCA_020853705.1 Deltaproteobacteria bacterium
GACGTGCTGGCGCTGGCCGGCAGCAGCGAGGCGCTGGACGCCGCGCGCGAGCTCTTGGGGCTATCGGCCGCGGCCCCGGCCGGGTGAGGATCGAGCATCGCCCGCTCGCATGCACATGAGGCCTTCTGCGCCGCCGAGCTGGAGCGGCCCGCGACACGGGTCGCCCTGGCCAGCGCCCAGGTCGGCCTGCGGGTCACGCTGCTCGGCCGCGTGATCGCTCCTGCCGAGCCCATCGAGGCCCCGCTCACGGTCGACACCTGCGCCTGCTGGCACACCCTGAGCAGCCACACCGGCGAGAACTGGTGCGTCGAGGATCTGCTGATCGAGGACGCCAGCGGACGGGCGCTGCTGCGCCTCGGCCACGCCGACGTCGACCTCGTCGGCGCCCCCGAGAGCCGCGTGCAGCTGCCGAGGAGCACGGACAAGAAGGACACCACCAGGCGCAGCCAGATCGTGACGCTGAGGCAGCGCCTGCTGCAGCCGGGCGATCAGGTGGTGGTCGCGGGGCGGGTGCTCGGCCAGGAGGCCGATCTGCTGCCCGACGTGGGCCGGCTGCGCACCGGCTTCCGCGAGGCGCCGCGCCTGCTGGTGCTGGGTGGCGGCCCCGACGAGCCGGTGGTGGTGCGCTACCGCCCGGGGTGACTATCATGGGGCATGCACAAGACGGTGGCGGGGCTGCTGGTCGGACTCGGGCTGCTCGCGGGCTGTGACGACGGCGGCGGCAGCTCGATCACGCTGTCGCTGCTCGGCGCGCCGATGGCGCTGGGGAGCGGCGCGGCGCCCGCGCTGCTGTTCAGCGCCGACGGCTACACCGTGGCGTGGGACGCGCCCGGGGCCGGCGGCTCGAGCCAGGTGCACTACCGGCGCTTCGCCCAGGGCGTGCCGGGCGCCGACACCGTGGCCGGCAACGGCGCGGCGGCGCGGCTGGCCGCGGTGGGCAGCCAGGTCGGCATCGCCTGGCTCGGCGCCGAACCCAACACCGGCGACGACGAGGTCTTCTTCGCGCTGGCCGAGACCGGCGCGCCCACAGGCGTGACCCAGGTGACCATGCTGCCGGCCAGCAGCGACTTTCCATCGTTCGATCTGGCGCGTCTCGAGGGCAGCTGGCTGATCGCGGTGTGTTCCCAGACCAGCAGCGGCGGCAGCCTGCTGGTGGTGCCGATGGAGCCGGCCGGCACCGCGATGCCGGCGGTCGAGGTCGCCGCGACGCGCTGCAAGGACGTCACCCTGTACCCCGACGGACAGACCGCGTGGCTGGCCTACACCGAGGCCGACACCGTGTTCGTGCGCCACGTCAGCGCCACCGGGGCGGCGCTGGGCGGCGCCATCCGCGTCGGCGCCGTGGGGCTGTCGGGTGCTGGACAGGTCGTCAACATGGTCGACGGACTCGGCGTGGTGTTTCATGACGGTGTGGCCGATGGCGCGATGCTGCAGCGGCTGGACCGCCAGGGCGCGCTGGTGGGCGGCGCGGCCTCCCTCGACACCGACGGCAGCATCGCGCCGAGCTTCGCGGCGTCGCCGCTGATCCCGGGCCTTCTGCTGGCGTGGCGCACCGGCGCCGGCACCTTCCTGGTGCGCGCCTTCGACAGCAAGGGTGGCGTCGACTCGACGCCGCTGGCGGTGGGCAGCGCCGCCGCCGCGCTGCCCCGCTTCGCGCGCAGCGCCAATGACCGCACCGGCCTGGCGTGGACCGACGGCGGCATGATCATGTTCGCGGAGGTCGGCCACACGCGCTGAGGCTTTCGGTTCGCGGAGCTCCGCCACATGCGCTGAGGCTTCCGCCGCGGGCGCGCCTCGGCTACCATGGGGCCATGGCTCGCAATGTGACCAACGACATCTGGCGTGCAGTCGTGTTCTCGGGTGCCATGCTCGGCGCGGCCGCCTGCGGGCCACAGCCCAGGAAGGCCAACGTGCCGGTGGCCAGCCCGTCGCCATCGCCGTCGCCGACCGCCGTCATCCCCGAGCCGACCGCCGAGCCGTCGCCGTCCCCGGTGGTCGAGGATCCCCGCCCGCGCTCCGACGAGGACGAGCGCAACGAGGGTCGCGGCTTCGTCCTCGGATGACCTCGAGCCAGCTGTCCTGGCTGTCGGGCTCGCCGCTGGAGGCCGAGCACCGCAAGCTGATGCGTGGGCGCTATGCCGAGATCGAGTGGCAGCGCTCGACCGCGGCGGCGCTCACCTCTGAGCAGCGGGAGCGCCTGGCGCTGACCTGGCGGCGCCGGCTCAGCTCCGAGTACATCGCCATCAGCACCTTCTCGGTGCTGTCGATCGATCTGTGCGCGGCGCGCGCGCCGGCCGACATCCTGTCGATGGTGCATCGCGCCGCCATCGACGAGATCCGCCACGCCGAGTACTGCTGCCGCATGGCCGAGCTGTACGGCGGCGAGCCGGTGGCGCCCGAGGCCAAGATCTCCAACCTGCCCGACGACCGCAGCGCGCCGCGCGTCGAGCAGGCGCTGTCCAACGCCCTGCTGGTGTCGGCGGTGGCCGAGACCTACGCCACCGTGGTGCTGGGCGCGGTGCGCGATCGCACCAGCGATCCGGTGGCGCGCGCGGTGCTGAACAACATCTATGCCGACGAGGTCCAGCACGCGCGCATCGGCTGGGCCTACCTGGCGCACTGCCTGAACGCGCCCGGCGCCGGCCCCGGCGTGCGCGCCGCCGCCGAGCGCATGATCCCGCGCGCGGTGCAGGGCTGCGCCAACGTGGTCGAGGCCCCGCGCGCCACCAGCGGCGCCATCGACGACGCCCTGATCGCCCACGGCATGATGTCCCCCGAGGACGAGCGCGCCCTGTTCGTGAAGTCGGTGCACGAGGTCCTGGCCCCCGGCTTCGAGGCCCTCGGCCTCGCCGTCGGCGACATTCGCAGCAAGTTCGACGACACCTGGGCCACCACCGCGGCCGCGTGAGGCGCCTGCTCGCACTGGCAGCGCTCGCGCTGGCGGGGTGCCCCCCGGGACCGGCCGCTCATCGCGCGACCGTCGCGTCGCCGTCGCCGTCACCGTCACCAGCGCCGTCACCCGGCGGGGCCCTGCCCTCACCAGCACCGACGCCGACACCGGCGCCAACGCCAGCCCCGGCGCCGGTGACGCTGGGCCCTCTGGCGGCCAGTGTGGTGGCCGACTTCGAGAAGGCCGTACGCTCGGGCCCGCCGCGCTACCTGTCCCTGTTCGACCTCGGCGCCGTGGGCAAGCTGGAGAAGCTGCTGCACCGCTACGATCTCGTGCGCGGGACCCGCCTGACCCCGGCGCAGCGCGCGCAGTTCGAGGCCGAGGACGAGGTGCCCTACCCGCCCGAGCGCGAGCGCCGCAACCTCGGCGGCTACTTCTTCACCACCTACGCCGCACGCACCGTGGGCACCGGCGGCTGCACCGCACGGCTGCCAGTCAACCCGTACTCGCTGCGGCTGGCGCACCCGTTCGAGCCGCTGCCCGCCGACCTGGCGCGCTTCGAGCCCCTGCGCGCCCAGGTCAACGCCCTGATCAGCGCCGGCGGCATCGTCGGCCTGACCTGCAGCGGCGGCCAGGGCGGCCTGGCCTTGCTGTACACCGCCGCCGACAACCCGCGCGGCTACCAGATCATCACGATGTATGACGATCCGCCGCCGCGTCGGGTGGCCGGCCCGTGAAGTGACGACTACGGAGACAGCGTGGTCACCAGGCTGAAGTCCCCGCCCGTGTCGGCGACCTGGTAGTTGTCGATGAGGATGAAGACGTTGCGGGTGGCGCCGGTGTCGTTCAGGTAGGTGACGTTGTCGGGCATGCCGCTGCCGCCGAGATCGTTGCCCGCCAGGCAGGCCAGCGCCTGGGTGTCATCGCAGCTGGTGGCCGGGCCCGCGACCAGGAAGATCCCCAGGTCGGCGCCGGCCACCGGCATGACCGTGGCCGACAGCGTCTGGCCGGCGCCGACCGCGATCTGGTACACGCGGTCGAGGCCGTCGGTGGCGTCGTAGAAGTCGCAGGTCGGCGAGGCGACGTGGTACTCGCCGCCATAGCCGATGGTGGTCTGGTTCATCAGCATGCCGGGCGTGATCAGCGGGGCGCCAGGGCAGGCGTCGCCCGCCGGCATCGCGGTCAGCGCGCTGGCCAGGTCGAAGCTGCCGCTGCCGTTGCCCGCCGCGGTGTAGGAGTCGATGCTGACGAAGACGTCGTGCGGCGTGGTCCGGCCGTTGCCCAGCACCAGCACCTCGGGGTCACCGGTGGCCCCGTTGTCGAGCGAGGCCAGGCAGACCGGCGCGGCGACGTCGCACATGGCGGCGGGCTGGCTGAGGACGTTGATGGTCGGGTCGAAGCCCGCCGCCGGGGTCACCGTGGAGGTCAGGCGCTGGCCGACCGGGATGGTCACCGCATAGACGCGATCGGGCCCCGGGCTCTCGAAGCAGGTGTCGTTGCCGACATAGCCATAGTTGTTCTGGTAGCCCAGCGTGGTCTGCCCGGTCTGGGTGCCGCTGAGGGCCTCGGCGCCCTGGCAGCGGTCGCCGGCCATCGGCGGGTCGAACGCGATGTCGAGCGTGAAGACGCCACCGGTGTCGGTGCTGCGGAAGCTGTCGATCACCAGCAGCACGGGCGCGGCAGTGGCACCGTTGTTCACGTAGGTGACCGTGTTGGCGTCGGCGGCGAGGCCGCTGTCGTCACCGGCCAGGCAGACCCGCGGCGAGGCGTCGCACATGGTGGCCGGCGCGGCGATGAGCTCCAGCGAGGGATCGAAGTTGCCGCCGCTGGTCGGGGTCACGGTCGCGGTCAGCCGGTTGTTGGGCGGCACCGAGATGGCGTAGACGCGATCGAGGCCGAGGTCGGCCTCGGAGCAGTTGTCGTCGGCGTTGCCGTCGAAGTAGTCATTGCCGTAGCCGACCGTGGTCTGGTTGCTGTGCGAGCCAGCGCCCAGAGTGGTCGCGGTCTGGCACAGGTCGCCCGCGGGTGGCGTCTCCAGCGCGACCACCAGGTCGAACACGCCGCCGGCGTCGGTCGACGAGAAGTTGTCGATGACGATGAAGACGGTGCGCGAGCTGCCGCCGTAATTGACGAAGCGGACCTCGTCGGGGTCGCCGGTGCCGCCGGCGTCGTTGGCGGCCAGGCACACACGCGGCGCCGCGGTGCAGCTGGCCGAGGGGGACTCGACCAGGTAGATCGACGGATCGAAGCCGGCCACCGGGACCACGCGCGCGACCAGACGGTTCATCGCCGGCACCGAGATCTGGTACACGCGGTCACGGCCGTCGTCGGAGCCGGTGCAGTTGTTGACGCCGCTGGTGGCGCCGGACAGATCGTTGGCGAAGCCCACCGTGGTCTGGGCCAGCTGGGTGCCGACACCGATCACGGTCGGCGCCGCGCAGCTCTCGCCGGTGGCGACCACCATGGCGTCGGCCAGCTGCGCGTCGGCCAGCTGCGCGTCGGCCAGCTGCGCGTCGGGCGTCGCGGCGTCGGCGACCGCCGCGTCGGGGGTCACGGCCGCGTCGGGGCCGGTCACGGCCGCGTCGACGTCGGCACTGGCATCGCTGCTGGTGGCGCCATCCACCCGCACCGTGGCGTCGCTGGTGGGGCCGCTGTCCACGCCGTCGTCGTCCCCGCCACCACCACCGCAACCCGCCGCTGCCGCCGCCACCGCCAGCGTCGCCACCATCACCATCGTGCGCATCTCGATCTTCCGCATCTCGAACTCTCCTCGATCCCCCGGCCAAAGAAACTCGAGGCTCGGCTCTTAGCAGCCGTCGCCCAGTGCTGTCCACGGATTGCGACGGAGTCGATCAACGCCGCACGCGGCCGGCAATTACGCCGCGTGTGCGCTCGTTCACCGAAGCATCCGTGGCCGCCGAACCCCGGTCTACTGCCCAGGAGGTTCGACATGAAAAAGCCTGGTTTCGCCCTTCTCGTGAGCAGCCTGGTCGTGACGATGACGACCGCGGGCTGCATCCCCGAACATGACTACAGCGGCCACCACGAGATGACCTGGGCCGCGGTGCTGATCTATCCCGAGCCGCTGCACAGCGTGGCGCGCGGCGGCACCACGCTGGTCAGCATCCGCCCTGGGCCTGGCGACGAGCTGCTGGTCGACCTCGGCCCCGGGCTGTGCCGGCTCAGCGCCAGCTATGTCGCCGCGGATCACCCCGACGACTGGCCCTACTTCTCGCTGCCGCCGCAGCGCTGTCACGTGGCCGACGAGACCGGCCTCGGCGGCGCCGAGCTCCTGATCGGCGGCGCCGGGACCTACGAACGAGACGAGGAGCGCCTGACCATGGTGCTGACGGGCAGCTTCCAGAGTGGTGCCCAGCGCGGCAGCGTGACCTGGCAGTTCAGCAGCACCTGGTGAGCGCGGCCGCCGCTCAGCGGTGCGAGACGGACAGGCTCAGCGAGCCGGCCTGGAGCTTGTGCGAGACGTTGTCGCCGTCGATGAAGGCCGACACCACCCGCAAAAGGACGCCGATGCCCCACTCCGGGCTGACCCGCCACTCGTAGCCAGCGGCGCCGAGCAGCGACAGTCCGTCCGGCGTCTGATCGTACTGGGTGCCCATCTCGTCGGTGACCCCGAGACGGCTGAAGCCGAGGCCGCCGCGGAAGTGAAAGCCCGACCCGTGGGGCCGCAGCGAGTAGTCGACCACCGCCCCCGCCGTGAAGAGGACCCCGACGCTGACGCGGTCGGAGATGTCGGTGCCGTTGAACTCGACGTCGGGCTCCTGGACCCAGTCGATCGACATGGTGCCGGCGACGACCAGGTTGGGGCGCACGAAGCCGCCGATCACCAGGTCCGACGCCAGCGAGGCCCCGTTGGCGCTGCCGTCGCCGAAGCCGAACGGCCCATCCATGTCGTCGTGCATGCCGCCCAGGCCGACGCTGGCGCCGACATACAGGCGGGAACGCCGGGGGCTCGCCGTCGCGGTCCCGGTGGTCGGGCCGCTGGAGGCGGGAGCTGCCGGGGCTGGGTCCTGGGCCTGGGCCATGCCGGCCAGCGCGATGACGCCCAGGAGTCCGACCAGGATGACTCGCCCCATGCACTCCCCCATGCAGCCAGGTTAGCCAGTTTGCCCCGCCGGCAGGGCGAAATCAGTGTCGCTACTTGTCCTTGCCCTTGCCCTTGTCGCCGTCGCCGTCCTTCTTCTTCCGGTCCTCCTCCTCGCGCTTCTTGCGCTCGGCCTCCTTCTTCTTGCGCTCCTCCTCCTCCTCCTCTTGCTTCTTCTTCTTCTTCTTGTCCTCCTCCTCCTTCTTCTTCTTGTCCTCCTCGGCCTTCTTCTCGTCGTCGCGCCGCCTGTCCTCGGCGATCTTGCGGTCGCGCTCCTCGCGCTCCTTCTTCTCCTTCTCGGCCTTGTCGCGGTCGCGCTCCTCGCGCTCCTTCTTCTCCTTCTCGACCTTGTCGCGCTCGCGCTCCTCGCGCTCCTTCTTCTCGCGCTCCACACGATCACGCTCGTCGCGCTCCTTCTTCTCGCGCTCGACACGATCACGCTCCTGCTTGTCCTTCTTCTCCTTCTCGACCCGCTCGCGCTCCTCGCGCTCCTTCTTCTCGCGCTCGGCCTTGTCGCGCTCGCGGCGATCGCGCTCGTCCTTGTCCTTCTTCTCGCGGTCGAGGCGATCGCGCTCGTCCTTGTCCTTCTTCTCGCGCTCGAGGCGATCGCGCTCGTCCCTGTCCTTCTTCTCGCGCTCGAGGCGATCGCGCTCGTCCTTGTCCTTCTTGTCGCGCTCGAGGCGATCGCGCGCGTCCTTGTCCTTCTTCTCGCGGTCGAGGCGATCGCGCTCGTCCTTGTCCTTCTTCTCGCGGTCGCGCCGATCGCGCTCGTCCTTGTCCTTCTTCTCGCGGTCGA
>JADYYK010000262.1 GCA_020853705.1 Deltaproteobacteria bacterium
CGAGCGATTCGATGAGGCTTGGGCGCTGATTGCCGCGACGTTTCACGCCGATGTGATCGTTCTCGGCAACGTCATCGCCTTCAAACCCGAACGGCTCAAGCCCGCGTCACGATGAGAGTCGCACCCATACGTCAGAGGTCACAGCGCCCACGCGAAGCCGAAGCCGGCGACCAGGCCGCCGCCGGTGATGCCGAACTGCGTGGTGTCGCCCGCGACCATGCCGCCGGGGACATACTCGTTGCTGGTCACCAGCGACAGCAGCGGGCCGGCCTCGCCGTGCACCGTCAGACGATCGCCGAGGGCGATCTCGACGCGCAGCGGGGCCTCGAGGTGCACGTCGGTGTTGCTGTCGCCGTCACCACCTTCGACGCCGCCGGTCCCGGCGACGCCGCTGTAGGCCAGCGCGAGACGACCGCCCACCAGCAGGGCCACGCGCGACGGCGTCTTCCAGCGCAGGAAGGCGCCGGCGGCGAAGCCGATCTGCGTGGTGGACGGGCCGTTCGCGGGCGAATAGCGGCCGATCCCGGCGATGCCCTCGACCAGCAGGCGGCCGGCGCGGAACTCGACCGCGAGGCCGCGCACGCCCGCCAGGGTCTGCGCCGCGCCGATGGCGAAGCGCCGCGCGGCGGGGTCGGCCACGACCACGGGGGTGGTGGCCGTCACGGTGGTGTCCAGCACGGCCTCGGGCTCCTCCCGCAGGGGCTCGGCCTCCGGCATCGTGTCCGCGCTCGGGTCCGTGTCCGTATCCGTGTCCGTGCTCGTGCTCGTGCCCGGTTCCGAGCTCGTGCTCGGCGGGTCCTCGGTAGGCTCGGGCATCTGGGCGCGCGCGACATTGGCGAGCAACCCGAGCAAAAGCAGCGCAAATCCGGCTCTCATCGTCGTCTCCTCAGAAGTAGAAGTGAAACCCAGCGCCGCCCACCAGCCCGCTGTCGCCCAGCGACAGCCCGGTGCCCTCCGCGGCCGCGCCGCTGCCGATGACGCGCCCCTCGGCGGGCACCAGCTCGACCACCACACCGACCTCGACCGACAGCGACAGCGCCTCGGCCAGCCACCACTCGACACGCAGCGGCAGCTCCAGATCGATCTGCGTCGCCGACTGGTCGCCCCGGCTGAAGTAGGCCAGGTCGACGCGCCCGCCGATGCTCAGCTCGGCGCTGTCAGCGCTGGCGATGGGGTAGAGGCCGCCCAGCGCCAGCGCCACGCCCTTGGCGCTGTCACCCTGCTCGGGGCTGACGACCTCCGCCCCCAGCGTGGCGTTGAAGCCGACCTTGCCGAACCAGCGCACCAGATCGATCCCGCTGACGCCTCCCAGCGTCTGTGCCGCGCCCAGCGCGAGCCGTCCATCGTTCGACCGCGCCGCCGCCGGACGCGCTCCAGCCGCGCCCAGCAGCAGCGTCCCCAGCACTCCGACCAGCATGAGTCTTCGCATGCCGGCCCTCATCGCAACCGCCGTGCCGCCGGCCGCGACGCGATTTCAGCCGCTTCCGCGCCGCCCGCCCATGGGACATCGGCGCCGCCCCATGTGCTACCGTCGCGCCATGAGCGAGGCCGAGGCCACCAGCAGCAGCTCCGACGAGCACGAGTTCTCCGCCGCCCACAACCAGATCCTCACCGGCCTGTCTGGCGCGGTGGTGCTGGTCTCGGTGGCGACCATCCTGCTGTCGTCGATCAACATCATGTTCGGCCTGGCCCAGGCCCAGGTCGCCGGCCACGGCCTGTCGGCGGCCTTCCTGTCGCTGAGCGGCATCGCCGGCCTGGCCATCGGCTTCTGGTTGATGAACGCCGCCAGCGCCATCGACCAGGTGGTCAGGACCCAGGGTCATGACGTCACCCACCTGATGAAGGGGCTGGCCGACCTGCGCCGCGTGTTCCGCTTCCAGGCCCTGATGATCGGCGTCCAGGCCAGCCTGATCCTGGTCGTCACCATCCTCGCGCTGCGATAGCGCCGAAGGCGCAACACCGCGGCGACAGCGCGGTCGCGCTATAGACGTTCGCAGGTGGCGCCGGAGGGCGAGGCGCAGGCCCGAACATTGACAACGGCTCCCCGATCACAGTTCAGTCCAACAACAGCGACCTTGACACCATTCTGGCCACGTTGCCTGATCTCTCAATGACCGAGGCGTTGTACTCGCCTTGTCCCCCTGACGGCATCTGGCCTCAGGGGCATCGGGACGGCGCTGGTCCCAAGAGGTGGCTGTGAGCGAACCGAGGTGGGGGGTCATCGCTGGTGCTTCCACATTCGAAAGCCTTGTAACCACGCTTGTCTACTTTGAGGACGCCAACGCCAAGCTCTTTGGACGGAGGGGCAGGGACGGGGGCCAAGATGTTCGCTCGGGCGACGACAAGACTGTCTACCAAGCGAAGTTCCACGAGGATGCCACTGGTGAACAAGCGATCCGCGACGCAAAGAGCGAGGCCCTAAAGATAGCGCAGTACAGGCAAGCAGAACACCCGCGCGCCGGCCAGTGGATCGGCGTTGAGAGATGGTGTTTGGTCACGAATGCGGTCTTCAACCCCACGAACGAGGCGGCCTGGCGCGACGAAGTCGCCCCGCTCTTCTCCAGGATGCACCTTGAAGCCATCGTTTGGACGCGCGCCACACTCGAGGGACTGCTGACAAAGCACCCAGAAGTGGAGCGCTCCTACTTTGGCGGCCAGCCGCGTGCAGTCTTGAGCCTTCCGGAGGCCCAAGAGCGAGTGGCCCTCGACCTCCCGTTCCTGCCTCGCGCCACATACGCCCCTCTGTTCGGCCGCGAGGATGAGCTCGCGGCGGCAAGCACATTCCGTGGCTCGGGCAAGACGTTTCTCGTCGTGAGTGGGCCAGGCGGCGTCGGGAAGACAAGACTACTCCTCGAGATCGGTATGGGCGCGTCCACGGCCGGCTGGCAGGTGCTCTGGGCAAACCCTGCGAGCATGCTCGGCGGGGGGTGGTACACGGCGATAGTGCCGGAGCGGTCTACGTTGCTGTTGGTCGATGAGCCAGACGACCCACAACTACTTCGCCAACTCGTCGAGCAGGTTGGCGGCCGCAGCGGCCGCGCAAACAGATGGAAGGTCGCCGTCTCGGTCCGCTCGCCCAAGGACCCAGTTGTGCGCTTCCTCCATAGCCCTCAGATGACTCAGCGCCGCCAGGACCTGCCGCTGCACCCAGTTGGCCATGATGCCGCCGAGCGACTGTGCCTCTACCTTCTGGACTCAGGTCCTCTGTCCAATGCTCCTCCCAGCTGGAAGGAGCAGACCGCAAGAGTGGTCGCCAGCCGCTACGACCGCTTTCCAATCTGGATGTCGCTGGCCATCGAACTCTTGGAGGCAGACAAGGGCCTCGGGGAGGTTCCCACAACGGCTCAGGGGTTGGCGGATGCATATCTGAGCGAAGTCCTACGTTCCCAGGACGATTTCGAGCAGGACCAACTCCTCGACGTCATGCGGTGGATCGCCCTCCTCGGCCCACTTAATCAGCAAGACGAAGGTGTTCTCGATGTGGTCTCCAAGACCACGAAGGTCCCGAATCGCACAAGTCTGAGGGCCTGCATTGTTGCACTGACTAAGCGACGCGCGTTGGTTCAGCGTGGTGCGTTTGGCCGACTGGTCGAGGTCAAGCCCGATGTGATCAAAGACCACATTCTCAGGAGCTGGCTGCTGGAACAGATCGGCCATGCGATTGCGCGTCCCAGCCAGGCCCTTACAGACATACTTGCGGCAACCTCCGCCAACCTCAAGAGCATCGCCTTCGATCCTGTGGGACATGCGACCCTTCGGTCACTTGCCAGAATGGAGTGGCTTCAGCGCCTTGAGGAGAGTCCCGTCTCCGTCCTTGCGCCCCTCTTCGCCGATCTGCAGGCTGCCGCTGAGTCGCTGGATGCGAGGGCACGTATCGCCGTGGCCAGTGCTCTTTCATCAGTCGCGGACGCGAGCCCGGCCTCAGCGGCCTCGCTGGTGCACACACTTTGGACGAACCCGTCGCGGACAGTCCTGGTTGCCGAGACCTACGGAACGCGAGACATCACCCACAACGATGTCATCTTGGCCCTTGCATGGCCGTTGTTCGCTGCCGCGACTGGAGCGCGGTCGGACGGCGAGCGAGAAGTGGTACTCGCCGAACTCGTGCAACTAGTCGAGGCAGAGGAGGACATCGCGCCCCAGCTGAGGTATGGCTTGCCGAACGACGGCAGGCGCGCTGGCCAGTTGCTTGAACGCACTCTCGAAGGCGGTCCTCAGTTCTGGAGCAACTTCGAGAGCGAGGCCCGCGCTGAGAGCCTGCGATTGGTTGCAGAGGGCCATCGCTCTGGTGGACTCCGGCCTGGACAAAGGCGGGCCTTACGCGTGCTCCTAAAGCACCTTTTGTCGATTGAGCGTCGTCAATCATTCACTGAGGGTTCGCGTTTCATCACCCAGATGTTCTTGATCTCCCCGCAGAGTCCTGAGTGGGCGATGCGGACGCAACTCATGGGTCGCGTTCGCGACGTGATAGCCGATCCCGCGACGCCAGCCACGCTCAGTGAGACGCTCTGGGAGATTCTGGCTGATTCACACGCCAGCCAGCTCCAAGGTGCAGATGTCCTGAATGGGCCCAACAAAGAGATCCTTCGGGCCGCCGCGCTTGACGACCTTCAGTGGGCGGTTTCGGTCCTCGGCGTTCGCCAGCGAAGCGCATCCGAGTTGGCCGCAGCCAGAAACATGTGGGACTGGCACAGACGCTTTGACAAGGACCCAGTGTTTGTGGAGCGCACTCAACGGCTTGAGGAGATCTTCCTCGCCAATCGCCTCAACGATGAATTCGAGCGCCTCACGAGTCACGACACATACACAGGGCACGAGAACCAGGCCGCGCTCAAGGCTGCCGACCTCCTGAAGGACGGGGATCCTGCATCGATCGAAGCGTTCATAGGGCGCGCCGTGGAGTTTTTCGGTTCAGAGTCTCTCATTCATCGCCTTTCACAGGTCGCGGCGGAGATAGGACGACGGTCGAATGACGACGCGAAGGCGGCGGGATTCATTCGACGGGGTCTCGCGGACGCAGCAAACACTGCCCGCTTCCAGTTCACCCTCTTCGCCGCACGCAGTTGGCTAAGGGTCGTCCGAACGGCATCCTCCGAGGCTGCCGCGGCTCTTCTGGAAGAGATGCTCACCCGGGCTGTGAGCCCCCAGGCGAGGGCGACACTTCTCCTGCACGTGTTCGGGCACTATCAGCGGCAACATGATGGAGTCGTGTGCGCCGCCGAACACCGAGTCCTTCGGGCCAGAAGCACAGACTTCGTGCAATTGGGCCTGCAACACACCTTCCTTGAGGCAATCGGCTGGAGCTTCTCCTTCGAGTGGGAATCCTTCCAAGTGATTGTCGAGGAGATCGTCAGGTCCGCCAGCGTAGGGCTTCGCCCGAGGTGTATACAGCAGCTAGCGGAGAGCATTGACAGGGGCCTAAGGCAAGCGGACGACAACGAAGGCCCGCCCTCGGGCCTCGGAAACTGGCTTCTCGAGCAACTTCTTAGACTGCACGATCCAAGCGCTGTTGGCGAGACAGCGAGCTGGTACTTGGAGCAGATCTTGTCACGCGTCGGGAAGCCCAGTGTCTCGTGGCTTCTTGAGAGGCTTAGAGACAGAATCGACGCGGCCCCAGCCGGCACCGGCGAGCGGGGCGAGGTGCTGCCGAGCCGGTATCGTTTCAGCAAGTTTGTCAGCCCTCTCGAGGCTGACGCGGGCAGGGACATCTCCGTAAGGGAGAAGTTCGAGGGATTCCTGCGCGCGTGCGTGAATCACGCATCGCTCTATTACGGGTTGCCGCAGTACGTGAGCGATCTCGACCCGAATGGCGTGCTTGCGCCAGATGTAGTGGCCGCTGAGGTCGCGAAGATCCATGCCACTGGCGACCAGTTCTGGAAGTGGGCGCGCCTTGCCGCCGCCTACCGAATGAACTCGGCTCCGTGGCGGACCATTGCCCAATCTGTATGTATTGCAGCGTCGCGCATCGAGCAGTCCAAGAGGAGATCGATCTTCAGCGCGCTGGTTGACGGGCGGAGCATTGGGTGGCACGCCAATGTGGGAGAGGTCCCCAAAGTGTTCACCGAGGCCGTCGATGAGGCGAGAAGGCTACTCGCTGATGAAGATGATCCACTCCTCAAGCCCTTCTGGGCTTGGCACCTCGAGGTTGCCGAGGATGACCTTCGTGAGCAAGTCGAACGCGCCAAGGAGGACCGGGGAGAATGACGGCGGTAGCTCTAGTACAGCGGCTTGAGCGCGTGGAGGGCTTCCTCAAGAAGATCGGCGAAGCGGTCACTGCCGGCCCACTTACCCTCCCTGACACCGTAGAGGCTGCCACTTTGGATCTGGCGAACTGCCATGTAAGGGTCGGGCAGTGGAGAAGCATGCTCGCGGCAAGGGAGTCCGCCATGTCGATTCTTGATCGGCTTGAAAACATGACAGATCCAGAGTCAGGACTCGTCACCATCGCTGGTGCTGCGATAGGTTTCGCGGAAGCGCGGCTAATCCTCGTTCAGGGGTATCTCGTCTCCTCGTGGGCCCTCGCCGATAGCATCTGTGATCTGGCCGGCCGCATTGTGTGCGTCGACGATGTGGCGAAGAACCCCATGAACTCGCCCAAGCTGGTGAAGCACTTCATCCGGAAAGAGAAGAAGGGTGAGGGCCAAGCGACAACGGGACTACTGTTCGCCTTCTCTCGAAGGACCTTTGGCTGGCCGGTAGGGCTCTCAAACACGATGAGGAACCTGTTCGCGCATGATGGGGGATACAGGGAGGGCTGGGCATTCTTCAAAGCTCGAACCCCTAGTGCGGGCTTCGCTATCAGCGACGATGGATGGAACTATGTTCTTGAGTCTGCAAAGAAGGACAATGGGATCGGGTACGCAGACACGCGCGCGCCGGAGCCGTGGCCGTGGCCACAGGACGATCTCAGGAAGGTGCTCAAGATCTGTACCCGGGAGATGGACGACGCGCTTGGAACACTCGCCGGATCTGCGGTCGCCATCTTGCGCGCTCATGTAGAGCACCTTGTGGGGATAATCTAGCTATCTCTCCTACAGCGGCGGCAGCCGGGGCGGCCCCTTGAAGCGGGGCTTCATCCAGGCGAACCAGTACACCGCGATGGCCGCCACCGAGCCGGCGAAGGTGTAGCCCGCCAGCTGGTTGGGCGGCAGCACGAACAGCACGGTCACGATGGCGACCCAGGTCACCGCCAGCACGCGCACCACCCCGGTCCAGCGCCCCAGCTGCCAGGGCCCGCGCCGCACCAGCTTGCCGTCGCGCAGCGCGGCCAGCACCGGCAGGGCATACGACGCATACAGCGTCAGCGTCGACAGCGCGACCATGGCGGCGTAGGCGCGCGCCCACAGCGCGACCACGAAGGCGGCGACCGCGCTGACCCAGACCGCGACGTGCGGGCTCTGGAAGGGCGGCGACACCCGGGCCAGGAGCGCCGACCCAGGCAGCCCGCCGTCGCGCGCGAACGCGAACAGCATGCGCGAGTTCGGGGTCACCGACGACAGGCCGCAGAACCACATCGCCACCATCACCATCCACACCATCCAGCGCCCCAGCGTCGCGCCCAGGCCGGTGGTCAGTGTTGCGGCGCGAGTTTGACGGTGTAGATCGGCACCTTTCCGATCCGGCTCCGC
Organism: Deltaproteobacteria bacterium; assembly: GCA_020853705.1. GTDB lineage: Bacteria > Myxococcota_A > Polyangia > Haliangiales > JADYYK01 > JADYYK01. The sequence continues at coordinate 7,629 of JADYYK010000262.1, forward strand.
GATGTTGATCTGATCGCCGTCCATCAAGCTGCTGGAAACTGGCCCAGCGTGATCGGTGATGGCACGGTCGCG
>JADYYK010000263.1 GCA_020853705.1 Deltaproteobacteria bacterium
GCGGTCATGCGCAGCGCGCGCGCCGCCACGCCCAGCTCGAGGGCGCACAGCGCCACGGTGGCGCGCTGGATGGTCCAGGCCCACGCCGCGGCGGCGGCCGGCCCGGGCGCGACCAGGACGTCGGCGGCGGCCACCTGCGCGCGCGCCAGCGTCAGCCGCCCGGCGGGCTCGCCGCTGGTCGATACCTGGTTCTCCAGGGTCACCCCGGGGGCGCTTGGATCCAGCAGAAACATGCCGATTCCAGCGTCGGTCTGCGCGGCCAGCAGCACCCGCTGCGCCAGCGCGGCGACCGGCACCGCGGTCTTCACGCCGGTCAACACCCAGTCGCCGCCGGAGCCGGCGCGCTCGGCGCGGGCCTGCGGCGCCTCGGCCTCGCCGCCGCCCGGCTCGTGGAACGCCGCGCTCAGCATGACGTCACCCGCGGCCACGCCAGGCAGCCAGCGCTGCTTCTGCTCGGCGCTGCCGAACTCGGCGAGCGGGAGCGCTGCGCCCACCAGGGTGGCCCACAGCGGCACCGGCGCCACCGCGGCGCCGGCCTCCTCCAGCAGGGCGCACAGCTCGAGGAAGCCGTTGCCGCTGCCGCCGACAGTCTCGGGCAGCGCGACCCCCAGCAGCCCCGCCGTGGCCAGATCCTTCCACAATTCGGCCGAGACCCGCGCGCCAGCCTCCAGCGCCTTGAGCCCGGCCGGGGTGACCTTGTCGCCGAAGATCTTCTTCGCGAGCCCCGCGATGTCCTTCTGTGCGTCCGTCGGTGCGAAGTCCATGGCAGTTCCCTTCAGCGCGGGGCGCGCGGCATGCGCAGCCCCGCCATCGCGATGCTGTCGCGCTGGATCTCGTTGACGCCGCCACCGAAGGTGAACACCAGCGTGGTGCGATAGAACATCTCGATGCGGCCGCGGATCAGCGCGCCCGCCGAGCCCTCGCGCAGCGCGCCCTCGGGCCCCAGCACCTCGAGCAGGAGCTGGTAGATCTCCACGAAGGACTCGCTGGAGTACACCTTGATGGTCGACGACTCCGCCATGTCGAGCGCCCCACGGCCCAGGTTCCAGGCCTGGCGCCAGCCCATCAGGCGCAGCACCTCCAGCTTGGCCGCCGCGCGCGCCAGGTTGCGCTGCACCCAGGGCTGGTCGATCACTCTGGTGCCAGCCACGCGGGTCTCTCGCGCCCAGGCCAGCGTCTCCTCGTACAGCCGCGCGGTCGAGCCCGGCGCGCTCAGCGCGACGCGCTCGTGGTTGAGCTGCGTGGTGATGAGCTTCCAGCCCTCGCCCTCGCGGCCGATGCGCGCCGCCTGCGGCACCCGGACCTGGTCGTAATAGGTCGCGTTGGTGCGGGTGCCGCCCAGGGTGTGGATCGGCGTCAGCGAGAAGCCGGGCGCTTTGGTGTCGACCATCAGGATCGAGATGCCCTGGTGCTTCTGCGCCTCGGGGTCGGTGCGCACCGCCAGCCAGATGAAGTCGGCGTACTCGGCCTGGCTGGTGAAGATCTTCTGCCCGGTGACGATGTAGTCGCCGCTGCCGTCGTCGGCCTTGACCGCCTTGGTGCGCAGCGCGGCCAGGTCGGTGCCCGCCTCGGGCTCCGAATAGCCGATGGCGAAGTGCAGCTCGCCGCGCAGGATGGCGGGCCGAAAGCGCGCTTTCTGCTCGTCGGTGCCGAACTTCATCAGGGTCGGCCCGACCGTGTTCAGGGTCAGGAACGGGATCGGGAAGCCGGCGCGCTGGACCTCGTCGAAGAAGATGTATTGTTCGACAGGCGGGCGGTCGCGGCCGCCGAACTCTTTCGGCCAGCCGATGCCCAGCCAGCCGTCGGCGCCCAGCCGGCGCAGGACCTGGGTGTACAGCGGGCCGCCACCCTCGGCGCCGCCCGAGTACTCGGCGCGCACCTCGTCGGTGACCAGCGCGCCGAGATAGGCGCGCAGCTCGCTCTTCATCTGCTTCTGTTCGGGCGTGTAGTCGATCAGCATCAGAAGCTGCTCCAGCCGGCGTCGACCACCAGGGCCGCGCCGTTGACATAGGACGCGTCATCCGAGCCCAGGAAGGCCACCGCCGCCGCGATCTCCTCGGGCTTGGCTGAGCGCGGCAGCCCGCCGAGCTGCTGCTGCATGCGCTTGATCCCGGCCATCGACGGCATGCCGCCGGGCCCCAGCGGGGTGTCGACCGCGCCCGGGCACACCGCGTTGGCGCGGATGCCGTGCGGCCCGTAGTACCAGGCCATGCTCCGGGTCAGGCCGATCAGCGCGTGCTTGGACGCGGTGTAGGCCGCACCACCGCGCCCGCCGTTCAGCCCCGCGACCGAGGCGACGTTCACGATGGCGCCGGCCTTGGCCTCCATCATCAGGGGCAGCGCGCGCCGGCACAGCGCGAAGGCGCCGCCGATGTTGACCGCCATCACCTTCTGCCACAGCTCGTCGGTGACCTCGTGCAGCGGGGTCAGCTTGTCCATCACGCCGGCGTTGTTGATGAGGACGTCGAGGCGCCCGAGCTCGCGCGCGCCATCCAGGATGCGCGCCACGTCGGCCTCGAGCGAGACGTCGCCGGCGACCGCGCGCACCTCGGCGCCGCCGGCTCGCAGCTCTGCCGCGGCCTCCTCGAGCTTGTCCGCGGTCAGATCCGCGATCACCAGCCGGGCACCCTCGGACGCCAGTCGGGTCGCGACCGCGCGCCCGATCCCGGACGCCGCGCCGGTGACGATGACGACCTTGCCCTGATACCTCGTGCTCACGTGGTCTCCAGGGCGGCGTCGCGCGCCCAGCGATAGTCGGGCTTGCCGCTGGGGTGGCGCACGATGAGCTCGACCACGCGCAGCTGGCGCGGCACCTTGTAGCCCGCGATCTTGGTGCGGCAGTGCGCGTCGAGCAGCGGCAGCGTGACCTCGGTGCCCGGCCGGGTCTGCACCAGCGCCGCCACACGCTGACCCCAGCGCTCGTCGGGCACGCCGACGACCACGGCGTCGAGCACCGCCGCGTGCGCCTTGAGCGCCTCCTCGACCTCCTCGGGGTAGACCTTCTCGCCGCCGGTGTTGATGCACACCGCGCCGCGCCCGAACACCGTGATCATGCCGTCGGCCTCGATGGTCGCGAGGTCGCCCGGGATGGCCCAGCGCAGGCCGTCGATGACCGGGAAGGTCGCCGCGGTCTTCTCGGGATCCTTGTAGTAGCCGAGCGGGATGTGGCCACGGCGGGCCAGCTTGCCGGTGACCCCCGAGCCGGGGACCACGGCCTTCATGTTGTCGTCGAGCACGGTGTTGCTCTGGTCCATGAAGAACTTGGGCCGCGAGCCGGGTGCGCCCGGCCCGAACACGGTGCCCTGGTGGCCGGTCTCGCTGGCGCCGAAGCTGTTCAGGACCATGGTCATGGGCAGCCGCCCGTTCAGGTCGGCCTTGACCGACTCCGACAGGATGGCGCCCGCCGACGAGATCACCAGCAGCGACGACACGTCGGCGTCCTTGGCCTCGATCAGCGCCTCGGCCAGCGGCCGCGCCATGGCGTCGCCGACCAGGGTCATGGTGTTGACCCGCTCGGTGGCGATCAGCTCGACCGCCTGCTTGGCGTCGAAGCTGCGCCCGGGCACCAGCACGACCTTGCTGCCCATGAACAGGCCGATCAGGGCCGCCCACTGCGCGGCGCCATGGATGAAGGGCGCCGCGGGCAGGAACGTCGGTGGGTTGGCGCGCGCGCGCACCAGCTCGGGCAGCTGCTCGGGGCTGGTGAGCGGGGCGCCGCCGGGGTTGCCGCCCTGCAGGCCGGCGAACAGCACGTCCTCGTGGCGCCACATCACGCCGCGCGGCATGCCGGTGGTGCCGCCGGTATAGATGATGTAGAGGTCGTCGCTGCTGCGCGGCGCGAAGTCGCGCGCCGGCGAGCCGTCCGCCACGATGGCCTCGAAGTCGTGGCTGCCCGCGGGCAGCGCGTGGGTGGAGCCATCCTCGACCGCGATCAGCGTCTTCAGGCTGGGCGCCGCCGGGGCCGCCGCGACCACGCGCTCGCTGAGCTCGCGCTGGAACACCAGCGCCGCCAGGTCGGCGTTCTTGTAGAGGTAGGTCAGCTCCTCGTCGACATAGCGGTAGTTGATGTTGATGGGCACCGCGCGCAGCTTGAAGGCGCCCAGCATGGCGATGAGGAACTCGGGGCCGTTGTAGCCCTGCAGGCCGATGTTGTCGCCGGGGCCGACGCCGCGCGCCGCCA
>JADYYK010000264.1 GCA_020853705.1 Deltaproteobacteria bacterium
AGCACGACCTCCATGCGCTCGGCGTCGGTCACGAAGTACGGCGACAGGTAGCCGCGGTCGAACTGCATGCCCTCGACCACGTCGAGGATGCTCTCCATCGACTTGGCCTCTTCGATGGTGATGACGCCTTCCTTGCCGACCTTCTGCATGGCCTCGGCGATCATCTTGCCGATGTACTCGTCACCGTTGGCCGAGATGGTGCCGACCTGCGCGATCTCCTTCTCGCCCTTGGTCGCCTTGGACTGCTTCTTCAGCGCCTCGACGATCTTCTCGACCGCGATGTCGATGCCGCGCTTGAGGTCCATCGGGTTGTGACCCGCCGCGACCAGCTTGCTGCCCTCGCGGTAGATGGCCTGCGCCAGCACGGTCGCAGTGGTGGTGCCGTCGCCAGCGGTGTCAGAGGTCTTGGAGGCGACCTCCTTGACCATCTGCGCGCCCATGTTGGCGAACTTGTTCTCGAGCTCGATCTCCTTGGCGACCGTGACGCCGTCCTTGGTCACCGTGGGCGAGCCCCACGACTTCTCGATGACGACGTTGCGGCCTCGGGGCCCGAGGGTGACCTTGACGGCGTCCGCCAGCGTGTTGACGCCGTGCAGGATCTCGTCGCGAGCAGCAGTCTTGAAGATGATGTCTTTGGCGGCCATGTGTGGTGCTCTCCTTTACCGTTCGATCACGCCGAGGACTTCGTCCTCGCGCAGAATGAGGTGCTCGACGCCATCGACCGTGATCTCCTGGCCGCTGTACTTGCCGAACAGGATGCGGTCACCGGTCTTCACCGTCAGCGGATGCTGCTTGCCCTTGTCGTCCGTCTTGCCCGAGCCGACAGCGACCACCTCACCCTCCACCGGCTTCTCCTTCGCGGTGTCGGGGATGATGATCCCGCCCTTGGTCTTCTCCTCCTCGGCAATGCGCTTCACGAGCAAGCGATCCTGCAGCGGCCGAATCTTCATGGCGTTTAGCCTCCCGTCAGAAAAATTTGTTAGCACTCGCAATGGGTGAGTGCTGACGGCGGCCAGTCTAGGCATTGCGAGGCCACGCGCAAGGGGGAAAGTACTCGAAGGTGCGACGTTTTCCGGTCCTGGGCCGACCAGGTCATGTAGGCCCACGCGGCACACCAGATGGCCCTGGAACCCAATGGATTCCGCGACATGGAACTGCCATAGACTTGACCCCGTAACCCAGGCCCTGACAATTGGATCATGGACCTCAGCTGCTCTCTCACCGAGTACTTCCATGAGGCGGTGACGACGGCGCTCGAACGGCGCCAGGTCGAGACCGCTGACCTGACCGAGTTCTACCTGGTCAACCTGCTCAGCGCATACACCGGGCGGACCCAGTTCGACGAGAAGCCGATGGCGCTCAAGCTGGCCGAAGCGCTGGACATGTCCGGGGTCGAGGAGCGCGCCCAGCGCCTGCGTGAGGTCGGCGACACCTCGCTCTACATGTCGGGCTTCTTCGCCGAGAACCTCGAGCGTCGCATGATGGACCTCGACTACTACTGCGAGCTCGGCGGCGCAGCCTACCGCCGGCTGTCGCAGATCGCGCGCTTCTCGCGCGAGGCCTCGTTCGGCCATGCCTACTCCGAGCTGTCGGACAAGTTCCGCGCCCTGGTCGGGGTCCTGAACGACATCAGCGAGCGGCACTCGATGACCACGCCGACCGGCATGATGCGGCTGTGCGAGCGCTGGTCGCGCACCCGGGACGACGAGCTGGGGCGCAAGCTGCGCGCCGCCGGCGTGCTGGTCGCCGCGAGCAAGAAGGGCGACCAGTCCTGACCGCGCTGCTGGGGCGCATGCAGGCGGGGCTCGAGGGCCTGTACCGCATCCGCACCGAGGTCGACATCGTCGACTTCGTGATCGACGACGCCGCGCGCGGCCAGCTGGCCCGCGCCGCGCACGCGCGCCGCCCGCGCGAGCAGCTGCTGGTCTCGGGCGGGGCCGGCGCCAGCGATCTCGAGCTCGGGCTGTTCATCTGTGGCGACGCGCTGGCCAACCTGACCGCCAACGATCCCGGCCATCGCCTCGACGAGCGCAACTGGGGCGACTTCCTGCTGGTGCTCGAGGGGGTGTCGCACTTCGTCTGTGTGGTCTTCCGCGCCCAGCTGGGCCGCCCGGTCAGCGCGCTCGAGCTGGAGCTGCAGGCCGAGATCGACAAGTACGTCACCGCCATCCTGCTGGCCGGGCCGGACGCCGGCGCGGGCGTCGCGCGCGAGCTGCGCGAGCGCATCTTCTCGGGCTTTCGCTTCGCGGGTGACCTCGACGCCGACGAGCTGGGGCGCTACCACGAGGCCAACGCCCGCGCCGCCAGCTACGCCGAGTCGCTGGAGGAGCGCTATGTGCGCCCACGCCGCCTGGTCGAGATGCTCGAGGAGCTGCGGCGCTTCTACCGGCTGGGCTACGCCGAGAAGTGCGACGTCATCGCGCAGGCGGCCTGAACCTGGCGTCGGGATGGCCGCGACCCGCGCCTGCGCCCAGGGCGCAACGAAATCGCGGCACTGGCGGCGAGCCCGCCTCAGTTTTCTGAGGCTGCAATCGCCCCATGTCTGCGAGATGATGTAGAGACTGGGCCGGCATGCGAGTTGCTGACGGTACGGGTATCGGAGGTCTTGAATGCGTCCTGCGCTGAGACTGGTCTACCTGGGGAGCGCGGCTGCGGGCATCTCGCTGCTCGTGGCCGGCTGTGGCTTCGACACCCACGGCAACCACTGTGACGACGCGGTCATCTTCCGCGCCAACCCCGAGACCGGCCGCTGCATGCCGATCCAGCCCGACTACCAGTGCGCGGTCGGCTATGACGACACCACGGCGGGCGCGGCCGAGAACGGCACCAGCAAGCGCGCGCCCGAGGAGACCACGGAGCCGGCGCCCTGGCAGGGCTGGCAGAGCTGTGACAACCCGTGCGCGGGGCTCGACGAGAACAGCTGCTCGAGCGACCCGTCGTGCACGCCCGAGTACGACTCCGCCGGCGACTGCGTGGACGACCTGCCGACGCCGCTGCCGGTCGACGTCGACGGTGGCATCGGCAACAGCTACCCGTCGGTGCCGCCCAGCGCGTGCACGCGCCGCTACGCCGGCTGCAAGCCGGTCCCGGTCATCCCCGACAGCTGCATGGGCCTGAGCTTCGATCGCTGCGAGGCGACCCCCGGCTGTCGCCCGGTGTTCGGCGGCGTGCCCTGCGCGTGCGACGATCCCAGCGGCATGTGCGCCTGCCCGGCCATCGCCCAGTACGTGGGCTGCGTGGTCGATGACGATCCGCCCCCGGTCGGCTGCACCAGCGACAACGACTGCAACGGTGGCTCGCACTGCTCGACCAGCGACGGTGACTGCCGCCCGCCGATCGGCTGCACGGCAGGCCAGGCCTGCCCCGCGGTGTGCACCGGGATCTGCGTCCCCGACGCCGGCTGCGCCAGCGACGCCGACTGCCTGCCCGGCGAGACCTGCCAGGACAGCGGCCTGTGGTGCCCGACCCCGCTGCCCGGCAGCGGCGGCAGCAGCGGCAGCATGACCGATCCCAGCCAGCCGCCGGTGCCGCCGACGATGACCGGCTGTGGCCAGTGCGTGCCGCGCACCACGCCCGGCCACTGCTACGACCCCAACACCGACGAGCTGTGGTGCCGTTCGCTACCGCCGATGTGCCCGACCGGTACCACCGCCGGCTTCGACAACCACTGCTGGACTGGCAGCTGCATCCCCAACTCGATGTGCGCCCCGGTGTCGAGCCGCTGCGAGGACGTGCGCGACGAGCGCACCTGCATCGGTCGCCCCGAGTGCGAGCCCAGCTACGAGGGCGGGCGTTGCTTCTGCGACGCCAGCGGCTGCGGCTGTCTGGAGTACCGCTTCAACGGCTGCCACACCCGCACCACGATGCCGCCGCCCCCGCCGCCCCCGCCGCCCCCGATGTGCGACCCGACCACGACCGGCGTGCGCGACATCATCGGCAGCTTCTCGAACAACGACCCGGCGCCCTACCCGCGCAGCTACGAGTTCGCCGCCGACGGCAGCTTCACGGTGTCCGATGCCGTGGCGCCGTGCCCGCCTGGCGCGGCCTGCGTGTGGTCGGGCATCGTCACCAACCGCGGCCGCTGGACGCTCAGCGCCGGCATGCTGCCGCTGGTTCAGCTGACCTATGCGCTGCCGATGCAGACCGCCGGCAGCGGGCTGCAGTTCCCGACCAACCTCTCGGTCAAGGGCTGCGGCGCCAGCACAGTGCTCGTCGAGCAGAGCACCTCGACCGGCCGCATCTTCACCAGGAGCGCCCCGTAGTCACCCGCAGCGCCCGCAGGCCCTCCGCTACTTCCTACTTCCAGCTGAACGTCTCGCCATCAATCAGGCGCGTCTTGCCGATGAACACGGCCAGCGACAGCCTGACCGCGCGCTCGGCGTGATCGATCGAGCGCAGCGTCTCGGCGTCACGCACCTCGACATAGTCGATGCGCGACCCCGGCACCGGCTCGAGCACGGCCCGCGCCGCACTCTCCAGCGCCCGGGCGTCACGCTCGCCGGCCGCCCAGCGCGCGCGTGCTGCCGCCAGCGCGCGCGACAGCGCCAGCGCGTGCTGGCGCTCCTCGGGGCCGAGGTAGGCGTTGCGCGACGACATGGCCAGGCCATCAGCCTCACGCACGATGGGCAGGCCGACGATCTCCACCGGCACGTCGAGATCGGCCACCATGCGCCGGAGCACCTGCAGCTGCTGGTAGTCCTTGTCACCGAACAGCGCCACGTGCGGCTGCACGATGTTGAACAGCTTGAGCACCACGGTGGCGACGCCGACGAAGTGGCCAGGGCGGCGATCGCCGCACTGCCCCTTGGAGACCTCGCGCACGTCGACATAGGTCTGATAGCCGTCGGGGTACATCGCCGCCGGCTCGGGCACCAAGGCGAGATCGGTCCCCGCCGAGGCCGCCTTGGCCAGGTCACCGGCCAGATCACGCGGATAGCGCGCCAGATCCTCGCTGGGCCCGAACTGGGTCGGGTTGACGAAGATGGACAGCACCAGGACGTCGCCGCGCTTGCGGCCCTCGCGCAGCAGCGACAGGTGGCCCTCGTGCAGATAGCCCATGGTGGGCACGAAGGCGATGCGCTGGCCGCGCGCGCGCGCCTCCAGCATGCGCCGCTGCAGCTCGACGGGGCTGGCGACGACCTCGGGCGATGTGGGCACGGTCAGGGCTTCTTGTTGATGGTCGAGTACGGCATGGCGTCGCTGGCACCGTCAGGGGTCACCGGGCGCGGCGAGGGTGACGACGCCGGCGGTGACAGCTCGACGATGTTGGGCGGCGGCGCACAGCCGGCCTGCGCCAGCGCATCGGGCACCGCACGCAGCCCGGTCGCCGCGCGCTTCTCTTTCGGCGTGCGCGAGAACGAGTACTCCTCGCTGGGGAACTCGCCCGACTCGACCTCGGAGATGTACTCCTCGACCGCGGTGCGGATGCGCACGCCCAGGCTCTCGTAGCGCTTGACGAACTTGGGCTTGAAGTCCTCGTTCATGCCCAGCAGATCGTAGATCACCAGCACCTGGCCGTCACAGTCGGGGCCGGCGCCGATGCCGATGGTGGGGATGCTCAGCGTGCGCGTGATGTCGGCGCCGAGCTCCTTGGGCATGCCCTCGAGCACCAGCGCATAACAGCCGGCCTCCTCGAGGATCTTGGCGTCCTCGACCAGGCGCTTGGCGTCCTCGGCGGCGCGGCCCTGGACCTTGAAGCCGCCCATCTGGTGCACCGCCTGCGGGGTCAGCCCGATGTGGCCCATGACGGGGATGCCGGCGCGCACCAGGCGCGACACCAGCTCGGCCATCTCGCGGCCGCCCTCGAGCTTGACCGCCTCGGCGCGGCCCTCCTTCATCAGGCGCGCGGCCGACTTGAGGCCGTCCTCGGGCGTGGCCTGGTACGACATGAAGGGCATGTCGCCGACGACCTGCGCCCGTGAGGTGCCGCGAACCACGGCGCGGGTGTGATAGATCATGTCGTCGAGCGTGACCGGCAGGGTGTTCTGGTGGCCCTGGATGACCATGCCCAGGCTGTCGCCGACCAGCAGCATGTCGACGCCGGCCTCGTCGAGCAGACGCGCGAAGGTCGCGTCATAGGCGGTCAGCATCGTCAACTTGTCGCCGGCGGCCTTCTTCGCAGCCAGCGTGTGGATGGTGACCTTGTCGGGGCGTGCCATGGCGACCCTCTTGAGCCGGAGCACCGCCAGACCAGGGAATCCTGGCCCGCCGGTGATAATGGATCTAATGCCACGTTTTCCGGGCCGTTACAGCAAAAACCTCAGGGCGCAACCACTGGAAACACCAGGGTTTGCGTGCCGGTCTTCAGCGGCGGCAGCTTCATCTTCTCGGCCTCGCCGCGCACACAGGCCAGCGCCTTGGCGTTGGGCGGCGCCGGGGTGCCGGGGGCCGCGGTGGTGATCACGCGGGCGCCGCCCCCCGCGGGACGCACGATATCGACGCGCACCACCGCCGGCGGGTCGCTGGCCAGGCAGCGCGACAGGAGCGGCATCGCCGCCGTGACGAGCTTGCTGAGCGCGGTGCGGTCGGCGCCAGGCGGCTGCGCCCCCGAGATGATGAGCTCCTTCTCGGAGGGGCGCGGGCCGCCGAGCTCCGCCAGGTGGTCGCGCGCGCGCGTGGTCCACGGGCCGGCGGGCTGCTTGGCGATGAAGGTGCGCCAGTGCGCGATCGACAGCGCGCGCATGCCGCGCTCCTGCTGGATGAAGCCGAGGTAGTAGTTACGCTCCTCGGCGGGCACGAAGAAGATGCTCGGGCTGTTCATCTCGCTCAGCGACGGGTCGCGCTGGATGCCCTTGGCGATCTCGTCGCGCGCGGCCTGCAGCTGCTCGTCGCGATCCAGCGCCACCCCGAGGGCGAAGTGGCCCATGGCCTCGGTGTCACCCAGCGCCAGCGCCTGCCGGTACGACGCGATGGCGTCCTCCAGGCGGCCCAGCGCCATGTAGGTGTCGCCCATGTTCCAGTACTTCACATAGGGGCTGCGGCCGTCGCCGGGCTGGTAGCGCCGGTACTCGTCGAGCGACTCCTCGAAGCGCGCCGCCAGCGCGTAGCAGAAGCCAGCCTTGAAGGCGTACTCGTTGTCGGGATAGTCGGGGTCGATCTTGCGCACCTCCGACAGCGTGGCGGCGCACTCGGCCCAGCGCTGCTGCCCGCTGAGCAGGGCGCCCAGGGTCAGGTAGCCGTCGAGCTCGCGCGGCTCCAGCGCGATGGCCTCCTGCAGGCGCGCCTCGGCGGCGGCGGGGTGGCCGCGGCGCAGCTCGTCCTTGCCGATGCGCAGCGCGCGCAGGTAGCGTGCATAGTTGGGGCGCGCGATCTGGCCCCAGAAGTCGTCCTCGACCAGCTTCTCGGGGTCGAGCTTGACGCGATCGTCGTCGGGATCCCCCCACGGCTGGGCGCGCGCCGGCGCCGCCAGCGCCAGCATCACCGCGACCGCGAGGGCGAGGCGCCTCACTTCTCGCCGGCTCCCAGCGCGGCCAGGTGCTCGCGCGCGCGCGCGACGTACAGCGACTGCGGCGCGAACACCAGGAAGCTGCGCCATTGCTTGATGGCCAGCGCCTTGTTGTTCTTCACCTCGGCGCCGAGCGCGAAGTAGTAGTACACGTCGCCCGGTGGCACGAAGAAGACGCCGGGCCGCTCCAGCTCGTCCATGCCGGGATCGATGGCCAGGGCGCGGCGCATCACGCGCGCGGCGTCGTGACCGTTGCCATCACGGTCCAGCGCGACCGCCAGCCCATACAGGTTCAGCGCCTGCCCGGGTGACAGCGCGTCGGCCTCGCGATAGTGCGCGATGGCCTCCTCCAGGCGGCCCAGCGACATGAAGGTCTCGGCCAGGTTGCCATGCACTTGCGACCGGCTCGACACCGCGAGCCCGAGCTGGCGGCTGAACGGCACCGCGAACATCTCCTCGGGTTCGCGCAGCCAGCGCTGGTACTCGTCCACGATGCGCTCGAAGTCCTTGCTCAGCTTGGCCAGCGCGATGGCGGTGAAGAAGCCGACGTCGCGGCGTGGATAGCCGGGGTCGAGCGCACGCAGGGCGTCGAAGGCGTCGACCGACTCCTGCCACTGCTCGCCGTAGTAGCGCGCGATGCCCAGGGCGAACCACAGGTCGGGCTGCTTCGGGTCGAGGGCCAGCGCGGCCTTGTAGAACGAGGCCGCGAAGCGCGCGGCGTCGATCTTGCGGCCGAACTCGGGGTTGCCCACGCGCGACAGCATCTCGTCGCCCTCGGCGCGCAGCTTGCGCACCTCGGGGCTCATCGCGGGCGTGACCGGGAAGTCGATGCGGGCGGCGCGCGACCAGCGCCGCGGCCGCGGGCCGGCGTCGGCGTCGGCCGACCCGAGAAGGGTCGCCAGGGTGGCGACTGCGGCGGTCAGCGCGAGGCGGCGCAGCATCAGGTCAAGGATAGCCTATGCAGCCAGCGTGCGCCCGATGACCCGGGCGATGGCGTCGAGGTCCTTGCTGAGGCGCATGATCTGCTCGGGCAGCAGCGACTGGGCGCCATCGCACAGCGCCTTCTCGGGCTGGTTGTGCACCTCGATGATGAGGCCATCGGCGCCAGCGGCGACCGCGGCGCGGGCGGCCGGCGCCACCTTGTCGCGGATGCCCAGCGCGTGGCTGGGGTCGGCGACCACGGGCAGGTGCGACATGGTCTTGAGCACCGGGATGGCGGCGATGTCGAAGGTGTTGCGCATGGCGCGCTCGAAGGTGCGGATGCCGCGCTCGCACAGGATGACGTCGCGGTTGCCGCCGGCCAGGATGTACTCGGCGCTGAGCAGCAGCTCCTCCAGGGTGGCCGACATGCCGCGCTTGAGCAGCACCGGGCGCTTGACCTTGCCGAGGTCCTTGAGCAGATCGAAGTTCTGCATGTTGCGCGCGCCGACCTGCAGGATGTCGACATAGCCCAGCATCATCGGGATCTGGGTGCGATCCATGACCTCGCTGACGACCAGCAGGCCGTGCTTGTCAGCGGCCTCGCGGATGTAGCGCAGCCCCTCCTCGCCCATGCCCTGGAACGAGTAGGGTGAGGTGCGCGGCTTGAAGGCGCCGCCGCGCAGGATGGTCGCGCCCGCGGCCTTGACCAGCGGCGCGATGGCCTCGACCTGCTCGCGGCTCTCGATGGTGCAGGGGCCGGCCATCAGCACCACGCCGGGGCCGCCGATGGCGACCTTGCCGATCTGGACGACGGTGTCCTCGGGCTTGAAGTGGCGGCTGGCCAGCTTGTACGCCGCCGACAGGCGCACCACGCGGGCGACACCGGGCAGGACCTCGAAGTTGCGCGGGTCGTACTCCCCCGAGACGATGCCGACCGCACCGATGACGGTGCTCTCCTTGCCGTCCGAGCGATGCGCGGTAAATCCTTGCGCCTCGACTGCCGTCACCACATCCGCGACCTCTGCTGCGGTCGCCTGCGGCGACATCACGATCATCATGTGAAACTCTCCCTCGGTGCGAAATCGCATGCTAAGAGGCTGAAAGTGCACAGGCAAGGACGAACTGACAAGATGACGGTGCGGACCTTCTCGATGGCGGTGCTGGCTGCGGTCGCCCTGGCCTCGTGTGGTGGTGGACAGCGGACTGGCGGCGGCGCCGGGGTGCGCCCCGACGAGCTGTGGAAGCTGGCGCCCCCGGGGGCCATCGCGGGCGCCGTGGTGACCGACCTCGGCCGCGCGGCGGACGCCTACAGGCGGCTGCGCGCGACGCTGGCCGAGCATCCCCATGGCGCGCAGCTGGTGGCGGCCATCGGGCTGGCGTTCGAGCAGTCGCTGGGGGCGGATCTGCGTGACGCGGCCGGCATCGCGGCGGCGGGCATCGACCCGCGCGGTGGCCTGGCGGTGTTCGTGCTGCCCGGCGGCGACCCGGTGGTGGCCGCGGTCACGACCGGACCGGCGGGCGAGACCACGCTGGGCAAGCTGCTGGCCGGGCTGGATGCCGCCATCGACGGGCGGGTCGAGGGTGGCGTGATGAAGTGTGACGCCGCCGGCAAGCGGCGCGTGTGCGGCTACGACGTCGCGGCCGTCAACGGCGCGGCCCGGGCGGGCCAGCGGGGCGGCAGCGAGCTGACGGCGCTGCTGGCGCAGAAGGTGCCTGCGGCCGAGCGCGGCGGCCTCATCGAGTGGATGCAGCGCGTCCCCGCGGCGGCCACGGCGGCGCCAGCCGGCGGTGTGCTGGACCTCGGGGCCGCCTTCGCGGGCGCGACGCTGACCTTCGTGGCCGGCGACGTCAAGCCGACCGGCGTGGTCATGCGCCTGTTCGCGGCCGACGCCGGGCGCGCCGAGGCCGCGCGCATCCTGGGCCGTGCCAACCACGGCGGACCGGGCGTCGCCGGCAGCGCCCGCGCGCGTGCGCTGGCCACCCGGGGCGACGACGGCGTCGGCCTGCTCGGCGCCAGCATCGACTTCACGGCGCTGCACGACTTCTTCGCGGCGCGCGATCCGCGCGTCCTGCAAGGCGAGACCTTCGTCAGGCAGGCCGCCGGCTTCGACGTGGTGCGTGACGTCATCGAGCCGCTGACCGGCGAGGTCGCGGTGGTGTCGCGCCCGGCCAAGCAGGGCCTGGCCGTCATCCTGGGCGCGCGCGACGCCGCCGCGGCCAGCAAGCTGGTCGGCAAGGTCAACGACGCGGTCAAGACCGCGCTGCTGGCGCTCGGCTTCCTGGGCGGCATGCCGGCGGGCTGGGAGCTCGACCGCAGCGACGCCAAGGATCTGACCCCGGGCGCCTTCCGGGTCGTGATGAAGGGGCCGATGCTGCCTGACGCGCTGTTCGCCGACGATCTCGGCCGCGTCACCCTGACCATCGTGCCGGTGGGCGACACCGTGGTGCTGGCGCTCGACGCCGAGCTGGCGCGTCGCGCGGTCAGCCGCACCGCCGCCGACGCCGCCCGCTTCCAGCAGCGCGTGCGCGCCGGCCGCACCCTGGTCGCCCGCGCGCCGCTCCTGCTGTGGGCCGAGAGCTTCGACCCGCTGGAGGCCATCGACCCGCAGATCCTGGCCCAGTGCGCCGACTTCACCCGGCCGCGCTGCGGCAGCCCGCTGAGTCCGCTGCGCGCCGCCGCCGAGGCGCGCCTGGGCGAGGCCCGGGTGCGCGCCCTGGTCGAGGCCACGCGCTACCTGCTCGATCGCAGCGAGGAGCTGGCCATCGCCGTCGAGCTGCGCCCCCAGGGCGCCGCCGCGCGCGTCGAGGTCGCCAGCGGCGGCCGCACCGGCGCCCCCGCGCTCGCCTACGTGGGCGCCCTGGCGCAGAAGTACAGCGGCGACTTCGACGCCTTCCGCACCACGCTGTTCGGCCTCGGCCAGCAGGGGCCGCTGACCTCGGTGGGGCGGCGCGCGCGCCTGACCACCGAGGGGCTGCGCGCGAACTTCTCGCCGCTGCAGCTGATCATCGCCCCACCCCTGGCGCTGCTGGGCCTCTAGCATGTTGGCCGCGCGTCTGCGCGAGATCGCGATCCGCCTCTGCGCGCTGGTCGGGCTGACGGTCAGCGCCATGCTGCTGGCCAACGTCCTCGGCCATGTGGCGCTGTTCTGCGGCCCCGAGGGCGGCTGCTCCGCGGTGCAGCACAGCGAGTGGGCCAAGCCGTTCGGCCTGCCGATGCCCTACCTGGGGCTGGCCTTCTTCGGCGTCACGCTGGTGCTGACGCTGCGCCCGCACGCCCGCGCCGGGCGCTGGCTGACGCTGTGGGCCAGCGGCGGCGCGCTGACCAGCCTGATCCTGCTCGGGCTGCAGCTGTTCGTGATCGGCGAGGTCTGCCCGCTGTGCGTGGTCGTCGATCTGACCGGCGTCGCGCTGGGCGCCCTGGCGCTGTGGCGCGAGCTGCGGCCGCCGGCCAGCGCTCCGGGGCAAGACGCGCTGGCGTATCGCCCGCTCAGCGCCGCGCTCGGCGCCCTCGCGGTGGCCATCCCGCTGGCGATGCTCAACCTCGTGCATCGGCCGCCACACCGTCATGGCCCCGCGCCCGAGCCCGCCACCGGCGCCGCGCTGGAGCTGGTCAACGCCCAGGCTCGCCCCGGCGTGGCCACCGTGATCGACTTCGTCGACTTCCAGTGCCCCTACTGCCGCTCGCTGCACAAGCAGCTGGTGCCGGTGCTCGCGAAGCGCGCCGGTCGGGTGCGCGTGGTGCGCAAGCACCTGCCCCTCAACATGCACAAGCGCGCCGCCCCCGCCGCGCGCGCCGTGCTGTGCGCCGAGGCCACCAGCCCGGCCGCCGGTGACGCCGTGGCCGAGCGCCTGATCAGCGGCGACCTCGACGACGGCGCCATCGACAGGGCCGCCCGCGCCGCTGGCCTCGACGTGGCCGCGCTGCGCACCTGCATGGCCTCCCCGGCCATCCAGCAGCGCCTCGACGCCGACAAGAAGCTGGCTCTCGACATCGGCGTGCGCGGCCTGCCGACCCTGTTCATCGGCAGCACCCGCGTGATGGGCGACCAGGACACCGCGACCCTCGAGAAGCTGCTCGACGCCGCGGTGGCAGCGCCGTAGAGGGCCTTGGGGGCTGGAACGGAACAGCGCTCCTCGAGGCTGCGCTTCGAGGGGGCTGGAGGCGGAACAGCGCTCCTCGAAGCTGCGCTTCGAGGGGGCTGAGGCGCCTACACGTCCAGCTCGATGGCCTCGGGCGCGATCTCCTTGATCAGCCGGAAGCGCGCCTGGGCGTCCTTGCCCATCAGCTCGTTGAAGACCTTGTCGGTCTCGAGCTCGTTCGAAATCTCGACCCGCAGCGCCAGCCGCTTCTTCGGATCCAGCGTGGTCTGCTTCAATTCTTCGGCGTTCATCTCGCCGAGCCCCTTGAAGCGCATGACCTCGGCCTTGGCGTTGCCCTTGGTGTTCTCCTTGATGATGCGGTCGCGATGGGCCTCGTCGAGCGCCCAGTAGGTCTTCGACCCGATGTCGACCTTGTACAGCGGCGGCTGCGCCAGATACACGTGGCCGGCGCGGATCAGCCCCTGCATGTGCCGGTAGAAGAAGGTCAGCAGCAGGGTCGAGATGTGGTGCCCGTCGGAGTCGGCGTCCATGAGCAGGAAGATCTTGTGGTAGCGCAGCTTGGTGACGTCGAAGTCGGGCCCGAACCCGCAGCCCAGCGCCTGCACGATGTCCTGCAGCTCCTTGTTGGCCAGCACCTTGGCCGACGAGGCCTGCTCGACGTTCAGCACCTTGCCACGCAGCGGCAGGATGGCCTGCAGCTTGCGGTCGCGCCCGCCCTTGGCCGAGCCGCCGGCGCTCTCGCCCTCGACGATGAACAGCTCGCTCTCGGCCGGATCGGTCGACGCACAATCGGCCAGTTTTCCGGGCAGATTCAGCCGGTGTGACACCGCGGTCTTGCGCGACACCGCCTGGCTGGCCGCCCGCGACGCCTCGCGCGCGCGCGCCGCCAGGATCATGCGCGCCACCAGCCCCTCGGTGACCTGCTTGCTGCCGTTGAGGTAGTTCTCGAGCTCGGTGCGCACCGCGCTGTCGACGGCGCCCGCGACCTCGGGGTTGTTCAGCCGGTCCTTGGTCTGGCCCTGGAACTGGGGCTCGCTGATGTACAGCGACACCACCGCGACCAGCCCCTCGCGCAGATCCTCGGCCGTCAGCGTGACGCCCTTGGGCTCCAGCTTGTGGGTGGCGATGTAGTTGCGCACCGCCTTGACCACCCCGGCTCGCAGCCCGGCGTCATGCGTGCCGCCCGACCCGGTCGGGATGCCGTTCACGTACGACCGCACGTGCTCGTCGGTGCCCTCGGTCCAGGCCAGCGCGACCTCCAGCTTGAGGCCGTTCTCGCGCGACAGGTAGAACGGCGTCGCGCCCGGCGGCGTGATCGCCTTGCCGCGGTCGGCCACGATCTTGACCAGGAAGTCGGCGATCCCGCCGTCGTGCGAGAACTCCAGCTTCTCCTTGCTCTCCTCGTCCTCGAAGAAGACGTGCAGCCCCTTGTGCAGGTAGGTCTTGGCCTCGAGCCGCTCGCGCACCAGCGCGGTGTCGAAGCGGGCCTTGGCCCCGAAGATCTCGCTGTCAGGCCGGAAGAAGATGGTGGTCCCGCTGCCCCGGGCCGTGCCCAGCTGCTTCAGCTTGCCCTTGGGTAGGCCGCGCGACAGCTTCAACTCCCACTCGTGGCCCTCGCTCTTGACGGTGGCGATCATCTCCTCCGACAGCGCGTTGACCACCGACGAGCCGACGCCGTGCAGACCGCCCGAGTGGGTGTAGTTCTTGGCGTTGAACTTCCCGCCCGAGTGCAGCGTGGTCAGGATGACCTCGAGCGCGCTCTTGCCGTTGAACTTCTTCGAGGTGCCGACCGGGATGCCGCGCCCGTTGTCAGCCACCGTGACCGAGCGCCCGTCCTTGTGCAGCGTCACGTGGATGCGCGACGCGTGCCCGTTGATGACCTCGTCGACCGCGTTGTCGACGATCTCCCAGAGCAGGTGGTGATAGCCGCGCTGATCGGTCCCGCCGATGTACATGGCGGGGCGCTTGCGCACCGGCTCCAGCCCCTCGAGGACGTCGATGTCGTCTGCGGTGTAGCTGGCCTTGGCCATCAGTTCACCAGGTTCCCTTGTCCGTTCTTGCCCCCGCCGCCAGCGCCCGTTGCGGGCGGCGGCTCGGGCAAGGTCGGGATCATCACCGGCCGCGCCAGCACCTTGGCGAAGCCGTCACGCTTGGAGAACATGTGGCCCTTGCCACCGCGCGCGGTGAGCCCGATCTCCTTGGGCGTCAGCTCGAAGACCTTGCCCTTCTCGCTCTCGACCGACAGCCCCTCGTGCTTGCCCTGCACCGCGGCGAACCCGAGCACCCGGGCGTCATCCTCGACCTTGATCAGCGTGACGCCCCGGCCCGGCCCGGCCAGCACGTTGATCTCGGCCGCCTTGCACGCCAGGCCGTGCGCGTCGCTGGTCGCCGCCACCACCAGGTCGTTGTCGGCGACCGGCACCACGCCGATGATCTCGTCGCCCTCGGCGGTCTTGGCGAAGCGCCGCCCGGCGCGCGTCGACACCTCGGTGTGCGGCGTCAGCGCGAAGCGCATGGCATAGCCGCCCTTGGACACCGCCAGCATCATCTGGTCCTTCGACGCCAGCAGGCGTGGATCCAGCGACAGCCCGCCGACCACGCGCTCGCCGTCCTTGAACTTGAACAGCTTCTGCACCGGGTCGCCGTAGCCGGTCGACGGCGTCACGTCATTGATGCGCGTGACGTAGGCCGACCCGAAATTGGTGAAGAACGCCACCAGCGCGCGGGTCGACCCGACCAGCACCTGCACCACCTCGTCACCTTCACGGGTGCGGGTCTGGTTGGGATCCTTGAGCTGCCCGACGCGCTTGACCCAGCCGTCGCGCGTCAGCACGACGTGGGCGTCCTCGGCGACGATGAAGTGCTCCTCGGTGAACTCGACCTCGTCACCGCCGCCGCCGACCCGGGTGCGCCGCTTGTCACCGGCGTTGTCGCCCTGGATCTTCTCCAGCTCCTTGGACACCACGCCCCACAGCGCCTTCTCGCTCTTCAGGATGGCGCGGATCTTCTTGGCCTCGGCCTGCTTCTCGCCCAGCTCCTGCTCGACCATCAGGATCTGCAGGCGCGCCAGCTTGTACAGCTTGAGCTCGAGGATGGCGTCGACCTGCTCGGCATCCAGATCAAAGCGCTTCATCAGCTTTGCAGCGGCGTCGGCCTTGTCGTCCGACTTCCGGATGATCCTGATGACCTCGTCGAGGGCGTCATAGATCTTGGCGAAGCCTTCCAGCAGGTGGATGCGCTTGTCGAGCTCCGACAGCTCGAACTGGAAGCGCTTGCGCGTGACGTCCAGGCGGAACTCGAGGAAGTGCGACAGCAGGCGCTTGAGATCCAGCCGCTCGGGCGTCGCGACCTCGCTGTTGGCGGTCGGGATCAGCGCGGTCAGGTTGACGTTGAAGTTCGACTGCAGCGGCGTGTGCTTGTACAGGTACGCCATGACCAGCTCGGGATCGGCGTCCTTCTTCAGCTCCATCACGACGCGGACGCCGTCCTTCTCGGTCGACTCGTCGCGCACGTCGAGCAGCAGCGGCAGCTTGCGCGTCATGATGATCTCGCCGATCTGCTCGACGATGGTCGCCTTCGACACCGCGTACGGGATCGAGGTCACGATGATCGACTGCGCGCCGCGCTTGCCCTCCTCCAGCTTGAACTCGCCGCGCACGCGCACGGCGCCCTGCCCGGTCTCGTAGATCTCGCGCAATTCGCGCTTGCTATTCAGCATCTGCCCGCCGGTCGGGAAGTCCGGCCCCTTGATGTGCTTGAGCAGATCCTTGACCTCCAGCGCGGGGTCCTCGATCAGCGCCAGACACGCCGAGATGACCTCGCCCAGGTGGTGCGGCGGGATGTTGGTCGCCATGCCGACCGCGATCCCGGTGGCCCCGTTGACCAGCAGGTTGGGATACTTCGCGGGCAGGACGATCGGCTCCATGAGCTGACCGTCATAGTTGGGGCGCCAGCCCACGGTCTGCTGCTTGAGCTCGTCGAGCAGCGACATCGCCGGCCAGGCCAGCCGGCACTCGGTGTAGCGCATCGCGGCCGCGCCATCGCCGTCCAGCGACCCGAAGTTGCCGTGGCCATCGACCAGCGGCACGCGCAGGCTGAAGTCCTGCGCCATGCGCACCAGCGCGTCATAGACCGAGGTGTCGCCGTGCGGGTGCAGCTTACCGAGGACGTCACCGACGACCAGCGCGCACTTCCTGTGCTTGCTGTCGGGGTAGATCCTGAGGTTGTTGAACATCGCATACAGGATGCGACGCTGCACGGGCTTCAGGCCGTCACGCACGTCGGGCAAGGCCCGGGACGTGATGACGGACATGGCGTAGTTGAGGTAGCGCCGCTTGGTCTCTTCGTGCAGCGGCAGCGAGCTGGGGTCGTCGTGGTCGGGTGGCATGCTTCCGGCGGGCGGTGGCGGACCCCCGTGCCTTGGTCGCTTCTTTCCGAAGAGGTCGAGCTGGTCCGCCATGGGCTGAATAAGTGTTCAACCTATACGCGGAGCGGATCGCGCCTGTCAACCCTGGTGGCGCGCCGGAACCTCTGGAGTCTTACGAGTTTGGGCGGGACCAGCCCTTGGGGGGCTGCTTGCCGGGCGAGCTCTGCTCGCCGGTCGAGTAGTCGGTCCAGCGGTAGCTCGGGCGCCCGGGGGCGCGGAAGTCGACGTGGATGAAGCCCGACTTGGGATAGATCCCGATGCCCATGCCGCCGACATCGAGTGTGCGCACGTAGGCGTCGAGGTCCTTGTCGGACACGCCCGACACGATGATGTCGGCGGCGCTGCCGTGGTAGTGCCGGCTGTTCTCGTTGCGCTGGAAGCGGAAGCCCGAGACCAGCTCGATCTGCTTGCCCTGGTAGTGGTCCTGGATGTGTGACAGGACCTCGTACAGGCGGGGGTCGATCTGGCGCACCTCGCCGGTACGCTTGCACTTGAAGACCTTGTCGAGCGACGCCAGCGCCGTCGGATCATAGCTGCCGTCGGACTGGAAGATCTGCACGTCGGCCGACTCGTTGACCGCGCCAGAGCGGATCGCGACGTGGCCCGAGGGGCGGCCCAGCGGCTCGCTGCGCAGCTCGCTGGCGGCGACGCCCTGGCCGAAGAAGGTGCCCCACTCGCCGGTGCCGCCACAGCGCTTGGTCTTGCCCTTCTTGCTCTTGGCGCACTTCTGGGCCGTCTTGTTCTTGCCCTTGCCCTTGCCCTTGCCGGTGTCCTTGCCGGCCTTGCCCTTGGCCGCGGTCTTGCCCTTGGTGGCAGCCGCCTTGCCCTTGGCCGGCGCGGCCTTGGCACCCGCCTTGGCCTTCGCCGGCGCCGCCGCAGGCTTGGCCTCCGCCGTCAGCCCCACCGCTCCAAGGAGCGCCACCACCAGCCCGAAACGCCTGAGCGAACGCATGAGAGGCCCATTCAACCGTCTGGGCACGAACAAGTCAACATTTCGCCTGTGTGTGGCCACGGCTACTTCTTCTGGGGGATGTGGAGCAGCTCGATGCCCAATCGCTGCGCGACATCGAAGATGCGCTCGTCGCGATAGAACTCGCCGTAGCAGATGCGCTTGATGCCGGCGTTCGCGATCTCCTTGAAGCAGTTCCAGCACGGGCTGGCGGTCACGTAGATGGTCCCGCCATCGATGGTGACGCCGTTCTTGGCGGCCTGGATGATGGCGTTGGCCTCGGCGTGGATGGTCGCCACGCAGTGGTCGTTCTCCATCATGTGGCCGACCTCCGAGCAGTGCGGCATGCCCCTGATCGACCCGTTGTAGCCCGTCGACAGGATGGTCTTGTCGCGCACGATGACCGAGCCCACGAACTTGCGCGGGCAGGTCGACCGCGATGACACCACGACCGCGATCTGCATGAAGTAGTCGTCCCAGGATAGCCGCGCGGGGCGGCCGGGTTCGCTCGTGGCGCTGCTCATGGCGTTCGATTATAGTCCCGCGACCGTGGCCAAGGACCCCACAGATTCGTATCGCCAAACGTTGAACCTGCCGGTGACCGAGTTCCCGATGAAGGCCGATCTGGCCCGTCGCGAGCCCGAGATGCTGGCCGCCTGGAAGCAGTCCGGCCTGTATGACCGCATCCTGGCCGCCCGCGCTGGCGGCCCGCGCTTCGTCATGCACGACGGCCCGCCCTACGCCAACGGCAACATCCACTACGGCCACATCCTCAACAAGATCCTCAAGGATCTGGTGGTCAAGTACCGCACCATGACGGGCGCCCTGGCGGTCTACAAGCCGGGCTGGGACACCCACGGGCTGCCCATCGAGCTGCAGGTCGACCGCACCCTGGGCGACAAGAAGGCCACGATGTCGAAGCTCGACATCCGCGCCGCCTGCCACGCCCACGCCATGAAGTATGTCGACATCCAGCGCACCGAGTTCCAGCGCCTGGGGGTCTTCGGCACCTGGGACGATCCCTACCTGACGCTGAACAAGTCGTACGAGGCCGCCATCGTGCGCGAGCTCAGCAAGCTGGCGCGCGCCGGCTTCCTCTACAAGGGCAAGAAGCCAGTGCACTGGTGCGCGTCGTGCCGCACCGCCCTGGCCGAGGCCGAGGTCGAGCACGCCGACAAGACGTCACCCTCGATCTATGTCGCGTTCCGCATGAAGGACCACGCCATCGACGGCGTGCCCGCCGCGGTGGTCATCTGGACCACGACGCCGTGGACGCTGCCCGCCAACCTCGCGGTGGTGCTGCACCCCGACTTCGAATATGTCGGCATCCCGGCCACCCTCGGCGGCGAGCGCCAGCTCTTGGTGGTCGCGCGCGACCTGGCCACGCGCTTCGTCGCCGCGGTCACCCCCGAGGTGCGCGCCAGCTTCGCCCCCGAGGAGCAGTGGGCAAAGCTCGGCGCCCCCAGCGCCGCCGGCTCCGCCGCCAGCGCGCTGATCGGCAAGCAGTACACCCACCCGCTGCTGGAGACCCGCGCCGAGATCGATCACCGGGCCTGGACCGCCGACCACGTCACCACCGAGGCCGGCACCGGGATCGTCCACACCGCCCCCGGCCACGGCGCCGACGACTACAAGGTCGGCGTCCAGCACGGCCTCGACGTCTACGCCCCGGTCGACGACGGCGGCAAGTTCCTGGCCGACACGCGCTACGCCGGCCAGTTCGTCTTCAAGGCCAACGCCAGCGTCATCGCCGACCTGGTCGCCGCCGGCGCGCTGCTGTCCGACCCCGCGGCCACCATCAAGCACTCGTACCCGCACTGCTGGCGCTGCAAGAACGCCGTCATCTTCCGCGCCACCCCGCAGTGGTTCTGCTCGATGGAGCACAACGGCCTGCGCGGCCGCGCGCTCGACGAGATCGGCCGCACGCGCTGGATCCCGCCCTGGGGCGAGAACCGCATCCGCGGCATGATCGAGAACCGCCCCGACTGGTGCCTGTCGCGCCAGCGTGTGTGGGGCGTGCCCATCCCGACCTTCATCAACATCCACACCGGCGAGGCGCTGGCCGACGCCGACGTGATGGAGCACATCGCCGGGATCTTCGCCGAGCACGGCGCCGACGCCTGGTTCGCGCGCGAGGCCGTCGACCTGCTGCCGCCCGGCTGGCGCCACGGCGAGTTTGGCCCGGCCGACTTCCGCAAGGACGACGCCATCGTCGACGTCTGGTTCGAGTCCGGCGTCAGCTGGGCCGCGGTGTGCGAACCCGACCCCGGCATGGGGCTGCCCGTCGATCTCTATCTCGAGGGCTCCGACCAGCATCGCGGCTGGTTCCACTCCAGCCTGCTGGCCTCGGTCGCCGCGCGCGGCAAGGCGCCCTTCAAGTCGGTCCTCACCCACGGCTTCGTGGTCGACCAGGACGGCAACGCCTACTCCAAGTCGGCCATCGAGGAGAAGCGCCGCCGCGGCGTCAAGATCGACTACACGGCGCCCGAGGATCAGATCAAGAAGACCGGCGCGGAGCTCCTGCGCATGTGGGTCGCCGGCGCCGAGTTCCGCAACGACATCGCCTACTCGCCCACGGTCCTCGAGCACCTGACCGAGTCATATCGGCGCATCCGCAACACCTTCCGCTTCCTGCTCGGCAACCTGAGCGGGTTCGACCCGGGCCGCGACTGCCTGCCCGACAGCGCGCTGGAGCCGTTCGATCTCTACATCCTGACCCGGGTCCGCTCGTTCGCCCGCAAGGCCGCTGCCGCCTACGACGACTACACCTTCCACACTGTGCTCAAGGACGTGGTCGACCTGTGCGCGGTCGACCTGTCGGCGCTGTTCATCGACGTCACCAAGGATCGGCTGTACTGCGAGGCCGCGGCCTCGCCGCACCGGCGCAGCGCCCAGACCGTGACCTGGCACGTGGCGCGCACCCTGGCGACCATCGTGGCCCCCATCATGGTGTTCACCGCAGAGGACGTCTGGAAGTACCTGCCGCGCGCCGCCGGCGACCCCGACAGCGTGCACCTCATGCTGATGGCGGGGATCCACCCGGTCACCGAGGCCGAGACCGCGACCGAGAGCGCGGTGCTGCCGCGCTGGGAGGCGCTGCTCGCCCTGCGCGCCGAGGTCCAGCGCGCGCTGGAGCCGTTCCGTCGCGAGAAGCACGCCTCGCTCGACGCCCGCGTCATCGTGCGCCCCACCGCGGCGCAGCGCCCGCTGTGCGCCGGCCACGAGGCCATGCTGGCCGAGCTGTGCATCGTCTCCGAGCTGGTGCTCGACCCCGCCGACGCGGCCTCCGACCTCGCCGAGGTCCGCGTCGAGCACGCCACCGGCACGCGCTGTCCGCGCTGCTGGCGCTGGGGCACCCCGGCGGGGCTGGCCGGGCACCCCGACCTGTGCGGGCGCTGCGCCACCGTGGTGGCCCAGCTCGCCGCCAACCCTCCCCCGTCAGGCGCCTGAAGGAAGCCATGCCCAAGCGCATCATTCTCTTCGTCGCCATCGCCCTGGCCTGCCTGGCCGCCGATCAGGCCACCAAGGTGTGGGCCCGCCGCGCCCTCGGACCGCGCGAGTACTCGGTGGTCAAGAAGGTGATCCCCGGTTATTTCGAGCTGCGATTGGCCTACAACACCGGCTCCGCCTTCAGCCTCGGCGGCAAGACCGGCTGGGCGCCCTACGCGCTGACCGTGGTCGGCATCGGCGCCGTCGCGGCCATCGCGTGGTTCGCCTGGAAGACCAAGAACGACCAGCGCGCGCTGCAGGTCGCCCTCGGCATGCTGGCCGGCGGCGCGATCGGCAACATCATCGACCGCCTGGCCTTCGGCAAGGTCACCGACTTCGTGGTCTGGAAGTACGGCAAGCACGAGTGGCCCGCCTTCAACATCGCCGATGCCGCGCTGCTGGTGGGCGTCGCCATCATGCTCATCGCCTGGCCGCGTGACGACGCCAAGGACAAGGACAAAGAGAAGGACAAGGATGAGGGTGGCGCCAAGGACAAGGGCGCCAAGAAGAAGGCCAAGGCGTCCTGATGACCGCGCCGGTCCGCCTCTATCACTACTGGCGCTCGTCCTCGGCCTGGCGCGTGCGCTGGGCCCTGGCCATCAAGGGCCTCGCCTTCGAGTCGACCATCGTCGACCTGGCCGCCGGTGAACAGCTCGGCGCCGAGCAGCGCGCGCGCAACCCGATCGCTCACGTACCGACCCTCGAGATCGACGGCCTCACCCTGTCGGAGTCGGTCGCCATCATCGAGTACCTCGAGGACACCCGCCCGACCCCCGCGCTGTACCCCAGCGGCGCCGGCCCGCGCGCGCGCGCGCGTCAGGTCGTGGAGCTCATCAACTCGGGCATCCAGCCGCTGCAGAACCTGACCGTGCTCAGGCAGCACAGCGGCGACCCCGCCGGCCAGAAGGCCTGGGCCGCCCACTTCAACCAGCGGGGCATGATGGCGCTCGAGGCCACCCTGGTGCAGCTCGGCGCGCACTTCCCGTCGGGGCCGTTCGCCCTCGGCGATCGCCTCACCGTCGCCGACCTCTACCTGGTGCCGCAGGTCTACAGCGCGCGCCGTTTCGGGGTCGATCTCACCCCCTATCCGCGCGTGCTGGCGGCCGAGGCCGCCGCGCTGGCCAGCCCACACGCCGCCTCCGCGCTGCCCGAGAACCAGCCCGGCGCCCCCCGCAGCTAGCGGGAACAGCGTCGCACCACGAAGGGTTCACCCAGTCATGCCGAAGCGCATCATCCTGTTTCTCGCCATCGCGCTGGGTTGCCTGGCGCTCGACCAGGGCACCAAGGTGTGGGCCCGGCGCGCCCTCGGCCCGCGCGAGTACTCGACGGTCAAGAAGGTGATCCCCGGCTATTTCGAGCTGCGCCTGGCCTACAACACCGGCGCCGCCTTCAGCATGGGCCGGAAGAGTCCGTGGACGCCCTACGTGTTGACCGTGATCGGCATCGGCGCGGTGACCGCCCTCAGCATCTTCGCCTGGCGCAGCAAGGACGGTCAGCGCGCGCTGCAGGTCGGCCTCGGCATGCTGGCCGGCGGCGCCATCGGCAACATCCTCGACCGCCTGCTGCACGGCAAGGTCACCGACTTCGTGGTCTGGAAGTATGGCAAGCACGAGTGGCCGGCGTGGAACATCGCCGACGCCGTGCTGCTGCTCGGGGTCGGCGTCCTGCTCATCGCCTGGCCGCGCGACGAGGCCGCTGACGCCAAGGCCAAGGAAGCCAAGGCCGCCAAGGCTGCCAAGGCCGCCGAGGCCGCCGAGGCCAAGCCCCAGCCCAAGACCGACAGCAAGGCCAAGGCCTGAATCAACCCGCCGGGGCCGCCGCCTTCGCCAGCACCCCGCTGACGACCTGTGCCGCGATGGGGTGATACCCGCTGCGCCAGCGCTCGAAGCAGCGCCGCGCCAGCGCCACATCGTGCCTGGCCAGGGCCTGGTACAGCGGACGCAGGAACTTCATGCGTCCGACCTCGCCCAGCAGCGACTGCACGCGCTCGACGGCCGGCGCATACCCGGCCGCGATGGCCACCCGCAGCCAGGCCGCCACGATCTCGTAGTTCTTCTGGGCGGTGAGGCCGAAGCGCGCGTCCAGCGCCGCACACGCCGCCGCGTCCAGCGCCGCGGCGCCCTCCAGCCACAGTCCCCACTCGACCGGCGTCCAGCCCTCGGTGGTGGCGCCATCCAGGCCAGCCGCGCCGGCCGCACAGGCGCGCTGCACCGCCTCCAGCCGCGCTGACCGGGCCACCGGCGCATTCCCCGGCACCCCCGGCCCGTCCAGCCAGGCCGCGCTGTCCACCGCCGCCAGCGCCCCCGGCAGCAGCTTCTCCACCATGGCGGTGAAGTCGTCGGTCGTGATCGATCGGAAGCGGTACGTCCCGAGATACTCGCGCAGGAAGCCATCGAAGCGCGCGCGCCCGACGTGCTCCTCCAGCGCGCGCAGCAGGAGATAGCCCTTCTCGTAGGGCACGATCGAGAACGCCTCGTCGGGGTCGACCCCCGCCAGGTGCACGTGCAGCCGGGTCAGCTCGGGGTGCTCGGCGAAGCCCGCCACCGCGCGGTCGAGCTCCTGCCGGCCCAGCGCCGCCTGCATGATGGCGACCTCCGACCCCGCCAGCGCCTCGACGATGCGTCGCTCGGCGAACACCGTGAAGCCCTCGTTGAGCCAGAAGTGCTCGGCCGACGCGCTCGACACCAGGTTGCCGGTCCACGAGTGCGCCAGCTCGTGCGCGACCACGTTGACCAGCGACCGGTCGCCCGCCAGCAGCGTCGGCGTCAGGAAGGTCAGCCGCGGATTCTCCATGCCGCCGTAGGGAAACGAGGGCGGCATGGTCAGGATGTCGAAGCGCTCCCAGTCATAGGGGCCGAACAGCTTCTCGGCGGCCTCCAGCATGGCCTCGGCGCCCGCGAACTCCCACGCGGCGCGCTCCAGCACCTCGGGCTCGGCCCAGACCCGGCAGCGCGGCCCGACGTCCGCCGAGCGCAGATGGCCGACGGCGAACGCGATCAGATAGGGCGGGATCGGCTGCGGCATGTGCCAGCGCTCGATGGCGCGCGCGCTGTCGGGATCGTCCTCCTCGCGCTCGACGAACGCCGCCGCCATCAGGCCGCGCAGCGCCACCGGCACGTCCAGCGCCGCCGTGAAGCGCACCCGCACCCGCGGCGTGTCCTGCACCGGCACCACCGAGCGGGCATGGATGGCCTGGCACTGGCTGAACAGGAAGGGCTGCACCCCGCCCGCGGTCTGCGCCGGCTCCAACCACTGCAGCGCAGACGCCCCCGGTGTGGTGCGGTACTCGACCGTGAAGCGCTGCGTCCCCGCCGGCAGCTCGACGCGCAGGCGCGCGCCCAGGATGGGCTCCGCCGCGGCCAGCGCCCACGCCAGCGCGACCTCGCCGACGTGGACCCGGCGCACCTCGAGGTCGCGGGTGTCGAGATCGATCGGCCCGGCCGCGGCCGTCGCCGCGCCCAGCTCCAGGGTGACCGCACCCTCCAGCCGGCGCGTCTCGAAGTCCACCCGCACCTGCCAGTCCAGACTGACAATCTCGGGCTGGGTATCATCACAGTACGAATGCGGATCACGTCTCATTTGATCGGCTCCCGCCACATCGTCCACACCGTGCACTCGGGCGACAGTACGACCTCGTCGCGCACCCGGAACCCATGCTTCTGGTAGAAGCCCAGGTTCTTCTCCTTGCTGGTCTCGAGGTACGCCCCGATCCCCCTGGCGTCACAGTCGGCCAGCGCCGGCCCCAGCAGCGCCGCGCCCACCCCGCGCCCCTGCTGCGCCGGATCCACCCCGAGCACGTAGAGATACCGGTGCGGCGGGTGCGGATGCACCTTCAGCACCTTGTCGAGCTTGCGCGCCACCCCGAGCAGCCGTCGCCACGACGTCGCCTTCGCCATCCGCGGCGCCATTCGCAGGAGCGACCAGAAGCCCATCTGCCACCGGTCGGGCGGGAACCATAGCGCCGCCCCCCCGCCATCCGGGGTCATCACCGCCTGGCCGTGCGGCAGCGACAGCTCGAGGGCGACCTGGAAGAACAGGTCCGACCCCGCGGCGTGCCCGGCGTCCTTGCGCAGGAACCAGTTCAGGAACGGATCGTCGACGAACGCCCGGGACAGCATCCTCGTCACCTCGGCGGCGTCGGCGCGTTCAATCGGGCGCAGCTCGGCCATGGCGCGCAATATCGCACGCCGCGCTCACAGATCCACGTCGAGCGTCACCCGGAGCCCCAGCTTGATGAGCTGCAGCGCCTCCCCGGCCTCGGGAAACGTGCGCTCGTAGGTCGCCGCGAACGCCGCCCCCGGGAAGAACCACCTGGTCCTCAGCGCCCGGGCCCCGAAAGCGACCCCGAGGTGCAGCCCCGACTCCATGTCGCGGTCCTCCTCGGTGAAGTGCGCCAGGTAGCCGCCCTCGACCTCGAAGTACGAATTCACCAGATGAAAGCGCGCCACCACCGGCGCGACCAGGTCGAACGCCAGCACCAGCCCCTTCGACACCCCACCCTGGCTGGGTGGGATGTCCGCGCTGCCGCCACCCTCGAGCCCCGCCAGCAGTCCGAGCCGCGACCCGAAGTTCCGCCCCAGCAGGATCCGGCCTGCCCCGCCCCCGGTGACGTCGTCCCGCTCCCCGCGCCGTTGCAGCAGCACCTTGCCGCCACCCGCCAGCGACACCTGCCAGCGCCCATCCCCGACCTGGCGCCCGGCGAAGTCCTGCCTGGGCTCCAGCCAGAACGGACAGTCCGCCGGCGCCGCCGCCAT
This sequence comes from Deltaproteobacteria bacterium, assembly GCA_020853705.1. Taxonomy (GTDB): domain Bacteria; phylum Myxococcota_A; class Polyangia; order Haliangiales; family JADYYK01; genus JADYYK01. The sequence goes on from JADYYK010000264.1 coordinate 26,085, forward strand.
CGCAGCCGCCAGCAGCAGCCGGATCCGCGTCAGCTCGAGCAGGCTCGCGACCTTGCCCAGCTTGCGGCCGCGCCTGCGATAGGCCTGCTCCACCGGCCCGCCCTGGGCGGAGATGCGGTCCTCGAGCCAGCCCGCCAGCGCCTCGCGCTCGGTCCGCTCGACCTGGCACACGGACATCAGCGCGTCCGACAGCGCCCCCTCGACCTCCAGCCGGTCGATCTCCCAGCCCCCAGCCTCGCGCACGGTCACGATGCGCTCGAGATCGCGATACAGCGCCGCCGACGGCGCCCGCGGCGGCAGCTGCCGCCCGCAGCCTGCCAGCAGGGCTGCGGCGATCAGGACTCCTGTCAGGCGCGTGCGCGAGCTCATGGACATCGACCCCCGAAAAAGCGAAACGCCCCGAGCGCAAAGGCGCACGAGGCGTTTCTTCGAATAACTCCCGGCGACGACCTACTCTCCCACAGGATCTCTCCTGCAGTACCATCGGCCCTGAAGGTCTTAACTTCCGTGTTCGGGATGGGAACGGGTGTGGCCCCTTCGGTATGGCCGCCGGAAACTTTGCCCGCCTGGTCGTGGTGCCCCAGTCAGGACTTAAAATTTTGCGCGAATCAAGCGCAGCTCTCGAGTGCCTTCTTCACAAAGCGGTGATGGTTCGTGTTGCACGTTGTCTCAACTCTGACCTCAACCCCGCAAGTCGTCTCGTGATTAGCCAAAAAGAAAAAAGGTGGCCAAGCCGCACGACCGATTAGTACCGGTAAGCTCCAGCGATTGCTCGCCTTCCACACCCGGCCTATCAACCACGTAGTCTTCGTGGGGTCTTCAGGGGCCTTACGGCCCGGGAAACATGATCTTGAGGTGGGCTTCCCGCTTAGATGCTTTCAGCGGTTATCCCGTCCCGACGTAGCTACCCGGCGATGCGGCTGGCGCCACAACCGGAACACTAGCGGTCGGTCCATCCCGGTCCTCTCGTACTAAGGACAGATCCTCTCAAGTTTCCTTCGCGCATGGTGGATAGGGACCAAACTGTCTCACGACGTTTTGAACCCAGCTCGCGTACCGCTTTAATTGGCGAACAGCCAAACCCTTGGGACCTGCTCCAGCCCCGGGATGCGATGAGCCGACATCGAGGTGCCAAACCTCCCCGTCGATGTGGACTCTTGGGGGAGATCAGCCTGTTATCCCTAGAGTAC
>JADYYK010000265.1 GCA_020853705.1 Deltaproteobacteria bacterium
AATATCTCAATCGCTCTCGCGACCGATCCATCCCGGGGAGCTTCGTCGCCGCTGCGCTCCGATGCTCACGTACGGCCAGTACGCTGCGCTTCGGTGCTCGCGGCTCCTCGCTCGCCGGGCGCCTCGGCCACGATCATCGATCGACCTATCCATTCGCGGGCCCTCAGCAAGATTCGGACGGCGGCTGGACCACCACGACGACCTCGCCCTGCAGCTGATCGGCGGCCAGCTGCGCGGCCACCGCGCGCACCACGCGATCGCTGGGGAACCAGGAATCGATGGTGACGAACAGCGTGACGTGCGCGGTGGCGCACACGTCGGCCATGCCCGAGGTGGTGACGGCGAGGTGCTGGGCGCGCAGCGCGGGCAGAAGGCGCGTCTGCAGCCAGGTCGGGGTCGCGCTGCGCGTGGCGTCGGGGCCGGTCGCGATGACGCTGATCTGGCCGGTGAAGGTGCGCGGCGGGTAGATCATGCCGACGTCAGCGGCGGGGCAGTCGGACACCGCCGAGATGGTGTAGGCGGGGGCGCTGTCGGGGCCCGCGCTGAAGCAGGCCCGGTTGCCGACGTCGTCGGGGCAGCAGCCGGCGAGGGCCAGGGCGAGCGCGAGGGCCAGCGCCAGCGCGGCGGCGGCGAGGGCGGCGGCGGAGGCGGCGGGGCGGCTGCTACTTGTGCTCGACAAGCTCGAGCTTGGGGGCGGCGCTGACGCCCTCGAAGAAGTCGACCACGCCGGTGAGGAGGTCGAGCTCGGCGCCCACCACCAGCAGGCCGTCGGCCCCGGCGCCGGAGGCCAGGCGCTCGATGACCTCGGAGCCGTGCCGCAAGTGGTTGACCGAGGCGCGCACGTTGGCGCGCATGGCCTCGCGGCGCAGGCGCGCGGGGTCGCTGGCCAGGTCGGTCGCGGCCAGCGCCTCGATGGCGGGGCGGATGCGGTTGACGATCGAGAGCTGGTTCTGCGAGCTGGCGCCCGCCGGGGTGGTGATGGCCTCCAGCGTGGCGTCGATGGCGCCGCAGTGGGTGTGGCCCATGACCACGACGAGGCGGGTGCCGAAGCGCTCGGCGGCGAACTCGACGCTGCCGATCTGCGACGGCGCCACGATGTTGCCGGCGACGCGGATGACGAAGAGGTCGCCGAGGCCCTGGTCGAAGACGATCTCGGCCGGCGCGCGGCTGTCGGAGCATCCGATGACGATGGCGACCGGGGTCTGCTGGATGAGATCGCGGCGGCTGTGCGAGATCATGGCGTCGACGCTGCGCACGTTCTGGGCGTAGCGCAGGTTGCCTTCGCGCAGGCGGGTCAGCGCGTCGCGGGCCGAGATGCAGCGGCTGGGCGTCGTCATGGCTTGGCTATACCGCGGGCCGCGCGGGAGATCCACCCGCCTGTGCTGGTCGGACCAGCGGGATTTGAGGGCGATTCGCTGGACCAGGAGGTGGTCAGGGTCACGTGCAGGGCGACGGGGCAGGCGGGGTCGTCGGGGGTGAAGGTGGCGAGGGCGGCGCGCGGATGCTTGTGGCCGGCGCGTGGGGTCGAGAAGGTGGTCAGCTCGTAGCCGCACTCGATGAGGCGGGGCAGGCGGGTGGCGGCGGTGAAGGCGGGCGTGGGCTCCCACTTGGCGAAGATGTTGGCGTAGGCGTGCTCGGTGGCGGAGGTCGACGTGGTGGTTGCGATCAGGGCGCCGGTGCTGGGGTCGTGCAGGGCGAGGGTGAGGCGCGCCGTGGCGTGGCGTGGCGCCGGCGCGGGCGTGGGTGCGGGTGCGGGGGAGTGGACCGGGGCCAGGGGCAGCGGGAGTGGGTCGCCGTTGGCGTCGAGGCGGGTCCAGCCGATGAGGACGCTGGTGGGGGGCGAAAGCTCGATGCGGGTGGGCGTGCCGGTGGTGCGGTGGGCGCGCAGGAAGCTGGCGCCGGCCTCGACGCGCAGGCCGATGATGCCGAGGATCCAGCTGCGCCCGGGGGGGATCGGGTTGGGCGGCAGGACCCAGGTGCGCGAGCCGTCGGGGAGCTGGGCGCACAGCGCGATCATGGCGCGCTGAGGGCGGCGCTCCACCGCGCCAGGAACTGCTCGAAGAGGTGCTCGAGGGCGGCGGGCACGGCGGGCGGCTCGCCGAGGGCGCGCAAGGTCTCGGCCACGGCCTCGAGGGTGGACAGCCCCTCGGCGCGCGCGGCCAGGCGGAGATCGCCGTAGCGCGAGGTGCGGCCGGGGGCGAGCACCAGGCGGCGCAGCTTGAGCAGCCAGGGGTTGCGCCACCACAGGGTGCGCGCCTGCGACCAGGTGCCGTCGAGGGCGACGATGCCCGCCAGCGCGGTCGGCGCGGCGGGGGCGCCATCGCGGGTCACGAAGCCGAGCGGGCCGGTCGGGGGCGCGTCCTTCTTGCCGAGATACAGCACGCCCCAGGTGCCGCCGGGGTCGTCACCCAGCGCGGTGGCCAGGTTGCGCCAGCTCAGGCCGACGCGGACCACGGCGCCCGCCAGCGCCAGCGGGATCAGCGGCGCGCTCGACAGCGGCTGCCGTGACTCCTGCGGGTGCTGCAGGACGAGGACGCGGTGGCGCGCCGGCTGCGGGGCGGCCAGGTCGCAGACACAGGCGGCGGGCGGCTTGCTGCAGCGCGGGCAGCGCGGGCCGAGGACGCCAGCGCCGCGTCGACCGGCGTCGTCGCCGCCCGGGGCCTGGCCACCGCCGGGAGCGCTCATGGCTTGTGATAGACCTCGAGCTCGGTGCGCAGACAGCCCATCTCGATGGGCGAGCGGTGCGTCTCGCGCAGGCCGGCGCGCGCGGCGGCGGCGCGGGTGACCTCGGGCAGGGCGCTGATCCAGACCAGACGACCGCCGGGCTGCAGCACGCGCGCGGCGTGGGCCACGAAGGCGTCGTACAGCGGCGCGAGGCCCTGATCGGGGGCCACGCGCCAGCCCAGCGGCGGGTTCGAGATGATGAGGGTGACGCCGGGGGGCGCGTGCGTGCGGGCGTCGGCCTCGGTCAGCGTGACGGCGGCGCCGGGCAGCGCGGCGTCCAGGTTCTGGCGCGCCGCGGCCAGCGCGGCGGGGTCGAGGTCGGAGCCGTGGAGGTGCGCGAAGGGGCCGGCCAGGCCGCGCTCGCACAGCTCGAGGCCGGAGCCGGTGACGGGATCCCAGACCACGTCGTCGGCGCGCAGCGGGCCGGCCAGCCGCACCAGCGCCGCGGCGATGGTGGGGTGTGACGCCGCCTTGACGGTGGCGAGGCGGTAGGCGAAGCGCGGATCGGGCAGGCGCCACGGCTCGAGGACGACCTCGAGCCAGCCGGCGTGGTCGCGCGCGGCGGCGTTCCAGGTCGCAGCGCGCGGGTCGTTGACCAGGGCCGGGCGGCGCGCGGAGATCAGCGCGGCGGCGCCGTAGACCTCGGCGCGACGCTTGCCGCCACCGGTCCAGCCGATGCGGTAGCGCAGCGCGCCGCGGGTGAAGGTGGTCAGCACGCGCTCGGCCTCGGGGGAGGTCAGCGCTGCGGCCAGGGCGCCGGCCTCGCCGCCGGCGCTGGTATCGATGCGCTGGCGGGTGAGGGGGAAGCCGAGCGACTCCCAGATCCGCGAGCCCAGCAGCGTGCGCAGCGGCGAGGCCAGGGTGGCGGCGACGTGGCCAGGGCCGGTGACGTGTGCCGCCAGCTCGGGCAGCGAGCCGGGCGGGCGCGCGGCCACGAAGGCCGGCAGCGCGGCCAGCTCGGCGGCGAGCAGCTGCTCGAGGCCGCGCCGGGTGCGCAGCAGGACGCGGATGGGCTGCGCCGGGACGGCGTCGATGTCGATGGCCGACTCGGCGCCACGCACCCGGTCGCGCTCGAGGGCCAGCAGGGCGCGCTCGCGCACCCGCGACAGCGCGGGGTCGTCGGCGGGCAGCGCCTTGATCATGGCTCGAGCGGCCTCGCCACCGGTGTGGCCGAGGGCCTCGATGAGTGCGCGCCGGTTGGCGTCGTCGTCCTCGCGCGCCCAGGCCTCGAGCAGCGCAGCCTCGAGGTTGCCGGCGTCGAGGCGCTCGAGCGCGCGCACGGCGGCGCGGCGCGCGCGGGGCAGGGGATCTTCCAGCAGTGAGAACAGCAGATCGGTGAAGCGAGACAGCGGATCGTCGTCGTCACTCGTGGGCGCGCTCGGACTCGGACTCGTGCTCGTGCTCGGACTCGTGCTCGTGCTCGTGCTCGTGCTCGTGCTCGTGCTCGTGCTCGTGCTCGGCCCCGGGCCGGATGCTGGATCCCCCTCCACCTCGGCAAGCGTCTCTGCCAGCTGCTCCACCGCCCGCCCCAGCACCTCGACCAGCCGGGCCCGCCGCGCCTCGTCCTCCTCGGCCTCCAGCACCGCCACCGCCGCCTGCGCGGTCGCCGCCGGCACACGCAGCAGCGCCCGCAGCGTCAGCTTGCCCAGCGCATCATCGTCGTCGCCCACCGCCCGCGCATCCAGCGCCAGCAGCGCACCGACATCGCTCTCGCGCGGGGTGAACCCCGCGGCCTGCACCGCGCTCGCGAAGTCGAACCCCGGTGGCCGCCTCTTCGCCACCTACCGGTGCCCTGGCGCGGCGGCATAGATCCGCGCCAGCTCGCCGCCGATGGCCTGCCAGCCGTAGCGCGCCTCGACCAGCGCACGTCCCGCCGTGGTCAGCCGCTCGCGCAGCGCCGGCTCCGCCTTCAGCCGCGCCAGCGCGGCCGCGAACTCGGCCGGGGTCTCGGCATACAGGATGTCGCGGCCGTCCTCGCACGCGATCCCCTCCGCGCCAACCCGCGTCGACACCACCGGGACGCGGGCCGCGAAGGCCTCCAGGATCTTGAGCCGGGTGCCGCCGCCGACCCGGATCGGCACCACCAGGGCCAGCGCACCGCGCAGGTAGGGGCGCACATCGGGCACCGTCCCGGTCACCACCACGTCGGGCCCCGCCAGCTTCTGCACCTTGGGGCTGGGGTTGCGCCCCACCGCCGCGAAGCGCGCTCCGCCCAGCGCTCGTCGGGCCTCGGGCATGATGGCCTCGACGAACCACACCGCGGCGTCCTCGTTGGGCTGCCAGTCCATCGACCCGGTCAGCACGATGGCGCCCGACTCCGCCGGCGCCACCTGCAGATCGCCGAAATACTCCAGGTTGACCCCGTTGGGCACCACCACCGCGCGCGCCGGAGCCAGCCTGAGCAGCTGCCGGCGGTCGGCCTCCGAGGTCATCAGGCACAGCCAGGCCTGCGCCGCCGCGCGGCCCTCGGCCCGGGTCCACAGGAAGGCCTGCTCGGCGAAGGCCAGCCGCTTGAGGCCGCGCTCGCTGCGCGCATAGCGGCGCCAGATCAGGCTCTCGACGTTGTGCTCGTCGATCGTGAACGGCACGCCCGACCTGGCCCCGTAGGGCGCCATGTGCAGGTGGTCGCAGTGCACCAGGGCCGGCCGACGCGCCGCGACGATGCGCCGGACCGCGCTGGTCATGGCGCTGCGCTCGTACTTGCGCATGCTGTACGGCAGCGGCCCCACCACGCCACGCGCGGCATCCAGCCCGCGCGCCAGCAGGCCATGCGGGCGCGTCACCAGCTCGAGGTGGCGCAGCGACACCTTGGCACGCAGCGCCTCGGCCGCGGCGGCGTCCTCGGGGCCATCGATGAAGGTCGCGCAGGTCACCTCGTGCGCGCGCGCCAGCGCCTCGAGCAGATGGAAGGTCCGGATCTTCGCGCCAGTGTCGGTTGGCCACGGCGGACGTGGCGCCAGGAACAGGATCTCCACGCGCGCAGCCTACCGCGACGCCGTCGGCAAAGCAGCCGTCACTTGACGCAGGTCTCCTCGGTCTCGCGCCCGGAGCCGGTGTTGTACTTGCCCGAGCGCACGCAGTCGGGGCCCTCACCGGCCGCCTTGCAGGCCCGCCCGATGGCGCACTGGCAGGTCATCTCCTCGGACTTGCCCGAGCTGCAGCTGCCCTCGAAGCGCTTTGCGCGGTCGTCGGCGTTGATGATGCTGAGGGTGCACTTGCGCTTGCAGCCCTTCTTGGAGCACGCCGTGGCCCCCAGTCCCAGCCCCAGGCACAGCAGCACACCAAGCAGCAGTCTTCGCATGCCGGCATTCTACCCCGGACTCCCAGGGTCGGATCTGGCCGTGGTTGACCTCGCCCGGCGCCTCAAGGCAGGATGCGCACCATGCGAGCGATCCGTAGGACGTGGTGGGCCTGGGCGGCCCTGAGCAGCCTTCTCGTCGCCCTGACCTTCGGCTGCGGCCCCAAGGTCAACTACGACTACTCCAAGGAGCCCGACCCGCGCGCCGGCGGCTTCGTCATCGGCCCGACCGACGTGCTGCAGGTCAACGTGTGGAAGAACGAGGAGCTGTCGGGCCGCATGCGGGTGCGCCCCGACGGGTCGATCACGATGCCGCTCATCGGCGAGCTCAAGGCCGCCGGCCTGACGCCCGAGAAGCTGCGCGACCGCATCGTGGCGCGCCTGGCGCAGTACATCAAGGAAGAGACCGCGATCGTCACGGTCAACGTGGTCGAGGTCAACAGCTACAAGATCCACGTCGTCGGGCGTGTCGAGCACCCCGGCATGTTCTCGCCGCGGGACTTCATCACCGTGCTCGACGCCGTGGCGCTGGCGGGCGGGCCGACGCGCTTCGCGCGCACCGACTCGATCATCGTCATCCGGCGCGATCCCAGCGGCGCGCAGCGCAAGATCCCGTTCGTGTACAGCCAGGTCATCAGCGGCTCGCGGCTGGAGATGAACATCACGCTGCTCGGGGGCGACACCGTCGTCGTGCCGTGAGCGTGGCCGGCCGTCCGGGCCGTCCGGGCCGATGAGGTTCGCGCTGGCGTTGACCGGGGTGGTGCTGGCGCTGCTGGCAGGCCCGCGGCGCGCCGCCGCCGAGCTGCCCAAGGGTCGCATCGCCGCCGTCGGCGGCCTGCGCTTCTTCCAGGGCCAGGCCGACGCCGACTACCCGACCAACTTCGTCTACGGCGTCGAGGGCGGCTACCAGCCCAGCTGGTACGGCCTGCACTCGACGCTGCTGCTGGGCAGCTTCGGCGCCACCTCCGACGCCGCCCTCGGTGGCGCCGCGGGGATCGCCCAGCTGTCGTTCGCCGCGCGCATCACCCTCGGCCTCGGCGAGGACGTCCCGATGTACGCCTCCGGCCAGGTCGGCGTCGACCTGCTGCGCTCGACCGAGCCCATCCCCATCGCCAGCAACGACCGCTCGCACATCGGCCCCGGCGCCGGCATCGGCCTGGAGGCCGAGATCGCCCCCGTGGTGCTGGCGCTGTGGGTGCGCTACGCGCTCATCGGCGAAGAGACCCAGGGGCTGACCGCGGTGCTCTCGGTCGGCACCGGCGACTGACCGGCCGACGCGGGGCGGCGAGCTCAGTTGCTGCCGCAGCTGAGGCCGAGTCGGAGAGGACAGCCATGTCACCCGGGCGTGGCGTCGCGAAGCGGGGCTGAGGCGGCGCGCTGCGCCAGCTTGGCCCCGATGGCACCGAACTCGGTCGGGGTCAGCTCCCGCTTCTTGTCGGTGACCGGCGCGTCGGTCAGGATGGCGTGTGCAGCCCGGAGCGCAAAGCGCGGCGAGAAGATGGTGCCCAGCGCTGCAGCATCGCCGCCAGCCGTGGCAGGAGCTTGACCGGCGGCAAGTCGGGCACGCCCTGGCGGTAGCTGCGTCGGGTCGGCTTGGGCTGCTGCCCGAGGTCGAAGCGCAGGCGCAGCGCGGTGTAGCGCATCATGGCGGGCATCACCGCGGCCAGCAGCCGCTCGGTGCGCGTCAAGGGGCCGGTGGCCGCCGCGATCCGGCGCTCGAGGTCGGCCACCCAGGCCGCGGGCCCAGGAGCCAGCCAGCGCTGGCTGGCCGGCAGCAGCGCCATGGCGCGGTGGGCGTCGGCGCCGTACCTGGCGGCCTTGGCGCGCACCCGCGGCTCGGCGTGGTCACGCAGCGCCAGGTGGCCGGTCAGCCAGTCGTCGACGACGCGAAAGACCGAGGGGCCCAGGCGGCTGAAGTCGTCATGGTAGAGGCGCCTCTGGGTCGCCTCCATGGTGGTGGCGTCGATGTGCGGGTGGTCGAACACCAGCGAGAAGCCGTCGTGCTTCTTGTGGTCCTTCATCTCGCGGGTCAGACGGCCCTCGGCCGTCATGCGGTCGTGCAGCGGCGTGCCGTGGGCCGGCCCGTAGATCAGGAACTGCGTCATGCTCGGGCGCAGCGACAGGAGCTCGTCGAACTCCTCCTGGATGATGGCAGGGGTCTGGTAGTCGAAGCCGATGATCATCGAGCTCATCACGCTGATGCCGTGGGCGTGCAGGTCGCGGAACAGCTCGGCGTAGGGGCGGCCCTGCATCTTGGCGTAGCCGGCGCGCTTGCCCTCGAAGCCGACCCAGACCCAGCCGATCCCCATCTCGACCAGCTCGAGCGGCGTGAACTGCGACAGCGCCTTGACGCTGGCGAAGATGCTCAGCGACAGCGGCGGCAGCCCGGCCTCGCGGATGGCGGCCAGGAACTGGCGGCCGCGCTTCTCGTTGAGCAGGAAGTCCTCGTCGTTGATCCAGAAGTTGGTCATGTCGGGGTGGAGCTCGCGCAGGCGCTTGATGGCGTTCACGATGGCGGCGCCATCGGGCAGCAGGCGCAGGTGGCGGCGCTTGAAGTAGTGCGAGGTGGCGCAGAAGTCGCAGCCGCTGGGGCAGCCCAGCCCCGCGAAGACATAGCCCGTGCGGCCCAGCACCGGCAGCGAGAACAGCGAGCTGACCTGGGTCACCACTGGCTGCACGATGGGGACGTCGAGCGGCTCGCCCAGCAGCTTGCGCATGAAGGCGACGCCCTCGCCCTGGCAGACGTGGTCGGCGTAGGGCGCGATCTGATCGCCCAGCGCGGTGCCATAGCCACCCAGGATGATCTTGGTCGTCGGGGCGTGACGCCGGATCGCGGCCACCATCGCCTTCATCTTGTGGATCGTGGTCGCGACGAAGGCGATCCCGACATAGTCGTAGCCGTGGCGGAGCTCGGCGATGAGCTCGTCCAGCGAAGGGTAGTTCAGGGTGGTGGTGGGCGTCTTCAGGTTGGCGGCGATGAAGTCGATGCCCCACTGCGTGGTGGTGCCGCGGGGGCGGAAGATCCCCTGTGCCCACATCAGCTGGTGGGTGCCCTCGTAGGACACCCCGAAACCATCGCCGTGCTGGGGGCCAAAGGGGCGGCACACGCTGGTGAGGAGGACACGCTTCTTCGCGGCTTCGGCCATGGCCCCTCATGCTAGGGCGCGGCGTTCCAGCTCCTGGTCACGATTGCACCACGCATCGGTCCGTCACCTGGTACCAGCGCGTGTGACCACCGCTTCACTGCGCCGTCGTGAACGGTCAGGCACAGACCACTCGCGTGCAGCCAGTCTTGGCCTCATCCGGGCAGCGCGGCGCGGGCCCGTGGGTTGCAGGGTCGGCCGGCGCGGCGCCCGGTGCCCGCAGGAGATGCGATGCTCAGGAGCGGACTCGTCGGTGCGGTGGTGGCGGGACTCTGGCTGTGCGGCTGTGGCGGTGACGGTGGCGGGAGCGCAGGTGACGGTGGCCGCGCCGGTGACGGTGGCGGCGGCCCGAGCGACGCCTCGACGCTGGCCGACGCCGGGCCGGTGGGCGACGCCGCGCTGGCGGAGGACGCCGCGCTGGGGCCCCGGATCTTCATTCACGTGGCCGCCACCGCCGCCACCTTCCCGCACAGCGACGGGCTGTCGGGCCAGACGCCGCGCCTGCACAGGAACGGCATCCGCAGCTTCCAGCTGCTGCGCAACATGGGCGATCCCCAGCCGCTCCATGTGTTCGACCACGGTGACGGCTTCGTCGAGGCCAGCTACGACGACGGCGCCGACACCGTGGTCGGCTCGGCGCGGGCGGCGTCGCTCACCGCCGGCACCTACACGGTGGGCCGCGTGGTCCTCAGCCACGTCCGCTACCAGGTCGACTCCACCCTCCACGCCGGTGGGTTCGACATCCCGGGGCGCTATGACAACGTGCAGGTCCTCAGTGAGCGCACGACGCTCGACGGAACGGCGCGCGCGCGCGGCTGGTTCCGCTACGTCTTCACCGGCGGGGCCTCGTCGTATCCGCTGGAGGGCGTGGGCGGCGCCCCGGTGCCGACAGGACCCACGGGCTCGAGCCTGGTCACGGCGCTGGAGGGCGGTGAGCTGGCGCTGTACTTCCCGGTGCAGCTGGTGGTCAACCCGGCCGTGACCAGCGACGTTCACGAGGTCATCGAGTTCAACGTCGATCAGTGCTTTCGCTGGCAGGACCAGACCCAGGCCGGCTACCAGCCCGCGGTGTTCGACAGCACACCGAGCGGCTACGAGCCAGTGCTCCGCTTCGGCGCCAACAGCTTCCGCGTCTTCCAGCGCTAGCAGGCCCAGCCCGACCGCCGAGCCACCCTCGCCCGCACGACGATCGCCTTGACGGACGTCAGGTGCACCTCCCGGAAACCAGCCATCGGCTTGACTGCCATCATCGTGTGCCGTGACTGACTGGTCATGCTGGCTGGCATGAACCGCTCATTGAATCGTCGACCGGACTCGAGCTCTGACGGTGGCAACGGCGGCAAGGGCAATGGCAACGGCAGCGGCGCTCCGCGCGTCCTGCTCAGCTCGCCCTGGTTTCCGGAGGGGTACAAGAGCCAGGCCTGGGACAACCCGGTCACCGACTTCGGCGACCTGCAGTTCACCGGGCACCAGGATCTGTTCGTGCTGCACGGCCACATGCACGAGCTGTTCGCCCACGTCATCGGCCAGAACCTGCGTGGGCCCTCGGTCTACCTGGAGTACCCGCGCAAGGAGCACTTCCTCGCCGAGGTCCGCAAGGGCTACGACTTCGTCGGCATCCACCTGTTCTACAACCAGGTCGAGGCCACCTTCGACATGTGTCGCGCGGTGCGCGAGCTGTCGCCGCACTCCAAGATCGTGCTCGGCGGCTATGGCGCGCTGGGCATCGCCGAGATGGTGCCGCCCGGCGAGCTCAAGCCGCTGGCCGACTATCTGTGCCTGGGCGAAGGCATCGGCTTCATGCGCAAGCTGCTGGGGGAGCCCGCCGACGCCCCCATCGAGATCAGCCACATGCCCCGGGGCGGCGTGACCCTGCCCTGGCAGAAGCGCTACATCACCAACGAGATGGGCGTGGTGGTGGCCTCTCTGGGCTGCCCCTACGGCTGCGACTTCTGCGGCACCACCAAGATGTTCAACCGCCGACGGCTGGTGCTGGTGCCGCCGCGCAAGCTCGCCGCGGAGATCGTCCGGATCTACGAGGAGGACCCGCGCACCATGCTGGTCGCCGTCTACGAGGAGGACTCCTTCCTCGATCACGAGTATCTGGAGGAGGTCGGCGAACACCTGCGCGCCTCGGGGCCCGGGCTGGCGGCCGCGTTCTGGGTTCTGGGAGGCATCAAGTCGATCCACCAGTGGGGCGAGGACCGCTGGCGGCGCATCGCGCGCACCGGCGTGGCCAGCGCGTTCCTGGGCGTGGAGTCCAAGTTCGCCGAGGCCGAGGGCTACGTGAAGCGCGCCGGCGACACCCGCGAGGTGTTCGACCAGCTGCACGCCCACGGCATCACCACCACCGGCGCCTGGGTCTGCGGCTGGGACTTCCACACTCGCGAGAACGTCCAGGAGGACCTCGCCTTCTTCCTGTCGCTCAAGCCCACCATGCACCAGCTCACCACGCTGTGCCCCTTCCCGGGCACCGACCTGTTCCGGCGTCTGCGCAAGGAGGGTCGGGTGCCCGAGAACCTGCGCTGGCAGGACCTGTCGTTCTTCGGCGCTGGCGGCGGCGTCAAGTACAAGAACTTCGAGGCGCACGAGATCATGGAGCTGGTGCACAGCGGCTACCGCAAGTCGTACGAGCTGTGGGGACCGTCGTTGATGCGCACCCTCGAGGTCGCGCTCAACGGCTACGAGTGGTGTCGCGCCAGCGGGGACCAGGATCTCTACAAGAAGGCCAACTTCCACCGACGCCAGATCCTGCAGATGTACCCGCTGCTGCCCACCGCCATCGAGTTTGCGCCCAATGGGTTCGTGCGGCGCTGGCTGCGCGAGCTCGACGCGCGCTACCGCCGGGTCATCGGCGAGCCGGCGTCCATCCACAAGGTGATGGCGGCGCTGGTGCTCGAGAAGGCGCGTCACGAGCGCAAGCAGCGCCAGGCCAGCGGGCGCGATCGCCACGTCCAGATCCCCGACCCGCGCGCCGTGCGCTACGACTTCGCCGGCTACGCCACCGCGCGCCCGGGCGAGCGCCCCTACGTCCAGAGCTTCCTCGAGCACGATCGCTCGTGGGAGCGCTTCCGCCGGGCGCACAACGCCGGCGCCCGGGTGACCTCGGTGGTCAACGAGGCGGCGCGCCTGTATGACCACCTGCGCCGGCGCACCAGGCCGGACCGCGAGGCGGTGGACGAGGCGGCGCGGCTCATCGCCACCTTCTCGGTCCCCTTGACGTGATGGGCGCGGCGCACATGACGGCGACCACGTGCGGCGAGTGCCTGGCGGCGTGTGGCGTCAGGGTCGAGGGTGGCCACCTCATCGGGGATGCGAGCCACCCCATCACCCGGGGCTATCTGTGCCAGAACGGCCGCGCGGCGCTGGGCCTGGTCGGCCACTCCGGGCGGCTGCGGCGGCCCAGCGTGCGCGGGCGCGACGTGCCCTGGGCGTCGGCCCTGGACGCGGCGGCGGCGGCCGTGCGGCGCGCGCTCGCGCTGGGCGGCCCGCAGGCGGTCGGGCTGTACTTCGGGGCCGGCGATCCGGCCGGGTCGATGGCGTTCCTGGCGGCGTCGGGCTTCCTCCAGGGGCTGGGCTCGCGCCAGCACTACAACGTGATCGGGCTCGAGGCGACCCACCGCTATGTCGTCGCGGAGGCCATGTTCGGCGATCCGCTGCTGGTGCCCCGCGCCGACGTCGACCACTGTGGCGCGCTGCTCGCGCTGGGCACCAACCCGCTGGTGTCCAACGACGAGGGTGGCCTGGCCGAGGCGCTAGGGTCGCTGCGGCGCCGGGGCGCCCAGCTGGTCGTGCTCGATCCCCGGCGCACCGAGCTGGCGCGCCAGGCCACCGTTCACCTGCAGCTCAAACCCGGCAGCGACGCCGAGGTGCTGCTGGCCATGCTCGATGTGCTGTTCCGCGATGGCCTGGTCGCCGCCGACGCGCCGCGCGCCGGGTTGCAGGCGCTGCGCGAGCTGGCGGCCAGCATGCCGCCCGACCGCGCCGCCGCCCTGGCGGGGGTGAGCGCCGAGGACATCCGCCGCGCCGCGCGCTGCCTGGGCGGCGCGCGGCCAGTGGCGGCGCTGACCCGGCTGGGCGTGGCCATGTCCCGCCGCGCCAGCGTCAACGAGTGGCTCGCGCTCGCGATCCCCGCGGTGCTGGGCGACCTCGGGCGGCGCGGCGGCATGGTGCACAACCCCGGCTTCCTCGACATCCGCGCCATGCTGCGGCGCAATCCCTCGCCGCCCGGGAGCATCCTCGGCGTGCGCCCGCCCGCAGAGCTGGTCCCGGCCATCCTGTCGGACGCGCCGGATCGGCTCCGGGTCCTGGTGGTGGTGGCGGCGGACCTGCTCGAGTCGCTGCCCAACACGACGCGGGTGGCGGCGGCGCTGGCGCGGCTCGACGCGCTGATCGTGCTCGATGTGGTGCCGACGGCGACCACCGCCCGGGCCTCCATCGTGCTCCCCGTCGCGCACCACCTGGAGAAGGATGACGTGTCGCTGCTGCTCCCGGATCGGGTGCCGCGCCGCTTCGCGCAGGTCTCGCCAGCGGTCGCTTCCCCGCCCGGCGAGGCGCGCTCGGAGGTCGCGGTGCTGGCCGAGCTGGCGCAGCGCCTCGGGCGGCCCCTGTTCGGCGCCCGCGCCATCGATCGCCTGGTCCGCGCGGTGACCTGGCTCGACGGGCGCGGCGGTCACGAAGGGCCGCTGTCGCCGCGCGCCGCGATGCGGGTGGTGCTGCCCCTCATGAGCAAGTTCACGCTGCGCTGGCGCGCGCTCATGAAGGGCGTCAGCGGTCCGCACAATGGCGCCCTCGATGGGGCCGAGCTGCGCGGTGCGGTCGAGCTGGCGCCGCCGCGGCTGCTGGCGGCGGCGCGCCAGGCGCTCGAGGTCGGTCCGCCCACGGGCATGGTGCTGTCGACCTGCACCCGCGACCGCGGCTTCATCAACGGCAAGCTGCGTCCGCTGGGCCGCGGCGCCGAAGGCCTGATCTTGCATCTGGCGCCTGGCGACGCCGAGCGCCTCGGGCTGCAGGCTGGCGAGTCGGCCCGGGTGCGCACGCGCACCGGCGAGGTGGTGGTGGCCTGTGCCATCGACGACAGCCTGCGCCCGGGCTTCGCGCACATCCCGTTCGGGAGCCCGGGACTCAATCAGCTCACCGACGACAGTGACTGCGATCCCTTGTCGCACATCCCGGCGCTGGCCAACGTGCCGTGCCAGATCAGCAGGGAGAAGGAGGCGGCGTCTTGATCACCATCGATCTGGTCCCCGTGGGAATGGCTGAACGCAACACGCTGGTGACGCGGCGCTTCGAGGCCGCCGCCCCGGGGCAGGTGTTCGAGGTGGTGGTGGACTGCCCGCCCTGGGTGCTCTACCACCAGCTCCTGACCGAGCGGCTGGGCGAGTTCGACTGGGAGGTCCTGGAGTCGGGGCCGGCGCTGTACCGGGTGCGCATCACCAAGCACGCGCCCCAGCTGGGCGGTCCGCACTTGGCATGAGCACGCTGCTCCGGGTCGCGGGCTGTGATCTGGGCAAGGCCCAGGCCAAGCTGCTGGTCGCCCGAGTCGGCCCGGGCGGTCTCGAGCTCGAGTCCTCGGTCGTGGTCCCGCACCAGGGCCGGGCGCTCGAGGTCTTCGCCGACTGGTATCGTCGCGAGCACATCGAACGCTGTGCGGCGCTGGGCGCGACCGGCCTGGCGGGTGGCGCGCTGATCGCCCCGGTCCTGGCCGGGCTGCCCGAGGACGCCTGTCTGCAGGCAACGCTGCGGCTGCTGCCGCCCGGGCCACTGCGGGTGGTCAGCGTCGGTGCGCGCGGCTACGCCGTGCTGGCGCGCGACGCCGCAGGTCGACACCGCTTCCTGGAGAGCGACAAGTGCTCGTCGGGCACCGGCGAGACCATGGTGCGTCTGGCGGCCCGGTTCGGGCTGGGCATCGAGGAGGCCGACAGGCTCGCGCTGGCGGCGAGCGACGCCATCGGCATCACCGCGCGTTGCTCCGTGTTCGCCAAGAGCGAGCTGACCCACTACGCCAACCAGGGCCGTCCCGCCGACCACCTGCTGCGCGGCTACTTCGAGTCGGTCGCGCGCTACGTGCTGGCGCTGGCGTCACGCGCTGGCGGTGGCCCGCTGTGGCTGGCGGGTGGCGTCAGCCGCAGCGCCACCTTCATGCGCGCGCTGGCCGCTGCGGCCGATGTGCCGGTGGCGGTGGCGCCGCACGCGCTCGAGCTCGAGGCCATCGGTGCGGCCACGCTGGCCGCCGAGCAGGCGCGTGCCGGGACGCGCCCGCTGCCAGCAGAGCCCGAGGCGCTGCTGGGGCCGCGGCGGGGGCGGATCGCCGCGCTGGCGCCGGCGCGGCGCGCGGCGGACCGCGTCCGGATCATGCCCGCGCCCGAGGTCGCGCCGCAGGCGGCGCTGGAGCCGTGCCTGCTCGGGCTCGATCTGGGCTCCACCGGGGCCAAGGCGGTCCTGATCTCGCTGGCCACCGGTGAGATCGTCGAGGATCTCTATGATCGGACCCGGGGCAACCCGGCCGAGGCCACCGGGCGGTTGCTGCGTGGGCTCGAGGCCGGGGGACGCCGCGACGTCCGCGCCATCGGCGTGACCGGCTCGGGGCGTGAGGCCGTGGCCACCGTGCTGCGCGCGGTGTACCCCGCGGCGGCTGAGCGTCTGGTGGTCGAGAATGAGATCGTGGCCCACGCCACCGCCGCCGTCCGCTGCGACGAGCGGGCTGGCGCCAGCCTGTCGGTCATCGAGATCGGCGGCCAGGACGCCAAGTTCATCCAGATCCGCGCCGGCCAGATCGTGGAGAGCGACCTCAACAAGGCCTGCAGCGCGGGCACCGGGTCGTTCCTGGAAGAGCAGGCCGTGCTCCACGGCGTCGACGACATCGCGCGCTTCTCGGAGCTGGCCGAGGCCGGCGCGACGCCGCCCGACCTGGGCCAGATGTGCACCGTCTTCGTGGCCGAGACCGCGGGCGAGGCCCGCGCCGACGGCTACGCCACCGCCGACCTGTTCGCCGGGTTCCAGTACGCCGTGGTGCACAACTACCTGCACCGGGTCATGGGCGCTCGCACGCTGGGCGAGCGGGTCTTCTTCCAGGGCAAGCCCGCGAGCAGCCGCTCGCTGGCCTGGACGCTGGCCGAGGTCACCGGGCGCGAGGTCATCGTGCCACCCAACCCGGGGGCGATGGGCGCCTGGGGCATCGCGCTGGTGGCCCGTGATCGCCTGCCCGGTCTGGCCCAGGCGCCAGCCTTCGCCCTGGCGGCCTTCCTGGACGCGACCGTGGTGGCCCGCTCCGAGTTCCAGTGCAAAGATCCGGGCTGCCTGACGCTGTGTCACATCGACCGCACGACGGTGGCGATCGGCGCAGCCCGCGAGACCGTGCTCACCGGTGGCGCCTGCGCCAAGTACGAGCTGAGCAGCATCAGCCGCAAGCTGCCGCGTGAGGCGCCCAGCCCCTTCGACGAGCGCGAGGCCTTGCTCGAGCCTCTGATGGCGGGCGGCGATGGCCCGGACGTGGTGGCTGTGCCCGACGTGGTGGCGTCCACGGCGGTGGCGCCCTTCCTGGTTCACTTCCTGCGCGGCCTCGGCCTGTCGGCCAAGCTGGTGCGCAGCGATGCGCGCGCCCTGGCGCGTGGCGAAGAGCGCTGTCTGAGCTATGACACCTGCGCCCCCGTCAAGCTCGCGCACGCCGTCGCGGACAGCAAGCACACCCGGATCCTGCTGCCCAAGATCCGCGATCTCCCCGATCGGGACGGCCCCGGCGGGCGCACCTGCCCGCAGGAGC
Organism: Deltaproteobacteria bacterium; assembly: GCA_020853705.1. Taxonomy (GTDB): domain Bacteria; phylum Myxococcota_A; class Polyangia; order Haliangiales; family JADYYK01; genus JADYYK01. The sequence continues at coordinate 16,928 of JADYYK010000265.1, forward strand.
AGGGGCTCGCCGACGTGCTGGCCGCCGCGCTGGCGGCGCGGGGTGTGCGCACCCAGGTGGTCCGGCCCGTGCTCGAGCTGGGCGCTGGTCTCGACGGCCCCGGCGTCCGCACCGCCCTCGCGGGCGCCGCGCGCGAACTTGGCGTCGACCCCGCGCGCGTGCCCGCGGCGCTGGCGCTGGCGGTCGCGGCGCAGCGCAGCTTCGAGGCCGCCCTCGCCGCCATCGGCGCGCGCGCGCTGGCCTGGAGCCGCGCCCAGCGCGCACCTTGCGTGATCGTCTGCGGCCCCCTGCACGTCATCCACGAGCGCGCGATCAACGCCGGGATCCCCGCCCTGTTGCGCCAGAACGGCGCGCTCGCGCTGCCCATGGACTGCCTGCCGCTGCCGGCGGGCATCCCCGAGCTGCCGCGCGCCGTGTGGCGCGACTCGGTGCGGGCGCTGCGGGTCGTGGTCGCCGCGCGGGCCCAGGGCGCGATCTATCCGCTGCTGCTGTCGTCGTTCGGCTGTGGCCCGGCCTCGTTCACCGAGCACGCCTTCGAGGCCCTCGCGGAGGGCTACCCCCACACCATCCTGGAGAGCGACGGCCACGGCGGCTCCGCCGGCTTCGTGACGCGGATCCAGGCCTTCCTGCACACCGTGGCGTGCCATGATGGCCTGCCGGCGCCGACGCCAGCGCAGCGGCTGGCGCTGCTGGCGCCCAAGCTCGAGCCACCGCTCGCCGACGAGCGCGGCAAGCAGCTGGTGGTCTTCCCGCTGGGCGACCGGCTGGGCCCCACGCTGGCGGCGGCCTTCCGCGGCGCCGGTCACGACGCGGTGGCGACCCGCGCGGGCAGCCCGGCCACCCTGGCGGCAGGACGGCGCGACTGCTCGGGCAAGGAGTGCCTGCCCTACCAGCTCATCTGGGGCGCCTTTCGCGATCACCTGGAGCGCCAGCCGACGCCGCGGCAGACCGTGCTGCTGCAGGTGTCAGGGCAGGGCCCGTGCCGGAACTGCATGTTCAGCGTCAAGGACGCGCTGGCGCTGGAGCGCGCCGACCTGTCCTCGCGCGTCCAGGTGCGCCACGTGCGCCCTGATCCCGACGTGCCCACGCTGCCGGCGCGCATGTTCGCGGGCGCGGTGGCCTGGGACATCCTCAACCAGCTGCGCGCCTACCATCGCGCCCTGGAGCCGCGCGCTGGGCAGGCCGACGCGCTGTACAGCGGCGCGTGCGATCGCCTGGAGGAGCTGCTGGCCCGGCCCGCTCGCGGCCCTGGTGCGGCGCTGCGCCAGCTCGGCGATCTCGCTGCGCTGCGCGACCTCATCGACGACAGCGCGCGGTCGTTCGCCGCGCTGGGACGCGCCGGTGCGGCGAACGACAACCTGCGGACGGTGCTGCTGTCAGGCGACATCTACCTGCGGCTCGACGAGTTCGCGTCGGACCAGCTGCCCCGGCGGCTCGCCGAGCGCGGTCTCCGGGTGCTGATCGAGCCCCTGACCACCCTGCTCGAGTACACGGCGCTGGTGCGCTCGCCCGATCTGCTGCAGCTGCCCACCGCGCCCTGGCCCAACCGGATCTTCCGGGTCACCATGGCGCTGCTGCGCAGACTCCTGTACCGGCGCGCGCGCCGCCATCCCCCCTGGCTGCCGAGGCCCGACGCGGCCGCGGCCGCCGAGCTGGCCGAGCCGTTCCTGGCCGGCGCGCCGCAAGGCGAGGCGCCCATCACGGTGGGCAGCGTGCTCCATGGCTGGCGGCAGCGCAGCTTCGATGGCGTGGTGCTGACCAGCCCCTGGGGCTGCGGGCCCGCACTGGTCAGCGAGAGCCTGCTGCGCCACCAGCGCGACATCCCGATGCTGTTCCTCTACCACGATGGCTCGCCCATCGATGAGCGGCGCCTGAACGGCTTCGCCTTTCACCTGCGTCGCAGCGCCGCGCGCACCCGGCACTGACGGGCGCTGGACATCTGTGGGCTGCGCGGTGGCGCGCCGCTCCGTCGCCGCGCTACTCCGGTCGGCCCGAGTGCAGCAGGCTGCGGCCGAACGGCGTGTCGAGCCCGAGGAACTCGACGAAGGCGTCGCCGAGCGCCGGAGCGCCGTCGAAGTCGCCCGACACCTCCATGCTGCCGGCCCACAAATTGGCGGGGAACACCACCATCTCCTGGCCCGGCACCGGGGCCCGCAGGATCAGCGTGCCACGGCCGGGCACCTCGAGCGCCCAGCCGGTGGGGTAGACCGTCCCGGTGCGTGGGCTGCGCCAGGTCTCGCCAGACTCGAGCACGCCGAGCTGGTTGACGACGATGGGTGTGACGCCGCCCCCGGGCTCCTCGACGACCGCGAACGAACCCGGGGCCAGGTTCCACCTGCGGTCGAAGATGAGGCCGATCTCGAGCTGGTGGCCGCTGCCGAGCTGGACCCCGAACCAGACCCAGCCCGCCAGGTGGTCGGTGTACATGAAGCCCCACTCGTGCTTGAGCCATGCGGTGCCCGAGACCGCGCGCGCCTTCCCGTTCACCGTCAAGGTGCCCCGCGCGGTCAGCAGCGGGATCGAGTAGTAGTAGTGGGCCGACCGGGGCGGCACGTCGAGGTAGCCCCGCTTCCCCAGCAGTGCTGGCGCGGTGGCCGGGTCCATGCGCAGGGTCAGGTGCTGGTGGCGTGTCCGCGCGTCGAGGGTGAAGCCATCGCCAGCGGCGGCGGCGCGCCACGAGTCGTGGCGCAGCGCCAGGCGGGTGTTGCTCGCCGAGGCGGCCCAGGTGTCGGGGTAGCTGTGCTTCTCGCGCACGTCGAAGCGACCGGCGGCGCGATCTGTGACGGTGAAGTAGGCGACGTGGAACGGGTCCACGAACCAGCGCACGGGCAGGAACCAGAGCTTGTCGCGGTCGGTGTGCTGGCGGACGAAGCCGAGGAAGAAGTCATGACGCCCGCCGGCGGCGTCGATGAGGTGGCCGTGGAAGTGCCACCACTCGGTCTGTGCGTCACCATGGCCGGCGTGATCGCGCGGCAGACGGACCGGCACCTTGGGGTCCGCGCCGCGCAAGGTGTGGCGCGTGCATGCGGTGACGGTGACCAGCGCCAGGGCCAGCGCCATCACCTGGGCCAGCGCCAGGGCGAGGCGCCTCACGCCGCCGCCGCCACCGCGCCGAGGACCTTGTCGGCGGCGCTCAGCCCGGTGCGCACGGCGGTCTCCATGCACGGAAAGTCGAGCTCGCTGCGCACCCAGTCGCCAGCCAGGAACAGGTTGGCGAGCGGCGTCCGCGCGTGGGGGCGGAAGCGGTTGATCCCGGGCTCGGTGTAGAAGTAGAGCTGATCGGGCGAGTGGTGGCGGACCACCTGCCAGTGCAGCACGCCCTCGCGGTCGAGCTGCTCGGCGCCGGGGACGTGGCGCAGGTTGCGCAGACACTGCGCGAGCAGGCGCTCGTCGCTCCAGTGCTCGAAGCCGGTCTCCTGGCCGACGAAGTGCAGCACCGCGCCATAGCGCGGGTCCTCGCGGTAGTCGCGCGCCAGGTGCTTGTTGTCGACCAGGTAGGGCAGCGGGCCATCCAGCCCGCCGAGCGCGCCGGGGTAGCGCCGGGTCAGCGCCGCGCGGTGCCAGATCTGCAGCGCCAGCGGCCGCACCCCGCGCAGGTTGCGCACGCCCGCGAAGGCGGGGATCGACCAGAACGCGGTGTCGCCCGGGTTGAGCTCCTGGAACGCGGTCGCCGGCAGCGTGGTGATGAGGTAGTCGAAGTCGCGGTCGACGCGCTCGGTGCCGGGCTTGATCGGGATGGCGCCCGCGAAGGCGGAGCGGTGCCGGCTGTGCTGGTCGTGGCCGCCGGAGTCCGGCTCGCCGAAGCTGACGCCGACCGCGCGCCCGTGGTCGACATGGATCGCGGTCAGCTTCTTCATCATCTCGAACTCGCCGCCCAGGCGGGCGAAGTACTCCAGCACCGGCTGCCAGAAGCGCTCGCTCATGCCGCCGTCGACGAAGGCATAGCGTGCGCTCTTGTAGTCGCGGCCCATCTCCCGGGTCGCCTTGAGCATGCTGTAGGCGCTGATCTCGCCTGGCCAGTTGAGCTGCGCGGTGCGCGAGGCCAGGAAGATGCTGGTCTTCACGATCGACGGCCGCAGGCCGTTGGCCAGGCACAGCGTCGTGAAGCACACGTCGTCGAACTGCTCGAGCTCCTGCAGGCCCAGGAAGAGCCCTGCGTTGCGGGTCACGAAGCTGGCGACGTTGGCCTTCTCGGCCCCGGTCAGCCCGCTGTAGCCCAGCGCGGCGGCCAGCATCGCGATCGGGTTGCGGCGCAGGTGCAGGGTGTGGACGCGCTGGTCGCGCGGCTCGTAGAGGTGGGTCTCACCGCCGTTCCAGCTCAGCCGGGCGCGGGTGTCGACCCCGGCGCGCTCGAGCAGCGCCAGCAGCTCGCGGTACCAGCCGATGACCACGTGCTGCCCGTGATCGATGTAGCGCCCCTCGCTGTCGCGCCACGACGCCGCCTTGCCGCCGAGGTGGTGCCCCAGCGCGGCCAGGCGTACGCGCAGCCGCGCGCCGCCGCGCTCGACCAGGCGGGCTGCAGCTGCCAGGCCGGCAGGGCCGGCGCCGACCACCAGCACGCGGGTCCGCTCATCGCTCGGGGCTCCAGCCATGCCGGCGTCCCCTAGCAAGGCTCGTTCCGCGTCGCGCGCGCGCAGTCGCGGGGGGTTCGGCCTGGCCATCAACGACGGTTCACGACGCCGCTGTGTCCGCGCGTTGACTCCAGTGGCGTACGGTGAACGCCGGCGCTGGCGCGGCAACCAACGGACGGAAGCCGCGCGCTCGGCCGTCGCGCGCGGGTTCACGGAGACGGCATGCAGGACAAACAGGGACTCAGCCGGCGTCAGGCGCTGGCGACGATGGCGGGCGCTGGTGCGGGGGTCGCGCTGGCGGCCGCGCCTGGCTGCGCCAGCCTGCCGCGCGCGGGCAAGGATCCCGCGATCCACCTCTGCGACCACCGCTTCTGTCGCTACTACCGCGCCGACCGCGGCGGCGGCACCTGGGGCCGCTGCGGCCTGCCGCTGCGCGACCTCGGGGGCTCACCATGAGCGCACGAGCTGCTGGGGGCCGCGTCGCCGGGGCCCGGCGCGCGGGCCTGGCGGCCGGCCTGGTCGCGGCGGCGCTGGTGTCCGCTGGTGCCAGGGTGGCGCATGCCGAGGAGGGGCTGTTCGTGGCCCGGGCCCTCGGCGGCATCGCCGCGGCTGACGGCGACGCGCACGCCGGCGGGGCCTTGCTGGTCAGCTCCGACCTCGCCCTGCGCGAGCGCGACGGCATCATCGGCGAGGTGTCCTTCACGTTTCACCAGGGCACCCGCATGGGCCTCGGCCTGGGCGAGAAGCACGTGTTCTTCGAGGACGCGACCCGCCGCGTGTACGGCTACCTCGCGCCCGAGCTGTTCATGGTCTGGCCCGACGACGGCCCCCGGCGCATCGATCTCGCCGGGCGCGCGGGGTTCGGCGTCGAGTACCTCTTCATGTGGGGCCTCGGGGTGGTGCTGGAGGCGGGCGCGGTGGTGCCCGCGGGCCTGGGCGACGCGCGGGCAGGACAGGGCGCCTCGACCGCGCTCTCGGCCGGGCTGTACATGGAGTTCTGACGCGCTACATCGCCAGCAGGCCCTGGATCAGGCCGACCACGCCGCCGAGCACGCCCCCGATGATGATGAGGGTGAGCTCGTCCTCCTCGAACAGACCGCGCAGCACCCGCTCGAACTCGGGCTTGGGCAGCGCCGCCAGCTTGGACTCGATGGTGTGGGCGATGTCGAGCTTGCGCTCCAGGTAGGGCTCGAGCTCAGGGCCGAGGTCGGGGATGCGGGCGAGGATGCGTTGCGTGACCAGCTGCTCGAGCTGCTTCAGCACCGCGGGCTCGATCTGGATGGGCAGGAGCGGCGCGACCTTGGCCCACTCGGTCTGCAGGCGCTCGGTCACCACCTCGGCGATGAGGCGCGCCATGCGCTCGCCCCCGGGGCCCTCGGTGACCAGGCGCATCAGGTTCTTCGGCGTCAGGATCTGCTCCGCCGCGATGCGCCCGTAGTCGCGCGCGATCTCGGCCTGGCGCCGCGCGAACACGCCCTGGTAGGTGACGACCCCGAGGTACCGCGTCGGCTGCTGGGGCCGGAACACCATCTGCAGCGCCAGCCAGTTGGTGGCCAGCCCGACGACGACGCCGACCACGGGCATGGTCCACCAGATCCCGAACAGGCCCCAGGAGGCGGCCTGCAGTAGCCCGATCAGGAAGCCGAACACCCCGCCCGAGTACTCGATGAAGCGCAGCTCCTTGTGGCCGATGCGCTTGAACATCATGACCAGCCGGCTGGTGTTGTCCCCGGTCAGCTGCCGCGTCACCAGCGCGCGCAGATCGAGCAGCTCGTCGGACAGCCCCTGCAGGCGGTCGAACAGCTCGCGCGCGGCCTGCCGGGTCTGCTCGCGGACCTGGGCCACGATCCCCTCGCGCAGCGGCTCGGGCAGCGCGTCCCAGGCGCCCGGGCGCAGAAGCTCCGCCGCCTCACGCGCCAGGGCGCGGACCTCGGCGTCGAGGCTGCGCTCGAGCAGCGCCTCCATCTCCGCCGGATCGAGCCGGCGCGCCATCTCGCGCGGCGAGATCAGCCGCTCGGTCAGCATGCGCGCGACGTCGTCGGCGAACTTGAGCGCCTTGCGCGGCAGGATCCCCTGCCAGCCGATGGGCCCCACGCCGCGGAACTTCAGGGGCTGGAAGATCATCACCAGCGCCTGCCAGTTGGTCAGCCAGCCGACGAAGGCCGCCACCAGGGGTACGCTCAGCACGACGACGACGGTGTGCGACATCGCGGGCTCTCCTGGCGCCCCGACCTGATGGTGCCGGAGCCAGGGCCGCTGCCCCTGATCAGGGTCAAGTCCGCCGGTCGTCAGGGCCCCTGGCCAGGGCCAGGGCTGGTCACGGGCTAGAGCTCGAGGTCGAGCCCCAGGCCCCCGAGCCAGGCGTGCCGGGTCGGCAACGTCGGGAAGTCGGGGTAGCTGTTCCACATCCGGCCCAGCTCACCGACGAACCTCGCCCGTCCCGCGCTCCACTCGAGGTGCAGCTGGAGGCGCAGGTTGCGCAGCTGCGAGAGCTCGGCGTCCGCGGTGCGGTAGCCTGGGACGCCATCACCACCGCTCTGGTAGTGCGAGCTGTAGAAGGACGCGCCGCGCTGCAGAGTGGCCCGGGCCTCGGCGCGAACCAGGAGACGACTCGCGAGCTGCTCGGTGACGACGGCGAGGTCGACGGTGTGCGCCTGGACGTCCCAGCTGTCACCCGAGAGGCGGTAGCCCGCGTGCAGCGCGCTGCTGTCAGCGAACGCCCGCGACAGCCGCAGCGCGGCTGCGCCGGTGAGGCGGCGCGCCGGGGCTCGCTCCGGGAGCGCGACGCGTTCGCCGCCGAGGTCGACGCCGACGTAGCGGTACGGGTTGGCGAAGCAGCCGAGGCGGGCGCTGCAGTCGTACGCCGTCGCGGTCGCCAGCGCCGTGACGACCAGCGACCGCGTGAAGATCTGGGTCCAGCCGAGGTCGAGTCGGTGCCCGAGCGCATGTTCGGAGAAGGCGTGGCTGCCAGTGAGGCCGATGCTCTCGGCGAGCAGCTGATAACGCGCCGAGGCGCGCACCATGCGCGACAGCAACTCCCTGGTGACGCCCAGCGAGGGCGAGTGCACGACGTGGTCGGGCTCGGCGCTGACGGTGTAGCCGACCTCGACCTCGGTCTCTGGCGACAGCTCCTTCGAGGCGGTCAGCCCACCCTGGTGCCGGCGCTCGGAGAACCTGGTCGCGGCGGACACCGCGTCGATGGTCAGGGCCTGGGTCGCCCCGCTGACGACATCGAGCCCATACTCGGCGGTCACCGTGGTGTCGCGCAGTTCGCGCTCGTCGCGGAGCGCGGGCGACACGACCGTGATGCGCTCGTCGCTGTACAGGTGCACGCGCGAGCTCGCGCTGTGGGTGATCGCCCTGCCACAGCCCGCGCTGGACAAGGTCAGGACCGCGACAGCTAGCGGCAGCCGCATGACGCGCCCTCGCCTCCCGATGCGCCGATGGCGCTCTCGCGAAGGTCAGCCACGTGGGCCTCGAAGGCCGCGTCGAGCGCCGGCTTGACCTGCATCGAGCGCTGCATCAGCCGGCCCCGCTGGTAGGCCGCGATCTTGGCGCAGCCCGACACCAGCAGGATGCTGCACGCGAGGAGCGTGCGGAGCAGCCTCATGGGCCCTCCTCCTCACCGAGCGCGGTCGCGGCCCACGCCCGGAGGCGGCGATAGTCGAAGTCCTCGGTGTCCGCGAACACCTCGACACCGGCATGACCGTCGCCCCCGGCGCGGACCGCGAGCGGCTGGGTGAGCAGCAGGCTGTGCGCCGCGCGGTCGACGCCGAGGAGGAAGGCCGAGGCCTGCAGGAAGTTGTGGCGCTCCTCGGCCCCGGTGAGGGGCGCGTCGAGGAAGGTGTCTGCGCTGTCCATGCGGTGGCGATGGACCGCGAACAACGAGAGCGGTCGCGCGGCGTTGCCGTGGCAGCTCGGGTTGGCACACCTCGCGGTCAACACGGGCTGCGCCGTCACGACGAAGGCCGCGACGCCGCCGACGACGGGCAGGGGCTGCGCCTCGGGCTCCGCGCCGACGCACCCCGCCACGGCCAGCAAGACGATCACCGCCCATCTCATGGCGCGCCGTCCCGCCCGAGCCCGCGGAAGGTCGCGCCGAGCTCGATCCAGCGCACCAGGACCAGCAGCTCGTCGTCGGTCAGCCCGCCGCCGCCGTCGGGGGCAGGGTGCCTGGCGCCGGGGCTGGCCAGGGCGCGAGGCGCCTCCAGCTCGCGGCCCGTGAGCAGCTCGATGAGGTAGCTCCGCCTGGCGCGGCCATCGCCATCGTCGACCAGCGCGCGACCGCTCCCGGAGCCGCCGCCGGGCCGGAGCAGCGCCTCGTAGGCCACGGTGAAGTGCGCGCTGGGGGAGGCGCTGAGGTCGAGGGCCCCCGCGGGTGAGCCACCGGCGTGGCAGCTCACGCAGCGCCGGTCGAGGATGGGCTGGACATCTCTTTGGAAGTCGACCTCGATGCGCGTGGCCGCGCCGAGGACCGGCGGGTCCACCGGCCGTCGCGGGTTCTGGCGCTCGAACCGGCTCAGTGACAGGGAGGCGCCGGTGACCGCGTCGGGCGCCTCGAGCTCCGGGGCGCGGTCAGCCACGCCGGCCGGGTCGCCGTGGCAGGCCGCGCAGCGTGAACCGTAGCGCGCCGTCCCGGTCGCGACCGAGAGCCCCTGGGTCAGCACCTGCCCGGGCAGCGTGTAGTACCAGCGGTTGTGCGTGACCCCGACGGCCATGCGTGAGGCGTCGAGGGGCTGCAACCGGAACGGGACCGTCACCGGGACGCGGGCCTGGAAGCTGCCATCGGCGGCGACCGGCAGCTCGGCGAGGATGCGCGCAGGACCATGCCGCCCGAGCGCCGTCGAGGTGGCGGCGCGCTCGCCGGCCAGCGTCTCCCCCGGCGGCACCGGCGAGCGCTCCGCCGGGGTCATGGGCAGACTCTCGATCAGCCGCACGTAGGCGATGTCGCCCCGGGGCTGCTTGCTGCCGGACGGCGACAGGTTGGCGAGCAGCGCGTCGATCATGGGCAGCCCCTGGTGTCGCAGCAGCGCCGTCGGCTCGGCGGCGGGCGCCAGCGCGGCGCCGTCGGGGCGGACCGGCGCCCGCAGCGACACCGGCTCGGGCTCGGTGAGCGCGAGCCCCGGCTCGGCCAGGAGCACTGTCGACCGCGCCACCGTCGGCCCCGAGCCGTCGGGCCCCTCGGCCAGCTCCAGCCGCTCCAGCCGCGGCGCGAAGGCCGCGCCGGGGTCGCCAGCGTCGAAGGGGCCGGGCTGGTGGGCGACCAGCAGGCTGCCATCCGGCAACGGCCTCGGATCGCGATAGGCGCCGTCGCCCGGGAGCATCACCATCGGCGGCGCGTAGGTCGGCAGCGCGGGCGACGCGGCCAGAGAGCGCTGGTTGATCTCGGGGCCGAAGTTGCGGTCGATGATCGCGAGCGCGCCCGACGCCCAGGGCGCCGGCAGGTCCCCGACCACGCTCACGTACCGGCCGTCCGGGAGCTCGCGCATGTCGTACAGGAAGGTCGCGACCGGGGTGATGCCGAAGTGCTGGTGGTACTCGGTGCGCTGGCTGGGCGGGAATCGGAACACGTGCGCGCGCGCCTGCGCCGGGACCGCGTCACGCAGCGCGCTGAAGGCGACCTCACCGCCGGCCTCGTCGCCGAGGTCGAAGAAGACCGGCTTGCGCTCGACGTGGGGGGTGTACGTCCAGCGCCGCAGCTCTCCCGTGGCTGGGGCCAGCGAGTAGACGTCGGCGTCGAGCAGCTGACCTTGATCCGCGACGACGCCCGCGCGGGTCGACACGAACCACACACTGCCGTCCGGACCGAAGGTCGGGTCGCGATCAGTGGCGACGCCGCCCCCGGGCAGCGCGCCGCCGCCCGAGGTGAGCGGGCGCGCCTCGCGTGAGTCGAGATCGAGCAGCCAGAGGCGGTGGCCCTCGGCCCGGCTCGTGCGCATGGCGAACACGACGCTGCGGCCGTCGCGGGACACCGCCGGCTCCCGGATGTCGACTGGCCCGGCGGGGTGCAGCCGCGCGGTGAGGTTCTCGAGCGCCGCCGGAGCCAGGGCAGCGTCGCGCACGGTCGCCAGGTAGAGGTCGCTGCCGGGAACGAAGCTGTCGAGATCGAAGGCGGGGCGCGGGGCCACAGGCCCGCGGACGAACACGAAGCCGCTGATCGGCGGCGCCGCGGGCGGCGCGCAGCCATCACCGGTTCGCGCCCGCCGCTCGGCGCAGATCCAGGCTGTGATGGCCGCCAGCCCTCGCCCCGGGTTGTCCGCGAAGAAGTCGAAGTTCAACCCTTTGTGCACGATTCCCGCCCCGAGGGGCTGGGCCTTGCGCACGACCCGGGACAGCAGCGGATAGCCGTCCAGGCTCACCATCCGGAGCGTCTCGTCGTAGTTGTGCCGGGTGGCGGCGATCGGGAACTGGCCGCGGTACCCGGGGTCGAGCCGGTAGGGGATACCTCCGGCGCTGGGGCCGTGGCAGCGCGACGTCATGCAGGTGGCCTCGACCAGCACCGGCTGCACCGTGTCCGCGAACAGTTGCTCGCGCTCGCTGAGCGGCTCGGGCGCCTCGCCGCCGTCGACCTCGCGTGAGATCCAGTCGCGGACCAGCTGGTACGCAGGATCTTCGGTGCCGGAGAAGTTCTCGCCGCCGTAGTGTGGCAGACCACCAAGCCTGACCGCGAGCGGCTTGCGCAGGAGGCTGGAGTAAGCCGGCGCTTCAAGGGTGTTGATGGCGCGCTTGGTCGCCGCGTAGGCCTGGTCGGCGTCGGCGATCGCCCCGCGCCGGTCGAGCCGGAAGAACAGCTGGCCCCAGTCGACGCGGTCACCGCGCGCCTCCCCGTCCGGCGCCACGCCATGGCAGGACGCCGAGGCGCAGCGCTGGGTGAGCACCGGCAGGACCTGGCTGTCGAAGGCCTCGCGCGCGGTCGGGTTTCGGGCGCAGGCCAGCACCGGCAGGCCCAGCAGCACGGGCGCGAGCCGGGCGCACCGAGCCAGGGCCTGCCAGCGCCAGGGGTGGCCTGGACCTGCGCCGCGGCTGTCGTCGTCCATGTGGTCTCCCGCTGCCATGGCGGTCAGAGCGAGCGCAGGAATGCGAGGAGCGCCTGGCGATCCTGCGCCGGGGAGATGCGGAAGATCTCCTTCGAGGTCTCGGCCTCGCCCGCGTGCCAGAGGATGGCCTCCTCGAGCGAGCGCGCGCGCCCGTCGTGGAGGAAGCTCGAGTACGGCAGCACCGTCTGCGCGAGGCCCAGACCCCACAGGGGCGCGGTGCGCCACTCGGTGCCCGAGGCGCGGAAGTCCGGTCGGCCGTCAGCCAGGTCGAAGCCCATGTTGTGCAGCAGCAGGTCGGTGTAGGGGTGGATGGTCTGGGCCTCGAGGGCGCTGATGGCGTGGCCGCCGGTGTGGAGCTCCTCGGTGTGGCAGGCCGCGCATCCGGCGGCGCGAAACAGCCGCTCGCCGCGCCGCACCTCGGCGTCGTCCCAGCGGTCTCGCCGGGGAACGCCGAGCGTCTGGGTGTAGAAGGCCGCTGCGGCGAGCGTGCGCTCGCCGATCTCGGCGGTCCCGTCCGCGTCCGGGAACATCGGCGAGCTGACGCCCATGTCGCTGGCGTAGGCGGCCGCCGCCTGTTGCAGCAGCGTCGGGCTGCTGGCCTTCCAGCCGAAGCGACCCAGGGACGCGCGGCCGCGGCGCACGTCCCAGACCTGGTTGGGCCGGCCCGAGATGCCGTCTCCGTCGCGGTCCTCGGGATCGGCCCGGGCCAGGAGATCCTCCTCCGGGACGGCCTCGAGCAGGCCCAGCCCGAAGATGGGCGGCGGGATGCGCGCGGAGGTCAGGACGTCCCCGGGCAGCGGCGCGCCGCTGGCGAGGGTGATGTCGAGCACCGGCCGTCGCAGCGAGAACGGCTCGCCGTCTCCATACTCGCCCGCCTGTTCGAGCCACCGGACGGTGACGGTGACCTCCGGCGTGGCCCCGAAGATGGCATGGTCCTGCAGCTGCGTGCCGAGGCCCAGGACCGGCACCGGGCCGCCCGGCGCGCCGGGTGCGCCAGCCGCGCCGGGCGCAGCGCTGATCCGCACCAGGAGCGGGCTGCCGAGGGGACCTGGTCCAGCCACCGGCAAGCCCCGTCCGTCACGGATGTGGCACCTGGCGCAGGCGCTGTTGTTGAACAGCGGCCCCAGGCCCGGGTTGACCGTGGCCGGGGCTGACACGAACACCGACTCGAACGCGACGTCGCCTTCTAGGTGCGTGTCCAGCTGCTCCCCGGTCAGGTTCGGGGCCGGGAACGTGTACGCGTTCGACGAGCGGTCGACCACCGTCGTCGCCCCGCCCGCCAGCGGTGTGGCGGTGGTGCCGTCGGTCCCTGGGTCGACGCAACCGAGCGCGGAGAGGGCGCTCGCGAGCGCGGCCGTCCGAAGCGTGAGCACCCTTGTCCGCAACGCCAGCTCGTCCCGGCTCAGCGCAGGACCAGCGGTTGGACGTCGCGCTCCAGGGTGCGCTGGAGCCTCCGGATCGCGGCCTGGGCTGCTTCGATCTCGTCGTACGACGTGGGCGTCTTGATGGCGTCCCGGAACGGCGGCGGGATGGCGCCAATGGCCGCGATGGCGTCCTGGATCTCACGCCGCACCCGGGCGTCGAGCTCGGGAGCCAGCGTGGCGACGTGGGCCGACAGCCCGCGACCGCTGCTGGCGGCGGCGGGGACGCTGGCGGTGTACGCGTTCTCGACGCTGCGCAAGTTGTCCTGGAAGTCCGCCAGCGAGTTGGCCGCGAACTGGCTCTCCACCAGCGCGGCGTCGTGCGCGTCGTAGGGATCGGCGAGCTTGCCGTTCGCCACCTCGTCGCAGATCCCGATCATGCCATCGAGGATCTCCTGGGCCGCGGCGGTCAACGACGGGTAGCTCGTGTTGCCGGGCTGCCCCGCGCCGGCCAGGACGTCGCGAAACGGGGGCCGACCCTCGACGCTGTCGGTCCAGCGCGCGGCCAGCGCGGTCGCGACGGTGGTGAGCTCGGCCGCGAGCGCCGTGGCGTACATGAGCTCGCGCGCGCCGAGGTCGGCCGCCACCCTGGTCCTGTCCACGCCGAAGAGCAGGTACTCGAGGGTGTGGAAGCCCTTCTGGGTCTCCTGGAGGTTGCCGATGTATTCGGGTGTGAAGCTGGCCCCCGAGGCCAGGACCGCGTCGAGATCGGTCCGGTTGACCGGCCAGCTGTCCATGGCCGGGTCGTAGCCGAAGCTGTCGACGGGGCCGAACAGAAAGCCCTCGCTCTGCTCCCAGGGCTGGCGCGCGGCGAGCCACGCGCCCTGGGCTGCGCTCAGGGTGTCAGGGCTCGGGTTCGCGGCCAGGGCCTCGACCGCGCTGCGCAGCGCCCCGACGCGCGTCGCCAGCAGCCGGTAGGTCGGGACCACGACCTGATCGGCGAAGTCGATGACGACTTGCCGATCCTCGAATCCAGGCGGGAGCTCGCCGCCGGGGGAGCTGCAGCCCAGGGTGCCCAGCACGGTGAGCGGGATCAGCAGTGGTGCGAAGCGGACGCGCATGACTTCTCTCCTCGCAGGTCAGTAGACGAATCCGGCCGAAAACCGGACGCTGTTCTCGGGTCTGAGGGCGGCCGCGCCGAACCAGCGGTGGCTGGCGTCGAGCTTGAGCACCAGCGCGTCGAGCAGCCCATACGCCACGCCACCGGTGACGACCCAGCGCTCGAACCGGGGATTGTCGAACAGGCCGTCGCGGACGCCGAACATGGTGTCGTAGTGGTCGAGGCGGACGAACGGCTCCAGGCGATGCGCGGGCGCCAGGCGGAGCCAGGGCGCGACGTCGAGCCCCAGCTCGGCCCACAGCGCGAGGGCCTGGTCGGCCACCGGGGTGCGCAGGACGTTGAGCGCGTTCGAGAGGCGTTCGTTGCGGCTGGAGATGTCGTCGGCGTTCTGCAGGTGACCCCAGAGCACGAGCGCGCTGCCACGCAGCGGCCCCCAGCGGAAGTGGCTGTGCGCGTCGAGCAGCAGGACCGCCGCGTCGCGGTATCCGCAGGGCGCGACCACCTGCGCATCTCCGCCGACGCAGTCACGAACCAGATCGGGCTTGGGGCGGTTGCGAGAGGTGCCGCCGAAGTAGCTCGACACGCCCACCAGGACGCCGTCGGTAGGCGTGATGTCGACCCGTCCGACCACGGCGAGATCGGTGGCGCGCACCAGCTCGAAGCGGCGTTGTTGCCCGGAGGCGATCCAGCGCTGCGAGCTGAAGCCGCTGGAGTCCAGGCCGTTGACGACCTGGGCCGTCAGGCGAAGCCTGCGCAGCCGCGCCTGAAACTGCAGCCCCATCTCGTTCCACACCGCCGGGATCACGGTCGTCTCCGCCTCGGAGCGGGTGGTGCCGAGGTAGTCGGTGGGCCGGTAGTCCTCGGACAGCAGGCCCACCGCGACGTAGAACCGGCCCAGACCGAGCGAGTAGCGCTCCGCGAAGGTCTTCTTCAGATAGAGTTCCTCGACCAGGACCTCGCCGCCCTTCTCGACCTCCTGCTCGAACTCGCCGAACTCCTCGTAGTCGAGCTCCTGGGCCACCGCGGTGCCGCCGTGCTCGAACTCGATCTCGGACTCGAACTCGAGGTCGTAGGGCATCTCGCCCTCGAGCTTGAGGACGAAGCGCGTCGCATCGAAGACCAGGCGGGCGTCGCGCTGCGCCCCGCCTTCGCGATTCTGGTTGGGGCCGAAGTCGTGGAAGGCGAACTGCAGCTCTCCGTACCCGCCAGCGCGGAGGCGGAAGCGGGAGCGCGGCTGGCGCTGGCCGGGCCCGTCGTCGTCGCCTCGGTCGGGCTCGCCCCGCTCGTCGTCATCCTGGGCGGGCCCCACCACCTGGCCGTCCACGGGGGCGCCGGCGCTCACGGCCGCGAGCTGCCGCTCCAGCCGGTCGATCCGCCCCGCGAGCTCGTCGACCGCCGGCGCGGTGCCCTCGTCCGGGGCGCCAGGCTCGTCGGCGCGCGCGGCAGGCCAGCCGCCGCCCGCGAGGAGGAGCCCCACTGTGGCGGCGACGACCGCGGGGCGCGGGCGCCGGGTTCGTTGGTAACGAATATGAGAATCGTTCTCAGTCATGGGGCGTCTGACCTATACCCGAAGTCCTGGCCATAGATCAAGTCCATCGGGCTGACCCAGGCGTCAGGCGTCAGGCGTCAGGCGTCAGGCGTCAGGCGTCAGGCGTCAGGCGTCAGGCGTCAGGCGTCAGGCGTCAGGCGTCAGGCGTCAGGCGTCAGGCGTCAGGGGCGGGTAGTGGGTAGTGGCGGCGCAGGAACTCAGGGTTGCGCTCGCGCCAGAGCTGGTTGCCCAGGCGATCGGCGATGGGGATGAGGACGCGCTCGTGCTCGCACAGAGCCGGGGCGGGGCCGTCCAGGCCGCCGGTGGCGGTGAGCTGCTCGCAGGCGCAGTCGTGGGTGCAGCGGTCGGCGTAGGCGCAGCTCGCGCAGGGCTGCGGGGCGGGCTGCGCGCGGGCGTGGTAGGCCGCCAGCGCGGCGGCGTCGAGGCCGGTCCAGACGTCGCCCAGCCGTCCGGCGCCCTGGCTCGCGCCGCCGACCCAGCGCACACACGGGTAGATCTCGCCGCTGGGCGCCACCGACAGGCGCTGGCCGCCGGCGTCGCAGCGCGGGTGAGCGGCGCCGTCGCGGGTGGCGCGCCGCCACTTGTCGTCGAACAGGTTCAGATACAGCTCGTCTCCGCGACGCAGCCGCTCCAGGTAGTCGTCGGCCACGCGCTGGTACTGGCGCTCGAGCTCGCCGATGGCGGCGCGATCCCACGGCGCGAGCACGTCGGGCCGCACCGTCAGCCAGGCGAAGCCCCGATCGAACAGATAGCCCAGCCCGCGCGCGACGTGGGGCAGGTTGTTCGGCGTGATGACGACCGAGACCTCGAGCGCGGGATCGAAGGCCAGCAAGGCGTCGAAGCGGGCCTCCAGCGCCGCGAAGCTGCCGCGTCCGGCGTGATCGACGCGCTGGCTGTCGTGCATGGCCTGGTCGCCGTCGAGTGACAGCGTGAAGCGCAGCGCATGCTGCTCGAACCAGGCCAGGTGCGCGTCGGTGATCAGGGTGCCGTTGCTGTTCATCCGGAACAGGCAGGGTACCGCGCGTGCCCGCGCCAGCGCGCTGGCGTGCTCGACCACCGCGCGCAGGGTCTCGAAGCGCAGCATGGGCTCGCCGCCGAAGAAGCTGATGATGGCGCGGTCGCCGCTGCGCGCGGCCAGCTCGATGCACAGGTCGGCCGCGGCGCAGCCGACCTCGGGGCTCATGTCGCGGTGCGCGCGCGGGCCGGCGAAGCAGTAGGTGCAGCCGAGGTTGCAGTCGTCGGTCAGGTGCAGGATGAGGTTCAAGCCGCAATGGTGCCGCAGCTGCCGGGTGCGGCCCTGACCGGGGTCAAGTCGCGCGCCGCGGCGCCGGGCGACAAAGGCCAGGTGGTGGTGCGCTGGCCGAGGTTCGCGAGCGGGTGCCTGGTCGCGCTGCTGCTCGGCAGCGACGGCCTGGCCGGGGCCACGCCGCTGTACCAGCGCCTGTGTCTGCCCTGTCATGGCGCCGCCGGCGATGGTCGCGGGCCCGCGGCCGCGCTGCTGCCGGTGGCGCCGCGCGACTTCGTGCGCGCCGAGTACAAGTGGCGCTCGACCGCGACCGGGCAGCTGCCGCTGGCCAGCGATCTGGAGCGCATCATCACCCGCGGCGTGCCCGGCGCCATGCCCGCCTTCGCGCTGACCCCGGCGCAGCTGGCGGCGCTGGTGCGCGAGGTGCAGGCCTTCTCGCCCCGCTTCCTGCGTCCCACTCCGGCCCCGGTGCCCCTGCCTGCGGGCCGGCCCGACGCCGTTCGCGGGCGGGGGCTGTTTCGCCGCCTGGGGTGCGTCGCCTGCCACCGCGCCAGCGATCTTGCGCCGGTGCTGGGCAGCGTCGAGGAGGTCGCGCGTACGCTGCGCACGGGGCTGAACGGCACCGCGATGCCGGCCTACACGACGCTGAGCGGCGACGAGCTGTGGGCGCTGGCGGCCTACGCCAGCAGCGCCAGGGTGGGTCGGCCGGTCGGTCCCGCGTCGCCCGTGCCGCCCACCTCGCCCGCGCCGTCCACGTCGCCCGCGCCGTCTGCGTCGCCCGCGCCCGCCCCGCCGCCCGCCGTCGCAGACCCGCTGTTCCCGGGCACCGTGCTGGCCATGGGGCCGGCGCCGGCCGGGCTGGCCCCCGCCGAGCGCACGCTGTCGGCGCTGCAGTGCGCGCGCTGTCACGCCGCCGAGTACCGCGCCTGGAGCGGCTCGCGCCACGCCCTCGCGCTGGGGCCGGGCCCCCAGGCGCTGATCGAGGCCAGCACGCGGGCCAGCGGCGCGGCGTGCCGCGGCTGTCACACCCCGACCGCGGAGCAGCCGGCCGAGGGTGTGACCTGCGCCAGCTGTCACCTGCGCGGCTGGCGCAAGCTGGGGCCACGCACTCGCCCCGCCGCGCTGCCCGATCCGGTGCTCGACGTCGTCACCGAGCCACGCTTCGAGCGCGCCGACTTCTGCCTGCCCTGTCACCAGGCGCCGCCCTTCCTCGACACCTACCGCGAGTGGCTGCTGGGGCCCTACATGCCGCGCGGCTTCGTGTGCCAGCACTGTCACATGCCGGCGGGCGACCACGGCTTTCGCGGCGCCCACGATCCCGATGCGGTCCGCCAGGGCATCGCGCTGGAGGCGCGCGCCCTCGCCGGCACGCTGCTGGTCACGCTGGCCAACGTCGGCTGCGGTCACCACTTCCCGACCACCGGGACGCCCGTGGCGCGGCTCGAGGTCAGCTTCGACGGCGCCCCGGCGCTGACCGAGCGCATCGGCAAGGGGCCCCCCGACACCCGCATCCCCTCGGGCGCCTCGCGCCAGCTGCGCTTCGCGGTGCCGGCCGGCGCGCGCAGCGCCCGGGTCGCGCTGCAGTTCCTGCCCGACGCCTTCTACGTCGACGTCTACCGCCGCGATCTGGCGACCCGCAAGCTGCTGCCCGAGGCGCGCGCTCGCCTGGAGGAGGCGCTGCGCCGGGCCGAAACCTCGGGCTTCCTGGTGCACCAGCGCGAGGTCGCGCTGCCATGATCGAGCTCGGCTGCGACGTCTGGCTGCTGAAGCCGCTGCCGCGCTGGCTGCGCTGGGCCGCCAGCATCGGCTGCCGCCACGTCGAGATCATCTGCGACCGCGACCTCGACGGCGCCGGCGCCGCGACGCCGATCCCGGTCGCGCTGGCCGATCAGGCGCGCACCCTGGCCGGCGAGCTCGGCCTCGGG
Source organism: Deltaproteobacteria bacterium (assembly GCA_020853705.1). Lineage (GTDB taxonomy): Bacteria > Myxococcota_A > Polyangia > Haliangiales > JADYYK01 > JADYYK01. The sequence goes on from JADYYK010000265.1 coordinate 35,737, forward strand.
CTGGGCGTGTGCGCCTCGGTGTGGAACCTGGCGCTGGGCGATGACGACCCGGCCTGGGCGGCGCGCTCGGCCGACGCCGTGCGCTGCGCCATCGAGTTCGCCGCCCGCGCCGGCGCGGCCTGGGTCGTGGTGCGCACCGATCCCGACGCCGGGCTGCGCGGCGCGCGCCGGCGCGAGCGCTTCCTGGACCACGCCGAGCGCCTGTCGCGCGAGGCCGCGGCCGCCGGGGTCACGCTGGCCCTGGAGAACCTGCACGACCCGCTGCCGCTGTTTCGCGACCTGCTCGGCCGGCCCGAGCTCGCGGCCTGGGCGGTGCTGTGGAACGTCGCGCACGCGCACGCCTTCGGCGGCCCGCTCACGCCCGCGGCCGGGCTGGCGCTGCTGCCGCGCGCGCCGCTGGCGTTCGCGCTGTCCGACAACGACGGCCACAGCGACGGTCACCTCGGGATCGGGCGCGGCAGCGTCGACGTCCGCGGCTTCCTGCCCCACGCGCTGGGGGCGCAAGTGCCGCTGTTCATCGAGGTGCATGAGGCCGCGGCGCTGGAGGCCAGCGTGCGGACGGTGCGGCGCTGGGCGCGCCGCCTGGCGACTTGATCCGGGTCAAGCGGGGCTGGAGCCGCCCGGCCTAGGATGGCTTGCGTGACGAGCCCTGACCGCCAGGTCACTGGCGGAGGACGCAATCGATTGACGGCGGGCCGCGGCGCCGGTTGGGGCGCCGAGCTGCCCGCGCGACCCTCGTCCAGACCGCGCCACCGCCGACCAAGCAGAGGAGCCCATGCCCAGCCTTGACGTGACCCTGCCCGAGGTCTCCCTCGAGACCCGGACCCGCCTGGCCCGCGAGTTGACCGAGGCCTTCGCCGACGCGACCCACTTCGAGCGCGAGCTGCTCGACGTGTTCTTCCACGAGTACCCCCCCGGCAGCGCCGCGCACGGCGGCGTGATGGTCACGGGCGCGGTCCGCGCCTGCCACCTCGCGATCGCGTGCCCGCGCATCTCCCGCGCCACCAAGCAGCAGGTCGGCGCCTCGCTCAGCGCGGTCTTCGCGCGCGTCACCGGCTGGGGGGTCGCCCCGGTCATTCACATCCAGGAGTTCCCCTACGACAACGTCGTGGTCGACGGCCAGCTCCTGAGCGATGCCTTCGAGGCGTGCCGCCAGCGGCGGTTCTACTATCCCCTCGAAGACTGACCTGACCTCGGCCGCGGTGGTCGCGCCGCCGTCAGCGCGTCGAGCACGGTGTCGACCAGCCAGTGTACGTGGCGCCGGCGCTCGTCGAGCGCGGCCGCCGCGGTGGGATCGCTGCCCCACAGCGGGGCCAGCAGCGGCGCGTAGGTGAAGTAGTTGATGACGGTGCCCGAGAAGGTCAGGAAGAAGTGGCGTGGCGCCAGCGGCCCGCTGGCGGGCGTCAGCTCGGCCAGGGCCTGCTCGATCCAGGTGAACAGGGGGGCCAGGTTGCGCTCGATCAGCGGATGGGTCTCGGGGCTACCGACCTGCTGCTGGATCAGCGCGGCGTAGCGAGCGTGGTCGGCCATGAAGGTCAGGTAGGCGTCGATCATGCGGTGCAGGCGCTCGCGCACGGTGCCGGCGCCGGCGTAGGCGGTCGCCAGCGCGTCGCGGTGGGCCTGGTAGTAGCCCTCGAGGATCTGCTCGAACAGGGCCTCCTTGCTGCCGAAGTGGTAAAACACCAGCGCCTTCTGGACCCGGGCCTGGTGCGCGATGTCCTGCACGCTGACGGCGGCGAAGCCGCGCCCGCAGAACAGCTCGTCGGCGGCGGCGCGGATGCGCTGGGCGGTGTCCTGCTTGGGCCTGGGCTTGCTGAGCTTCGGTTTCAAGGGCTTCTCCTCGGGCTTGACCGAATGGTCAAATAACTGTTGACCGATCGGTCAAGACAGTGCCAGAGTGGCGGTGGCTGCGCAAGGCGGCCGTCGAAGGAGGCAGAAAAATGGCGCTGGCGATGCTGGAGCGGAAGACCAAGATCAAGGGCGGCGAGATCATCTCGCGGATGCTGGCGGCCGAGGGCGTGCGCAAGGTGTTCGGCATCATCGACGGGACCTACTTCGGGTTCTACTCGACCCTGCGCCAGCACGGCATCGACCTGGTCACGCCGCGCCACGAGACCAGCGCCGCGCACATGGCGGGGGCGCTGGCGCGCCTGACCGGGGGCCTCGGCGTGTGCATGGCCTCCAACGGCCCCGGGGTCGCCAACGTGCTGCCCGGCGTCGCGGTCGAGCAGGCCGAGGGCAACCGCGTGCTGCTCATCACCAGCTCGCGCCGCGAGGGCATCATCGATCCGGATCGCGGCGGCACCTACCAGTACTTCCCGCAGGTCGAGGTCACCCGCGCCATGTGCAAGTGGAGCTGCGCGGTGCCCTCCATCGACCGCGTCGCCGAGGTGCTGCGGCGCGCGCTGCGCATCTCCTTCGAGGGCCGCCCTGGCGTGGTCCACGTCGACGTGCCCGAGAGCATCATGAACGCCGAGCACGAGCTGGGCGCCGACTGGCTGCGCGAGCCGGCGCGCTCGCGCGTCACGGCGCCGATGTCACCCGGGCGCGACCAGGTGGTCGCGGCGGCGCGCATGCTGGCCGAGGCCAAGCGCCCGATGCTGCACGTCGGCTCCGGCGTGGTGCACGCCGGCGCCAGCGCCGAGGTGCACGCCCTGGCCGCGCTGCTGGAGGCGCCCATCACCACCAGCTGGGCTGCCCGCGCCGCGGTCGACGAGCGCCGTGCCCAGGTGGTGCCGATGATCTACGTCGACGCCGTCAAGCAGGCGCGCACCAGCACCGATCTGGTGCTGGTGCTGGGCTCGCGCATGGGCGAGACCGAGTGGTGGGGCAAGGCGCCGTACTGGGCGCCGCCGGCCGAGCAGCGCCTGATCCAGGTCGACCTCGAGGCCCAGAACCTGGGCAACAACCGCCCCGTCGATCTGGCGGTGCAGGCCGATGTGCGCGTCTTCCTGCGCGCCGTGCTGGCCGAGCTCGAGGCCACCCGGCCCACCATGGCGCTGGAGCCGCGGCGTGAGCTCATCAGCAAGCTGCGCGGCGCCTGCGAGCGCCGCCGCGCCAAGCTCGACGAGCACCTGGCCGGGACCGCCCTGCCGATGGCGACCGCGCACGTCGCCGCGGTGTGCCAGGCGACCTTCGCCGACGACGCCGTGGTCGTGGTCGACGGCGGCAACACCGCCATCTGGGGCCAGTTCTTCCATGAGGTGCGGCGCCCGGGCACCATGCTGGGCACGCCCAAGATGGGCATGCTGGGCGCCGGCGTCGCGCAGGCGCTGGGCGCGCAGGTGGCCTGCCCGGGGCGCCAGGTCTACTGCATCATCGGCGACGGCGCCATGGGCTTCCATCCCCAGGAGATCGAGACCGCGGTGCGCAACCAGCTGCCGGTGATCTACCTGGTGGTCTGCGACAAGCAGTGGGGCATGGTCAAGATGAACCAGCAGTTCGCGCTGCGGCCCATCAAGACCCTGCTCATGAAGTCGCTGGGGCCCGACGAGACCATCAACGCCGACCTCGGCGAGATCGAGTTCGACGCCCTGGCGCGCGCCATGGGCGCCCACGGCGAGCGGGTGTCCGACCCGCGCGGCCTGCGCGAGGCCATCCAGCGCTCGCTGGCCTCGGGGCGCTGCGCGGTGATCCACGTCGATGTCGATCCGGTCAAGCACATGTGGGCGCCCAACCTGAAGACCTTCAAGGACATGCACCAGGAGCCGCGGTCGTGAGGCTGCTCGTCACCGGCGCCGCCGGCTATCTGGGTCGCAAGCTGTGCGCCGCGCTGGCCGCGGCCCCGGGCCCGCTCCAGGCCATCGTCGCCATGGACGTGCGCGAGACCCCGCCGGCGGAGCGGCTGCCCGGCGTCGTCTACGAGACGCTCGACATCCGCGCGCCCGAGCTGGGCGCGCTGCTGGCGCGGCACCAGATCGATCGCGTGGTCCACCTGGCGTCGATCGTGACGCCGACGCGCGGCTGCACCCGGCAGCAGCAGTACGAGGTCGACGTCCTGGGTACGCGCAACCTGCTCGAGGCCGCGGTGGCCCACGGCGTGCGCCACCTGGTGGTGACCAGCAGCGGGGCCGCCTACGGCTACCACGCTGACAACGCCGCGCTGCTGACCGAGGATGCCCCCCTGCGCGGCCACCCCGCGTTCGCCTACGCCGACCACAAGCGCCAGGTCGAGGCGCTGCTGGCGGACTACCGCGGCGCGCACCCAGAGCTCGGCCAGCTGGTGCTGCGGCTGTCCACGGTGCTCGGCCCGGATACCCACAACCAGATCACCGATCTGTTCGAGCAGCCGGTCATCCTCGGGCTGCGCGAGGCGTCGTCGCCGTTCTGCCTGGTGTGGGACGAGGACGTGGTGGCCTGCCTGGCCGCGGCGGTGCGCGGCGAGGCCACCGGCGTCTACAACCTGACCGGGGAGGGCGTGATGACCCTGCGCGAGATCGCGGCCGCGCTGGGCAAGCGCTTCGTGCCGCTGCCCGCCGACCTCGTGCGCCGCGGCCTGGCCGTGCTGCAGCGGCGCGGCCTGACCCAGTACGGCCCCGAGCAGGTCGACTTCCTGCGCTACCGGCCGGTGCTGTCGAGCCGCAAGCTGGCCGACGAGCTCGGCTTCAGGCCGCGCAAGACCACGCGCCAGGTGTTCGCGCTGTACCAGCAGGGCGCCGCCGCGCGCGCGCGCCGGGGCAGGCCGGCGCGGCCGGCGCCCGCGGCCACGTCGCGGCCGGGCCCCGCGCCAGCGTCGACCCGCAAGGTCGTGGTGATCACCGGGGCCGCGGGCGGGATCGGCCTGGCGCTGGCCTGGCGCTTCGCGCGCGACGGGGCCGAGGTGGCGCTGCTCGATCGCGACGCCGAGGCGCTGCAGCGGGCCCTGGAGGCGCTGCGCGCGGCCGGCCACAGCGCCATGGCCGAGGTCTGCGACGTGTGTGACGTCGCGGCCTGCGAGGCCGCCATCGCCGCGGTGCGCAGGCGCTTGGGCGGCGTGGACGTGCTGATCAACAACGCCGGCATCAGCCATCGCAGCCTGCTGGTCGACACCACCCCGGCGGTGCTGCACCGGGTCATGGACGTCAACTTCTTCGGCGCCGTGCACTGCACCCGCGCCGCGCTGGACAGCCTGCTCGAGCGCCGCGGCGTCGTGGTCGCGGTGTCCAGCGTGGCCGGCTTCGCGCCGCTGATCGGGCGCACCGGCTACGCCGCCAGCAAGCACGCGCTGCACGGCTTCTTCGACTCGCTGCGCGCCGAGGTCGCCAGCCAGGGCGTCGCGGTGCTGCTGGTGTGCCCGTCGTTCACCGACACCGGGATCGATCGGCACGCGCTGGCGGGCGACGGCGGGCCCGCGGGGCAGCTCAAGGCCGCGGTCGGCAAGCTGGCGACGCCGGATGAGGTCGCGGCCGAGGTCGCCGCCGCGGTGGCGCGGCGCCAGCGCCTGCTGGTGCTGTCGCCGGTGGGCAAGGCCGCCTACTGGCTGTCGCGCCTGGTGCCGGCCGCCTACGAGCGCGCCATGCGCGCCAGCGTGCGCAGCGAGTTCCCGGTGTAGTCGCCGCTCCGGGCCGGCACCATCACCTCGCCCAGCTTGACCACCAGATCACCCCTGGTCAGCCCCCCGGCCAACCCTCGTGCGCGATGGCGCGCAGGTTGATCTGGTTGGTGCCCTCGTAGATCTGCGTCAGCTTGGCGTCGCGGAAGGCCTTCTCGGCCCGGGCCCGCAGCACACCGGCGCCGGGCGGCACCAGGTCCAGCGCGACGGTGGCCGCCGCCATCGCGGCGTCGCTGCCCGTGAGCTTGGCGGTGGCGCCCAGCACGACCTGGCGCGCCCAGGCTGCCGCGGTCTCGGGCGCGCGCTCGCGCCGCGCCAGCGCCGCACCCAGCAGCCGGCCACCCAGCCCGAGCGGCCCAGGGGCCAGCGCCAGCGCGCGCTGCGCGAGCGGCCCCGGCAGCAGCACCTCGTCGGCGTGCTGGGCGGCCTCGAGGTAGGCGGCGCGCGCGACGCGGATCGACACCGCCATGCGCGCCAGGGCGTCCTCCATCCAGGGCTCGCGGCGGCCCCGCGTGGCCTGCAGCGCCACGGTGAACGCCTCGCGGGCTAGGCCGGTCGCGATGGCGCCCACTGGCCCGCGCGAGATCGCCAGCACCCGGCGCGACAGCTCCCAGCCCGAGCCCTCGGCGCCGATGCGCTGCGCCGCCGGTACCACGGCGTCGTCCCACAGCAGCTCCGCGGCGGGGCAGGCGCGCTGGCCGAGCTTGCGTTCCAGGCGCGGGCACGACATGCCCGGCGTGCCGCGGCGCACCACGAAGGCGGTCCACGACGGCAGCGGCCGCTGGCGCTCGACGGCCACGAACACGACCACCCACTCGGCCACGTTGCCGTTGGAGATGAAGACCTTGCGGCCGTGCAGGCGGTAGCCGTCCAGGCCGCGCACGGCGTGGCTATGCACCGCGCCGCGCGCCAGGCCGTCGGCCTCCTCGACGTCGGAGCCGCCGCCCGGCTCGGTGATGGCGAAGGCGCACAGCTGCGGCGCCGGCCCGCGCGCCGCCGCGGTGACCTCGCCGAGCACCCGGCGCGCCAGGTCGAGCTGGCCGCCCAGCAGCAGCGGCAACATGCCGAGCGCGTGAGCGCCGAAGATGTTGGCCAGGCCGGCGTCGCCGGCGCACAGCTCCTCCATGGCCACGCTCATGTCGACGATGCCCAGGCCCTGGCCACCCCAGGCGCTCGGGACCACGCCGCCGAGCCAGCCGTCGTCGGCGCCGGCGCGCACCACGTCCCACGGGAAGTGGTCGTGCTCGCGCTCCAGGCGACGCTCCAGGCCGAGGGCCACCGGGCGCAGGTGGCGGTCGGCGAAGCCGCGCGCGCGGCGCACGATGGCGCGGAGCCGCGCCGCCCCCGGCCCCACCGGCGTGTAGTCGACCGCCAGCGGGCCGTCGCTCACGCTGCCCCGCGCGCTGCCGGAGCTGCCGCGGACCCCTGGGCCGGGGTGCGCCACTCCGCCCTGGGCAGCTCGGCGCGCCAGGTCGGATACCAGCGCACCTGCATCGCCTCGGCGCGGTCGAGCCCCAGGCTGGCCAGCTCGCGCCCCGCCGGGTGCGGGCCCAGCGTCAGCGCGGCGGCGCCGTGCGCGCGCCGGCGCAGGCCCACGGCGTCGACCTGGATCCGCGTCCGCAGCAGCTCGGCGCCGAGCTGCGAGTAGGTCACCACCGGGAAGCGCTCGGGCCGCGCTGGCATCCGGGTGTCGAGGGTCAGCGTCAGCACCTCGGCGCCGTCCTCGCTCCAGCGGCAGCGCCGGTGCGCCTGGCGCCAGTCATAGTCGATCTGCGCCAGCGTCTTGGGATAGCCCCACAGCGTGCGCCCGGCGCGCAGCGCCAGGTCGGTGGTCACCGGCAGTCGGTGCACCCAGAAGCCCAGCGTGGGCCAGCGGGTCTCGAACAGCAGCGGCAGCACCGGCACCCGCAGACGGCGCTGCGTCACCACCGGCCACGACACGCCGATCTCGCCGTAGGCGCCCGCGGTCGAGCTCAGGTAGTCGAAGCACGAGATCACCAGCGGCGCCCGCCCCGGCCACAGCGGCACCACCTCGAGCCCCGCCGGCGTCCTCCGCTCCAGCTCGGCCAGCGGCGCCGGGAACACCGCCATCATGGCGCTGGCCTCGAAGTAGCGGATCGGCAGCTCGGGCAGGGCAGGAGGGCTCATGTGCCCACGGTAGGCGGCGACGCCAGCCCGGACTTGACCGTGATCACCTCGTGCTGAAGCCAGCGGCGCCTGCCGCGCGCCAGGCGGCCGTGGCGTCGTCCATGCCCCGGGTGCTACTCGTTCGGTCGATCCTCGATGATGGTCGGCGCCGACAGCTGGCCGCTGTCGATCTGCGCCTTCAGCGTGAACGTCGAGGGCGTCCCGTCACAATCGAGGTCACCCACCGCGGTCAGCGTGATCCCGGAGACCGAGCCCTCGTACTGATACGAGTAGTAGTGAGGGTCGTCCATCGTGAAGTTGAGCTCGACCCACGGTGACCCCGCCCACAGCGCGGCGTCGGGGGCGTGCTTCACCTGCGCGCCGCCGTTGCACGCCGTGGCCGCCGGGGTGAGAGGCCCGGGGGTGGTGGGGACGGCCCCATTCTCGGTGAAGTACTGCTTGGCGCCCTGATACAGGCGCTTCAGCACCACGGTCGACTCCCGGGTCCTGGCCCCGCCGGAGCCGCCACCGCCACCGCCCTTGCACCCCATCCCGGTCGTCGCGAGCCCAGCCGCCAGCACGAGCCATCCCCAGCACCTCATCGCCGCTCTCCCTTGTCCTGTGCGCAGCGCAAGACTATCAGGTCTGGTCCGAAACCCGCAGCTCAGCCCATGCCGGCGGTGACGTCGGGGCCGGGGCCGGGCAGCCAGCAGCGCACCACCAGACCGCCGCCTTCGCGCGGGGCCAGGGACAGCTTGCCGCCGTGGGCGTCGACGATCTCGCGACACAGCGGCAGGCCGAGGCCGTTGCCGGCCTTCTTGGTCGAGTAGAACGGCAGCAGCGCCTTGGCCAGGGTCTCGTCGTCCATGCCCTTGCCGCGGTCGAGTACGCACAGCTCGGTGCTGCCGTCGTCCTCGCCCTGGATGGTGACGCGCAGCTCGCCCGGGGGGCTGCCTGACTCGACCGCGTTCTTGAGCAGGTTGATGACGACCTGCGACAGCTGCTCGGGGTCGAACCAGCCCGGCGCCCCGGGCAGCTGACCGCCGAGCTCGAACGGGTACAGCGCGCGCACCTGCTCGAGGAACGGCCCCCAGGGCACCGCGCGCGCGCGCGGCGCGGGCAGCTTGGCCAGGCGGGCGTAGCCGTCGAGGAAGCGGTGCAGGTGGCCGGCGCGCTCCTCGATGACGTCGAACACGCCGCCGAGCTTGCCGGTGTGCTCGGGGCTCTGCGAGATCAGGCGCGCCGAGTGCACCAGCGACTGGATCGGCGCCAGCGAGTTGTTGAGCTCGTGGCTGATGACGCGGATGGCCTTCTTCCAGACCTCGGCCTCCTGGCGCGCCATCTCGCGGGTCAGCGGCTTGAGCAGGTGCAGGGTGTGCTGCTGGGTCGAGATCTGGAAGTAGCGCCGCGATACGTGCAGGGTCTCCTCGCCGCCGCCGATCTGGATGGTGCAGATGGTGTCGCTGGGGCCCTCGACCGCGGCGCGCAGCCCGGGCGCCGCCGCCGCCAGCACCTCGCCGAAGTCGCGCCCGTCGAGGTTGCGCCCCGGGGCGTCGCCCGCCAGCAGGGTGCGCGCGATCCCGTTGGCGAACTCGATGCGGTTGGCCTCGGTGCACAGCACCATGGCGATGGGCGCCGCCTCGACCACGGTCTCGAGCAGGAGCTGGGTCTGGAAGCCGTCGTTGTGCTCGGCGCGCAGGCGATCGCCCAGGGCGTTGAAGCGCGCCATCAGCTGGCCGATCTCGTCGCCGCGCGTGGCCGACAGGCGGAAGGTGTAGTCCTTCTCGGCCAGCGACATCATGCCGTCCGACAGCGCCTGCGCGGTGGCGCGCACCGGCCCCAGCAGCGGCCGCGCCAGCACCCAGGCCAGCACGACGCCGGCCGCCACCGCCAGCCCCGCCGCGGTGGCGCGCGAGTCCAGCGTCTCGGCCAGGGCGAACGCCACCACCACGGTGGCCGCCACCACCAGCAGCACCAGCAGCGCGAAGCGCGACGCCAGGGGCAGGCGCGGCGCGGTCACGGCCGCGGCCGGCGCTCGAGCACGATGCCCAGCTTCTCCATGCGGCGATACAGCGCCTGCCGGCTCATGCCCAGCTCGGCGGCGGCCTTGGCGACCACACCCTTGGCGCGCACCAGGGCGTCCTCGATGGCGTCACGCTCGGGCTCGTTGCCGCTGGCGCTGGCGCTGGCGGGGGCGGAGGCCAGCGCTCGCTCGGGTGCCGCCGCCGGCGCCGCCTGCGCGGGCTGCGACCCGCTGCGCCCCGGGGTGCCGCCCGGCCCCAGGCCGAGGTCCCCCGGCGTGATGACGCCGCCCTGACAGACCAGGGTGGCGCGCTGGATGCGGTTCATCAGCTCGCGCACGTTGCCCGGCCAGTCGTAGGCCAGCAGCGCGGCGCGGCTGTCTTCCGACAGCGTCGGCAAGAGCGCCCCGGTGGCGAAGCCGCGCAGGAACTCCTCCGCCAGCAGCACGATGTCGTCGATGCGCTCCGACAGCGGCGGCACATAGAGCTCGATCACGTTCAGGCGGAAGTACAGATCCTCGCGGAAGGTCCCTGCCGCGATGGCCTTCTGCAGATTCGCGTTGGTGGCGCTGATGATGCGCACGTCGACCTTGCGAGTCTGGCTCGACCCCAGGCGCTCGAACTCGCCGGTCTGCAGCACGCGCAGCAGCTTGACCTGGCCGCTGGGCGACAGGTTGCCGAGCTCGTCGAGGAACAGGGTGCCGCCCGCCGCGGCCTCGAAGCGGCCCACGCGCAGCTTGGTCGCGCCGGTGTAGGCGCCAGCCTCGGCGCCGAACAGCTCGGCCTCCAGCAGATCGTCGGGCAGGCCGCCGGCGTTGACGCGCACGAAGGGCTTGTCGCGCCGCCGCGAGTTGGCCTGGATGATCTCGGCCAGCTTCTCCTTGCCCGAACCGTTGGGCCCCGTGATCAGCACCGGCGCGTCCGAGGGTGCCACGTTGACCGCCAGCGACACCACCGAGTGCATGGCCTCGCTGGCGTAGGTCAACCCGCACATGTCGTAGCGCTCGGCCAGGGCGCGCCGGGCCCGGGCGCTGCGCGCGCGCAGACGGGTGTTCTCCTGCTCGAGCTCGCGCATGCGCAGGAGGTTCTGCACCGCGCGCACCAGCTTCTGGTCGTCCCAGGGCTTGGCGATGTAGTCGGCGGCGCCCTCCTTGACCAGGCCGACCGCGGTCTCCAGCGAGGTCCACGCCGTCATCAGCAGCACCGGGAGGTCGGGATCCAGCCGCTTGATGGCGCGGTACAGCTCGATGCCCTCCTGGCCCGAGGTCTTGTCCTGCGAGAAGTTCATGTCCTGCACGACCACGCCGATGTCCTCGTGCGCGATCAGGTCGAGCACCTCGTCGGCCCGGTGCGACACCAGCGACTGCATGCCGTGCAGCTCGAACAGCACGCGCAGCGCGGTACACACCGCGGGCTGATCATCGACGATGAGGACCTTCAGCATGGCCGGACCGCCGGCATCATACCGTTCGTGACGCCACCGAGGGGGATGTCTGCGCGGCGCGCAGCGCGGGGACCAGCGCGGCGCCGAGGCCGGTGACCCAGAAGGCCAGCGCGCCATACAGCACGTAGCGCCACTGCAGCACCACCTCGGGCGCGATGGTGCGCACGAAGTAGTTGACCACCACCGTCAGCGCCACGCCGGCGATGAGGCCGATCGTCGTCACCAGCCAGTTCTCGACCAGGAAGTAGCGCACGATGTCGATGCGCCGCGCCCCCAGCGCGCGCCGGATCCCGATCTGGCGGGTGCGCTCGCTGACCAGGAACGACGACATCGCCAGCGACCCGATCAGCGCCAGCTTGAGCACCACCACGATGATGAACGCGAACACCCAGGAGCCGCCGCGCGCGGTGCGCGTGAACAGCTCGCGCTCCTGGCGCAGCGTGCGCACCTCGAACAGCCGCGCGCCGGGCGGGCTGCCCGCCGCCAGCGCGCTGCGCACCGCGGCCAGGCCGTGGCGGGCCGAGGTCCCGGGGCGCGTGCTGACGACATAGTGCGCCGGCGACAGGCCGACGCCGGTGGCCAGGATGGCGACCTGGTCGGCGCGCGGCGCCAGGTGGGGCAGCGCGGAGTAGCGCGGCAGCACGCCGACGACCTCGACCGACGCGGAGTGGCTGGTCGCGAAGCGCTGTCCCACCGGGTCGGCGTCACCGTAGAGCTCGCGCGCCAGGGCCCAGGTGATGAGGGCCCGGGGGTGGCTGCTGGCCTCGGCGAGGTCGGCCTCGGTGAGGTCGCGGCCGGTGATGGGCAGCCCCAGACCCGCCCCGACCTGGGCGCCCCCGCGCAGGACCCAGACCACGGCCGGCGTCTTGCGCGCCCCGCTGAAGGCCTGCTCGGGCAGGCGCCAGCGTCCCAGCGGCAGATCGCCCACCTGAGCCGCCGCCGTGACCTCGGGCAGCGCCCGCAGCGCCGCCAGCTCGCGCGCGCCCTGATCGGCGGCGACCGGGCCCGCCGCGCGCGCCGTCACCAGCACGGTGCGATCGAGCGCCAGCCCGAGGTCGTCGTGGGTGCCGCGTCGCAGCCAGTCGCCCAGCAGGAGCACGTTGACGACCACCGCGAGGCCGCAGGCGACCTCCAGCACCAAGGTCACGAAGGCGGCGCGCTTGTGCTGGATCGCACGCAGCGTGGGGCCGATCTCGAAGTCTGGTCGTCCCGTCATGGCCTGCCGCGCCTCAGCCCTGCCTCAGGAACACGGCGGGCACCAGGTTCGAGGTCCGCCACGCCGGGTAGACCCCCGCGACCAGGCCGGCCGCGGTGGCCGCGCCCAGCAGCACCAGCGCGCCCTCGAGATCGAGCAGGAAGACGACGGGGCGATCGAGGATGAGCTGGTTGATCACCGAGAAGCCGAGCAGCGACAGCCCCAGCCCCAGCACGCCGGCGCCCAGGCCCACCAGCTCGGCCTCGATGAGGTGCTGCAAGAACACCGAGCGCTTGCTGGCGCCCAGCGCGCGGTGCACGCCGACCAGGTGCGCGCGCGAGCTGAACTTGGCCAAGAGGAGCCGGATCAGGTTGAGCACGCAGGCAGCGAACAGCAGGGTCCCGAACAGGTAGAACAGCTGGTAGCCGCTGAAGGTGCGGAAGTTCTCGCGCTGCCAGTGGTCGGCGCTGCGCAGGCGCAGGGTCGCGATGGCGGGGCGGCGCTCTGGCAGCGTGCTGATCCAGCTGGCCACCGCGCGCTGGTAGGTGGTGCGCGCCGCGGCGTCGGGCAGCTCGAGCCAGACGTGCACCCAGTGGTCGTCGGACGCCATCAGGTCGGCCATGCTGCCGCCGTGGGGCGCCCCGGCCACCACGATCTCGGGCCACAAGCCGAGCCCGGCGGCCTCGTGCACCGGCAGGTAGACCTCGTCGGGGCGCGTCTGCACGATGAACTTGAGGTCGTAGATCTTCATGCGCTGGTACGGCTCCAGCACGCCGACGACGCGGAAGTCGCGACCCCCGACCGAGACCGTGCGCCCGACCGCGCTGGCGCCCAGCAGCCGCCCTGCGGTGCGCGCGTCGAGCACCACCGGGGGCAGGGCGTCGGCCTCGCTGTCGGGCGCGCCCGGCTGCACGGCCCCGGGCCGGTCGGCCGCTGCGCTCCAGGGCCCGCCCTGGCTGAAGCGAAATCCGAACAGCGCGAAGAACGCGCGCGAGCAGGCCCGCGTCTCCAGCGCCGCCGCCGGGTGACCGTGCGCCGCGATGACCGCGCGCGAGGCCCAGGTCATGGTGGCCGCACCAGGCGCGCGCGCCAGCAGCGCCTCGGCGTCGGTCCACGACACCAGCGCCGAGGTGAAGGCCTGCACGTTGCGCAGGTCACCCTCGCTGAGGTCGGGCCCGACGCGGTCGAGGCCGGCGTGGAACACCGGCCGCCCGGGCAGCGACAGCGCACCCTGCGCCACCACCGTGGTGCGCGCGATGATCCACACCGCCGCGCCCACCGCCATGCTGCCGACCATGGCCAGCGAGAACCACGGCGTGCGGCTCAGGCTGCGCCAGGCCACGCGCAGGTGGAAAGCCAGGATCACCGGCGGGTCCTCACGCGCGCAAGAGGCTCGGGCGCGCGGGGGTCGATGGCCTTGCCGTCGAGGATGTGCAGCTTGCGGTGGGCCCGCGCCGCCAGCTCGGGCGCGTGCGTCACCATCACGATGGTGGTCCCGCCCGCGTTGATGTCGGTCAGGAGCTCCATGATCTGGCGCGCGGTGTGGGTGTCGAGGTTGCCGGTCGGCTCGTCGGCCAGCAGCAGCTGCGGCCGGCCCACCAGCGCGCGCGCGATGGCCACGCGCTGCTGCTGCCCGCCCGACAGCTGCGCCGGCAGGTGGCGCATGCGCGCGGTCAGCCCGACCTGCGACAGCACGTGCTCGACCCGCGCGCGGCGCTCGCTGGCGGGCATGCCGCGGTAGCGCAGCGGGACCTCGACGTTGTCGAACACGTCGAGGTCGGGCATCAGGTTGAAGCTCTGGAACACGAAGCCGACCTTGCGGTTGCGCACCGCCGACAGCCGGGTGTCGCCGAGGCCGCGCACGTCCTCGCCGTCGAGGATGTACTCACCACCCTCGAAGGTGTCGAGCAGGCCGGCGACGTTCAAGAAGGTGGTCTTGCCCGAGCCCGAGGGCCCCATGATGGCCAGGAACTCGCCGGTCTCGACCTCGATGTTGAAGTTGGCGAGCGCCTCGGTCTCCACCAGCCCGGCGCGGTAGACCTTCCTGAGCTGGCGCATCCTGATCATGGGGCCCTCCGCGACTATACCGCTGCGGTGGGTTCGACAGCGGGGTCGGCGCTGACGACCGGCTTGGGCTTCTTGCGCAGGACCACGCGGCCCAGCCACACCGAGGCGTCGTCGAACAGCGAGTACGCCACCGGGGTCGCCAGCAGGGTCAGGAGCAGCGACAGGGTCTGGCCGCCGACCACGACGCCGGCGGTGGCCTGGTTGAAGCCGGCGCCGATGCCGGTCGCGAAGGCCAGCGGCAGCATGCCGGCCACGAAGGCCAGCGTGGTCATCAGGATGGGCCGCAGTCGATCGCGGTTGGCCTGGATGATGGCGTCGGCCCGGTTCATGCCGCGCTCGCGCAGCCCGTTGGTGTGGTCGATCTGCAGGATGGCGTTCTTCTTCACCACGCCGAACAGCACCAGCAGGCCGAGCGCCGAGAAGATGTTGATCGACTGCCCGAGCAAGACCAGCGACATCAGCGCGAACGGCAAGGTCAGCGGCAAGGTCAGGAGGATCGTGATCGGGTGCAGCCACGACTCGAACTGCGCCGCCAGCACCAGGTACATGAAGATGAACGACAGCAGGAAGGCCAGCATGAAGGACTGCCCCGCCTTGGCCATCTCCTTGCTGCGGCCGACCGGGATGGCCTTGTACGACGCCGGCATGTTCAGCCCCGCCAGCGCGGTCTCGAACTTGGCCGCGACCTCGCCCTCCGACGCGCCCGGGGTCAGGTTGGCCATGATCATGATGTCGCGGCGGCGGTTGAGGCGGTTGATCTCGGCCGGGCCGGTGCCCGGATCGATGGTGACGACCTCGCTCAGCGGCACCGAGCCCAGCGTCATCGAGGGCACCGTCATCATGCCCAGGCCCCCGATGTCGGCGCGGTACTGTGCGTCGGCGCGCAGGTGGACCTCGTACTGCTCGCCGCCCTCCTCGTAGGTCGACACCTTGCCGCCCGCGACCAGGGTGCGCAGCGTGGTGGCGATGTCGGCCACCGAGACGCCCAGCGTGGCCGCCTTCTCGCGGTTGATGCTGACCGCCAGCTCGGGCTTGCCGCCGACGAACGAGGTCGACACGTCGACCGCGCCCGGGATCTTCATCAGCGCGGCCTTGGCCTGGTCAGCGTACCTGGCGAGCTGCTCGAGGTCGGGCCCCGACAGGTCGAACATGACGGCGGCGAACTTGCCACCACCCTCGAAGGCCGAGACCTCCGAGACGTCGAGCTGCAGCAGCTTGGGCTGCCTGGGCAGGATCTCGGTGCGCGCGCGCGCCATCAGCTCTTCCTGGTTGAGCTTGCGCGCCTTGGGGTGCACCAGGCGCACGTACAGCTTGGCCAGGTTGGGGGTCTTGGCGTTGTTGTCGCCGATGGTGACCAGCGTGGTCAGCACCTCGGGCTGTGCGCGCAGATCACGCGCCAGCCGCTCGGCGTACAGCGAGGTCTGCTCCAGGCTGGTGCCCTCGGGGGCGCGCAGGTTGACCTCGTACTGGGCCTCGTCGTTGGGCGGCAGGAAGCCCTTCTTGACCATCTTGAACAGCGGGCCCAGCGAGGCCAGCGTGGCCACCGAGGCGACCACGACGACCCAGCGGTGGCGCATCACCCAGCGCAGCATGCGCACGTAGGCGCGCTCGATGGGGTGGTAGAACCAGTTGACCACGCGCTCCAGGCGCGCCGGCTTGACCACGTGGGGCACGCCGTCGGGGCCGACCTTGGGCGGGTGGGCCTTGAGCCAGCGCGCCGCCAGCATCGGGGTCAGGGTGAAGCTGACCAGCATCGAGATGGCGATGGCGAAGGCCATGGTGAGGCCGAAGCTCTGCAGAAAGCGGCCCACGATGCCGTCCATGAACGACACCGGCACGAAGACCGCGATCAGCGACAGCGTGGTCGCCAGCACCGGCAGGCCGATCTCCTTGGTGGCCTCGACCGCGGCGAGCTCGGGCGCCATGCCCTTCTCGGTGATGAAGCGGTGGATGTTCTCCAGCACGACGATGGCGTCGTCGATCACGATGCCGACCGCCAGCGCCAGCGCCAGCAGCGTGATGTTGTTCATGGTGAAGCCGTAGATCCACATCAGGAAGAAGGTGCCGATGATGGAGATCGGGATGGCGAAGCCGGCGATGATGGTGCTGCGCACGTTGGCGAGGAAGAGCAGCACCACGAACGCGGCCAGCACCGCGCCCACCGCGAGGTGCTCCT